>DASUXY010000018.1:0-73628 GCA_036377675.1 Bacillota bacterium
TTGATATCATTACTCATGAGGACTCCTCCTTTTTTGTTTTCTCGTGAAAAACTATTATATCAAAGGAGAGAGTCCTCTTCTTATTTCCTTGAAATTGAAGGAATATTCCAATTATGTCCCCGTAAATATTTTACTCATACCTTTTACAATTGCGTAACGTTCTTTGTTTTCCCAGTCATTTTCGGTAAAATATCCTTATTTACGAACGTGCATTCGCATCTTTGTTTTGCTACAATAGAAAGATAATGAGGAGGTGCTTTCGTGCGGAAAGAAATATCATTTATTCATGCGGCCGACTTGCACTTAGATACTCCTTTTAAAGGGTTAGCAAATATTCCAGAACAAATCTTTGATGACATTCGAAAAAGTACTTTTAGAGCGCTTGATCGGCTCGTTTCCGTAGCGATACAAAAACGCGTTGATTTCGTTCTTATCGTCGGTGATTTGTTTGATCATGAAAATCAAAGTTTACAAGCACAAATTCATTTGCGAGAGGCTTTCGAAAAACTAAAGCGCCATCATATTTCCGTATATATGTCTTATGGGAATCACGATCATTTAAATGGGAACATTTTCCCGATGACATATCCTGAAAATGTCCATGTTTTTCCCGATGAAACGGTTCGCCAATTTAATTATGAGAAAAATGGTCATCCGTTAGCGACCATTTATGGGTTCAGTTATGAGAATGCATCTGTCCAACAGAACAAAGTAGCTGAATATGATGTAAAGGACGAGCACGTTCCGTTTCATATTGCCACTTTACATGGAAGTTTGGCAACAAATACAGACCATGATACATACGCACCATTTCAGTTAAGTGAGCTTACGAAAGAGCCCTTTGACTATTGGGCTTTAGGTCATATTCATGAACGGGAAGTTTTAAAGAAAGATCCCTTTGTTGTGTATCCGGGAAATACACAAGGTCGCCATCGTAAAGAATGTGGTGAAAAGGGATGTTATTACGTCACGATGACTGAAGCATCTACCGATGTATCCTTTATACCTACACAAGCGATTGAATTCAAGTCATTGACAGTTGACCTTTCCACCTGTAGCCATATACATCAACTGGAGCGGTTACTAACACATACTTTACAAGAGGAGATGAAGCCGAATCTCCCGCAACTTATTCATGTAACCTTTCACGGTGAAAATGAACAGGCCATCGCGTGGCAAGAAAATCATTTTGTAGAGGATCTCATCGAGTTCATCAATGAATCCTTCCTTCACCAAAAAAACTGGCTTTATATTTATGACTATACTGTTGACATCCAGTCAGCATCGACAGCGTTTCCTTTTTTTGAAGGGGATTATTTTACCGGTGAATTAACAAAAATGTTTCAAAAAGCATCGATTCAGCCATATGTTAAAGAATTATTTCAACATCGCCAAGCACGAAAGTATTTACTACCGTTATCAGAGGAAGAAGAACAAAAGGTCAAAAAAGAAGCTTATCAGCGATTATTGTATCATTTATTGAAAGAGTAGAAGGGGGGAGTGAGCTTGGAATTTCGCAAGCTGACGATTTACGGTTTTGGGAAGTGGGTCGATTATACGATTGACTTTGCACACAATCGATTGCTCTGTATATACGGAGAAAATGAATCCGGAAAATCAACGTTGCAGGAATTCATATTATTTATTTTGTTCGGACTTCCTCCGAAACAGCGAAAGTTTTATCGTCCAAAAACGAGTAGTCAGATGGGAGGTTCGCTCACGATTTTTGATGCAAACATCGGCGAAGTTACGATTGTCCGTTTAGACCATGTAGACAACGGAAGAGCCCGCTGTCATACAAGAAACGGAAAACAATATGATGAACGTTGGTTGCAAAAGCAATTAAAAGGGATCGATCGGCGAACTTATCAGTCCATTTTTTCATTTTCTGCGCAAGACCTCGTCCAAATTACAAACATGAAAGAAGAAGATCTCGGAGAAGCTTTGCTCGGTATCGGACTTAGCGGATCGAAACATCTATATGAAATTGAAAAGATGTTAGATACCAAAATAGGTGAGCTATTTAAACCGTACGGAAAGAAGCCAGTAATGAACGAACAAATTGACGTTCTCAATGATTTATTTACGACGCTATCGACAGCTAAGAAAGAGGAATCGCATTATCGACATAAACGAGAAAAAATGATACAACTCACCGATCACATCGAGCAAATTCAACACCAATTACGGAAAAAGAAAGAAAAAGTACTATTTGTCCAAAAGCAACTTCAAGCATTACCAGACGTTTATGCATATCGTTCATATCGTAAACAGTTACAACAATTACCAGAAGACATCTCGTTTCCTGAGCAAGGAAGCGAACGATTTCAATTGTTAAAAGATAAACTATTACCGTTACGAAGTGAATTATCCGTTTTACAAACGAATGAGCAAGCGTACAAGAAGAAAAAAGCGAAAATAAAAGCTACGTTGAAACAAGTTACGAACCGTAAAGAAGCACACGAAATCTTACGAAAAAAGCAAGCGTATGAAGAGCTATACAACCGTGTCCAAGAAAGAAAACAACAGTTGGCGAAGCGATACGTACAAATCGATACAGAACTTGATGAACTGAATCTCGGTCTTACGCGAGATGATTTAGCACACGTAACGTTCCCATTTCATTTGGAAAAAACGTGGAACGAATTAAAGAACGAGCTTGAACGACTTGCTCTAGAATACAATCATTTACAACATGAGCAACAATCGCTCATTCGCAATAAGAAGCATTTGGAAGATACATACGAAGAAGTAACGAACCGTCGGTTATCTCCCGAACAAACGAAGAAATTGCGACGGATGATTGAACAATATGAACAACAAAGCCTTTTAGGAAGGTTGCAAGCGACTGCAAATGAAAAACAAGTTCAATGGGCAAACAAAAAGAAACAGAGTGTGCGAAAGCATAATCGATTGTTCATATTCAGTGCAATCGGTGGATTTGCCTTTTGGATTGTTTCTCATTGGCTCCATTCATCACTCGCTTTTAACATAGCGATCTTGATTACCATCGTCGGTGGATTACAATGGTTGTGGGGACGAAAAATGATTCGCAATATGGACGAAATCATCACTGCATCACCTGTTGAATCTTCCGTTTCACCCGAATGGTTAAGGGAAATAGAAGAAGCAGAGCGGTTATTGACAATCGATCGAAATATGATGAATGAACAATCGTCAATGGCTGAGCAATTAAAATCTATCGATGTTCAACTATTGCAAGCCGAGGAAAAGGAGCGAGCTTGGAAACAAAAAAATAGTCGCTTACAGCAACAGATGAATGAATATCATGACGATTATCCATTTCTACAATCCGTTGAAGTAAAGTATTGGCCTGAATTATATCACGTATTGAACGGATTAAAAAAAACGTATCGAGACATTGAAACGTACGAAAAAGAACTGAAACATCTAGAAGAAAAACAACGTTCTTATGAAAAGGTTGTCAACACATTTGTAAAAGAAGGAGATAAAGATGCAAAACGGCCGATTCCTCTTCAATTAGAGAAAATAGAGGCTTTCGTAACGGAATGGGAACAACTCGAAGAACAAGTGCGACAATATGATTCATTGCTTTTGGAAAATCAACGCTATCAACAGAAAATCGAGCAAAACATTCACACGTATGAAGAAGAAATGAATCAGCTCTTTCAAATGGTTGGTGTGAGCACGGAAGACGAATTTTATAAAAGAAAGCGCCAATTAGAAAAAAGAAAACAATTACGTTCTGAGTGTAGAGCAATATTGAACCGCTTTTCACGCTTATTTACTTCCGAACAGTGGCAACAACTCGTTGAACAAACTCCAAAGGAAAATGAGTTGGAGCTAGAACAACGACACTATGAAAAAGAGATCAAAAGGATGGAAAATGAACTCGACGACTATCGTCAACGGAAAGCGAATCTTAAAGCTGATGTGGCGAAGCTAGAATCTTCGGAAACATATTCACAACTGATGCATCAGTTCCAAATGGAAAAAGATACGTTCAATCAAACAGCAAAAGAATGGGCTATTTTAAAAACAGCAAAAGAAATGCTCGTTGAAACGAAACGTCTCTATCGTGATAAATATTTGCAGCGAGTCATTGAAATGACGACGAAATATTTTAACATATTGACAGACGGTGCGTATGTTCAAGTGCATCCACCGAGTGAAAAGAAACCATTTCTCGTTACAGCACACAATGATCTTCAATATACGATTCATGAATTATCGCAAGGGACGATTGATCAGCTTTATATTTCTTTACGAATGGCTGTGAGCGAGGTGATGAGTGCAGAAAATCGCTTACCATTTATCATTGATGACGGATTTATCAACTTTGATCATATCCGAATGAAACGGATAATTGAGATCGTAACAGAAGTATCAGATCATCAGCAGGTTATTTTGTTTACGTGTAAAAAAGAAATCGTTAAGCATATCCATCCCGCAAAAGTGCTCAATTTGCACGAGTCGTTTGAACCTGCATATGGTGAATGAAATGTTGAGTTATAAATGAAGCATTGTTTACATGTTGCACTTAATAGTAAGAATCTATTTTCGAAACTCTATAGTCTATTGATTGATTACGTAAAAGATGTTATTTTCTATGAATAACACTCATGGAGGGACAGCTATTGTCTGAGGATAAAAGTTTAAAAGATTGGGACATACATGAACAAACAATTGAAAGGTTTATACAAGTCATTGCAAAGAACATGACGTTGTATGGAATAACTCCATCTGTTGGCAGATTGTACGGGGTGTTATATTTCTCAGATGATCCGATGACATTGGATGATATGCGTGAGGCACTCAAAATGAGTAAAACGAGCATGTCTACAGGGGTGCGCACGTTAGCAGAAATGAATATGGTGGAATCTGTTTTTAAAAAAGGTGTACGAAAAGACATTTATCAAGCCGAAGAAGATTGGTATCAGTCCTTTATTTCTTTATTCGGAAATCGTTGGCGTCAATATACGGAAGCAAATATTGAAGAAGCAAAAGAAACAATCGAAGAATTAATATTGTTAAGACAACAGACGAATGATAATCAATTAATTGAAAAGATTCATAACGATATCGAACGGCTTCGGTATGCACAAAATTATTATACGTGGTTAATGAAGTTTATCCGCGTTATCCAATCGGGGAAAATCTTTGAATACATACCGAAAGATGCCGATTGATGTTCTATTTTTATGACAAAAACAATCCATTACATCATCAGAGGAGGATTTTATGAAAACGGGCATCGGGAATCACCAAATCGGCGATTCATTTGCAGGATTTGTGTTGATTAAGGAAGCGACAAGAGGAATAGCTAGCAATGGCAAGCCATTTTTGACGTTGATTTTACGGGATGCGACTGGTGAAATCGAAGCGAAACTTTGGGATGTTACGAAAGAAGATGAAGCGATCTTCGTTGTCGAGCGAATCATTTATATTTCTGGTGCCATTACTCAGTTTCGAGGTCGAGCACAAATGAGGATTGCTTCCATTCGCTTAGCACAACCAACTGATCATGTGAAAGTTTCTGATTTTGTGGAAAAAGCACCTGTTCCAAAAGAAATTTTAGCCGAAAAAATAACCGAAGCTATTTTTGAAATGGAGAATTCGGCTATCCAAAGAATTGTCCGTGCTTTCGTAAAAAAATACGAGGAACCTTTGTTCATCTATCCAGCTGCTGCGAAAAATCACCATGAATATGTTTCAGGATTAGCACACCATATCGTAAGCATGTTGGCGTTAGCTCGTGAATTAGTGAAGTTATATCCGCAACTTAACAAAGACTTACTGTATGCAGGAGTTATTTTGCATGATTTAGGAAAAATTAAGGAATTATCTGGAGTCGTGACGACGACTTATACCGTTGAAGGAAAGCTTCTCGGTCACATTCCAATAATGGTTGAAGAAATAGCTACGATGGCGAAGGAATTGAACATAGATGGTGAAGAAGTGTTGATTTTACAACATCTCGTTTTAAGTCATCACGGAAAGTCTGAATGGGGAAGCCCGAAACGACCATTAGTTCAGGAGGCAGAATTATTACATTTAATTGACATGATCGATGCAAAAATGAATATGTTGAATCGTGCCTTACAGCAAGTAAAGCCAGGCGAATTTACCGAACGTCTCTTTGCGATGGAAAATCGATCGTTTTACAAACCGACGTTTATTGATTCATAAATAACAGTCATTTTTACCTCCTCTTGACCATATACATATGATAGACATGGTGGACAAGGAGGTTTGAACGTGATTTTTGGAATTCCTTGGTGGGTATTTATGATGATTGTATTTATTTTCTTTAGTGGGTATATGTCCTATCGAGCGATGCGCGCTGAGAAGAAACTTGAGCAACAATTTATCGAGCAAGAAGGTAAGATTTATATTGAACGAATTGAAAAAGAACGACACCATAAACAACAGAAGCAGGAGCATACATCCAATTAAAAAAGCAGGGAGTGATGGAAAAATCAAACTCCCTGCTCTTTGTTAAATGATGGATTCGTCCCTATTATTCGTCCTTTTTATCGTCCTTCTTATCATCCTTTTCTTCTTTATCAGAAGGCCCTGTTTTAAATAAGTCCTTGTACTCATCAATTTTCACTTCAATTTTTGCATCTTCCATTAAACTGTCGATCTTGTTTTGTGCCTCTGTAAAATCAACTTTTTGATTGACGATTTCGCGGTGAATATCCTCTTTGTTATCTTCGAATGAGCCAATATCCTCTTCGGTTTCACGCTTGTCCGTTACTTTTATAATATGGACTCCATGCTCAGAGACAACTGGATCACTAATTTTTCCAACTTCCATTTCATAAGCCGCATCTTCAAACTCTTTCACCATGTCTCCAGTTGAAAAGTAACCAAGTTCCCCGTTATTATCTTTTGTCCCTTCATCTGTTGAATACTTTTTCGCTAGTTTGCCAAAGTCTTCGCCTTTATCCAATTTCTTTTTAACTTTTTTTGCTGCTTTTTCATCTTCTACAAGAATGTGTTGGGCTTCGATTTCGGTTTTCATGCGATTATACTTTTCTTTAAGCTCTTCCTCGGTAATTTCAATGTCTTCAGATACAGCAGCTTCCCACAGTAAACTAAAGCGAATAACATCACGTAATGCGTCTTCATCTTCGACACCTTGTTGTTGAAGAACTAATTCAAATTGGTCACCATATTCGTCTTTCATCGAATCGATTTCCTTGTCGACCATTTTCTCGTCAACTTCATAATTATCTTCTAAAACTTGTAATGTGACCATTTCTTGTAGAACAGATTCACCTACGCGTTCTTTCATTTGATCATAAAATTCATCTTTCGTAATATCTCCTGCTTTAGATTCTACAACTACATCTGGATCTGCTTTACCTGAGCTACAAGCGGCAAGACCGAGGATGGCGATGAAAATTGTTGCTACCGTTACTATTTTTTTCATTAATTAACACTCCTAATTTAATAGATTCGATAATGATACACTGTTGTTAATATACCATATCATCTGAAAAGAAATATAGCTTTTTTAGAAACTCTATCATTGAAAAGACGAAATACGGACGCTTTTTTAAAATTATGCTTATCCGACCATAGCATTTAGTACCTTAAAGTAAGATGAAACGAGCAAAATGAGGATCATAATATTGATGAAACGAAAAACGCCTGCTTGTCTTTTTTGATTCATTTCTAATGTACTACAGAACTTATACGTCAAGGAATTAAAAATGAATAATATGAATAATGCATATATATAAAAGAAAGCCGTCAAGAAATCCCTCCTTACAACAGGACAACTTACTTTAAAAAATGAGTAAAAATAGACTGCTTTTACGAGCGGAGGAGAATACGAATGAAATATTTTACGATTTGATCATCAAAGGCTACCATTCGCTACGCTTCGTATTGGTGAACGAGCTCGTCCGTTTTCCCACCAAAATCAATCCAATCTTGCTTATATATAACTTTACCAAAATATTTGCTATCTGAACAGTGAGCACGACACATTTTTTTGAAAGGACTGTTTACGATGACGAGGAATGTAGACATCGTTCAATGGTACTTTCTTTATTAAATATATATGAGTATAATAAGGTAAATACACGTTTGAGTGACGTTTCGAAGTAGGAGGCGATTATTATAGGATATGAGCCACATAAACACTACTTTCCATTTACAATTATTATTACAAACGATGAATATCGAACAATATCCATTCATTAAACTGATTATTATCAATAACTTGTCCTCCCAAGAATATGAAGAATTATTCATGTTATTAGAACAGTTAAATGAAATGTACAAGGTACAAAAGGAAGAAGGATTGTTAGATTTTACCTCTTTACTAATCCATTTTGCAGGAATGCTTAATCAAAAGTTAGATCCGACAGAAACGATTTACGCTTTAAAAAAGGAAGGTCATTTTCCAAACCTGATGGAAGAATTTATGCAAATTATTGAAGATGCGAAAAAAGAACAGTTATGAAACAAAGATGGCGATGTGCCATCTTTGTTTTTTTGATTAAAAATGATGAAATTGTAAAACCTATACGTAGCAAATGGAAATCATTATGGTCGGATTACTCAATGGTTTGCTGGACGTCTTTCATCTGTTCAATAAACCTCTCAATATCTGTATGAAAAGTAATCATTTGCTCTAATTGACGATGAATTTTTGCTTCAGTCGGTTCCAACTGTTTTTTAAGGTGATTAAGGGAATGTCTTTGTTGTTTCGTATGCTCGATCCATCGGTGCATATAACAAGTAATAAAGGTTCTAAATAATTGTCGGTTCGCTTTATATAAATTTTTGCGACAACCTTTTTTCCATACTCGCTTCACAAGATTTAATTGCGATAAACTTCTAATACTCGTACTCATCGATGTTTTACTTTTTCCTAAAGCATCACTCATGTCATCTAATGTTTTCGAATCTTCAGCGATATATAAATAAGCGAATAACCTCGCTTCTAAAGGAGATAAATCAAACCATTCAATTGTTTTTGCAAAAGTGCCAATCATTTTATATGTAGTGCTTTCAATGTCTTCTGTATCCATTAAATTCCCCCTACATCTTTCCTATATTAAGGTTACACGAAATGAATTTAGTTTTGAAATGGATGATTGTGTTGCATTTTAGAGGATTTTAAAGGAAATAGAAGAAAATCATTCGGCAATAGTATACAGTATAAACTGTTTGTACAAAATAAACATAATTAACGGTAAACAGCGTTTGAATTGGATAGCTGCTCATTATATAGTAATACAGTAGGTTTTAACCGTTCGGATTATGGAACATATGTCATATGCTTTCCTAGTCATCATAAATGTTGTCACTTATGTCCTATTAGATTGTTCGGCCAAAAGTGCTCGACTGAATCATTTTAAATAGAAATGATGTTGTAACGGTATAAAAAATTTAACAAGAGGTGAAAGTTGTGCCCATCATCGAAGTAAAAAATTTAACAAAGATTTTCGGGAAAAATACAAAACAAACATTAAAACTTTTAGATCAAGGTTTATCAAAAAATGAAGTTTTAGAGAAAACGGGAAATACAGTCGGTGTAAACCGTGCTTCATTTTCAGTAGAAGCTGGGGAAATCTTTGTCATCATGGGCTTATCAGGTAGTGGTAAATCAACCTTAATTCGGCTCATTAATCGTTTGATCGAACCGACAGAAGGAAGTATTCTCATTGACGGTGAAGATTTATCAAAAATGGATAAAAAGTCTTTACGTCAAGTGCGTCGAGAAAAGTTAGGGATGGTATTTCAAAGTTTTGCACTTTTTCCTCATCGAACGATTTTGGAAAATGCAGAGTTCGGCTTAGAAATACAAAACGTACCGAAAGAGGAACGGAAGAAAAAAGCGAAACGAGCATTGGATCTCGTAGGATTAGGGAAGTATGCACACCAAAAACCGAGTCAATTATCCGGTGGAATGCAACAACGTGTCGGCTTAGCTAGAGCTTTAGCAAATGACCCCGAAGTACTGCTCATGGACGAAGCTTTTTCAGCATTGGATCCGCTCATTCGAAAAGAGATGCAAGATGAATTGATGGATTTACAAGCGAAAATGAAAAAAACAATTTTGTTTATAACGCATGATTTGGATGAGGCCTTGCGTCTAGGTGATCGGATTGCGTTGATGCGTGATGGGGAAATTGTTCAAGTCGGAACCCCTGAGGAAATATTAGTTCATCCAGCGAATGATTACGTGGAGAGGTTTGTCGAAGATGTCGATCGATCGAAAGTGTTAACCGCACAACATATTATGAAACGACCAGAAACAATTAATATTGAACGACATGGACCACGTGTCGCTTTGGAACGGATGCGTGAGGAAGGGTTATCAAGTATTTTAGTTGTCGATCAACAGCGTAATTTAAAAGGATATGTGACAGCTGAGGATGCGTTGAAAGCCATTAAAAACGATTTTAAGCTCGATGAAATTATTCGAGATGACATCCAAAAAGTCGATAAAGATACGCCGATGAGAGACATTTTTAACAAAATACATGATATCCCGATTCCGATTGCTGTTGTAGAAGATGGCAAGTTAGTAGGTATACTCGTGCGGGGCGCCGTCATTGCTGGGCTTGCTGGAGAAGGAGAAGTGAATATAAATAATGCTTGATAAACTTTTAGATTTTGCACCTCAAATACCAATTGCCGAAAAAACAGAACAATTTACAGATTGGTTGACGAGTACGTTTTCATTTCTATTTAATTTTATTAAAGAATATTTTGGTAACTTTATGGACTGGACAGCAGAAGCTTTAACGGCGATTCCACCGGTTATTTTCATTATTGCTATTGCACTAATTGCTTTTTTTCTAGCTGGAAAAAAGTTCAGCTTAGCAACATTTTCTGCTGTCGGATTGTGGTTAATTTATAACCAAGGTTACTGGGGGCACATGATAGAAACACTTTCGTTAGTCATCGTAGCAAGTATTTTATCAGTAATTATCGGTGTTCCAACGGGAATTCTCATGTCCAAAAGTAGAACAGCAGAGGCGATTATTACACCGATCTTGGACTTCATGCAAACGATGCCTGCTTTCGTTTATTTAATTCCAGCTGTCGCATTTTTTGGGATTGGTATGGTTCCCGGTGTATTTGCTTCATTGATTTTTGCAACGCCACCAACAGTAAGATTTACAAATCTTGGAATTCGGCAAGTATCTAAAGAATTGGTTGAAGCGGCAGAAGCATTTGGTAGTACCAGTACACAGAAGTTGTTTAAAGTAGAATTACCGATGGCACGGAAAACAATTATGGCAGGCATTAATCAAACCGTTATGCTTGCTTTATCGATGGTTGTTACAGCCTCGATGATCGGTGCACCAGGACTCGGTAGAGAAGTGCTTTCATCCTTGCAACGCGCTCAAGTCGGTACAGGATTTGTAGCAGGAATTGGCATTGTTATTTTAGCGATTATCATTGATCGTTTCACTCAAAAGATGAATACCGATCAATCAAAAGCTTAACCAAAGATACGGATGGTACCTTTTCATCAAGAAAAGTTCCATATACATCACTATTGTAAAGGAGAGTTTTATATATTATGTTGAATTGGAGTTGGAAACGACTAGGCGTAGTTGCTGGGCTGTCGTTGTCATTAGTTGTCGCTGGTTGTGGCGGTTCTGATGGTGATGAAGATCAGACGGCTGATGGTGACGATGGTGCATCATTTGGTGAGGAAATGAATTATGAAATCACTGGTATTGAACCGGGTGCAGGTGTGTTTAAAGCTGCGGAAAATGCCGTCGAAGAATATGAGTTAGAGGACTGGGAAGTACAAGCTTCATCAAGCGGTGCAATGGCCACTGCCTTAGGTGAAGCAATTGAAAATGAAGAACCGATTATCGTAACAGGTTGGTCTCCTCATTGGAAATTTGCTAAATATGATTTGAAATATTTAGACGATCCGCAAGGCGTTTTTGGTGAAGAAGAAATTATTTCTACAATGGTTCGTGAAGGTTTAGATGATGATATGCCAAATGCGTACAAACTATTGGATCAGTTCTCATGGACGAAAGAAGATATGGAATCTGTCATGCTCGATATCCAGGAGGGTACAAGCCCTGAAGATGCTGCAGCAAATTGGGTAGAAGAAAATAGTGACAAAGTATCAAAATGGACAGAAGGCGTAGAGGAAGCAGATGGCGATGAAATCGAGCTCGTATACGTTGAATGGGATTCTGAAGTTTCTTCTACACACGTTGTCGCCAAAGTGCTAGAGGATTTAGGCTTCGCTGTAACAGTTACTCCACTTGACAATGCAGTGATGTGGCAATCGGTAGCAACCGGTGAAGCGGATGGTATGGTTTCAGCTTGGTTACCAGCAACACATGGTGATTTATACGAACAGTATAAAGATCAACTCGTCGACCTCGGTGAAAATTTAGAAGGTGCTAAAATTGGCTTAGTCGTTCCTGAATATATGGACATTGACTCGATTGAAGACTTAAAGACTAAATAATTATATATTAAAAGGCTGGTTGAGATGACGGTTCAGCCTTTCATACAGAAAACGGTTTTGAAAAATGAAATGCAGGAAAAAAGTTTTAAAGTATAAATGGGGAGATTTTAATCGATGAATGATTATAAAGTACTGTTAAAAAAAACGAGTCTATTTGTAGGACTTGTCGTGGCCATTTTTATGACCGGGTGTAGTTCCGATGACAGTGATCCAAATAAGGGATCTACAGATCATAATTCAACCGAAAATTACAGTGAAGCAGTTCATTATACAATTACCGGAATCGAACCTGGAGCTGGAATATCAGTAACGACAGAGAAGGCTATTGAAGAATATGATAATTTAGAAGGTTGGAATGTTGAGTTATCTTCAACAGCTGCGATGGCTGCGGAACTCGATCAAGCGATAGAGAAAGAAAAGCCGATTATTATTACCGGTTGGAATCCGCATTGGACATTTGCTAAACACCCTGATTTAAAATATTTAGAAGACCCGAAAGAGATATACGGCGGTGCTGAACAAATTAAAACGTTGGCTCGAAAAGGACTAAAAGAGGAAAAACCAAATGCTTATCGATTAATAGATCAGTTTAATTGGAACGTAGAAGATATGGAAAGTATTATGTATGAAGCAAAAGAGACAGGTGATGAAATTGATGAAGTTGCCAAGCGTTGGGTGGAAGATCATCCTGAGAAAGTTGCTGAATGGACAGATGGGGTAGAAAGCGTTGACGGTGAGAAAATTGAACTCGTCTCTACTCCATGGGATTCTGAGCGGGCATCATCTAGTGTTGTAAAAGAGGTCATGGAGCAAAAGGGATTTGATGTGACGGTCACGCCTGTTGATGTTGCCGTTGTATTTGAGTCGATTGCTAATGGGGACGGGGATGCCACACTTGCAGCTTGGCTACCCATTACACATAAAGATTTTTATGAACAATACAAAGATGATTTTGAGGATCTCGGTGAAAACTTAGAAGGTGCTAAAATTGGCTTAGTCGTTCCTAGTTATATGGACATTGACTCGATTGAAGAGCTTGAACCTCCTAAATAAAATACTCATCAGAGTGTTGACGTGCTCTTTACGCTGTACATGTTACGTTAGTAAACATGAAATTAAAAAACAATCAGCTCATCGCTATGAGTTGATTGTTTTTTATTTGCTTTCATTTTTTTCGACATTTTTACGATTTCTTCTGAACTTTTTCTTCTAAAGCTTTCAAGCTTGATTCGATTTGCTCGAGATATTCGTAAATATTTTCTTGGTGAGGTTCGACTGTTTTTCTCCATTCGACAACTGAATTTTTCATATCTCGTGTTAAGTCTTTCATTAAGACGGCGCCTTCTTTAGACGTTTGTACAATTTGATTTTTTAAACGGAGGCTTTCTTCTTTCATTTTTTCCAATGTCGTTTTCCATTCGATTCCTTGTAGCTTTATATTGTGACGCAGTTGTTTTCCAGAAGAAGGTGCACTTAACAATGTGATGGTAGCACCTACTGTACTCCCGACTAAAATACCGAGTAAAAGAGATTTTCTTTTGGCCATGTTTATTTACTCCTTTCCCTAAGTTTAAATACAATTATACTTAAATGCTAAGTTTGCATATATGCACAATGTAAACGCGTTGAAAAGAGATGTTACTTTTGTTATGTATGAGTCATTGATGGGTCACAGATTCGCTATTCGTAAAAATCCTCTGACAGTACTGTCAGAGGATAGAGTTGTTGGATTCATCTATTTGTCTATGTTGTCAATGGTTTTGTCCGCTTAATAATCCCTTGTACAATAGGGTAGAGAATAACCATCACAAGTGTGTTAACCGCTGCAGCAGGCAGGACAATTCCTACAAAAAGTGGTATAAAACTACCGTTCATCAATCCGATGATATAAAGTGCAACTGTTAGAAAAATTGTTCCACTAATCATTGTACCGATGCCTGTCAGCAGTGGGGCAACAATATTTCCGTGAATGTTATCTCTCATAAGAAGAAATAGTCCTAAAAATAAAAATGCAGTAATCGGCTTATCAATGATGTTAGCGATTTGTCCACCTGGCACTCCAGTTGTTAAGGCGGAAACAATACCAGTCGTAATCGATAAAATGATTACATATTTCGGTTGTGGTACAAATAAGATGCCTAAGAACATCATAGATAGCAACATATCTGGCTTCATTCCGAATAAAATAGGTGGAACGACGGTATGCAAAACTGCACCTATACCTACGAATAAGGCTAACGTAATGACTGTTCGAATATTCACTTGTTAATCTCTCCTCTTCTCTGCTCATCTCAACTCTACTTGTTCCTAACTGTACACGAACGGTCAGTTGCGGAACGTATCTTAAGTATACCAAAAAATAATAGAAACAAAAAGGAAAATTTACATGTTTACTGAAAAATATTTATTGTAATTTTTCCTTAGTCGTCCAAGTTATTATTAATTTCTTTAGCGATCTGTTGTAATTCTTCTGGTGTATACTTATCCTGGTTAGTTATCCATTTTGTTGAATACCCATCATCTTCACCATAGCGTGGAATGAGGTGGAAATGTAAATGAAAGACTGTTTGATCTCCATGAATTTCATTATTGTTAAGTATGTTTAACCCGACAGGTTGATACGTCTCTTTGATTGCGTTTGCAATTTTTGGAACAGGAGCAAATAGCTTTTTAGCGACTTTTTTAGGTGTTTCATAAATATTTTGTGTATGTTTTTTCGGGACGACGAGTGTGTGACCTTTCGTTACTTGACTTATATCTAGAAAAGCATAGACATCTTCATCTTCGTACACTTTTGCGGATGGAACTTCTCCGTCAATAATTTTACAAAATAGGCAGTTTTCATGTTTCATTGATTATGACATCTCCTTGTGGGGTATTTTACCTCTATTGTATAAAGAAATGATTCATTTTGTAAAGTATTCCGATAAATAAACATATTTAGACAGTAGAAACAGACCTCATTCGAGGTGAATGAGGTCTGCCTTAAGAGGAAATCGAGATTGCATCTAATGTGTTGATTTTGAAATGGTTCGTCGTTACAACAACCGTTAACCATTTTACAAAAAGCATTTTGGTCGTAACGCTTTAAGTTGCATTACATCGACCACAAATGCACTCAAGCCATTAGATGATACTCTACTCGCACCTCTTACGGTTTAAAGTAAACAATCTCTCTTTCCTCACGTTTAGTATGGGCTTTTGTTTATCATATATACACTTTTTTGTTACAAATGGTGTCGAAATAAAGGTAGTGATTTATTTTGGTTTTCATATAAAAAAATGATAACATTTTATCTAGAAGAAACGAGGGGGAAAAATTAGTGAAACCTTTGTTGCAAATACGTAATTTGCATGGTGGATATACGCATAAAAATGTTTTACACGGAATTACCTTTGATGTTTTACCGGGAGAAATTGTAGGGTTAATTGGCTTAAACGGTGCTGGTAAAAGTACGACGATTAAACATGTAATTGGATTAATGGAACCGAAAAAAGGAACGATTTCTGTAAATGGTCAAACATTTCAAAAACATCCGACAACATATCGTAGCCAAATGTCCTATATACCTGAAGTTCCCATTCTCTATGATGAACTTACCTTATATGAACATCTACGCTTGACGGCAATGGCTTATAATCTGTCAGAAGAAACATTTGAAAAACGATTACAACCCTTATTGGAAGAATTTCGAATGGAAAAACGATTGAAGTGGTTTCCAGTTCATTTTTCGAAAGGGATGCGTCAAAAGGTTATGATTATGTGTGCGTTTTTAATTGAGCCACTTCTTTATGTCGTGGACGAGCCCTTTGTAGGATTAGACCCATTAGGTATTCGATCGTATTTACAATGGATCGAACAGATGAAACAAAAGGGTGCAGGTGTGTTGATGTCGACACATATATTAGCTACAGCGGAACGTTACTGCGATCGATTTGTTATTTTACATGAAGGAAAGACGAGGGCAATTGGGACGTTAGATCAGTTACGAGAACAATTCAATATGCCAAAGGCGTCTCTCGATGATTTATATATTGAATTGACAAAGGAAGAGCGCCATGTTTGATGCATACGCTTTGTTCAAAAAGAGATTATTAACACATATACAAGAGTCTAAGCGCTATCTTCAGTACATCCTGAATGGACATACAGCAATTGCTATCTTTTTTTTCTTAACGGTGTTAGCGATTTATTATCAAAGGTGGTTAGCACAGATTCCCGAACATTTTCCAGGAGCTGTTGTCATGAGTATTATCTTCGGGTTTGTCGTCAGTAACAGTCCTGTTCGGACGTTTCTCAAAGAACCAGATCTCGTTTTTCTGACAATGACGGAACACCGGATGCAACCCTATTTTCGAAGTGCACTCCTTTACAGCTTTGTCAGCCAACTATATATCGTTGTACTCGCTGTTGCAGTGATGGGACCGTTGTATTTTACGATTTATCCAGATCGGTCGGGGAGTACGTATTTACTAACAGCTCTTGTTGTTCTCATTTTTAAAGCGTGGAATTTACTCGCGAACTGGTGGATGCTTAAAATTAGAGATAAACGAATTCGTTACACCGATCAAATGATACGCTTTATAATACCGATTGTCGTTTTTTATTTTTTAATTCGCGGAGATATGTTGTGGGCTCGTTTAGTTACCGTTTTATTTATACTTGTCTTTTTATACGATTATACATTCGCTCGGAAACAAGCTGGAGTGGCTTGGGACGTATTAGTGGAAAAAGATCACCAACGGTTGCAATCATTTTATCGATTCGCGAATATGTTTACAGATGTTCCCCATCTGAAAAAGCCTGTAAAAAGACGAGATTGGCTCGTGTCGTTCGTTCATAAGATTCCTTTTGCAAACAAGTATACGTATGATTATTTGTATCGCATTACATTTATCCGTAGTGGTGATTATTTAGGGATGTATGTGCGTTTAGTCGTCATCGGAAGTATTGTCATCTTCATCATTCCAAACGTCTGGATCAAAATTATTTTAGGAATGTTGTTTTTATATATGAGTAGCTTCCAAATGATGACGTTATTTCATCACCATCGCACAGTGATGTGGCTCGACATTTATCCAGTTGATGACGACAGACGTCAATTGGCATTGACACGATGGATGATGTTATTGACGAATGTTCAAGTCATTATTTTTGCGCTATTATTCGTTTTCATTCAGAACGCTGTAGGATTTGTCATCATGTTGATCGGTGGATTGATCTTTAATTATTTATTCGTAAATGGTTATGTGAAAAATAAGTTAAGTTAGAGGAAAGGCTACTTTAAGTGAATAGCCTTTCACTTTATAAAAGCTCTTTCTTAAGGAAGAGACTGTGCATCGTTACGAATGAGTTGTGGAGGCTTTTTCTTGATACGCAAAATATGTTTCTATGAGTAACTTCGCAGCGATGGGGAGTGCTCGCTCATCGATATCAAATTTTGGATGATGATGTGGGTATGGATGGCCTTCCTTTTGTGCGCCCGTGAAGAAAAATGCCCCTCGTTTTTCGATTGTGTAGTAAGCAAAGTCTTCACCACTCATTACAGGTGGAACTTCTTCAGCGGCATAAACATCGGCTACGTGACGGCTTGATTGTAGAACGAGTTCAGCATCGTCCTCATGATTAACCAGGGGTGGATAGCCTTTCTCATACTCAAGTGTGTACGTCATATCATTACCGACGCAAAGCCCTTTCGTTATTTTTTCCATTTCATCTATAATTCGTTCCTGAGTCGTTGTCTTTAAATAACGGACTGTACCTTCCAAATATGCTTTGTCACTAATAATGTTGAAAGCCGTTCCAGCTTCGAATTTTCCGATTGTAACAACGGCTGTGTCTAATGGATTTAAGCGTCTCGAGACAATTTGTTGTAATTGGTTTACTAACTGTGCTCCGATGACGAGTGCATCTTTCGTTTCATGTGGATGGGCACCGTGACCACCTTGACCTTGAAGTGTAATTTTGAAACGATCGACGCCAGCCATAAAAGCACCCTTAGATGTTTGGACTTTACCAACGGGTACGGTGGCCCATAAATGGGTACCAAAGACAGCATCGACGTCATCGAGGGTCCCTGATTGTATAATTGGTTTCGCTCCTCCTGGGGCATATTCTTCAGCGTGTTGATGAAGAAATACAACTGTACCAGGCAAAAGATTTTTATATTGCTTAAGAACTTTAGCTAAGACGAGTAATGTAGCTGTATGTCCATCGTGTCCACAAGCATGCATCACTCCATCGACCTTGGAGCGATAAGGGGCATCTTTTTCATCGTGAATCGGTAAGGCATCGAAATCAGCACGAAGGGCGATCGTTTTTCCTGGTTGTTCTCCTTTTAATGTAGCGATTACTCCATTTCCTCCAACGCCTGTTTTATAAGGGATACCTAGTTTTTTATAATATTGTGCAATGTAGCGAGCTGTTTCATATTCTTGGAAAGATAATTCCGGGTATTGATGTAGATGACGTCGAATGTCGACCATTTCTGGAAAAAGATGATCAATCGTTTGATGAATCTTCTCACGCATAATTGATCCTCCTATCTTTCTTTTCTAATAATTATATCACTTATCAAACAATAAAAGAATGCGCATATTAAGTTCATCCATAATTTTCGCTTTGAAGAAAGGTTTACGTGTGTGGGACGCTCGAATTTAGAAATGACAGCGACACACTGTACTCCTATGCTAATTCTTCAAGTCATCGGTTAATCGTTTCATCTTGAATCATAAAAACGACCTCATTCAATTCTTTATAATGGTTGTATCCTACTTGGAAAGAGTTCAAACATTAACATTTATAGTGCTATTCAAGAAAGGAGTTGTTTATCGAATGAAAAAACAGAGGAACGTAGAAATATGGATAGCCATCCTGTTCTTCTTGCTCATCGGGGTCTGGGTCATTAAAATTATAAACGATGAAGTACCATTCGTTGATCAATGGACGAGAGCTTTTCCTCTGTCGATGGCCGACACGCATTGGTACACCTTTTTTCGAACGATAACAACTTTTGGCTCAAGAACGTTTTTAATTCCTTTTACGATTGTGATGGCCCTTTGTTTTTGGTGGATGTATCGAGATTGGTTTCCTGCTTTATTGTTGAGTGGGGGAACGTTATTCACGCACTATTTCAATCAAGCGATTAAATATATCGTAGCTAGAGAAAGGCCGACTTTGTCAGCTGTTTTACATGCGAAAGGGTATAGTTTTCCATCGGGTCATGCGATGATTTCGCTTGTCTGTTATGGATTAGTTGCCTATTTTATTGTAAAAAAGCTTCATTCATCGGGGTGGATGATATTTATAAAAATGAGCTTTGGATTCATCGTTTTGCTCATCGGTCTAAGCCGATTTATTATTAATGTCCACTATGTAACAGATATTGTTTCTGGTTTTTTTATCGGGATGATCTGTTTAGAAGTTTTCATTTATTTAGATAAACGGAAAGACTTAAGGAGAGCTCCGTCTTGAGACGAGGATGAAGCAAAATAAGGATGGTTTTTCCTCTTCGTTCTCGTATACAATAAGGGGAAGAAGTTGAGAAGAAGTTGTCTGATTGAAGAGAGCCGAATGGGTTTCTCGTAAATAATTGATAAATGAAAATTGTAAATGGAATTAAAATAGGATTGACCTTATTTCAAGGCCTATTTTGGCTACATAATCCAGTAAAGGGTACTATTTCTCATAATAAATTAGCCTAGACTTATATAGTCAGCCATATATTTCATACCATAAATGTTCACGCATAGGTGTATGTGAATAAATTATCGATGTAAACAATCATATTAATGATCACACCGCATGTATCATAGCGGTGTCTTTTATTCAGCGAGAGGATTAACGTTTTTGTTAATCCGTTACTAGGTAGTGATGTCAATGAACAGCAAGCGTGAAATCCACGTATACATATTCATCTAAATGTATAATAAAACAATTTTTCCTTCACCTTAACGACAGGTCGCCTACACAAATTAATAAATATGCACTTGATTTTATTATTATACATTTTATAATAGAGTCTATATAGAAATTTAAAGGAGGAGTAACATGAACGTCTCAATTATAGGAGCAACAGGATACGGAGGGGCCGAATTAGTTCGCATATTGCAGGCACATCCAGACGTTGCGATTTATTCCGTTCACTCTTCCAGCAGACATGGAACACCGATGATCGATAGTTATCCACATATGCAGACAGTGGCAGATTTACTGTTGGAAGATATAGACGTTGATATATTACAAAGGGAAGTCGATCTCGTCTTTCTCGCGACGCCATCAGGGGTTTCAGCAAAGCTGGCTCCTAAATTACTCGCTAGAGGATTAAAAGTGATTGACTTATCAGGTGATTTTCGTTTGAAAGATCGCCAAATGTACAAATCATGGTACGGAAAAGAAGCAGGAGATTACGAATGGTTGAAAAAGGCAGTATACGGATTAACCGAATGGGTGGAGGAAGACTTACAACAAGTGGATTTTATTGCGAATCCAGGCTGTTACCCGACGGCAACATTACTCGGTCTGGCACCATTGGTAAAGAGTGAATTGATCGATCCAAGCTCGATTATTGTTGATGCAAAATCAGGTGTTTCCGGTGCTGGTCGTGGCATATCAGAAACGTCCCATTTCTCAGAAACAAATGAAAGTACGAAAATATATAAAGTGAATGCTCACCAACATACTCCAGAAATCGAACAGATGTTAGTCAGCTGGAATGATGCGATCCAACCGATTACATTTAGTACACATTTAGTGCCGATGACGAGAGGGATTATGGCGACAATCTATGTCGATGCAATGAAAGAAACGAATCTCGATGAAATTTATAATTTATATATGGAGAGTTACAAAGATGTATATTTCGTGAGAGTGCGAGAAAAAGGTGTGTTTCCAAGTACGAAAGAAGTAGCTGGATCGAATTTTTGTGATCTTGGTTTAGCGTATGATGAACGGACCCAACGAATTACAATTGTTTCCGTCATTGATAATTTAGTCAAAGGTGCTGCCGGTCAAGCTGTACAAAATATGAATAAAATGCTAGGGATGGATGAGAAAACGGGGTTAGCATTTGTACCTATTTATCCGTGAGCCCAACCGTAAACTACTTCTCTACATCATCTGAAGGGAGAGAAATAAATGACAGTCATCAAAAACAAAATTAAAAAAATGAATGATGGATCGGTTGTATCACCAGCAGGGTTTCAAGTTGCTGGGATCCATTCAGGAGTGAAAAGAAAACGAAATGATTTAGGTATAATTGTTTGTGACGTGCCAGCAACTGCTGCAGCGATGTATACGACGAATAACATTCAAGCAGCCCCAATCAAGGTGACAAAAGAAAGCATCGGTGTAGAAGGAAAGTTACAAGCAGTTATCGTCAATAGCGGTAATGCGAATGCATGCACAGGTGAGAAAGGTGAGAGAGATGCCTATGCGATGCGGAATGAAGTTGCAAAGACTTTTTCAATTAAAGAACATCACATCGCTGTAGGTTCAACAGGTGTCATCGGAGAAGAGATGCCGATGGATAAAATTATCCCTTCAATCAAAAGCTTAAAGCTAGGTAAGGATCCGAATGATGCTGAGGCGTTTAATCAATCCATTTTGACGACAGATACAGTGAACAAATCATCGGGTTATGAAGCAACGATTGATGGGAAGCAAGTTCGGATTGCTGGGGCAGCGAAAGGGTCGGGAATGATTGCACCGAATATGGCTACGATGCTTGCTTTTGTGACAACAGATGTAGCGATTGACTCAGATGTACTTCAACAAGCGCTACGACAGGTTACCGACCAAACGTTTAATTGTATTACAGTTGATGGAGATACATCAACGAATGATATGGTACTCGCTATGGCTAGTGGTCATGCCGGCAACGAAAGGCTGACACCCCAACATAAAGATTGGTCTGTTTTTATGGAGATGTTACATCGAACTTGTGAAGATTTAGCGAAAATGATTGCTCGTGACGGAGAAGGGGCTACAACTTTGATTGAAGCTGAAGTTAATGGTGCTAAAAACCGTCGGGAAGCTATTAAAGTGGCAAAATCAATCGTCGGATCATCTTTAGTGAAGACAGCTGTATTCGGAGCGGATGCAAATTGGGGGCGGATTTTAGCAGCAATCGGTTATAGTGGAGCGACGATTGATCCTAACACAATTGATATTTTTATTGGAGATGTTGCTTTAGTTAAAGAAAGTAAGCCAGTTACTTATGATGAAAAAGAAGTTTTTGAACGTTTGCGCAATGATTTTGTAAAAATAACGGTAGATTTACATGTCGGAGCTGAAGGTGGTAAAGCTTGGGGTTGTGATTTAACATATGATTATGTGCAAATCAATGCGAGTTATCGCACGTAATGGTACAGAACATCGTTTACGATACAATGTTCGTCTGTTCGATTCAATCGATTAAATAAGTTATATGAAAAATAATAGGTAAAGTCATATCAAGGAGGATCAATTTGAAAGGGATTATCGTACTGAAATGTGGAGGAAGTACAATGCAGCAGCTTCCTGATCGTTTTTTTACAAATATTTCTGCTTTGCAAAAAAACGGCTATCAACCAATTATCGTCCATGGTGGTGGTCCAGCTATTCAGGAAATGCTCAATCGCTTGCAGATTAAGTCTGAATTCGTTGACGGTTTACGGAAGACGAGTAAGCAAGCGATGGATGTTGTCGAGATGGTTTTAACGGGGAAAATCAATAATGATATTGCAAACAGAGTTAATCGCACTGGTCTTCAAGCAATTGGAATATGTGGTACAGACGCTAACTTGTTAACAGCGAAACCGAAAGATTTTGAACGATACGGATATGTCGGAGAAGTGACAAATGTCAATGTTACTTTTCTTAAAAAAATAATCAATTCAGGAGTGGTGCCTGTTATTGCCCCTGTTGCAATCTCAGAAGATGGAGAGCGATACAATATCAATGCGGATACAGCAGCAGGGGCAGTCGCCAAAGCGATGCAGGCAGAACAATTAATTTTTGTTACAGATGTTCCTGGAATTATGAATAATGATCGGTTATTAAAATGTGTAACGGATGAAGAAATTGAACAGATGATAACAGAAGGAACGATTCACGGAGGAATGATTCCGAAAGTGAAAGCGGCTGTTCAATGTTTAAGCGAAGATTTGCAAGAAGTGCTGATCGTCGATGGGCAACAGGCTTATCCCGTTGAAAGGAAAGAGTTTGCAGGAACTATTATAAAAAAATCAGTAGGAGTTGTATAGTATGACTGTTTTATTACCAACGTATAAACGTTTCGATCTACAAGTTGCCCAGGCTTCAGGGACGACTGTTAAAGATACCGAAGGAAAAACATACCTTGATTTTGGATCAGGAATTGGGGTGTGTAATTTAGGTCATCGTCATCCCGCTGTCCAAAAAGCGATAGAAGCACAATTAAATAAATATTGGCACGTATCTAACTTATATCACCAGCCGATTCAAGAAGAAGTAGCACAAATGTTGATTGAGAACAGTTGTGGAGATCACGTTTTCTTTTGTAATAGCGGCGCAGAAGCGAATGAAGCGGCTCTTAAATTAGCTCGGAAAGCAACTGGAAAAAGAAAAGTGATTACTTTTTTACAGTCTTTTCATGGTCGTACGTTCGGAACGATGGCAGCGACTGGTCAAGATAAAATAAAGCAAGGATTTGGACCTGTCCTTGAGACGTTTGAGTATGTTCCGTATAATGATATTTCGGCAGTAAAAGAAGCTGTTGATGGGGATACGGCTGCCGTAATGTTAGAAGTGATTCAAGGAGAAGGGGGCGTAATCCCGGCAGAGCAAACGTTTCTTAAAGAACTTGAACAATTATGTGAGCATGAAGGAATTTTGTTAATTGTCGATGAAGTGCAAACGGGAGTTGGGCGGACTGGAAAAGCATTTGGCCATTCTCATTACGGTATTTCACCCGACATTATTTCTGTTGCTAAAGGGCTAGGTAATGGTGTTCCAGTCGGGGCAATCATTGCAAGCTCCAGTCTGTATGAACATTTTGGACCAGGATCACACGGGACGACTTTTGGTGGAAATCCAATTGCCATGGCTGCCGCGAAAGCTGTGTTAGAAAACGTTTTTCAAGATGAATTTTTAGAAGATGTGACAAAAAAAGGACAATACTTACAAGATGAATTGAAGCGAAAAGTAGCTCACTTACCGGTAGTGGATTATATTCGTGGTAAAGGGTTAATGATTGGAATCGTCTGTAATGGGGATGTTTCCTCTATAATCAACCTTCTCATCTCAAAAGGACTCCTCGTCTTAGGTGCTGGAGAGAGTGTAATTCGTCTTTTACCTCCGTTAACTGTTTCTAAGGAAGAAATGAATGAGGCGGTAACGATTCTTGAAAGTGTATTGCGTGATGTTTCATAAGCGAAGATCGCGTTATCAATCGTCAATTGGACGGAGATGTACTCGTCATCGTGCCAGAGTAGAAACGCTCCGTTCTTTTAGCATTGTTAAAAACGGAATAGTCGTTTCGCCTCCCGTCCTAACACCTACGCACGTCTACTTCCGTACAGATGCGGTTAAGAACAACGGTGAATTGTGTGATTTTCCATTCGACAATCTGTGTCAAAATCGCAAAGTTGTAAAAATAACCTCGGATTATAACCGAGGCTATTTTAATTTTTTGTAATTTCACGAACATTGTCCTCTCAAAAAAAACATTTGTACCCCTCAAAAGATTTTTTCGTAATTTGTAACAAATTTGTAAAAAAAGAAATTGTCATTCGCACTTCCTTATTGCCATGCACATGTAAGCGTATCCAAAAGAATCGACTAATCAAAAGTATCGAAAAACTTTCAAAATAGGTATTGACCATTTCGCGTAAACGTTATATGATAAACGGCAATATCATTTAGAAATCAACCACGTTCCGTTTCAAACGATGGAAGTTGATTCGATTGTATAAATAATTTTCATTCAATTGGAAAATGTTTAACATGATGACGGGAATAAAGGAACAAATACCATTGTATTCACAGAGATCCGAGGTTGCTGAAAGCTCGGAAATACATTTTTGTTCTGACATCGTCCCCGAGTGCCGTGCTGAATGGCTCATCCTATTAGGCTCGGTCAGGTGAACTCTCTTCACCTGTTATCAAAATTGGCTAGTTATAGCCGGTGAGATAGCATTCCGGAAGGATGCTATAAAATCGGGTGGTACCGTGAAAGGAAGGCTCTTTTCACCCCTATTATTCTGTAAATATGCAGAGGTATGGGATGAAAAGAGCCTTTTTCTATTTGGGACCGCCTCTAGCGAGTAGTATTCATTCCGTTCATCGAAAGAATTGAGCTACTGCTAAATAATTATTCATCGGGGGGAGTATTCCTTATTGAACAATGGTTGACTGAACCGTACGATTATTCATCATTCAGTTACTTAACGACTGGATGAGGTTTATTTCATAACATAATTATTCAAGGAGGCATATAGCATTGAAGGTTGAGGCAAAAACAGAGATGACAGTTGTTCAAGATGTGGAAACAGGTGCTGATTTATTAATACAATCGTTGATTGATGAAAATGTAGACACCATTTTTGGTTATCCAGGTGGTGCCGTACTCCCAATTTATGACGCATTATACCGGAAAAAAGCAGCTTTTGATCATATTTTAACACGCCATGAACAAGGCTCTATTCATGCAGCAGAAGGTTATGCACGAACTACGGGAAAGCCGGGCGTTGTCTTCGCTACATCCGGACCAGGAGCAACGAACCTCATTACAGGAATTACGGATGCGATGATGGATTCATTGCCACTCGTTATTTTTACCGGGCAAGTTTCAAGCAGTGTTGTTGGCACAGACGCATTTCAAGAGTCCGATGTGATGGGAATTACGACTCCGATTACAAAGTACAATTATCAAATTAAAGAATTATCCGAATTGCCACGAATTGTAAAAGAGGCGTTTCATATCGCTACTACAGGTCGACCGGGGCCCGTCGTTGTCGATATTCCAAAAAATATTTCCCAAGAAATAACGACAGGCGAATATGATCAAACGATGCATCTACCTGGTTACCAGCCTACGGAACTGCCTAATCCATTGCAGATTACGAAGTTGGCTGAAGCTATCGAACAGGCGAAAAGGCCACTCGTACTTGCCGGTGCAGGTGTCTTATTTGCAGATGCTTCGGCAGAGTTAAAACAATTTGTCGAGCGATACGAATTACCAATCACGACGACGTTGCTTGGATTAGGAAGTTATCCGGGCTCAAGTCCATTATCACTAGGAATGGCTGGGATGCATGGGAATTATGCGGCGAATATGGCGATTTATGAATGTGACTTGTTAATTAACATTGGAGCACGATTCGATGATCGATTAACGGGAAGTTTACAGCATTTTGCACCACAAGCAAAAGTAGCACATATCGATATCGATCCAGCTGAAATCGGAAAAAATGTTGAGACAGTAATCCCCGTTGTTGCAGACGCCAAAGAAGCGTTAAAAGCGTTGTTGAAAAAAACAATCCAGATTCCAGAACATGGAAGATGGCACGAAACGTTGCAAAATAATAAAGAGCAGTATCCACTGTGGTACGAACAACCGGATCAATATATTTCTCCGCAACGTTTAATTCAACAAATCCATCGTGTCACAAAAGGAGAAGCAATTGTTACGACCGACGTCGGTCAACATCAAATGTGGGCTGCACAATATTACACATTAGATAATCCGCATCGGTGGGTAACATCCGGTGGTCTAGGAACGATGGGATTTGGTTTTCCAGCAGCAATCGGAGCACAAATTGGTTCACCAGAAGAGCTCGTTGTTTCCATCGTCGGAGACGCCGGTTTTCAGATGACGTGTCAAGAGTTGTCTGTCGTCAAAGATAGAAACCTACCAGTTAAAGTCATTATTTTGAATAATGAAGCATTAGGAATGGTTCGCCAATGGCAAGATAAATTTTATGATAAACGTTATTCAGAATCGATTTTAACTGCGAATCCTGATTTTGTGAAATTAGCCGAAAGTTATGGTATACGTGGAGTTCGCGTTGATCGTGAAGAAGATGTTGCAACAACGCTTGAAGATATCTTTTCATATGATGGTCCAGTCGTTGCTGATTTCCGAGTTTGTCAACAAGAAAATGTGTATCCAATGATTGCACCGGGTAAAGGATCACATGAAATGATAGGGGTGAAAAAATGAAACGGATCATAACGGCAACTGTACAAAATCGAAGTGGTGTACTCAATCGAATTACAGGAATGCTAAATAAGCGTCAGTTCAATATCGAAAGTATTACAGTTGGTGCATCAGAAACAGAAGGTGTTTCAAAAATGACTTTTGTCGTTGAAGTCAATGACGATCAAAAATTAGAACAACTGACGAAACAATTGAATAAACAAATCGATGTTTTAAAAGTTTCTGATATAACGGATCAAGCCATTGTTGCACGAGAACTTGCCTTAGTAAAAGTTGTTGGCAGTGGTCAACTACGCTCAGAAATTCAAGGAATTATCTCTCCTTTCCGTGCATCGATTATTGACGTCAGTAAAGATAATTTAACGATTCAAGTGACTGGAAAGCCTGAAAAAGTTGATGCACTCATTGCACTTTTAAGACCATATGGCATTAAAGAATTAGCAAGAACAGGGGTCATCGCATTTTTGAGAGGTCAGCAACCTTCGCAGGTGACAGAGATTAACTCCGTTTTTCCAATGTAAGTTTGCAAGAAACGTTTCGTTTTTATCGATGGTGTTATCGCTACTAACATTTTACTTTCTATGAAGTGTGTTTAATTCGTTAGTTCTCTAAATTATAAAAATATAAATTTATGTAAATTCCCAATACTTGGGAGATTTATACAATTCATTTAAGGAGGAGTTTAACAAATGGCAAAAGTACTTTATGAAAAAGATATTCAAACTGAGGTTTTGGAAGGAAAGAAAATAGCGGTGATTGGCTACGGATCACAGGGGCATGCACATGCATTGAACCTTCGTGATAGTGGATACGATGTAGTCATCGGGCAGAGACCTGGAAAATCACAGGAAAAAGCAGAGAGAGATGGATTTACTGTAAAATCAGTTGCTGATGCTGTAAGCGAAGCACAAGTCATTATGATTCTTTTACCAGATGAGCTACAAACAAAGGTTTACGAGGAAAGCATTGAACAGAATTTGAATGAAGGTGATGCACTCGTATTTGCTCACGGATTCAACGTTCACTTTAATCAAATCGTTCCACCAAAAAATGTTGACGTCTTTCTCGTTGCACCTAAGGGACCAGGTCATCTCGTTCGTCGAACGTATGAAGAAGGTGCTGGTGTACCTGCTCTATATGGTGTCTATCAAGATGTTACAGGTAAAGCAAAACAATTAGCCCTTGCCTATGCACAAGGAATTGGAGCAGCAAGAGCAGGTGTTCTTGAAACGACTTTCCAAGAAGAAACGGAAACAGATTTGTTCGGTGAGCAAGCTGTCTTGTGTGGAGGGCTTACAAGTCTTGTAAAAGCTGGCTTTGAAACATTGACAGAAGCAGGTTATCAGCCGGAAGTTGCTTATTTTGAATGTTTGCATGAAATGAAGTTAATCGTTGACTTGATGTATGAGGGCGGATTGGAAAATATGCGTTATTCTATCTCTGATACAGCTCAGTGGGGAGATTTCGTTTCTGGACCACGCGTTATTAATGACGAAACGAAAGAACGCATGAAAGAAATTTTAGAAGAAGTCCAGTCTGGAGAATTTGCAAAAGGTTGGATTCTTGAAAACCAAGCTAATCGCCCGCAGTTTAATGCGATAAATAATAAAGAAAATGAGCATCTCATTGAAAAAGTAGGAAGGGAGTTACGCGAGTTAATGCCTTTTGTTAAGCAACCTGTGAAGGATGAAGAAAACAAGCAAAAGGACGTGAAAGAGCATGTCAAAAATTAAAATTTTTGATACGACATTGAGAGATGGCGAGCAGTCACCGGGTGTTAATTTAAACGCACTTGAAAAACTGGAAATTGCTAAGCAGCTAGAGCGTTTTGGAGTGGATCGGATGGAAGCAGGCTTTCCTGCTTCCTCCAAAGGTGACTTTGAAGCAGTGAAAATGATTGCTGAAACGATAAAGGATACTTCGGTAACTGGTTTAGCTCGGGCGATAAAGTCGGATATCGATATCGCTTGGGACGCTTTAAAGGGAGCAGAAAATCCTTGTCTTCATGTTTTTATCGCTACTTCACCAATTCACATGGCTTACAAATTGAAGAAAACTCCCGAAGAAGTGATTGAAACAGCTGTCAAAACCGTATCGTATGCGAAAGAAAGATTTTCAGAAGTCGAATGGTCAGCTGAAGATGCTTCAAGATCCGATTTGGACTTTTTAGCAGAAATTATTGAAAAAGTAATCGATGCAGGTGCGACAGTGATTAACTTGCCTGATACGGTTGGCTATGCAACTCCTGAAGAGTACGGAAATATGTTTCGCTATATAAAAGAAAATGTTCCAAATATTGATCGTGCCATTTTATCTTGCCACTGTCACAATGATTTAGGAATGGCAGTTGCTAACTCCATCGCTGCTGTTGAAAATGGAGCGACACAAATTGAAGGGACAGTTAACGGAATAGGAGAACGCGCTGGTAATGCTGCGCTTGAAGAAGTAGCCGTAGCTTTAAAAATTCGCTCTGACTTTTATCCTTATTCGACCGGACTGAAGTTAAATGAAATTAAACGAACGAGTGATCTCGTAGCGAAACTGACAGGAATGTATGTGCAAGCGAACAAAGCAGTCATCGGACGCAATGCTTTTGCTCACGAGTCAGGAATTCATCAAGATGGTGTCTTGAAGCATAAAGAAACGTACGAAATCATTACACCTGAAATGGTCGGCGTAAGTTCGAACAATTTGTTTTTAGGAAAACATTCTGGCCGTCATGCGTTCAATGAAAAAGTGAAAGAAATGGGTTACGAGTTATCTGAAGAGAAACTTAAAGAAGCCTTTCATGCTTTTAAGATGTTGACAGATCGCAAAAAAGAAGTGACGGATGACGATTTGTTTACCATTCTTATGGATGTACAAACGGATACGACGGCGATTCATAAATATGAGATTGAAATGTTTCAAGTTCAATATGGGACATCGAACATTCCGACGGCAACCGTTTCCTTAAAAACACCGAAAGGCGATTCTATCCAGACAGCATGTACGGGGCAAGGAAGTGTTGAAGCACTGTACAATACATTAGATCAATTGATCGAAGAAGAATTGAAACTTCTCGATTATCAACTAAACTCTGTCGGAAGTGGAAAAGATGCTTTGGCAGAATCACACGTGCAACTGATGGTAAACGGAACGACGGTCAACGGTAGAGGCGCAGCTCAAGACGTATTGGAAGCATCAGGCAGTGCTTTTTTAAATGCTGTGAACCGATATATTGTTCAACAAAATACTGTCAAACAAAAAGAGCTTGTTGAAAATTAAGTTTAAGAGATTGAGAATCGAATAGTAAAGAAACAGATTTCCTCTTTACCATTCATATTGACATCATTTTTTAGGAGGGAAGAAGATGAGTAAACAAATCGTTTTACTTCCGGGCGATGGGATCGGCAAAGAAATTATGGAGTCGGCAAAGTTTGTTTTACATGCAATTGGTGAAGAGTTTGGGCACTCATTTACGTTTCATGAAGAAGCCATCGGAGGGGATGCAATCGATCGTCACGGCGTTCCACTACCTGAACGAACAATTGAAGCTTGTAAACGTGCCGATGCTCTTTTACTCGGTGCTGTTGGTGGACCAAAATGGAACAGTCAACCTGCACATAACAGGCCTGAACAAGGATTACTCGGAATTCGTAAAGAAATGGAATTATTTGCCAATTTACGTCCAGTTAAAGGAAGTTCCCCGCTATTGCATGCGTCCCCGTTGAAAGAAGAAATCATTAAAGATAGTGATATTCTCATTATTCGCGAGCTGACAGGTGGACTATATTTTGGAAAGCCGAGCGAACGGCGTGAGAATGGTAACGTAGTGGTCGATACACTATATTACCGTCGAGATGAAATGGAACGGATTATTGACAAGGCATTTGAAACGGCAAGTAAACGTAAAAGACATTTGACATCTGTTGACAAAGCAAATGTGCTCGAGTCAAGTCGAATGTGGCGTGAAATCGTCGAAGAAAAAAGTGAGGCATATCCTGATGTGACGGTGGAGCATGTGCTCGTCGATGCGGCGGCGATGAAGCTCATTACACAACCGACTGCTTTCGATGTCATTGTGACGGAAAATTTATTCGGAGATATTTTAAGTGATGAAGCGTCTGTTTTAACAGGTTCGTTAGGAATGCTTCCATCGGCAAGCCTTCGTACGGATGGTGTAGGATTGTATGAACCTGTACATGGATCAGCACCAGATATTGCCGGAAAAGGAATTGCTAATCCGCTCGGGATGATTTTATCGACGGCGATGATGCTCAGATATTCGTTCCAAATGGAAGAGGAAGCGACAGAAATTGAAAGAGCGGTTGATCACGTTCTTGAACTTGGGTACCATACACCTGATTTATCGATTGAAGGTGGTAAACAAGTAGGGACAAAAGAAATGACTGAATTAATTGTTGATCATATTACTGTAAAAAGTATTCGCGATAGTATTTGTAGCATTTATGTGTAGTGAGGAGGTACCACATGAAAAATCCGAAAACGATTATCGAAAAAATATGGAATAAGCATATCGTTCATCAAGAAGAAGGAAAACCTGATTTACTTTATATCGATTTGCACTTAGTTCATGAAGTAACATCACCACAAGCTTTCGAAGGGTTGCGCATGAAAGATCGTAAAGTTAGGCGACCTGATTTAACATTTGCAACCGTTGACCATAATGTGCCGACGAGAAACCGTGATGTAATCCAAGATGAAATTGCAAAAAAACAGATGGAAACGTTAAAAAGTAATTGCGAACAATACGGCATTCCACTAGCCGATATGTTCCATCCGGACCAAGGGATCGTCCACGTCATCGGCCCACAGTTAGGACTTACACAACCTGGGAAGACAATTGTATGTGGGGATAGTCATACATCGACCCACGGAGCATTTGGTGCCATCGCTTTTGGAATTGGAACGAGCGAAGTTGAACACGTCTTAGCGACACAAACATTATGGCAAGAACGTCCAAAAACATTGAATGTTCATGTCGAAGGTGATCTCGCTCCTGGAGTGACGGCAAAAGACCTTATTTTAGCGATTATTGCTAAATTTGGCATTAAATTCGGCACAGGGCACATCATCGAATATACAGGAGAGGCCATTCGTAACTTGTCGATGGAAGGTCGAATGACAGTATGTAATATGTCTATTGAAGGTGGGGCAAGAGCTGGCTTAATAAGTCCTGATGAAAAAACGATTGAATATTTGCGTAATCGAGAACATGTTCCTAAAGGCGAAGCATTTGATCAGCTAGCCGAACAATGGCTTGATTTAGCGACAGATGAAGGGGCTGTCTATGATCAACAGTTGACCATAAACGCTAGCGAAGTTGAACCACAAGTCACTTGGGGAACAAACCCTGGCATGTGTGTTCCAGTTAGTGGTAGCACACCGAGTTTAGCTGATGTTGAGCAAAAAGAAGATGTTCAACGGGCTCTTGAATACATGGGTCTTGAAGAAGAGCAGCCGATTACGTCTATTGAAATTGACCACGTCTTTATCGGGTCATGTACAAATTCACGATTGAGCGATTTACAAAAAGCAGCAGCGATTGTGAAAGATAAAAAAGTAAAAGAAGGTGTCCGGGCTATCGTCGTCCCAGGTTCATATCAGGTGAAGATGGACGCAGAAAAAGAGGGGCTCGATACGATTTTTAAACAGGCTGGTTTTGAGTGGCGCGATGCTGGCTGTAGTATGTGTTTAGCGATGAATGATGACATCGTTCCACCTGGTGGTCGATGTGCTTCAACATCGAACCGAAACTTTGAAGGAAGACAAGGAAATGGAGCTCGCACACACTTAGTTAGCCCGGAAATGGCGGCAGCAGCGGCGATTGAAGGTCGGTTTGTCGATGTGCGAACGTATGCCGATGCTGGTGTATTTAGCTAAACATATTATAAAAACGATCAATACCATTGTTTTACGAGACGAGGAGGTGTCCGTATGGAAGCCATTCAAGTGCATAAAGGTTTAGTTTACCCATTAAATCGGTCAAATGTTGATACAGACCAGATTATTCCTAAACAATTTTTGAAGCGGATTGAACGGACAGGATTTGGTCAATTTTTGTTTTACCATTGGCGATTTGATGATCAAGGCCAGAAACGAAAAGACTTCAATTTAAATGATGAGAAATATGAAGGGACTACAATTTTGTTAGCTGGAGAAAACTTCGGCTGTGGTTCCTCAAGAGAACATGCACCGTGGGCATTACTCGATTATGGTTTTCGAGTCATTATCGCTCCAAGTTTTGCAGATATTTTTTATAATAACGCTTTGAAAAATGGTATTATACCGATTAAAATGGATAATTCGCAACTGAACGAATGGATGAAAGAAGCAGAGGAAAACGAACTCATTTTATCCATTGACTTAAAGAAAAAGCAAATTACACAAACTGACGGAAAAGTAGTCTCTTTTGATATTCCAGCCTATCACCAAGAAAAATTACTCAATGGCTGGGATGATATTGCGTTAACACTTCATCACGAAGATAAAATCAAAGCTTATGAAAATGCTAGTAGATAATTCAAACAATTAAGGGTATGATGAATGTATGAGTATATTTGTAAAGATGGGGAGAGTGGATCGCTTGGGAATTTGCTAACAGGAGAAAGGGTGCACACAGCACTGGGCAGGCTACGACCGATTGTCCATCGCACCCCTTTACTGACATCAGAAACTACGAATCGTTTGGTCGGAAAACATGTTTATTTTAAACTAGAAAACCAACAAAAAACAGGAGCTTTTAAGTTTAGAGGGGCTACATTTAAACTGATGCAATTAAGGAAAACACAATTGCGAAGAGGTGTGATTACAGCTTCGGCTGGAAATCATGCACAAGGAGTTGCGTATGCTGCTACTAAACTAGATACGAAAGCAACCATATTCATGCCAGAAGATACACCAGATGCAAAGGTAGATGCGACGAGAAATTATGGTGCGAACGTCGTCCTTACCGGTGAAACGTTTCAAGAAGCGTATGAAAAGTCACTTGAACGTCAAAAACGAACCGGAGCTGTTTACGTCCATCCATTTGACGATTATGACGTAATGGCTGGTCAAGGAACGATTGCTCTTGAATTGCTCCGTCAGGAAGATCGGATCGATACAATTATCGTTCCGATTGGTGGGGGTGGTTTGATTAGCGGTATAGCGGTCGCTGCCAAACACGTCAATCGGAATATGCAAATTATTGGTGTACAAGCGAAAAATGCAGCAGCTGTATACGATAGTTTTCATCAGCATACGATGAAAAAATGGGATTCTGTTTCTACGATTGCTGAAGGAATAGCTGTCAAAGAACCCGGTAAACAGACGTTGCCAATTATTAATCGCTACGTCGACGACATCGTCACTGTGACGGACGAACAAATTGCTTCTGCAATGATTTATATGTTAGAACGTAACAAGACATTAGTAGAAGGTGCTGGTGCAGCAGCATTAGCAGCATTATTCGCTTATCATGACGAGATTGACTCTCAGCATTGTGGTGTTATTGTTAGTGGTGGAAATATGGATATTAGTATGATGACAAAAATACAAAACCTCGCAGAAAGATTAGCAGTTCCTGTCTAGAAAATGATTAACTGTTAGAAAATAAACGCTAGCGGTTCTTGGTAAACATGCCAAGAACCGCTTTTTCATGGAAAAGTGGTCCATCTGTTTTCTAGTATGTTTTGTTTTTTTAAACGTATAAATGTATAATACGAATATATTCCCTCATTACAATCTAGGTTATTTCTATTCATGGAATGCGTTTATGATTGCTGAAGGAGATTCATTATGAAGAAGACAAAGGAAAATTTACTGCTCTTTATATGGGCAATTACGTTGATCGCCTTTGTTGGAAGTCTCTTTTTTTCGGAAATCCTTGGATTTACTCCGTGTGAATATTGCTGGTATCAACGCGTTTTAATGTATCCACTCGTAGTCATTTATGGGGTAGCCATTGTGAAAAAGGACATTTCAATTGCTTTACCGGGTCTTATTTTGAGCGGTATAGGCTTTTGCGTTTCAACGTATCATTATCTCGTCCAAAAGTTGCCCGCTTTTCAAGAAGTGGGTGGGTCTTGTGGTGATTTACCATGTCATTTACAGTATGTCAATTACTTTGGTTTTATAACAATTCCATTTCTCGCAGGGACAGCATTTTTAATGGTTTTTGTCACTCATCTCATCGTACTTCGACTGTAAAGGAGGATATATATGAACAAAAAGATGCTAACCATTGTCGTCGTTGTTTTGTTGTTATTCGTCGCCTTATTTTTTGTCGTTGATTATAAAAATAAACAAGCAATCGAAGATAATGAGTATGGAAAAGCGAGTTTAAAGCAAGAAACGATTGATCAAATGGATGATCCCTTATACGATAATCAAATTACTCCAGAAGATTTAAACGCAACAATTGATAGCGGAAAGGCAGTTACGGTCTATTTTTATAGCCCGACGTGCGTTTATTGTCAACGGACAACCCCTGTGCTCGTTCCCTTAACAGAACGATTGGAAATCGATATGAAAAAGTTAAATCTTTTGGAGTTTGAAGATGAATGGGGCATTGAGTCAACCCCAACTCTCGTTCATTATGAGGATGGAGAAGAAGTTGCTCGCATCGTTGGCGAACAGGAGGAAGAAGAATTCGAACAGTTTTTATCGGAAAATGTTTTGGATTAAACGACTTTTTTCTACATAGAAAAACCATTCTGACTGAAATAGACGAATATGTAACGAGTCTTTAGCTATATGCTAGAGACTTTTTTCGTTTTAACGATAAGATACAAGAAACGAATGAAAGCGTAAGACGCGATAAGACCATTCGCCATAAAAGATGAAGAGATTGCGAATTTACCCTGTATAGTAAAGGTAGTGAACAATCTGGCGGCGGACGATTACTATCGGATCAACTTCGCACGTACAAATGTGAGATGAGTAAGAGGAAGTCTGTCACTTTCCTCTTACTGTATGTCATTTCAATTAATTACTGTTCTTCATCCGGATTGTACATATGATAACTCGTTAAAAACGGTCGATCGGCAAAGTATGCAGGTGGTTTGACGGATTTTTTATGTGCGTCCGCAAATTGCTCGGAGTTTTTCCAATGATCAAAATCAGATTTTCGCGCCCATTGCGTCAAGACGACATATATGTTTCCTTTGTGAGGTTTTAGCAAACGAAATGCTTGAAACCCGGGCATTACATCGACTTTATGCTGACGATTTTTAAAGCTTTCCTCAAAAACAGGTCTTCCTTCCTCTGTTACAGGGATATTATTCATAATGACAAATCCGTTTTCTAGAAGATCACCTGTGCGAAGTAATACATCGTAAGCCCTTCCGGAAGCGAAAACATTTTTCACATGACCTTCGTAATAAGCTAATGTACTTGATGGGTTCGTCATCAAATAAAAATGAAGTTTCGGATGTTTATCGTTCAATTTTAAAAGAAAATCGGTCGTCCCATTTGTCATATATGCTTTCATTTAGCTATTCTCCTTTCATAACCTTGATTCCATCATAGCCTATTTTAACCTACTTTCGCCAAGGATTTGGGATGAAGATAGACAATGACGTTTGCACGCTGCCAACGATCATCTTTTTGCTTTCGTTCTATTTGTCGTATAATAGAATAAAACAGAGATTGTTGGAGGTTCATCCATGAATCACTTGACTCGTTCTGAAAGACGAAGGCAACGTCGATTGTTACGTTTAAAAAAAGTAGGAGTTGTATCCGTCATTTTTTTATGTGTAACGATCTTTAGCTTTATATTTGTAAGACTTGGTGGAAAACTAGTCGTAGATGAAGAACGTTTAATACTTGATGCTACGACAACGGTTGAAACGGCTGATGGCACCGTAGTAAGTACATTATATGAGGAAAATCGTGTGCCGGTATCTATTGATCACATACCGAAACACGTTCAAGACGCATTTGTTGCGATTGAAGACCGACGCTTTTATGAACATGCAGGGGTTGATTTTCAATCGATTATTCGCGCAATTTATCGGGATATTGTTGCTAGAAGTAAGGTCGAGGGAGCAAGTACAATTACACAACAGCTCTCTAAAAATTTATTTTTAACAAATGAAAAAACATGGATGCGAAAAATAAAAGAAGTGATGGCTGCTCGTTATTTAGAACGAAACTTTTCAAAAAAAGATATTTTAGAAATGTATTTGAATCAAATGTACTTCGGTCAAGGTGTATATGGGGTAGAAATGGCTTCGCAAACGTTTTTTTCAAAGACAGTTCGTGATTTAACAATTGCAGAAGGCGCTTTGCTTGCTGGACTGGCAAAAGCTCCAAATGGCTATTCTCCGATTGATTACCCCGAGAAAGCTTTAAAAAGAAGAAATATCGTCCTTTTGGCAATGGATCAAACAGGAAAAATTTCAACAGAAACACGTTTAGAAGAACAACGTAAAACGTTAGGACTCAACCTTCAACAGTCAGAAAATCATTGGGATCCAGCGTTTGCTAGTTATATAGATTTAGTTATGAAAGAGGCTGCTGAACATCATCATCTATCCGTTCAAGACTTAAAGCGTGGAGGGTATCGTATCGTTATTAACATGGACCCCGATGTACAACAACTAGCATATGAGCAATTTCAAGAAGAAAATTATTTCCCAGGTAATACGGATGGTGTAGAAGGTGCTCTCCTCGTAAAAAATCATCAAACAGGTGAAATTATTGCTGCAATCGGCGGACGTCACTATCAATTAGGTGATTTAAATCGGGTAACTGTAAATCGCCAACCAGGTTCTGTCTTTAAGCCGATTTCTGTGTATGGCCCGGCGCTGATGACGGAATCATATGAGCCTTATTCCCTTCTTCCCGATCGCTTAGTAGAACATACTCATTATTCCGTGCAAAATCCTGATCACCAGTACGATGAAACTATATCCCTATATGAAGCGATTATGCAATCTAAAAATACTTCAGCCGTTTGGCTACTTGATCAGATTGGAATTGATTACGCGAAAGAGTATCTTACTCAGATGGGGTTAACGATTCCAGATGATGGATTAGCTATTGGGTTAGGTGGGTTAAAAGAAGGGGTAAATCCACTGCAAATGGCCGATGCGTATAGTTCGTTTGCAAATCATGGTACAATGATTGAGTCGTTCACAATTAGTAAAGTGTACAATCGTGAAAACGATTTACTGTTTCAAGCCGAACCTGAGGAAACGAAAATATTTACAAAGCAAGTAGCATGGGATATGACGGAGATGTTATTACGAACGACGAAAGAGGGTACAGCAAAATCAGGGGAATATGGAAAAGATTTAGCAGGTAAAACGGGAACGACAGAACATCCTTTTTCTGAGGGAAATAATAAAGATGCATGGTTTGTCGGGTATACTCCAGAATATGTCATCGCTGTTTGGATGGGGTATGACCATTCTGATGAAGATCACTATTTAATTGGTGGAAGCGATTATCCGACACAGTTGACAAAAGATTTATTGACAAAAATAAATCAACGAACACCACTCGGCGATTCGTTTACTAAGCCAGAAGGTGTGAGAGATTTACCAGCTCCCATTGAATTACCTGAAATATCCGATGTGAATACAGAACTTACTTTTGATAGTTGGTCACTTGTAAAAGGGAAGATTACATGGACGGGATCCCCAGATGAGCGAGTAATTTACCGAATTTATAAAACCGATGGGGGACTCGGGGAACGGATTGGAGAAGTTTCCGGTACAACAGAATTTATCATTGACAACGTTTCTGGGTGGCCAATGGATGAATATTACATCATTCCATACGATCCGTTAACGAAATTAGAAGGAAAACGGTCGAAACGTGTACAATTTGTCATGTAAATAAGACAATTTCATGACAATATGCATAATTCCCTATACACGTATGAGTGATGTCGATATAGTTAATAATTAGGAAAAGATTATCAAGTCATCAAAAATCGGTGACATACAAAAGGGTGAATCATATGTCAAAAAAAGTCAATGAAACAATTCTTAAAGCATATAGAGGGGAACAGACGGATTACACACCTGCTTGGTTTATGAGACAAGCTGGTCGTTCTCAACGCGAATATTTAAAGATAAAAGAAAAATATTCGTTATTCGAAATCACTCATCAACCAGAATTAGCCGCTTATGTTACACGGTTACCGGTTGAACAGTATGACGTTGATGCTGCAATTTTGTATAAAGATATTATGACACCACTTCCAGGAATGGGGATTGGCGTTGAAATCAAACCGGGAGTTGGACCGGTATTAGATCATCCGATTCGAACGATGCAAGACGTAGAGCGATTAGCCCCACTTGAACCTGAAGAAGATATTCCATATATACTAGAAACGATTCGCATCTTAACAGAAGAGCAACTAGAAGTGCCGCTCATCGGATTTAGTGGCGCCCCGTTTACGTTAGCGAGCTACATGATTGAGGGCGGACCATCAAAAAATTACGGTAATACAAAAGCTTTCATGTACAGTGATTCAGAAGTTTGGTTTGCGTTGATGGACAAATTGAAAGAAATGATTGTTACATATGTTCGAGCACAAGTAAAAGCGGGTGTTCGGGCAGTACAAATATTCGATTCGTGGGTCGGAGCTTTAAGTGCCCAAGACTATCGAAATTATATTAAGCCGATTATGGTCGATATTTTTAAAGAGTTGCGTAAAGAAAATGTTCCTCTCATCTTATTTGGCGTAGGCGCACGTCATTTATTACTCGAGTGGAATGATTTACCTATCGATGTCATCGGTCTAGATTGGCGAACATCGATTGCAGAAGCACGACAAATGGGTGTTACTAAAGTACTGCAAGGGAATCTAGATCCGACTATCTTATTGACAGATTGGGAAACGATTGAAAAACGTACAAAACCTATTTTAGATGCTGGAATGAAAGATGGAAAACATGTTTTTAACTTAGGACACGGCGTTACTCCTGATATTACTCAAGAAACGTTGAAAAAGCTTACACAGTTTATTCATACGTACTCAAAAAGATAATTTCATGAACTAATTTTAAAGGGAGTTGCTCACTATGGAACGAAAAAAAATAGGTCTCCTCGTCATGGCGTACGGGACACCTTACAAAGAAGAAGATATTGAACGATATTACACACACATTCGTCATGGCAGAAAACCGTCGGTAGAAGCATTACAAGACCTGACGGAAAGATATCGAGCAATTGGCGGAATTTCACCATTGGCACAAATTACCGAAGATCAAGCGCAATCGTTAGAAACGAAGCTAAATGATATTCAAGATGAGTATGAATTTAAAATGTACATCGGTTTGAAACATATCGAACCCTTCATTGAAGATGCGGTCGAGCAAATGGCTAGCGACGGAATTACTGAAGCTGTATCCATCGTCCTCGCACCCCATTATTCAACATTCAGTGTAAAATCATATAATGGACGAGCACAAGAAGAAGCAGAAAAGTATGGAATAAAACTAACGTCAGTTGAAAGCTGGTATGACGCACCTGGATTTATTCAATATTGGGCCGATGAAATTAAGGCAACGTATGAAAAAATGACAGAAGAAGAAAGAGGAAAAGCAGTTCTCATCATTTCTGCTCACAGTTTACCAGAAAAGATTTTACAAGATGGTGATCCATATACAAAACAGTTAGCTGAAACAGCAAAGCTTATTTCTGAAAAAACAGGGATTACGGATTATGAAATCGGTTGGCAAAGTGAAGGAAATACGCCAGATCCGTGGATCGGACCAGATGTTCAAGATTTAACAAAAGATTTATATGAACAAAAAGGGTACACGACTTTTGTGTATGCCCCTGTCGGTTTCGTTTCTGATCATTTAGAAGTGCTGTACGATAATGATTACGAATGTAAGGTCGTTTGTGATGAAATTGGTGCCAATTATTATCGGCCGAACATGCCGAATACGCATCCACTATTTATCGAAACATTAGCTGATGTCGTTTTAGAGAAAGTTCAGCGTGATGCGTAATGGAACGAGCAAATATTATTATTGTAGGCGGTGGAATTACAGGTTTAACAGCTGCTTATTACTTGCAACAACAAATTAACGAGCAAAACTTACCGTACAATGTTAAGTTGATTGAGGCGAGTGATCGACTCGGTGGAAAAATTCACACCGTAAAAAAAGATGGTTTTACGATTGAGCGGGGAGCGGATTCATTTCTAGCTCGGAAAAAGCCCGCTGTCGATCTCGTCGAGCATTTAGGCATGAGTGATGAATTAGTTCGTAATGATACAGGGCAATCATTCGTTCTCGTTGACAAAAAGCTGCACAAAATTCCTCAAGGGTCCTTTATGGGAGTGCCAACACGTGTTGGACCATTTGTGTTTTCAAGTTTAATCTCACCCTTAGGGAAGTTGCGGGCGGGACTAGATTACGTCATTCCTAAAGGTGAACCACAAGAAGACCAGTCACTCGGTGGATTTTTTAGACGTCGTTTTGGTAATGAATTAGTAGAAAATCTACTTGAGCCGTTATTATCAGGAATTTATTCTGGCGATGTAGATGAAATGAGTTTAATGGCAACGTTTCCTAACTTTTATGAAATAGAGCAAAAATATGGTAGTTTAATTAAAGGTTTGAAACAAACGATGCCAGAAAAAAAACGGGGAACAGGTAGACGCCCGGGGCAATTCTTTTCCTTTAAAAATGGTTTTGAGTCCTTAGTCGATCGATTGTCTGAACAACTTGGTAAGGATGTTGTTGATTTAAATACTGCTGTCGACCATATTGAGAAAAAGGAACACGGCTATCATCTGTTGTTAAGCAACGGAAAAGTATACAAAGCGGATGTCGTCGTTATGGCGACACCTCACCGCACGTTACCAAAAATCTTCAGCCAATATGACTTCTTTAAAGTGTTAGATGAGATGCCAGTGACGTCAGTAGCCAATGTAGCCTTAGCTTTTGACGAGTCTGCCATTAAAAAGGATATGGACGGTACAGGTTTTGTCGTATCAAGAAATAGCGATTTTCGAATCACCGCTTGTACATGGACTCATCGGAAGTGGCCATTGACGACACCGGAAGGTAAAGTGTTGTTACGTGCTTACGTCGGTAAGCCTTCTGATCAAGAGGTTGTTAACTTTTCTGATGAGGAAATTACGGATATCGTTTTGCGTGATTTAAATAAAATTATGAAAATTTCTGAGCAACCACAATTTACTGTTGTTACTCGCTGGAAAGAGATGATGCCTCAATATACTGTCGGTCATAAGAAACGAATAGCAACTGTTAAACGAGGGGTAAGTGAACATTTACCTGGAGTATTTTTAGCAGGTAGTTCTTACGAAGGTGTCGGTGTTCCCGACTGTATTCGCCAAAGCGAACAAGTTGTTGAAGACGTTTTTAATTATTTACAACGTTAAAATAAGTACCCAGTGTCCCATACGTTAATGAAATAGCGTATGGGACACTTTTTCACTTTATAGCTAAATGGCAAATGTAGAACATCACGGGAATTCGTAATTTCTGCAATTGCATGAATGTAGATAGGAGAATTGTACACTATTTCTGTTGAAACAAGACTATTCATAACTTTTTTCGAGTTCATCGATCAGAGAGCCAACGTAGCGAACAGCTTCGCAGATGGCGTCTTGTTTAGACATGTCGATGCCTACTTTTTGAATGAGGTCAATTGGTTTCATCGTTCCTCCTGCTTTTAAAACCTCTAACCATCGGTCTACGGCTTTTTTCTCACCGGCTTTAATCTGTTGCATAACGACAGTAGAAATCGTCAAACCAGCTGAATACGTGTATGGATATAATCCCATGTAATAATGCGGTTGACGCATCCAAGTAAGTCCTGCACCATCATCGAAGACGATAGCATCGCCCCAAAAACGTTCTAATACTTCTCTTTTTTCGGTTGACAACAGTTGTGCGGTTAATGGCGTTCCCTTTTCGGCATGTCGGTACACTCGCCTTTGGAATTCACCTTCTAGCAGATGCGTCACAAAGTTGTGGTAATAAGTGCCTAACAATTGCTCAATGACCCAGCGTTTCATTCGTTTGTCATCGGCTTTGGAAAATAAATAATTAGCTAACAACAATTCATTCATCGTTGACGGCGCTTCAACAAAATAGGTGGATGGTCGTGTATTTAGAAGGTTTTGATATTTCCCCGCTAAATAAAAGTGTCCTGCATGTCCGAGTTCGTGAGCGAGTACAAAAGCTCCACGCATCGTATTTGTCCACGTTATTAAAATATATGGATGTACACCATATGGGCTTGAGCAAAACGCTCCTGTAGCTTTCCCAATATTATCACTGTAGTCAATCCAACGGTTGTTTATTGCCTTTTCGATGATCTCGCTATACTCTTTTCCCATGACTTTTAGAGCTTCGATAATCATTGACGTCGCTTCCTCATACGTTGTTTCGGGATTAAATGTAGGGTCGAGTGGTGCTTGGAGGTCACAAAATCTCATCTCATCCAAATGAAGTTGGTCTTTTTTCAACTGAGCATATCTTTGCATGTGTGGAGCCAGTTCAGTTTGGATAATATCTAACTGATTTGCATACATTTTTTCAGTTACTTGTTGTGATTCAAGAAGCATTTGGGTGACAGAATCGTATGATCGTAAGCGTGACAGCGCAACTTGTCTTGTCACTTCGGTTCCATAAAGGGCGGCATAGGTATGTTTGTACCGGTTCAATGTTTTGATGAAAGAGTCGTATGCTTTTCGTCGGATGTCTGTATGTGGCGAAAGTTCATATCGGTCCTCATAGAGGGCAAAAGACATCGGGAGGGTCGTTTCATCTTCTGATTGAATCGAATCGAAGACGAAATCACTTGACTTGCTTCGTTCATAAATCATGTACGGTGCACGATGAACATCTCCAAGTGCTGCCAGTACTTCTTCAATGTTTGCATCGAGTGTGTAGGGCTTTTTCTCAAGCACATCATTCAACATTTTTTTGTACTTGTGTAAATCGGCTTGTTCTTTAAAAAAGGTTTCAATTTGGCTTTTGGAAAGGGTTCGTAATTCGGATTGAACAAAAGATAGTTTCGTCTCGATTTTTGTTAATACAGCATTTAATCGAGTGAAATCGCTTTGATAATCCGGATGACTACCGTCTGTTTGTAACAGTAAATGCGCATATGTAGCAAGTCGAATCAGTCGTTCTTGAATTTTTTCGTAGGCTTGAAGTCCCCGAAGAAGATAGGAGGAACTAGAGGTTAGTTTGCCTTTTAAAGACGTAACATCACGTACATCTATTTGTATAACGTCTAATTCTTCTTGCCAATCCTCATACGTTTTAAATAAATCTTTTAAACACCACGTCTCTTTGACCTGTACTTCAGAGCGCTTTTTACGCTTTGTTTTTTGCGTCATCATTTGATGTCCTTTCAACAGTTATTTAATCTTTCATAACGATTATAATATAAAACAGGCGAAATAGTAACGCTTTTCAGAAAAATAATTATATCTTTATTCGCTTATTATAAAATGAATAAAAAGTCTCAATAATAGTAGAGATGCATGCACTGCGTTATAATCTTGTTTCCTAACAATCTAGCGCATAAAAAAAGCAGCTAATGGAATAGCTGCATGTTAAAATTGAGGGTATGTTATAGTACAGTACATTTAATAAATAAAATGGAGAATCATTTCATTAAAAATTCATGATTATCGGGCTGGATGATCGCATTCATCACATATATTACCATAGCAATCCGCTTTTTCGTGAATGTCATGGCCACATATATGACATTTCTTTTTAGGTAGGTTGCGAAAAAACTCGATGACGTTAACCATTGAACTCCTCCTTTAATCTATTACAAACATTGTACTATAACAGTGTGTTTCCTGTCAACACTGTGTTACAACAATTTTTAAGTTTTTCGAGGTGATGAATATGAAACTAACAATTATCGGTTATTGGGGTGGATATCCTTCTTCTGAAGGAGCAACTTCCGCTTATTTGCTAGAAAAAAATGGTTTTAATTTATTAATTGATTTAGGGAGTGGGGCATTGTCTCGCTTGCAGAAATATACGACCATTCAAGCGATTGATGCGATTATTTTATCGCACTATCATCATGATCACGTGGCAGATATTGGGGTGTTCCAATATGCGAAACGGATTGATTTTTACGTTACAGGTGAAGCAAAGAAGGTTCCCATCTATGGTCATCTAGAAGACGAGCAAAACTTTCAGTCATTAACGGATGATTATACTGAAGGAGTTGCTTATCATCCCGATGAAGAACTGGGCATCGGTCCGTTCACATTGACATTTTTACAAACAGAACATCCGGTACCTTGTTATGGAATGCGAATTTCTGATGGTAAGAAAACGATGGTATATACAGCTGATACGAGTTACCAGGATGCGTGGATTCCATTTAGTTCTCAAGCAGACTTGTTGCTTGCGGATTGTAACTTTTATGCCGATCAAGATGGAACAAAGGCTGGCCATATGAACAGTCATGAAGCAGCAAGGATTGCGAAAAAAGCAAATGTTAAACAGCTTATCCTTAGTCATTTGCCACAGTACGGTAACCGACAGCGGTTAGTGAAAGAAGCAAAGGAAATTTATGGTGGACTCGTCCAATTAGCGATCGAAGGTTTAGTATGGAGATAAGTCATTGTTCCGTATGGATTGTCTAGATGTTTCTTTTGCCTACGGTAGTTGTTTCTATTAAAATAGATAGGAGGCATCTAAGGAGGAAAAATGATGAAGTTTATAGATAATAAAGGAATGACTGACCCACGGATTAATTTAGCTATTGAAGAATATGTTTTACAAAAATTTGGAGAAAAAGATACATATTTGTTATTTTATATTAATGAACCATCGATTATCATAGGTAGGAATCAAAATACGGTAGAAGAAATAAATACAGACTATGTTGATCAACATGATATTAAAGTTGTTCGTCGCTTATCAGGGGGTGGTGCGGTTTATCATGATTTAGGAAATTTGAACTTTAGTTTTATTACGAAAGATGATGGGGATAGTTTTCATAATTTCGAAAAGTTTACGAAGCCTGTTGTTGAAGCATTAAACAGTGTCGGTGTCCCTGCAAAATTGGAAGGACGAAATGACCTCGTCGTCGATGGGCGTAAAATTTCTGGAAATGCGATGTTCTCAACAAAAGGGCGGATGTTTAGTCACGGCACCCTGATGTTTGATTCTGAGATTGAACACGTTGTTGCTGCATTAAATGTAAGTAAAGAAAAGATTGAATCCAAAGGGATTAAATCGATCCGCAGCCGTGTAGCAAATATAACGGAGTTTTTAGACAAGAAAATGACGATGGATCAATTTAAAACGATGATTTTACAACATGTTTTTAATGTAGAAGACGTCAACGATGTTCCTCGTTATAAATTGACAGAAGAAGATTGGGAGAACATTCAGATGATTTCCAAAGAACGATATCAACAATGGGACTGGAATTTTGGTAAATCGCCTACATTTAATATAAAAGCGTCCCACAAGTTTGACTCGGGTCTTGTCGACGTTCGTTTAAATGTTAAACGGGGTATCATACAAAATTGTAAAATTTATGGCGATTTTTTTGGGCTCGGTGATGTTGAAACGATTGAAAAGCAATTGATTAGTGTCCGTTACAATCGTCAAGCGATTGAAGAAGCGTTACAAGAACTTGATATCCCGCATTATTTAGGAAAAATTACGAAAGAACAATTCATTCAATTGATTTATTAATCAACGTAAAAAAATCCGCATCTCACATTAGGACAGTTGATGAGATGCGGATTTTTATGGAACTTCTTAGGTGATAAATCGTTACGCTAAAATGTATATCGGTGCTTGACTTAAAATGTGAAGGAGTCTTTGAATTTGGGATGATTTGGGATGATCATGATGTACTTGTTGTAGGCCGATTTTACCTCGGCGATTCTATGAATTCAATGTCAGTGTATGTCAAGAAAATATTTCATGAGAGTATGGCTAGAGAGGATTTATTTGATTGATATATTGCAACATCTGTTACCTTCATTCTAGAATAAATCGACTTTATTCAACATTTCCTCTTGAAAAATTATTATCTGTATTTTATAATTATTATGATTTATCTCGTAGGTGAATGATTATTCATTCAATTAAGTGAGAGGGGGATTATATTGAATTTAAGCAAGCAATTATCAATGACAGCGAAGAAAAATCCTACAAAAACAGCATATATTTTTCAAGATGAGGAAACGAGTTATTTACAATTGGAAGGAGCGGTTACAAAGTTTGCTTCACAATTAGAAGCGCTTGGATATGAAAAAGGCGATCATATAGCTCTCATCGTTGGGAACAGTCCATATTATGTCGTCGGTCTGTATGGTGCTTTAAAACTTGGGGCTGTTGTCATCCCGATTAATCCAATGTATACCGAACATGAAATGGAATACATTCTTTCAAACGGTGACGTCAAAGCGATCATTACGATGGATATGTTGATGGACAAGTTTGTAGATTTAGATGAGCAGTTGCCAAGCGTCAAGCATTATATATCGTGTGAAACAGGTGCCGTGCTAGATCTCGATCGTCATCCTTTATCATCAAAAATGAAATCGTTTACAACACTTGTTCAAGAAGGGAGCTTAATGTTTACTTCACCTTCGTTACATGCTGATGATACGGCGATTATTTTATATACATCTGGAACGACGGGCAAACCAAAAGGTGCAATGTTAACACATAAAAATTTATATTCCAATGCGAAAGATGTAGCCGATTACTTACAAATTGGTAACGAAGATCGTTCGATTGCGGCGCTACCTATGTTCCATGTCTTTTGTTTAACGGTGTCATTAAATGCGCCATTAATGAATGGTGGTACGATTTTAATTATGCCGAAGTTTTCACCGATGGAAGTTTTTCGTCTAGCTAAGGAGTATGAAGCGACCATATTTGCTGGTGTACCGACGATGTACAATTATTTATTGCAAAGAGCAGAAGGAAATGAAAAGAGCTTTTCTACGATCCGTCTTTGTATTTCCGGAGGAGCATCGATGCCAGTCACCCTTTTAAACAATTTTGAAAAAACATTTGATGTCATTATTTCTGAAGGATATGGATTGTCAGAAGCATCTCCAGTAACTTGCTTTAATCCTTTAGATCGACCACGAAAGCCAGGTTCAATCGGAACAAATATTGTGAATGTAGAAAATAAAGTAGTCGATGAACTTGGTAATGAAGTACCGGTTGGAGAAGTAGGCGAATTAATTGTTCGCGGTCCAAATGTGATGAAAGGATATTATAAAATGCCAGAAGAAACGACTGTTGCTTTAAAGGATGGCTGGCTTCATACAGGAGATATGGCACGGATGGATGATGAAGGTTATTTTTATATTGTTGATCGAAAGAAAGATATGATTTTAGTTGGCGGATATAACGTTTATCCTCGGGAAGTTGAGGAAGTATTGTTCGCTCACCCTACCATTCTTGAAGTTGCTGTTATTGGTGTACCTGATCCCGAAACAGGGGAATCAGTTGTTGCTTTTGTCGTGGCAAAAGATTCAGATCGTATAACAGAACAAGAATTGATTGAATTTTGCAAAGGTCATTTAGCTAACTATAAAGTACCTTCACGAATTGAATTTCTTGACGAATTACCTAAAAATACGACAGGAAAAATTTTACGTCGAACGCTTCGTAAACATGTCCACCTCACTTAATATTGCCGGATGATTTCTGTCGCTCATTGATCGGCGGAATTCATTAACTTCCGCCATTAGTTGAACGTTAAAACTCAACCAAATAGACAGATGAAAGTAGCTGAAGAAGTAGGTGAAGCTCCTCTTTCCCAGTGTGGTAATTGGAGCTTTTTTGTTTTTAATTTGGAATTGTCGCAGTGCAACTCTATTACTCTATTAATGAAGTACGGAGAAAAAAGTGAGAAATGAGTCGAAAAGGTTCGTCGTTAAAAATTCCATGGAACTAGATCATGATATAGTTCGAAGCCTAGTATGTAAGCTAGGCTTCTTTTTATTACGTTTTACTGGATCCGTAAAATATTTTCATGGGGGACGAAACCCCTCCTCTGCCATTGGTGTAGGCGATACAAATTCCATGATCAACTGATTATAAAATTTCAATAGAATGCTTCCCCCGTGTAAATGAATGTCCTCCTTCTTTTCATTTGCTTTTTCCGTGCATTTTCTCATCATTTTATCGTATAATAGAACAAATGTTTCTATTGGAGGGGTTTTTGTGAGTTATTTGACAGATGAAGAATTACAAGTGGCGTCACGCTTTCTTTTCCTTTCAATGGCAATCATCGTCATTCAATTAGATATACGTAACATTCAAAAAGGAGCCTTTAAAATTAAAGAGCCGTATATCGAACTTTTGGAAAAAATGGCAACGACAGCCATTGCCGAGCGCAAACGGTTGCGAAATATAATGGAGAGTCATCAGATGGAGGTCGTTTCGCTCAATCAAAACGATTCATTTTCTTCATACTTGTTCATATGTCAAGGTCGTGAAGAAAAACGCAATTATTTTAATCCAGCTATCCGTAAAAAGGTAGAAACTATTTTTCGAGAGCTCATTCAAAAGGCTCTAATCCAGGATCATTCTTATGTTTCAACAACTCCTTGATCCGATTGTCTAATAAATATCGAAATTGTGCCGTTCGTTGTACTTGATTCATCATTGAGCCAAAGGAAATATCAATAAAAATCCTTTTTCCATTTGTAAACAATAATTGTGTGCGCTGATTCGTAGAAGGTTTCACTTGTTGGATGTGGGAATGAGAAATCCAAGAGCATTTTTCATTTAGCGGCGAAAACGTTGGGAAAAAATACATGCCACTCGAAGGATCGATCGAAATGGGTGCTTTATGTGTAATTCCACAAATGTCCCGTGTTCCTTCTTGACGACCCTTCAGACTGGATCCGAAAAATCTGCAAGCACAATCAATAATTTTACTTGGGGAACGGTTTACAAAATACTCTCCTTGTTCTTCAAGGACCCATGTACCAAAATTTCCATGTTCATCTTCATGCGCTAAAATAGCCATTGTGAGGGGAGTGATTTCATAGGATGGGGTATTTTCTTCCAACATGATTTTATCTCCTTTCGTCTTTAATGATAAGAAAGAGGACTTATATCATAATCTACCAAATTTGTAACTAAAAAGATATAGAAAAATAAATTTTTTCGGAAAATTTAAAATCTCGTTGAATGAATTACATAAATATTTATCCATATAAAAGCCGAGATCGTAAGGTGATTCTCTCGCGTACAGTTGAATCCTTATAAAAAATATAAAATAGTGTAAAATAAACAAACGGACGAAACTAAACAGAACAAGCACTTTTTCTATGGGGTGGAGGGCTTTCATCTCCATGTATATGTATACGGATCGGTTCAATAGACAGAAACGAATTTCTGCTGATGAAATAGGCGATTATGTGATGCAGATTCTTCAGGATTATGAAAACTTAGGTCCATTACCTGGATTTATGCTGCCATTACTCGAAGCTTTCCTGCCATTTTTACCATTATTTGCATTTGTCTTTGCAAATGCAGCAGCATATGGATTAGCGAAAGGTTTTTTCTTATCGTGGGCAGGCGCAAGCCTTGGATCCATTAGTGTTTTTTTAATTATTCGTAAGCTTGGTCGCAGACAGCTGTTTAAAACGATTCGCGAACATAAACGTGTGTCTAAAGTTACGAAATGGGTGGAACGAAATGGATTCGGCCCTTTATTCATCTTATTATGTTTTCCTTTTTCGCCATCATCCGTCATTAATATCGTTGCCGGATTATCCAATATTCGTATTCAACAATTTGTCTTAGCTGTACTACTGGGCAAGTCCGTTATGATTTTTTCAATAGCCTATGTCGGTTCGAGTATCCGCTCCTTAGCTAAAAATCCACAGAAAGCAATGATCATTGGAATATTCATCGGTATCTTTTGGTTAATCGGTAAAGTAATTGAAACACGTTTACAACAAAGGTCATCATTAATAGATCGAGTGAATAAAAGCAAGATGTAGATGAATGGTGAGGAGGTCTTGTTTACTAAATGACTATATGAATCGGACAATCTTTGATAACATTAAAGTAGATGAATGAATTGCTCGAAATGAACGCATGATGAATAAGTAGTAGATCGGTTGTTAAACAGCTCTTTAATGGGGGATTTATATGGGATTGCGATTTGTCTTAGGAAAAGCAGGAACCGAAAAAAGTGAATATATTATGGAAGAAATAAAGAGGAAATCAATGGAAGACCCACACGGGCCACCGATTTTTTATCTCGTTCCTGATCAAATGACGTTTGCACAAGAATATGCTTTATTTAAAGATGACTCTTTCCAAGGAAGTATTCGCACGCAAGTAGCTAGTTTTTCTCGCCTTGCCTGGCGTGTTCTTCAAGAAACAGGTGGTGGAACGAAACAGCTTATTAGTTCAATTGGGATTCAAATGATGTTGCGAAAGATTATCGAGGAAAAGAAAGGCGACTGGAAAATTTTCCAAAAAGCACTTGAAAAACAAGGTTTTCTCAATCAGCTAGAAAAGATGATTGCTGAATTTAAACGATACCAAATTACACCACAGATGCTTTGGATGCAAAAAGAGGAAATAGATCAGTTTGTACATAAGGAATCCGTTGAAGTTGGTCTCGTGAACAAATTAAATGATTTATACTACATTTACGAAAAGTTAGTCGATGCTTTAAAAGATCAATATATAGATAGTGAAGATCAACTGCAATTGCTAGCGAGTAAAATTAAAGAAACGTCATTTTTACGTGAGGCGGAAATTTATATCGATGGATTTCATCAGTTTTCACCACAAGAACTACACGTTGTTGAAACATTGTTAAAAACGTGCAAACAGGTGACGGTTACATTGACGGTAGATCATCCAGAAAGCGAACAAATTTCCGAGTTGGATTTGTTTTATCAGACGACGGAAACATATCATGCATTAAAGGCGATTGCACATGAACAACAAATTACAGTAGAAGATCATATTACGTTGGATTCGCTCAACGGTTATATGAAAGATCGGCCTTATTTTGTTCATTTAGAAAGATACTTCAATACAATCCCCGCTCCAGCGTACGAGAAAGAAGCACCGATTCAAATTGCTGAAGCCGTTCATCCACGAGCGGAAGTCGAAGGGGTCGCCCAAGAAATTCTCCGTCTCGTTCGTGAAGAACAATACCGTTTTCGGGATATGGCTCTGTTTGTTCGAGCAACAGATGTGTATCATGATTTAATTGAAACGATTTTCAATGATTATGACATACCTGTATTTATTGATGAGAAGAGAACGATGCTAAATCACCCGCTCGTCGAATTCATTCGTTCTGCACTCGATGTTGTAGAAGGGAATTGGCGCTATGATGCTATCTTTCGTCTATTAAAAACCGGGTTTATTCCTCAGACTGATTCACAGTTTCCTTTAACGGATGATGCGATTGATGAATTAGAGAACTATGTATTAGAATATGGTATTCGCTATCGACAGCAATGGGTTGGAGAAGAGAAGTGGGTGTTTCAACGATTTCGTGGATTCGATCAAGCTGCTCAAACAGATGCCGAAAAAGAAACGGAAAAACGGATGAATCGCTATCGTCAACAAGTCGTTCAAGCACTACAACCTTTCGATGAAAATATGAGAAAGGCAACGACTGTTTTACAACGTTGTAAAGTGATGTATACGTTGTTAGAAGAAGTGAAAGCTCCGGAGCGTTTGGAACAATTGCGCCACTTTCACGATGAAGAAGGTCGAATTGAACAAGGTCGGGAACAAGAACAAGTGTGGAATGGGATTGTTCAACTGTTCGATGAAATCGTGGAGATGGCCGGAGACGAACAAATGTCATTAACGATATTTCGTTCAGTGCTCGAGGCAGGACTTGAATCCCTGCAATTTGCCCACGTTCCGCCGACAATCGATCACGTCATTGTTGGTACGGTCGGTCATTCACGAATCAGTGGAATGAAATGCTCTTTTTTATTAGGTGTTAATGAAGGGTTATGGCCGTTAAAACCTCCAGCCGACAGGATGATCAATGATCGAGAACGAGAAGTACTATCGAGTTATGGCATGCGGCTCGCTGAAACAGGAACACGTCAATTGCTAGATGATTGGTTTTATATGTATGTAGCATTTACTTCGGCAAAGGATTATTTGTGGATTAGTTATTCAATAAGTGATGAGGAAGGCGAATCAAAAACACCTTCACAACTGATCAATCGAATAGTTGACTTGTTTCCTAAGCGACGTGAGCACTTGTTATTACAAGAGCCCGATGAACTGCTCGAAGCGGAACGGTTTATCGCGACGCCGATAAAAACGAGAGCGGCTTTAACTGCACAGTTAGCACGAAATAACCGAGGCTATCCGATTCGCCCGATTTGGTGGCATGTTCTTAATTGGTATATAGACCATCATGAGAAACGAAGTACGACTTATGCTGTTTTACAAAGTTTGTATTATACGAACGAACCGAGTCCGCTAACACGAGAAACGGTCAAAAAAATATATCCGAAGAAAATAAAAACGAGTGTCTCCAGGCTAGAATCACATTATCGCTGCTCGTTCCAACATTTCGCGAGGTACAGTTTACGATTAGAAGAGCGGAAGATTTACAAACTTGATGCTCCAAATATCGGTCAACTTTTCCATGAAGCATTAAAAATGATTACCGAGTGGGTGCAAAAAGATCATGGGGACTATTCATCGCTTACAAAAAAAGATGCGAAAGGTTATGCACATCAAGCCGTGGAATATTTATCTCCTGTTTTACAACATCAAATTTTGCACAGCTCGAATCGCTATAAGTATATTCAAAGAAAGCTACAAGAAATTATTTCGCGAGCGACATATGTCCTCAGCGAACAAGCGAGACGAAGCCATTTTTCTCCGATCGGTTTAGAGTTAGCATTTGGTGAAAATGAAACATTGAAACCACTTGTCTTACAACTAGGTGGTGGGGTTGAATTAATCTTACGTGGACAAATTGATCGCATTGATCGCTCCATCGATGAAGAAGACTTGTATTTGCGAATTGTAGATTACAAGTCAAGTGAGACAGACTTAAATTTAGTAGAAGTTTATTATGGTTTAGCTTTACAAATGCTTGCCTATTTAGATGTTGTGTTATCTCAGGCTGAAGAGTGGCTAGGTATGAAAGCTTATCCAGCTGGGGTTTTGTATTTTCACGTTCATAACCCGATGATTTCTGAAAAACAGATGATGTCCGATGAAGCACTTGAAAAGAGAATTTTTAAAGAGTATAAAATGAAAGGGCTTTTGCTTGAGGAAGAACGGGTTATTAAGTTGATGGATACGTCTTTAGATTATGGAACAAGTGATATCATTCCTGCGGGAGTTAAGAAAAATGGCGGTCTGAATAAGAGTTCCAAAGTAGCTAACCATGATATGTTCGATCTTTTACGCTCTCACATGCATCATTTAGTGAAACGAGCAGGGATTCATATGACGACAGGCGATATTCAAATCAACCCGTTTCAATATAAAAACCGAAATGCTTGCACGTATTGCTCATTCCAGTCGGTTTGTCAATTTGATCCGACGCTAGAGTCTAATGATTATCATAGATTAAAAGATATGAAGGACGATGATTTATTAGCGCTGCTCCTTCAAGAACGAAAAGAGGAGGAGAAATAATTGGTCAAGTGGACAAAAGAACAAGAAAAAGCAATATATACAGAAGGGAGTGACGTACTCGTAGCTGCTGCAGCTGGATCTGGAAAGACTGCTGTCTTAGTAGAACGAGTTATTCAAAAACTGCTAAATGACGAGCACCCTGTTGATATTGATTCGTTACTCGTCGTCACATTTACGAATGCAGCTGCCCAAGAAATGCGTAATCGAATCGGATTAGCCCTTGAGAAAGCATTGGCGAATCATCCGGAATCAGTACATTTGAAAAAACAACTCTCCTTATTACAAAATTCATCGATTTCTACCTTGCATTCTTTCTGTTTAGATGTCGTGAAACAATATGCATATTTACTCGATATTGATCCAGGATTTCGGATAGCTGCTGATATGGAAGCAGATTTATTAAAGCAAGAAGTGCTGGAACAACTATTAGAAGAATGGTATGGAACAGAAGGAGAGGATCAGCAACGTTTTTTTGATGTCATTGATCGTTTCTCAAATGATAGAAATGATAAAGATGTCGAAGATCTTATTCTTAATTTATACACTTTTGCGATGCAAAACCCATGGCCGAATGTGTGGCTCGATCAGTTGGCAGAAGTTTATCGCGTGCCAGAAAGCTGGACGGAAGCCGATTTATCATGGTTATCTATTATAAAACGGGAAGTGGCCCATCAATTACAAGCCATTCAGCAAGAAATCAAGCGCGCATCTGCCATCGCGCATGAAAGTGATGGTCCATATCACTATTTAGAAGCCATTAAATCAGATAAAGAGATGTTGCACGAAGCGATGGATCATTTGGATGACTGGAATGCATTGCAAGACGTGATGAACGCTGGAAAGTTCCGATCATTGTCACGAAAAAGAATTGACTGTGACGATGAAAAGAAGTCTAAAGTCCAAGCATTGCGAAACCGCTATAAAGATCGCTGGAACGATATGAAGCAAGCATGGTTTAGTCGAGATTTAGCGAATCATGTAGAAGATATGCGCGAACTAGCCCCGGTCGTTCAACAATTAAGTGAACTTGTCAAGCAATTTAAAGAGCGCTTCACACGACGAAAACAGGAACAGGGAATTGTTGACTTTTCGGATTTAGAACATTATTGCTTGCAATTATTAATCGATGACTCATCAACTCCAGATCATCTCGTTCCTTCAAATGTCGCTCATCATTTGAAAAATCGTTATCGTGAATTGTTAGTCGATGAATATCAGGACATTAACCTCGTGCAAGAGACATTGCTAACGTTAATTAGTGATCAAATTGGTTCTGGAAACATGTTCATGGTTGGCGATGTTAAACAGAGTATTTACCGTTTTCGCCATGCAGAACCTACGCTCTTTATAGAAAAGTATAAACAGTTTTCAACACCAAATAGTTCGGCCCAACGGATTGATCTTGCTCGTAATTTTCGAAGTCGAGAGGATGTGCTCACAGGTGTAAATTACATCTTTCGGCAAATTCTCGATGAAGAGCTCGGTGAGATTAATTATGATAAAAATGCCGAACTCATTTATGCAAATAAAATGTATGAAGCTCTTCCCTATGAGCACCCTCATCCAGAATTAATAATTATCGATCGTGAACGAACCGATGAAAATAATTTAGAAACTGATGAAGAAAACTATGAAGATTTAGAAAAAGCACAATTGGAAGCGAGAGTTTATGCAGAAAGAATTAAAGAATGGGTCGGTCATAAAGAAAAAGAAGCGATAAAAGTGGTTGATCCAACGACTGATAGACAACGAGATGTTCAATATCGCGATATCGTCATTTTATTACGTTCAATGACAACAGCTTCCACAATTGTCGAAGAGTTAAAACAGCAAGGAATTCCCGTTCATGCGCAGTTGTCAACGGGTTATTTTGAAGCGATTGAAATAAAAGTTATGTTAAGTTTATTAAAAGTGATTGACAACCCGTATCAGGATATTCCACTTGCGAGTGTTTTACGATCACCCATTGTGCGGTTAGATGAAGAAGATTTAGCGAGAATTCGTCTAGCTGATCGAAAACATTCATACTTCAGTGCTTTGCGTCGATTTGAACAAGAAAATGATGATGAAACAGCTGCGAAAGTGAGACGCTTTCTAGAGCAACTGAACCGATTTCGCATCGCATCTAGACAAGGAGCATTGTCGGAATTAATTTGGAAAATTTATCGGGAAACAGGTTATTATGATTTCGCCGGAGGGATGCCCGGTGGCCGTCAACGCCAAGCGAACTTACGTGCACTTTATGATCGAGCAAGAACGTACGAAGCGACTTCTTTCCGTGGATTATTTCGGTTTTTACGTTTTATAGAACATATGGAAGAGCGCGGCGATGATTTAGGAGCAGCAAAAGCGTTAAGTGAACAAGAAGACGTAGTCCGCATCATGACGATTCATAGTAGTAAAGGACTTGAGTTTCCAATCGTTATTGTCGGTGGCATGAATAAACAATTTAATTTGCAAGATTTGAATAAGCGTTATTTGTTGCATAAAGATTTTGGCTTTGCATCGAAATACATTAATCCGATGAAGCGAATCGTTTATCCGACCTTGTTTTATAATGCGCTCCAACAAGAAATGCGCCGTGAATCTTTAGCAGAAGAAATGCGTGTTCTTTATGTGGCGTTAACTCGGGCGAAAGAGAAACTCGTCATGGTTGGTAATGTAGAATCGTTTACGAAAAAACAAATGACGTGGCAGGAAATGGTTGATCATCCAGATTGGGTTCTCCCTTCCTATTATCGAGCCGATGCGAAATCGTATTTAGACTGGGTAGGAGTAGCACTTATTCGTCATGAAGAAAATGAAGTGTTACGAACGGAAGAGATTGGTGCATCGGTACGTGAAGACATTCGCACAGACCGATCGTCATGGGACGTTACGATCATTCACGGGAGTGAATTGGTGAATCTTGACGAGCAGCCGACAGAAGTAAATCATCGTTTACAAGAACACCTTGAACAATGGCATCCTTTACCACTAACAGACGATTCATTGAAACAAACGGTTGATGAACGTTTAAGTTATCAATATCCGCATGAAGAAGCGGCTAAAACACGTGCTAAACAAACAGTGACCGAAATAAAGCGACATCAAGAAATAAAGGATGAATATAGTTCTACTCAACTCGTTCGATCTTTTCAGCCCCCAATTATGAAACGCCCAGCATTTATGCAAAAAGAAAAAACGATTTCTGCTGCTGAGCGGGGGACGGCGATGCATACTGTCATGCAACATATTCCATTTACTCATAAAATGAGCGCTATAGAAATCGAAGCATTTTTGGAGCGATTAGTAAATCAAGAAATTCTTAGAAGAGAGGAAGTGGAGATGATTGATATTCAAGCGATTGAAGGCTTCTTCACAACCGATATGGCTGAATATATGATCAAGTGTTCAGCGATTTATCGAGAAATCCCATTCAGTTTGACCGTTTCAGCAGAAGATGTTTATCCATCATGGGCCAGCGAAACGGATGAACGTGTCTTAATCCAAGGTGTATTAGACTGTATCGTTCCGAAAGATGACGGCTGGCTTATTTTAGATTACAAAACCGATTCTCTGAATGAACCGATTACTGGTGATACGATAAAAAAACTCATTAATCGTTATGAGGTACAACTGCGTTTATACCGGACAGCTATTGAACGAATTTGGAAGGAGCCTGTAAAAGAAACGTACTTATACTTTTTTGATAAACAATTACTCGTCAATGTACCGTTTAAAGAATCGTCTGTTTTGTAAAGAAATAACGTTAAAATGATCTCTTTTTAGACGATGGGAAGAATTTATGTTGATTAGGGATTTTACCTCGTCATTTGTCACGGGTCAACCTTATGATGTCATATCGTATTAAAGATTTATTTATGACAGGAGGGAAAACAAATGTATACAAATGACGGTTTTTCACCATATGGAAGTTATCCATATATGAATCGACCTTACCAAATGACACCTGTAGCCCCCATGCAAGGACGTTGCTATTACGATTATTCGTCGGGTCATTCTCTATATGAGCGACAACAAACCGTCCGCGGGCAAGCGACGTGGACAGAAGGCGGAAAAATTACAAAATGTGGGATTCCTTGGTCGGATGGAAAATATATGACAGTTGCTGTTGGAGATGACGCACCATATAAATGTGGGGAGATGCTACGAGTAAGAAATTTATCGTTACCAGGAGGACGTGAGATTGTCGTAAAAGTCGTCGATGAAGTAGAAGGATATCCTGCAAATAAAATTAATCTTCATCGTCGAGCATTTGAAGCTCTTGGAGCAAACTTAGACCTTGGTGTTATTCCTGTGGAAATTACTCCGACTGGTAACTCAAACTTAGATCAATGGAGAGATCTTCTATTGACAACGCTACAAACAACATATCCTCATTATCGTATCACTGATTATTGTCCAATCGGTAAGGAGCAAACTTCTCCAGCTGAAGTTGAAGAAGTGTATGAATTCACTCTACAATCACAAGGAGATAGGATGATGGTACGAGGGATCGCTAGTTATCATCCAAAGACAGAACAAGTGCATGCCTTGGAATTAAGAGTTGTATAGAGAGGATATGGGCAGTATTAGAAAAGGGAGATATTGGTGAAAGTAAAGAGGGTATTTCGCATAGAATACCCTCGCTATGTTTTATGCTTCTTGTAAGACATTTTTTATCTGTTCAATTGCCCGCATTAAGTCTTCTTTTTTAATGATGAGTGGTGGAGCAAAACGGATGACATTTTTGTGAGTTTCTTTGCAAAGCAACCCTTTTTCTTTTAATGCTTCACAATACGGGCGAGCAGGCTCATGAAGTTCGACACCAACCAATAAACCTTTACCACGAATTTCTTTAATAATGGGATTGTTTATTTTCTTTAACTCTTCTAACATATACGTTCCTAATTTTAAAGATCGTTCAGCTAGTTTCTCTTCTTCTAATACTTCTAGTGATGCGATTGAAACAGCACATGCTAAAGGATTTCCACCAAACGTTGAACCGTGGGAACCAGGTTCAAAGACCCCGAGAATATCTCGATCAGCAACAATACATGAAATGGGGAGGACACCACCGCCTAACGCTTTCCCTAAAATAAAGATGTCAGGTGTTACGTGTTCCCAGTCACAAGCAAACATTTTTCCGGTACGTGCAAGCCCTGCTTGAATTTCATCGGCAATATATAAGACGTTATTTTCTCGGCATACATCGTATGCTTCCTTTAAAAACCCTTCAGGTGGAATGATAATACCAGCCTCGCCTTGAATGGGTTCAAAAAGGAATCCAGCTGTATTTTCATTAATGGCTGCTTTCAATGCATCGATATCACCATAAGGAATAATCTTTATTCCTGGGAGCATCGGACCGAACCCACGTTTATATTCCTCTTCAGATGAAAGTGAAACCGCTGTCATTGTACGGCCGTGGAAATTACCTTCACAAGCGATAATCTCTGCTTTGTTTTCAGGCACACCTTTTACATCGTAAGCCCATCTTCGAGCTGTTTTAATAGCTGTTTCAACAGCTTCAGCTCCTGTATTCATCGGTAGAGCCATTTCCTTGTTCGTTAATTTACAAATTTTTTCATACCATGGCCCTAATTGGTCACTATGAAAAGCACGCGATGTTAATGTGACTGCATCAGCTTGCTTTTTTAACGCCTTGATAATCTTCGGATGACGATGGCCTTGGTTCACAGCTGAATATGCACTTAACATGTCCATGTAACGGTTGCCTTCAAGATCTTCAACCCATACCCCCTCGGCTTTTGAGATGACGACAGGGAGAGGGTGATAGTTTTTGGCGCCATACGTTTCGGTTTTCTTAATAACTTGTTCACTTGTTTGTTGCATAATATTCCTCCTCATCGTAAACACATCTTTTCATGGAACGATTATTCGTTATAATTAGTATAGCAGTTTTGACGATGCTTTAAAAAGAGGTATCATGTGAACTTTCAATATATACATGTTATATTAAGTACGTAAGTATGTTGCTTACAATTTTAATTATTATGTCTATGAGGAGGAAATTTATTCATGAATACGCATCTACATATAACTTCATGGGTTTTAGCATTAATTTTGCTTATCGTTGTTGTTATGTTACATAAACAAGGAAAAGCAAAAGGTGCTAAGATTACACAAATGATTATGCGTCTTGACTACTTATTGATTTTATATTCAGGTGGAGGTCTACTCGGTATTTATTTTGGAGGACCAAACGTTGGTCTAGCCATTGTTAAAGCGATTGCAGGTCTTTGGGCGATTGCAGCCATTGAAATGACGGCTATAAAAACGGTTAAAGATGAGCGTGCAAATAGTTGGTGGATGCAATTAGTCATTTCTTTAGTCATTACATTTATTTTAGGTTTTGGCTTTTTATAAAACCGGCGTTGAACAAGAGGGCTATCCGATTGTAAATGGGTAGTCCTCTTGTTCTAAGCTGTAAAAAAACAATCTCCGAACAGAGGGGTTCGTCGTTGCGTGTTCTTAAAACGATAACAATGCTTCACCTAGATGATCAATGGGAATGGCTGGAGGAATAAATATGAGAAAGTTTACTTTACTACTTTTTGTACTCGCTTTGTTATTTGTAGGAGTAGGTCCAGTAGCAAGTGTGTCAGCTAAACCATCAACGATTCATGAAGAAATTTTTTATGATATTTTGGTGGATCGCTTTAACAATGGAGGACAAAAACATTCAGAGCAAATACGATTAGAAGATCCGTACGCGTATCATGGAGGAGACATACAAGGGATTATTATGAAACTCGATACATTGAATGAGATGGGTTTTACAGCGATATCTCTTTCCCCCATTATGGAAAATGCTCCTAATGGTTATCACGGTTATTGGATCGAGAATCATTACGAAGTAGAAGAACAATTTGGAACATTGGACGATGTAAAGGAGTTAATTGAAGAAGCTCATAAGCGCGATATGAAAGTGGTGCTTGAATTCGTTCCAAACTATGTAGCAAAAAGTCATGCAATCGTTTCGGATCCAGAAAAGGAACATTGGACTAAAGAAACGCTACAATTGCAAGGAGAGGAACATTCATGGCTTGAAGGTACCGTCGCTTTAAATCAAGATGAACCTGAAGTTGAAGCTTATTTATTTGATGTAGCTGACTACTGGTTAGATAAAACGGATATTGATGGTATTAAAATTCATGCGGCCGATCAAGCTTCGAACGAATTTCTAAAAAAATTTACGAAACATATAAAGAATAATAAAGAAGATATTTATATTATCGCTAATATTCTTGATGAAAAAGAGGATCATTCACTAGACGTAATTGATGATATTCAACTGGTTGAAAATGTTTCCGTTCATGAAACGATGGCTGAAGTTTTTTCTGAGGTTGATGAGCCTGTTGAAAAAATGTATGAAGCCTGGGAAGTTGACGAAAGTGAAAAAAATTTATTGTATATTGATAATAAATTTACGAAACGTTTTACACATCGATTTACAGAAAATGGCCGCAATGAGTTAACAGCATGGAAGTTAGCTTTAACGTATATGTATACAAGTCCTGGAGCACCGATGATTTATCAAGGCTCTGAAGTTCCGATGTACGGAGAAGGAGTACCTGCTAACCAGCACATGGTAGATTTTAATATTGCTGATCCGGATTTGAAAGAGTTTTTCACTCGTATTTCATCATTGCGTTCGGAGTTTCTTCCTTTAGCTTATGGTGATTATGAATTGCTCGGTTCAGATGAGGGGATGAGTCTGTTCAAAAGGTCGTACAAAGGCGAATCCGTCTATGTAGCGATTAATAATGATAGTGAATCACGCACGTTCTCAATCTCAGATATAGGAGATGAAAAGCAGTTGAGAGGATTGCTCGGTGACGATCTCGTTCGAAAAGGACGTAACGGTGAATTCAAAATAGGTCTTCCTCGTGAATCAGCAGAAGTTTATATTATCGAAGAAAATAAAGGAGTCAATTGGTTCTTTATAGGTGCAATTGTTGGAGTGTTTTTATTGTTTGTCGTAGCTGTTATTTATTTAAGCAGGAAAGAGAAACAAAGAAGCTGATGCCGATCAGCTTCTTTGTTTATATACTGTTATTGTTGACAGCCATAAGACAATGATGCCTACGGCTAACAAAATGCTCGCTACTAATAACAGTCCGCTATAGTGTAGCATGGAACGTCAACAATTTGCTAGCAAATGTTTCCCATATAAAAATACTGATTCAAAATTGTTGAATCAGTATTCGAGATGTCCATACGATACCGATATGCTTAATCCCTTATCAATTCATCATCTGCATAGAAAAGTCATTTATATTCATTATTGAGGAAAAATAAGGAAATTGTACCAGGACCCGAGTGAGCACCAATCGTTGCTCCAACCATTTCGATGATTATATCTTTTACATTGAATTTTTCTTGAATCATTTCGGCGAGTTTTTCTGCTCGTTCGAGATCATCACCATGACTAATTCCAATCGTTTGCTTCGTTAAATCGACACCTCGTTCTTCCATTATTTCTAACATTCGTTTCAATACCTTTTTGGAGCCACGTATTTTTTCTAAAGGAACGAGCTTTCCATCTTCAACATGTAGGAGTGGTTTAATGTTTAGGAGGGTACCGAAAAATGCTTGCGTTCTGCTCACACGCCCTCCGCGAAGCAAATACTTTAAATCATCGACAGTAAAAATATGTTCCATATGGTTTGCATAATATGTAGCCGTTTCGATAATTTGTTCGATTGTCGCTCCTTGTAGGGCTAATTGTGCGGCACGTCGAGCAACGAGTCCATAACCGACCGATGCACATTTCGTATCAATGACATGTATGGGCGCCTTCGGATATTGTTCCTTCGTTTCTTGTTCGATCATTTTAGCTGTTTGATACGTACCTGATAAGGCAGATGAAAAAGCAAGATAAATTAAAGGTTGATTTTTTTCCGCATAAGATGTAAAAATAGTTTTAAAGGTTTGGGGTGAAACTTGGGAAGTTGTTGGTTTTTTTCCATTTCTCATCGCATCGTAAACTGTTTTTGGAAAGATATTTTTACCATCTTCATATTCCTTTCCATCTAAACGGACAGTTAATGGGACGATCTCTATGTTTAAATCTTGATAGTGTTGTTTGGATAAATCTGAAGCAGAGTCTGCTAAAATTTGAATATTCATATTCTCACCTTTTCTTTAAAAAGTGTTTATGTGTAGTTCAAGTGTAAATCTATTTATATAGTTAGTCAAAGTTCGTTTGCATCATGTTTGAACATTAAAACAATTGAAATAGTGGGGGACGATCGGGAGGTTATCGCATGTTAGAGGAAGCGAAGCGGATCATTATAGTTGCTACTGGAGCATTTTTACTTGCTATATCTTTAAACTTTTTCTTAATTAGTGCTCATGTATACGCAAGTGGATTTACAGGGACAGCACAACTTTTAACGAGTATTTTTAAAGATTTTATCGGTATTGATATCGGTATGGGATTATTGCTCATATTACTGAATCTTCCCGTCGCCATCTTAGGTTGGTACAAAGTAGGAAAGTCATTTACAATATACAGTATATTATCCGTTGTGTTAACATCGTTATTCTTGTCAGTCCTACCAGTGCTTGAAATCTCAGAAGACATTATTTTAAATGCTGTCTTCGGTGGGGTCATCGGAGGAGCTGGAGTCGGGATTACATTAAAATATGGTGCCTCGACCGGTGGAATGGATATCGTGGCCATGGTCTTATCACGGAAGAACGATAAACCGATAGGAATTTACTTTTTAATATTAAATGGTATAATTATCGGATTGGCAGGATTGTTATATGAACCTGAAAATGCATTGTACACGTTGTTATCGTTGTATGTAACGACTCGTGTAATTGATACAATACATACGCGCTATGAAAAGGTGACAGCGATGATTATTACGCATAAAGCAGAGGAACTACAAAAAGCGATTCACGAAAAACTAGTGCGAGGGATTACAATTATTCCAGCAACGGGTGCTTATACAAAAGAAGATAAACATATGTTATATCTAGTTGTCACTCGTTATGAATTGTATGATTTAGAGAAAGTAATCGCTACAGTAGACCCAAACGCTTTTACGAACATCGTACAAACGACAGGTATTTTTGGTTTTTTCAGGAAAGACGATGAAGTGTAGGAAGGGTGAGGGATGATGAAAAAGTATATAGTGATTATTTTAATTGCCTTCGTTAGTATAGGATGTAGTCCACCACAGAAAGAGAAGCCTATTCCAAACCCCGCTGTCGAGTCAAATGAAGAAGAAAATAAAGAAAACAACGAAGATAAGGAGCAAACGTCTGCTAGTTTTCGTAGTATAGATGTGAGAGTAGAGAGTGGTGTCATCCATCTAACAGGTCAAGCGAAAGTGACCGATGATGAATTTTATTATATGATTGAATATGGTGATGATCCAATCGTAGAAGAAACGAATGTGACTCTTGATGAAATAGATGATGACGGATGGGGACCGTTCATCATCAAAACTCCGATAAAAAATATTGAAGAACGAGAAGACGAGGAGTTAATTGCTATTTTATATGCAAAAAATAAAGACGGTAAAAAAGTGAATCCGAATTATATTCCCATCGATCTTGTTCTTCCGTATTAATAAAAGGGGCTGCCCACTACTTTCATTTTAGATGGCCTATCTAAAATGAGACTGGGACATAAGCTAAAAATTAGTTGATTTTAGATTAAATCATAAAAATAGAACTGCATGAAATCAAGGTTTTTAAATTAGATTTCATGCGGTTTATTCATTTTAAAAGAGTTTTGTCCCAGTCTCTATTATTTTTCGCGTTTTTAACGGACATTTTCTCCTTTTAGACAGCCTTTTTACATATAAAATTATTCAAATCCATGCTTTTTAAATACATTTTTTACTTGATCGACCAAGTCGTCCCATTCCGCATCAAATTGTTTATTTACAGTAATGAAGTTCTGGTATCCAAAAACATTATCCACATCTTCCAGCTTCATTAAATCATTTAAAATTTCGTGTTCACTCGTATCACCTGGCATAACAGAAACACTATCTGTCCCTTCAAAGATGAGTTGATCGGTTGTGAATTTCATGGCGTTTGGATTAGGTGTTGCTTCAACTCGTATACCCATATGTAACCCTCCTCAATATATATCCTCTCTACATATACTAGCAGAAAAATCGTTGATAAAAAAGAAATATACGATTTAAATATTGAAAAATAAGTGCCGAAACTAAAGTTTCGGCACATCGGTTACGTTTGCTTCAGGCAATTCTATATCATCGTGAACAAACTAATGAATGAGTAATTACCATCACAAACTTTCTCAAATGTGGGTAAATGGCGATTATTGAAGCTGGTTATGTTGCCTTAAACGCTGCTCAAGCTGTTGTAGTTGTTGTCTTTCTTCAGGGGTACTATTTTCATATGCAGCCTGAATCGCATTTTGGGCAGCTTGTTTTTCTTGTTCGTTCGGTTGGTTATAACTATTATTCGTTAAACGATTGACGGTATTTAAGGCTTGTTGAAATAAATTATTATTTTCCATTTAAAATCCTCCCACCGTATGATAGTCAGCTTCCTTCTCTTTTCGTTGGGCGTCTGTAAATCGAGATTGATCATCATTTAAAGGTTTGCGTACATGTTTAACCTCTTGAGTTGAATCGAATCGTTTAGATTTACGTTCAGTTGCCATTTGTAAGACCTCCCACAAAGATGAACGCTTATCGTGCGTTCATCATTAGTATGGGATAAAATGAAATATATATGGGAGGAAATTTGCGGATGTAAAAGAAAATATTTAAAGCCACTCTTTTATAAATTGCATATAGTTGTTAAGCAGGATTATCGACTGTAATTTGTAAATATTCTTCTAAAAACACTCCGATACCGTCTTGCATATTCGTATCTGTGACGTGTTTTGCAATCGACTTAAGTTCATCAATTGCATTCCCCATCGCAACACCAACACCAGCATAATCAATCATTTCTAAATCATTATCCTCATCACCAAAGGCGATGATTCGTTCACGGGGTATATTATAATGTTGGGCGATTTTTTGTAAGCCAACGGCCTTGTTCATCCCTTTTCTCACGATTTCAATTATATTCCACGGTGCTCCCCATTTTCGGTGTTCAATCATCTCAGCATGTTGATCGTCTAAATGGGACCGTAATTCATGAATATGATCTTCACGTGGGTGGATTAATAATGATGTAGGATCATCTGTCAGTTGCTTTCGTAAGCTTCCAATGCGAAATGACGGTTCTTTTTGGGATGTAACGTGGAAGGTGTCGATGATTTGTTGATCAAATTTATCAAGATATATATGATCTTGAACTTCTGCTAATAAATTATGGACAGATAGTTCATAACAGGCATCAACAATTTTTAAAGCCGTCTGTTGAGACATTGGACGGTGGAGAGTTCCCCAATTTTTATTCTTTGGGTGATGTATGAGCGCTCCATTAAAGTTGACCATAGGCGTATCTAAACCTAATTCATGGTAGTAATGAATACTGGCCCGATGCGGTCTACCCGTCGCAATGACGACGACATGACCTTGTTCAATTGCTTTTAAAATAATTTTCTTTGTCCGATAGCTTAATTTATTGTCATCGGTCAAAAGCGTACCATCGAGATCGAGTGCGATTAAATGTTGTTTTTTTCTTTCCATATGATTCACCTCGTGTACCTATTATAGTATAAGGGATTACTCAATAAGTAAAGATAAATTTATTTAATAATTGCAATATGGCACATGATAATATTATGATAAAGTATATATTTGGAGAGGGTTATGCATATGATTGGGATTTCTAAAGAAACGATTCATTCAATCCCTTGTCTCATTGTATCCGATCAACAGCAGTTAGGGGTGCCTTTACCTACGGTCGTATATTTGCATGGGTTTACAAGTGCCAAAGAACATAATTTACCCTTCGCATTTTTATTAGCTGAAAAAGGATATCGAGTGATCTTACCGGATAGCCAGTATCATGGAGAACGTGAATTTAAATTGGGAAGTTTGAAAAGATATTTGTCCTTTTGGGATATTGTCATAAAAAATGTCGATGAACTGCAAATGATCAAGAACGTATTGGATAAACATCAACTCATTCAAGGAGATCGGTTTGGGATAGCGGGTACAAGTATGGGTGGAATAACAACTTCAGCTGCCTTAACACAATATCCTTGGATAAAAGCGGCGGCAATATTAATGGGTACACCGAAAATCACCACATATGCAGAACAATTAGTTACTCATTTAAAACAAATGGGTCATCTTCCAGTGAAAGAAGATAAAATTGACAAAATGTATGAACAATTAAAAGCGTATGATTTATCGATGCATACAGATACGTTAATGAATCGCCCAGTCATGTTTTGGCACGGAACAGATGATTCAGTCGTTCCATTTGAGCACGCATATACGTTTTATAAAGAAGTAAAAAATCATTATAAAACAAAACGTAACATCCATTTTGTCAAAGAAGAAAATCGAGATCATAAAGTAAGTCGATTTGCAATTTTAGAAACAGTGAAGTGGTTTGAAAAGTTCTTATAATAACAAAAGAATAGATGTCTTCATTAGAATAGATGTCTTCATTGAACTACTTTTATAAACGTAAATACTTAATAAATAGTGTAAAATATGATTTAATAAAGGTATGGAGGAAAAGGAGGTAAAATGATGGACGAAGCAAAAAAAGAAAATATTATGGGTGCCCTTGAAAATGTGATTGACCCTGAATTAGGAATTGATATTGTTAATCTTGGATTAGTCTATGATGTTGATTTAGATGAGAATGGAAAATGCACGGTAACGATGACGCTTACATCGATGGGATGTCCACTTGCAGGTCATATCGAACAAGATGTCCGTTTTGCGCTTGCGGATATTCCAGACATTAAAGATATAGATGTTGAACTCGTTTGGGATCCGCCTTGGAGTAAAGATAAAATGTCACGCTATGCAAAAATTGCTCTAGGTGTTCCTGATTAATTCAATCATTAGACGACAACTAAATTTGATAAAGATAGACAGATATGAGAGGTTAATCTACAATCACACGTGGATTGACCTTTTACACATTAGAACGACATGATTCTTAATCTCCTAGCGTTTAGTTCTTCTTTCGATTCATTACCATTTCTCAACGTGTACAGTCTCGACAAAAAAAGCTCGTCCATGGCCTTTTAACCAGTTGCGATGAAGAGCACCGATAGCTAACGTGGATGAAGACCGATTTCTGCAATAACATATCATTGTAAAGGTGGGTCGACATGGAAAAGAATTATTGGATTACGCATCAACCGATTGAAGTGAATGATGTGATCCAAAAAGTAGTCAGGCGAGAAGCTGGTGCGATTAGTACATTTATCGGGGCAGTTCGGGAGTTTACCGATGGCAAACGAACGCTATATTTACAATATCAAGCGTATGAATCGATGGCAGAAAAAAAGCTTGCCCAAATAGGTGCGGAAATAGAAGCACAATGGGAATGTGCTCACACAGCGATCGCTCATCGAATCGGCACATTAGCAATATCAGATATTGCTGTAGCAATTGCTGTTTCGACACCACACCGAACAGAAGCTTTTCAAGCAAGTCGATATGCCATTGATCGGATCAAAGAAATTGTTCCGATCTGGAAAAAAGAATATTGGGAAGACGGTTCTATGTGGATTGGTGATCAGAAAGAACGCGTTTCTTATTTACGTGGGACCCCGTCCGAGGAGGAAATGAAAAATGGTTAATGTGTTATTATTTGCTGAGTTACAGGAAGCAGCCGGTCGAGATCAATTAACATTTGATGTGGATGGCATTACGGTAAAACAATTAAAAGATCAATGTTTATCGACATATCATTTAGAAAATATTGATTATGCTATGGTAGCAATCAATGAAGAGTATGCTGAAGAAGATGCACTGATTTATAAAGGTGACACGGTAGCGCTTATTCCACCAGTGAGCGGAGGATAAAAATATCCGGTTGTTTCAAAGTTGAGATTGAAACAACCGGATATTTTTTAAAAGTAATCGTTTTTACAAAAAGAGGATGACTAATATACCTACAACAAAACAGTAAAAGGCAAAGTATTTCAAGTTTCCTCTCGCTACAACATTAATAAACCATTTCAATGCATAGTATGTAGCGATGAGAGAGGCGATAAATGCTAATATGTATGGAATCATCAGTACATCGAAGTTCGGATCCTTAATGATGTCACCGATCGATAAAATGGTTATCCCTAAACTGACAGGTATATATAATAAAAATGAAAAACGTAACGCTGTTTCTTGTTTCATTCCTAGAAGCATGGCAGCTACAATCGTTGCTCCCGAACGACTGATCCCGGGAACCAAGGCGACAGATTGGGCTAGACCAACAATAACTGCGTCTTTAATCGTTAAATCGCCATCGTTTTTCCTACCTTGTAAATTCCGTATTATCCATAGAGCAAATCCTGTAATAAGTAATGTGACTCCTACTGTTGTAACGGTGCTCAACTTTTCACTTATAAAGTCCTCAAATAAAATCCCTATAATTCCAGTTATAGCTGTCGCAACAACAAGATAGATAATGAATTGAAAGTCGGATTGCGTTTCTCGCTGTTTAGAAATGAGATGACGAGTACCGTTTTTAATAAGCCGGAATATATCTGTACGGTATACGATGAGAACCGCTATTAACGATCCTATATTGACGATAATTTCGAAGGATAAGCCTTCGATATGGACTTGAAACAATTCGCGGAAAATAATCAGATGTCCGCTCGATGATATCGGTAGTGGTTCCGTAAATCCTTGGATGAATCCTAAAATGATATATTTAATAAGCAGCCATATTTGAACGAAATCCATACAAAATCCCTCCTCATTAACAATACCATATGTTTGAAAGAAGGTATATATTTTTTTATGAAGTTTAATTCATGTCACCAACTGTTAGGCACTTGAATAGTCTAGTTGGTGAGGAGGTTAGGAGATGAATAAAGACGATAAACATATATACAATTTATGCAAAGAGCATATGCATTCTTATGTATTGGCTGAAATGAAGGATGGTTCTAAAGTGGACGGCATTATAACCGGTTTAGACGATGAGTATGTATATTTTGCCGTACCGATTGAAGGAGAAAATATGCCAGCACGACCGATATTAGACGATTATAATCGTCAATTTGGCTTTCCAGGATATGGATATGGGTATGGGGGTTATGGCTTCCCAAGTTATGGATACTTCGGTCCATATGGGTTTCCCCCGAGAAGATTTAGAAGACTCGTTTTACCACTAGCTGCACTAGCAGCTTTAAGCATTTTACCGTGGTATTAACATGCAAATGTAAATGAATAACGAAACCCTTGCCATTGATTGTAAAACAGGCAAGGGTTTCATGCATGTCCATCAATCATGCACACGATTTACGATTCATTCTTCTCTGTCAAAATACCATCGCCTAAAATGTAGACGATGACAGAAAATATAACAGCTAACGTAATGGTTTGATTCACATTAAACGGTTCACCAGCCATGCTCGTCAATACGTAGGATAAAACCGAACTGATGAGAACTCCCCATATAATAACCATAATATAGCGCATGTTTCCACCTCATTCTTTGGCAAAGTAATCATTTACTTCTTAAAAAAGTTCCATACATAAAAAACACATTACTCTTATAATAGCAAATCCATTTACAAATGAAAAGTATTTTTCGTATATCATTACAAAAGGCTCAACCCCCTGCAGGGGATTTCAAAGCGTTAAGGATAATGTTTTAAGTTGATGGCGTGAAGGAGGAGAGAGGATGTCAATACTCGTAGTCAACTGCTTCGACTGGATTGGTTTTCATCTCGTCAATGAATTGCTGGAAAACGGATACAACGTACACGGTTTAGACGTGTTACATTCGATGAAAAAAGAACATTTTTGGATGTTTTTCGCACGAAATGATCGTTTTACATTGGTCAAAGACGAACAAATGGTGGATAAGAAAAAAAAATTTGACCGTTTGTTTGTCATAGATCCCGTTGGAGTCGTTCCCCCCGTGCAAGCTAACGAAACAATTTTTATTGGAAGGGATGAAAACCATCTGTCTGAACGAAGCAAGATGATTGTAAATGCCCCCCTTCTTTTTGGTGAATGGATGTCGATGTGTGAGGAAGGTATTTATGTCAACAGTGAATTTATTCGTTTCCATTCAGAGAAGTTTTTGACCGAAGCGATTTATATAAACGATTTTATAAAAGGACTTTTAGACCAAGTAGAAAATCGGAGTTTCGTTCCTAAGCTCAACGTGTTATCCATAAAATGTAAACAAAAACATGTTAAACTTGAAAATGTACTATATATTCGTGACAATAGACCTATCAAAGAAAATATTAAAAAAGTGATCGAGCATTATAAACGTTTTCGTCATTTTTATAAGTAGCAGTCATGTCCGAAGTGGATGGCTATTTATATCGAATGGAGTGCACACATTGTCGAAGAAATTTTTTGTTGTAGTCGTATTTGGGCTCATAACAATCCTTTTTAGTTGTGATCCGCTATCAGGAAACAATCAAAAAATCTACAAGGTCGCTATGCTTACTGAAAAGCCAATTGATGGACAAGATTGGGAGGAAAAAGGGTATGCAGGACTTCTAAACATTAAAGAAACATTTGATGTGGACATTATTGTAAAAGAAAATGTTTATACGGAAGAGCAAATTACGGAGACAGTCGACGAACTCGCTAAACAAGGTGTAAATTTAATTTTTGGACATAGTAGCATCTACGGGAAAACGTTTACTGAAATTTCTTCAACGTATTCTGATATACACTTTGTCTATTTTGATGGAGGTTATTACGCAGATCGGGTAACGAGTATAAACTTTAATTCACATGCCATGGGTTTTTTTGGAGGAATGGTCGCTAGTCGAATGACAAAAACGAATGAAGTTGGAGTGATTGCTGCGTATGAATGGCAACCCGAAATCGAAGGATTTTTTGAAGGGGCTAAATACGAAGATCCTTCGACACATGTTCAAGTTCAATATATCAACGACTGGAATGATCAAGATGTTGTTTTGAATATATATGAATCGATGCGAGATAACGGGGTAGATACATTTTATCCAGCAGGTGACTCTTTTAGTCGAGGTATTATCGAGCAAGCAGAAGAAGATCAATTGTATGTCATCGGCTATATTGCTGATCAATCAGAGATCAGTCCCAAAACAGTGTTAACAAGTACTGTGCAAAATGTCGAAAAGCTTTACGAATTAATAGCGACGAAGTTTAATGATGATGAATTGCCTAGCCGTGTGTTATCGTTTGATTTTGAAGATAATCTCATCTATTTGGGAACATTTAGCCCAGATGTCCCTAAAGAATTCCAACAATTATTAATTGAGGAAGT
>DASUXY010000019.1:0-53621 GCA_036377675.1 Bacillota bacterium
CATTTTTAGTATCAGAATAAAATAGATAGGCGGAAATAAGAGGTCTTACGGATATTCACGAAATATTTCCGGATGATTCTTATTTCTGACCTCCAACCTTCGTTGGAAAGGATGGTGAATAAGCTTGGCATCATTAAGAGATATTGAATCAAGAATTGAATCGACCGGCAAAATGAAGCAGATTACGAAAGCAATGGAGATGGTTTCCGCATCCAAACTCGGTCGAGCGGAAGAAAATGCACGTGCATTCGTTCCGTACAGTGAGAAGATCCGTGAAGTTGTGTCTCATATTGCGAGTGGTACCGATGCACAACATCCCATGCTAGAAAACCGTGAAGTGAAGAAAACGGGTTATCTTGTAGTTACGTCCGATCGTGGCTTAGCAGGTCCCTATAACAGTAATGTTCTAAGAAGTCTTCATCAAACGATCCAAGAACGCCACCAATCATCCGAGGAGTATACGGTTATTGCCATCGGTCGAATGGGTTACGATTATTGTGTGAAAAGAGATATCCCGGTTTCAGGTAGCATTACAGGGATGGCAGACCATCCGACGTTTGCGGATATTAAAAATCTTGCATCAGAAACTGTACAGATGTTTAGTGATGAAGAAATCGATGAACTTTACATCGTTTACAGTCACTATATTTCTGCAATTAATCATGAAGTAACAACGACAAAACTGCTACCGATCTCTATCGAGGAGACAGGGACGAGCAGTCAATATGAATATGAACCAGATGAGGCTCAAATTTTGGAAGTATTGTTACCACAATACGCTGAAAGTTTGATTTTTGGTGCATTGTTAAATGGTAAAGCGAGCGAACATGCATCACGAATGACAGCTATGAGAAGCGCTACAGACAATGCTGAAGAAATGATTGATGATTTAACATTGTTATTTAACCGTGCACGTCAAGCAGCAATCACCCAAGAAATTACTGAGATTATCGGTGGGGTCGCTGCATTAGAATAGTTTTTAAAGAGCCGTTTAAACAGAGTACGTTTAGGAGGGAAATCGATGACGAAAGGACATGTTACACAAGTTATGGGACCTGTCGTAGACGTTAAATTTGACGAAGGACAGCTTCCTAATATAAATGATGCTTTAACTGTCCAATTTGATGCCGGTGGAGATGAAAAAGATCAAAGACAACTAACATTAGAAGTCGCACTCCATCTTGGCGATAATACTGTACGCACAATCGCAATGTCATCTACAGATGGTGTAAAGCGGGGCTTACCAGTAGAAAATACAAATAGACCAATATCTGTTCCGGTAGGAGAAGTGACGCTAGGTCGAGTATTTAACGTATTAGGGGAAAATATAGACTTAGACGAGCCACTACCAGAGGATACACGCTTGGATCCGATTCACCGTGATACACCTGAATTTGAAGACTTAACAACAGAGACAGAAGTATTAGAAACAGGTATTAAAGTTGTTGACTTGTTAGCCCCATATATTAAAGGTGGAAAAATCGGTTTGTTCGGAGGTGCCGGAGTAGGTAAAACGGTATTAATCCAAGAGCTGATTAACAACATTGCTCAAGAACACGGTGGTATTTCTGTTTTTGCCGGTGTTGGAGAGCGTACACGTGAAGGTAACGACTTGTATTATGAGATGAAGGATTCTGGAGTTATCGATAAAACAGCGATGGTTTTCGGTCAGATGAACGAACCACCAGGTGCTCGTATGCGAGTAGCTCTAACTGGACTGACCATGGCGGAATATTTCCGGGATGAACAAGGTCAAGACGTGTTGTTATTTATTGATAACATTTTCCGTTTCACTCAAGCGGGTTCAGAAGTTTCGGCACTCTTAGGTCGAATGCCATCTGCAGTTGGTTATCAGCCAACATTAGCAACAGAAATGGGTCAGTTGCAAGAGCGAATTACATCGACAAACAAAGGTTCTGTAACGTCGATTCAGGCGATTTACGTGCCTGCGGATGACTACACAGACCCAGCTCCAGCGACGACATTTGCTCACTTAGATGCAACGACAAACTTAGATCGTGGTCTTTCAGAACAAGGGATTTATCCAGCTGTGGACCCATTAGCATCGACTTCTCGTGCGTTAGACCCAGAAATTGTTGGTGAAGAACATTACCAAGTAGCACGTGAGGTTCAACAAACACTTCAACGTTATCGAGAATTACAAGATATTATTGCTATGCTCGGTATGGATGAACTGTCAGATGAAGATAAATTGACGGTAGCTCGAGCACGTCGGATTCAGTTTTTCCTTTCACAAAACTTCCATGTAGCTGAGCAGTTCACAGGCCAACCAGGATCTTATGTGCCAATAAACGAAACGGTTAAAGGCTTTAAAGAAATTTTGGAAGGTAAATATGATGATCTTCCAGAAGATGCGTTCCGCCTAGTCGGACGTATTGAAGAAGTCGTTGAAAAGGCAAAAGAGATGCAATAAGAACGAAAGACGAGGCAGCCTTACGAACGGAAAAATCATTGGTTGTACCTTATGATTTCATCCAACATCGACTGCCTCCTGTCTTAAGGAGGGGTTCCATTGAAAACACTAAAAGTGAGTGTTGTTACTCCCGATGGCCCAGTATTGGAAGATACATGTGAAATGGTTAGTTGTAAATCAAAAAATGGGGAACTAGGTATTTTACCTGGTCATATTCCATTAGTGGCGCCACTCACCATAAGTGCTGTCCGTTTAAAAAAAGGTGACGGAGAAAACCAACTAGCCATTCATGGGGGTCTGTTGGAAGTGCGTCCAGATGAGGTAACTATTCTTGCACAAACAGCAGAAAAACCAGAAGATATCGATGTTCAACGGGCGCGTGAAGCGAAAGAACGTGCAGAGCGTCTCCTACAATCTAAACAAGACAATGTCGACTTCCATAGGGCAGAATTAGCACTCAAACGGGCAATCAACCGCTTAAAAGTTGCTAAGTAAATTAGTAAGAACGTAAAATCTCTCATAATATGTATTGTGAGAGGTTTTTTTACGTAAAATAATCTCCCCTATGACATTTGATCCATCGTTTGCTTTTTGTAAAATGTGGTCAATAAACATCATCAATGATAAGCTATCCTTCATCGTGTCATGTCGATAAATGAAAAGAAAACTTCATCAAAATAGACATAAATATCGTTATTTCCCGGGAAATTTACAAAACAGCGCGTTTTAAAATGGATTGACAATTGGGACGATCCATGGCAAAGTTACAAGTAAATAGTAATAAGGTGGTTTTTTATGATTTCAATTAGTCAAACAGCGATCATTGGTATGCTGTCTCATCTCATATTTATTATCATTACGTGGAGAATCGTCCAAGCGATTAACTTTGAACCACTATTGCGAAAAGGTCGTGTAATGGAAGCGAGAATAATGATGTTATTTATAACAATAGTTGTTGGTTCGGGAGTCAGTCGGTTTTTTCTTGATTTTGTAAAATGGTCGCAAGATCTATTGTACTTGTATTGACGAATCGAACGAACAAATTCATTTCTAACAATCTAGTAAATCATGTATGTTCCAACTCCTCAATGACGATACTAAAAACAAGTGCGTGATGGGGAGGTTTTTTTATGGGAAAATGGTTCGGGTTAACTGTCCTCATGTTTATAGTCGCGGTCAACCCTTTTTATACTAAAGATGAAATGATTACATTAGCGACCATTGTGGAACAACATAAATGGACGATCGATCAATGGGAAGTAACAATAAAAGAACCAATGGCTCAAAACGAATTACAACATGTGTTACAACAATTGATCGCCAGTAAACAAACGTATACGATGGAAGAAAGTAACCAACGGATGACATATACATTCGAACAGATGGATGAGAAAACATCAACGATTGAAACGATGTACATCGTTTTACCGAAAAATGAATCGCAAACAGGTGAATTGATTGCTGTTTTAACTGGAGAAGCATGGACTGAGGAAATCGTTCGTCATTACCGTAATCGCGTCCAATTGTTAACAAAAAAGTACTTTACAGATTCATCCGTGAAATATACTTGTCTGACAACTGGAATTGATGATATAATTAATCTTAGTTATTTCTTAGAAAATTTGTCGAAAAAAAGGTTATTAGATGATTTTCATACACAATATGATACAGTTGAAGAGTCAAGATATAAAAAAATAATTTATGCGTATAGTCCATTATGGGACCAATATTTCGAAACAACAAATAATGAGCGCATGAATGTACAAATGGCAATTATGAAAGATCACACAGAAAAAATAAAGTGCACGATAGGAACACCAATCCTTATAAATGAATACTAATATAGTGACATTGGATCTGAAGGAGATTTGGATTATGGAGAAAATTATCGTAAAAGGTGGACAACAATTAAAGGGCACCGTGTCCATTGAAGGTGCAAAAAATGCAGTTTTACCTGTAATAGCAGCAAGCATTATTGCCAGTGAAGGAAAAAGTGTTATTCACGATGTTCCGGTTTTATCCGATGTATATACGATTAATGAAGTGTTACGTAATATGAATGCAGATGTACATTTTGAAAATAATACAATTACTGTTGATGCTTCTAAAATTTTGTCTACTGAAGCTCCCTTTGAATACGTTCGCAAAATGCGTGCTTCTGTACTCGTCCTAGGTCCATTATTAGCTCGTTACGGCCATGCTAAAGTTGCCATGCCAGGTGGATGTGCTATCGGTTCGCGACCGATTGAACAGCACTTAAAAGGATTTGAGGCGATGGGTGCCAACGTTCACGTCGGGAATGGATTCGTTGAATGTCATGTAGATGGGCGTTTACAAGGAGCAAAAATATATCTCGATATGCCAAGTGTCGGGGCTACTGAAAACATTATGATGGCTGCAGCTTTAGCTGAAGGTGAAACAGTTATCGAAAATTGTGCTAAAGAACCGGAAATTGTTGATTTAGCTAATTATTTAAATAAAATGGGAGCGAAAATTGTCGGAGCAGGTACAGAGACAATTCGCATAACAGGTGTAGAAAAATTACGTGGTATTGAGCATACCGTTATTCCTGATCGAATCGAAGCTGGCACATTTATGGTAGCGGCTGCGATTACGGGGGGAGACGTTTTAATTAAAAATGTTGTCAGTGAACATTTACGCCCGGTTATTTCAAAACTACAAGAAATGCAAGTAACTGTTACAGAAGAAGATAACGGCATCCGCGTCATCGGACCGAGTAAGTTGAAAGCTACGGATATAAAAACATTACCTCATCCTGGGTTCCCGACGGATATGCAATCACAAATGATGGCCCTCATGTTATGCGCCGAAGGAACGAGTGTCATTACAGAAACTGTCTTTGAAAACCGTTTCATGCACGTCGAAGAGTTTCGTCGCATGAATGCGAATATGAAAATAGAGGGGCGAAGTGTCATCATCGAAGGTCCTTGTGATTTACAAGGTGCAGAAGTAGCTGCAACCGATTTACGTGCCGCAGCTGCCCTCGTTTTAGCTGGGTTATGTGCAAAAGATTACACCCGTGTAACTGAACTAAAACATCTCGACCGCGGCTATGTTAATTTCGTTGGGAAGCTAGCTTCTCTCGGTGCAAATATTGAGCGAGTTGATGCGAATGGTCATGTCGTTGAACCATTTGTACAAGTAAAAGGCAAGCCAAATCAACCAAATAAAATCATTGCGGAGTTTTCATAAATAGAATCATTGAATAAACAGATGGATCAGCTCAATCTTCCATCTGTTTATTTTATTTGCGTAATTGTACAGGAAATGAAGAATTTGTTTGATCAGGGATTGTTTTACAAGTAATGCTTCTTTTCCCGTCGCTTGTTAATATCAGTTGCTCACCGCACTATTTAAATTCGGAATATTACGTAAACGAATCTTTTCGATAAGTAAGCAATATGATACAATAAAATGAAATTTCACAATAGGCATAATTAAGGTAATAAAGGAGTTCTCGTGAAAATTTATGTATCCGTCGACATGGAAGGAATTATCGAGCTTGCTGGATAAAACATATGTTGATTCTTTGTTGCATAATGATGAACGAGCCCGCAACATTTTAACAAATGAAGTGAATCACATCATCGAAGCCGCCTTTTTAAATGGCTGTGAAGAAATGGCCGATCATAACAGTAAAATGAACTACATTTTTATTGATCAACTTCATACCGAAGGAAGTTAAATAACGGGCAATATGAAATCGCTTACAATAATATGAGGGATGGATACGACTTATGACGGAGCGATGTTCATCGGTTATCATACAAGAGCAGGTCAACGTGGCGTTACGATATTGGTCATTCGTGGTGATACAGGCATTTATAAATCATGTTGAGGTGACGTAGAGACGAATGTAAAAGAAACCGATCATATAGGGGGGGAAAGAAAGATGCTTCGTTACATTTTAAAACGACTGCTTATTATGCTCATTACGTTATGGATAATCGTTACGTTGACATTTGTGTTAATGGTAAGCATACCTGGTTCCCCATTTAATAGTGAAAGCTCATCCAATGAAGTCATTCAAGAGAACTTAGAAAAACACTATCATCTCAATCAGCCGTATGTGATTCAGTATCTCCTCTATCTCAAATCGACCGTAACATTTGACTTTGGACCATCGATCAAACAATCGAACCAAAGTGTTAACGACCTGTTAGGAAGGGGCTTTCCGATTTCATTTGAACTGGGGATTGTAACGATTATCGTTGCCCTGATCTCTGGAGTTATTTTAGGAATAGTAGCATCATTACGACATAATGGTGTGATTGATTACATGGCGATGGCGTTTGCGGTCTTAGGGATTTCAATTCCTAATTTCATTTTAGCAACCTTACTCATTCAACAATTAGCAGTTCATTTAGAAATGTTCCCAGTGGCGAGGTGGTCAAGTCCGAAACATATGGTTCTTCCAGTTCTCGCGTTAGCAACGGGGCCGATGGCAATTATCGCTAGGCTTACTCGGTCGACGATGTTAGAAGTGCTCACAGAAGATTACATAAAAATGGCCCGGGCGAAAGGGCTATCTCCGTGGAGGATAATGATTAAACACGCTTTAAGAAACGCCTTAATGCCCGTTGTAACAATTATGGGAACACTTCTTGCAGGTATTTTGACCGGAACCTTCGTCATCGAGCAAATTTTTGCTATTCCTGGGATGGGGAAATACTTTGTTGAAAGTATTAACCAAAGGGATTATCCCGTTATTATGGGGACGACAGTATTTTATAGCGCTTTTCTCATTTTAATGTTATTTCTAGTTGATCTCGCTTACGGTTTGCTTGATCCTCGTATTAAAGTTCATGAAGAAGGAGGAGATGAGCAATGAAGTTGACAGAAGAAGGACCTCCCTGCCAATCTCCTTCACACATCCCTGATGAATGGTTTCATCGCAAAGAAACAGATCAATCAGCAGCTGAAGTTGTTTCTCGACCATCGCTATCCTATTGGAAAGATGCATGGAATCGACTCGTTCAGAATAAGATGGCAATGCTAGGGTTAATCTTCCTCATTGTACTTGCGATCATGGCCATCATCGGTCCAGTGTTGTCACCTTATGAAGTGAATAAGCAAGATTTGCCAAATCAGTACCAACCACCCTCTCTTGAACATTGGTTCGGAACGGATGCCGCTGGCCGCGATGTGTTTACAAGAACATGGTATGGAGCAAGAATTTCCCTCTTTGTAGGTTTAATGGCAGCGATTATCGATGTAACGATTGGCATTATTTATGGGGGGATTTCTGGATATAAAGGGGGACGTACCGATGACATCATGATGCGAATCATTGAAATATTGTACGGTCTTCCGTATCTTCTCGTCGTTATTTTATTGCTCGTCGTTCTTGGGCCGAGTTTGACGACAATTATCATTGCTTTGACAGTGACTGGATGGGTCGGAATGGCCCGAATTGTTCGCGGGCAAGTACTCCAAATAAAAAACTATGAATTTGTCCTCGCTTCTAAATCATTCGGAGCGAAAACATCGAGAATTATTCGCAAAAATTTATTACCAAATACGATGGGGCCCATTATTGTTCAAATGACATTGACGGTTCCTTCAGCTATTTTTGCCGAAGCATTTTTAAGCTTTATCGGATTAGGTATACAGGCACCGTATGCGAGCTGGGGAGTGATGGCAAATGATTCGCTAAGTGCAATCTTATCAGGGAATTGGTGGACTTTATTTTTCCCAGCATTTTTCATTTCGTTTACGATGTTTGCTTTCAATGTGTTAGGAGACGGGCTTCAGGATGCACTTGATCCGAAATTGAGGAAGTAGGTGAAATCGTGGAAACAATTCTTGAAGTGAACAATCTTCACGTAACGTTTACGACGTATGGTGGGACAGTTAAAGCTGTTCGTGGGGTAGACTTTCATCTGTACAAAGGCGAAACATTAGCTATCGTCGGTGAGTCCGGTAGTGGAAAAAGTGTTACAGCCAATGCCATTATGCGCTTGATTCCTCATCCGCCCGGGAAAATAACGGCGGGAACGATTCGATTTAAAGGGAGGGAAGTAACGAAGCTTTCAGAAAAGGAAATGCGTACCCTTCGTGGGGACGACGTTTCGATGATTTTCCAAGATCCGATGACAGCTTTAAATCCTACGCTCACCATTGGGACTCAATTAATGGAAGGGCTGCGCCAACATCAGAAAACTCCACGTCATTTAGCGAAAAAGAAAGCATTAGAAATGATGAATGTCGTCGGAATTTCTAACGCTGAAGAACGTTTGAAACAGTATCCCCATCAATTCAGTGGAGGGATGCGTCAACGAATAGTTATTGCGATGGCTTTAATCTGTGACCCAGAGCTTCTCATCGCTGATGAACCGACGACCGCGTTAGATGTGACGGTTCAGGCCCAAATTCTCGAACTCTTTGAAGATATTCAAAAAAGGACAGGTGTTTCGATCATTTTAATTACGCATGATTTGGGAGTAGTAGCAAGTATTGCAGATCGGATTGCTGTCATGTATGCAGGAAAAATGATTGAAATGGGGACAAAGAGAGAAGTTTTTTACAATCCACAACACCCATATACAAAAGGGTTGTTACATTCTGTGCCTCGTCTCGATGTGCAGAAAGAACAGTTAACATCGATCGATGGTACACCACCTGATTTATTTTCACCCCCTAGCGGTTGCCCATTTGCTGCACGATGTTCATGGACGATGGAAGTGTGTGAACACGTTTATCCCGAACAAACAGCGCTGACACCCTCTCATCGAGTCGATTGTTGGCTTCAAGATGAACGGGCTAAACATGTGGTAACTTCGATGACTCGTAAATGATTGGTATTTTAATCTCGGATTACGAAAACGTGTTTAAACGATATAAGGGGGTGAACGACAACTTCGATCTGATGAATGACAAGATACCTTGAAAAGGTATAACGATTTATGACGAGGAAAAATACGAGCTAATAATAATATACGAGGGGGTAAGGAAGGATGAGGATGAAAAAGTTTCTGTTACTGTTACTTGCATTATTAACGGTCGTCGTTGTCGCCGCGTGTACAGCAAACGAATCCGCCGGAAAAGATCCTAAAGAAACGAACGATGATAAGAGTGAAGGAACGACGGAAGAGAAAAACGATGATGGTGAAGAAAAAATTCTCTATCTCAACAATGGCGAGGAACCATCTTCTTTAGATCCATCGATTGGGTTTGATCAAGTTTCTTGGGATCCGTTAAATAATTTGATGGAAGGGCTTACACGCCTCGGAGAAGATCATATGGCCAAGCCAGGGGTCGCTAAAGAGTGGGAGGTTTCAGAAGATGGACGGACGTATACGTTTCATTTACGAGAAGATGCAGACTGGTCGAATGGCGATTCAGTCGTTGCTGAAGATTTTGTTTATGCCTGGACGTACATGCTCAATCCAGAAAATGCTTCCCCAGCAGCATTTTTAGCATATGTGATTGAAGGTGCAGAAGCATACAACAGTGGTGAAGGATCAAAGGATGACGTTGGGATAGCCGCCGTTGATGACAAAACGTTAGAAGTCGTTTTAGAAGCTCCAACTGGATATTTTTTAGATTTATTAACGAATCCAGCCTTTTTCCCGGTCAATCATCAAGTCGCTGAAAAAGACCCACAATGGCATGCTGAAGCGGAAACATTTGTAGCAAATGGTCCATTTATGTTGGAGTCGTGGGACCATGATAATGAAATGGTCTTTACTAAAAATAAAGCGTATTGGGATAGCGATGCTGTCAAATTAGATAAAGTTCATTTTGCCATGATCAATGATACGAATACGCAGTATCAAATGTTTGAAAAAGGCGAACTGGATACCGCAAGCATTCCACCTGAAATGTCAGATGAGTTAATTGATGGAGATAACGTCTTTATTGGTGAAACGGGTGGATTAGAATTTTATCGTTTTAATGTAACGGAAGAACCTTTCCAAAACAAAAAGATTCGTCAAGCATTTTCCTTAGCTATTGATCGAGAAGAAATCGCCCAGTATGTCGTTAAAAATAAAGTCGAGCCAGCATATGCATTTATTTCTCCTGGATTTACGAGTCCTTCCGGAAAAGACTTCCGTGACGAAAATGGTGATCTCGTTTCTTTCGATCCAGATAAGGCGAAACAATTGCTTGAAGAAGGTATGAAAGAAGAGGGTTATAATGAGTTACCAAAGATCGTTTTGTCTTATAACACGAGCGATTTGAACAAGGCGGTAGCCGAAACGTTACAAGATATGTTTAGTGAACATCTCGGGGTCGAGGTGACATTGGAAAACCAAGAATGGAATGTCTTTGCGGAAGCACAGCAAAACTTGGAGCTTCAATTTTCCCGCAGTTCATTTCTTAATGATTACAATGACCCGGTTAACTTTTTAGAAAGTTTTATTACGGATTCATACATGAACCGGACTGGTTTTTCGAGTAAAGAATATGATGAAATCATTAAGAAAGGCCAAACGGAACTCCATGAAGAAAAGCGTTGGGAATATTTGTACGAAGCAGAAAAAATACTTGCTGAAGAAATGATTGCTATCCCGATTCGTTATTATAATACAGTCGTTTTAGAAGCAGAGGGTGTCACAGGAATTCTTCGCCATCCAGTTGGATACTTTGATTTGAAACATGCCGATAAAAAATAAGTTGTTTCCTTAGAAAAAAAGAAGAGATCATGGCTCATTCGATAACAGAAGAATGAGCCCTCTCTTCTTTCTTCGATTCAATGACGACCTAAGATTAAATGGAGAAAGAAGGTGTAGCGATGATTCTTTATCCGCATCGACTGTCGACAGGAGATACAATCGGTGTCATTGCTCCTGCTGGTCCCCCAGATGAAGAACATCTTCAACGTGCTCTACCGTTTTTTCAACAAATGGGTTTACACGTCACATTAGGAAAACATATTACATCTGTTCACGATTATTTAGCGGGTACTGATGAACAGCGTTTAGATGATGTACACGAGATGATAGCTAACCCTCACATTAAAGGGATATTTTTTGCACGTGGTGGATATGGTTCAGGTCGACTCGCTTCAGCACTTAACTATCAACTGATCAAGAAAAACCCAAAAATTATGTGGGGTTATAGTGATCTTACTTATTTACATACAGCGATTCGTCAAGAGACAAGGCTCGTCACATTTCATGGGCCGATGGTTGCTTCAGATATGGGCAGGAAAGAATTTGATCGATTGTCCTTGCAAATGTTTCAACAACTATTCCAACCGACAATCCTTCACTATTCCGAACACATATCCCCTCTACATGTCTTTACAGAGGGAGAAGCGAGAGCACCAATTGTCGGTGGGAATTTATCGTTGCTTGCAAGTACGCTCCAAACGCCCTTTGAATTCGATACGAAGCATAAATTATTATTACTTGAAGATATTGACGAAGAACCATATGAAGTCGATCGTTTGTTACACCAATTGAAACTCGCTGGAAAATTGGCTCACGTAGAAGGAATCATTTTAGGTGATTTTAAAGTAGGATCAGAAGCGAGTTCTTCACACTTATTAGACGAAGTATTTTATCATTATTTTCACGATTTAGATGTTCCTGTCATGGCAGGGTTTAAGATTGGTCATTGCTTTCCTCATTTCGCGATTCCGTTAGGAGTAGAGGCGTCACTTTCTACGAAGAAAAAAACATTAACGATTCAACCCGGTGTGCAATAAATGTTGGATGAAGATGAATGTACGAATGGCTCTTATGCGAACGGACCGTACTTTAAAACGATGAGTGGATGATAAAAAGAAAGGAGCTGTAAGATGACAAAGACAAAACAATTGGTTAATCAACGACCGCAAGAACTTTTGCACGTTGACCGGTTAACGAAACATTTTAAGGTTAAACGAGGGCGCGTGTTGCAAGCTGTAAATGACGTTACGTTTCATGTGAACGAAGGAGAGACATTCGGTCTTGTCGGAGAGTCTGGTTGTGGAAAGTCGACAATCGGTCGAACAATTATCGGATTGTATAATAAAACAGCCGGTGATGTTTTTTATGATGGAAAAAATATTCACGAACTTCATGGGCAGGAAAAGTTTTCCTTTTTTCGACAGGCGCAAATGATTTTTCAGGATCCATATGCTTCTTTAAATCCACGTTCAACGGTCCGTGAATTAATTTCTGAACCGATGGAAATTCATCAGCTCTATTCTCATCCGAGAGAGCGGTTACATCGAGTATATGAATTGTTAGAAGAAGTCGGTTTAAATCAGAACCATGCGAATCGGTATCCACATGAGTTTAGTGGCGGACAGAGGCAGCGCATCGGGATTGCTCGTGCATTAGCTTTACGTCCTCGTTTTATTATCGCTGATGAACCTATTTCTGCTTTAGATGTTTCCGTTCAAGCGCAAGTTGTCAACTTATTGATGAAATTACAAGCTGAAAAAAGACTAACATTTCTATTCATCGCGCATGACCTTTCAATGGTTAAACAAATTTCGGACCGGATTGGCGTGATGTATTTAGGCAACATGGTCGAATTAACAAATAGTCATAACTTGTACAATCACCCGCTACATCCATACACGGAGGCTTTATTATCAGCGATTCCAATTCCAGATCCTGATATCGAAGAAAAGAGAGAGCGGATCATTTTAAAAGGGGAGTTACCGAGTGCGATAGACCTTCCGGAGGGCTGTGTCTTTCATACCCGTTGCCCGAAAGCAATGGATATTTGTTCGGTCAAAAAACCGACGTGGCAAGAAGTAAGACGAGAACATTACGTATCTTGCTTTTTATATGAATAAACCGATTAAAGGGATGCGTTACTGATCAAAACGAGGAGAAACTTTCGAATCGATGGACAAGTTTTTTACGGACAATTGATTCTGAAGATTCGCATAGGACAAAGGGTGGGATACATACAAATGTAGTACTTAACTTCTGAACGGGAGCCTGTCTATTCAATAAACGTATTTTACAGTTCTATTATATTTCCAATTCGTATACGATAAATAGTAGGGAAGCTAGAAAAAGAAAAACGATTCTAAAACATTATCATGAAGGAAAGGCGAGAATAGAAGGAGGATGTCCGTGAAAAATAATAGTCATCGTCGGAAACACGTACTCAAAAAGTTGAAGCATCGAAAAAAATCTCTCCGCTCGGCACAAACAATGCGCACATGGCCACGACGTAAAACGCAGACCCGAAAATACCGGAAAACATCTTCACAGTTAAAAATAGGAGGTAGCCCTCCAGGCATTTGGAAGCTTGCAAGTGTATTATTTGTCGCTTGTATGGTGAGTATTATTTTAATTATTCCTACTTTAATTGTCATTACAGCAGGAAGTGATGACGAACAGGTTACCACAAGTACTCCACGAGACGAAGGAGAAGAGTTCGATTCGTCGGGAGCGACTTTATCCGTCGCTGTCATGCGAACAAAGTCCGAAGAAATAGAAAATGTTCCGTTAGAGACATACGTATCTCGTGTCGTTGCCTCAGAAATGCCAGCCGAATTTGAAATGGAAGCTTTAAAATCACAGGCACTAGCTGCGCGAACGTTTATCGTCAATCATTTACTTCATAAAAATGAGTCGGAATCAAAAGATGGTGAACAATCGGATGTGTTAGATACGGTTCAACATCAAGTTTATAACAATGAAGAGGAATTACGTAAAAGTTTAGGGGCCGATTACGAAGCGAAGATGAAAAAAATAAACAAGGCTGTTGAAGAAACGAAAGGAGAAATTTTAACGTATAACGATGTTCCAATTACTCCTGCATTTTTTTCCACGAGCAACGGCTATACCGAAAACTCGGAAGATTACTGGGATCATGAGCTTCCATATTTACGTAGTGTAAAAAGCCCGTGGGATCAAAAATCACCAGAATTTCTTGACCAAAAAACATTTACGATTCAAGAAGTAGAACGAGCGCTTGACATTCGCCTCCCACAGAGTAAATCCATCGACATGCAAATCGCTCGAACGGAAGGGAATCGTGTCAGTGAGATCACGATCGGCGATCACACTTTTTCAGGACGGGACATTCGCGAAAAGCTGGAGTTACGTTCGAGTGATTTTATGATTGAACAAAAAAACAATTATCTTATTTTTACAACGAAAGGGTACGGACATGGAATTGGGATGAGTCAATACGGTGCAGATGGAATGGCTAAAGAAGGAAAAACATACAAAGACATTGTGTCCTATTATTATCAAGGAGTAGAAATTAGCACACTCCGAGACGTTGCTCCTGCTTTAGTATCCAAATAGACGCTCTTGAGCCTGGAAGGTTAGCAAACTTCCAGGTTTCATTATATAAAAAGAGCTTTTTGAATGGTTGACTAGTTCTTATTTTTTGCTATTCCTGTAAAACATCATAGAAATCGAACCATATTGTCTATTTATCAATAAAAAATGATTGAAATTGAAAAAAAGTAATCTTTTATGTATATATTTTCCTCTTTCGGCTCACAATGGTTGTTGAGGTGATAAGAATGAAAGAGGAAAATAATACTCCAAAAAGCAAATGGAGTCGTATTTACCGAAAGAAGTGGTTTTTTCCAGCGCTATACTTAGCGATTGCTACGATTCTTCTATCGGTCGTTGTTTGGTATCAAAATGTAGGGCAGCAAATTCCTGAAGCTGAAAAAGACGTCAAGCAAGGAGAAGACTATGTACCGAATCCATTTAATGAAGACGCTGAGGCAGTCGTTGATCAGCAAGAAGTTATCAAAATGCCTGTTAAAGATAAAAATCAAACAGAAATCGTTACTAAATTTTATGATTACAACGCAGAACAAGAGGATCAAGAAAATGCACTGGTCCTTTATAACAACCGATATTATCAAAGTACAGGTATTGATATCGCAGCTGATGATGGTGAGGCATTTGAAGTGATTGCGTCCTTAAGTGGAACAGTTACCGAAGTGAAAGAAGATCCTCTTCTCGGTAATGTCGTCGTTATGGATCATGATAACGACGTGATGACCTACTATGCCAGTTTACAAGACGTAGAAGTGAAAGCTGGCGACAAAGTAAAACAAGGTGATCGCTTAGGCGTTGCTGGTAAAAATTTATTCGGAAAAGACCACGGTACACACGTTCATTTTGAAATTAGAAAAGATGGTAAAGAAGTCGATCCAGAATCTTATTTCGATCAACCGATGAGTAAACTGGATGAAGTAGATGCAGAAGAAGCGACAGAAGAACAAGCTGACGAGGAAAAAGAAGACTCAGAAAAAGGAGATTCAGCGGAAAAAGAAAAATCCGATGATGAGGAAGCAGTTGAAAAAGAAAGCGAAGAAAGTACGCCATCTCACGCTGATGAAGTCGAACACGATTCGTCTGAAGAAGAAGTCGACCAACAAGTCGGTGAGGATGATGAAGCAGATGAACAGCTCGATGAACAACTGAATAAAGAAGAAGAGAATCCGCTAAGTCGTTGAGAGTTTTTCAAAAGCATCTATGAGTTCATATGAATAGACTCAATCCTAGTAAAAACGTGTTACTAGGATTTTTTTGTGCCTTGGTAGAAAGTACCGTCTTGTATTCTTCGTCGGTTTTAACGTTCATGATGTTCTCGAATCATCGCTTGATAAATGTCTTCCAACGTTGAAACGATCCCTTTCTCATCTTTATAAACGACGTGTTCGCGTTTAAATTGAACAGGGGAGTTAAGTCCCGCAGCTGCTGCGAGGCGAAATAACCCTTTACGCATCGTTAGCAAATAGTTTGCTGTGCGATATTTCTTTTCATCAATGACGAGTGCTTTTTGTAAATCTTGATCTGTTGTCGCGACACCGACGGGACAAATATTTGAATGGCATTTTAACGTTTGAATACACCCGACAGTAATCATAAAGCCACGAGCAATTTGAACGAGGTCGGCTCCCATAGCTAGTGCAATAGCGATACGATCAGGTGTGAACAATTTTCCGGATGCGATAATTTTCACTTGCTCACGGACACCGTATTTTTCCAAAGCGTGATCGACTAAAGGGAGTGCTGATTTGATCGGTAACCCAACACTATCTGTTAACTCCTGGTAAGAAGCTCCTGTTCCTCCTTCCCCACCATCAATCGTTATAAAATCAGGACCGTGTTCGCATTCACTAATATATTTTGCTAATTCATCGGCTTCAATTCGACTACCTATGACGATTTTGATACCAACGGGTTTCCCTGTCTGTTCACGGATTTCATGCATAAAACGAAACAGAGAAGGGAAACTGTCATATTCTTTGAAACGGTTCGGGCTATCGATAGCTTCAAATGGTTTGACCATACGGATGCGGGCGATTTCTTCTGTTACTTTCTCAGCATCAATATGACCACCACGTGTTTTTGCACCTTGGCCGAGTTTAATTTCGAATGCTTTCACTTGCGGTAATTTACTTTTTTCGTGAAGGGCATCCCAGTTCATCGTTCCGTCCAAGTTTCGTACGCCAAATAATCCAGGACCAATCTGGACGATGAGATCGACCCCGCCTTTTAAATGGTATTCGGAAATTCCTCCTTCTCCTGTATTCATCCACGTTCCTTTAGCAATTCCTAACCCCATCGACAGTGCGGTAATCGCCCGCTCACCTAAAGAACCATAGCTCATTGCCGACATTCCAATTTGTCCTCTAGTGACGAAAGGATGTTTTGCTTGCTCGCCAATAACAATGGCATCATCTTTCTCTAATAAATATGCAGATGATTCATCGCGCTCCCATTTTTCTTTTCGCCGCGTAAATAAAGGATCTTTAAGCAAACGATACCGATGAGTAGTTACACGTACATTTCTGTCCATTTTCATCTCTTCTGTTAGCTTTGGAAAAAGCGAGTTTCGAATGTAAAAGCCTGCCTCATCAAAATCTTTTTGGGAGCCAAAACCTACAACATCCCGTTTATATTTCGCACTTTTAACGATGTTTTGATAATCTTTTCGTGAAAAAGGTTTTCCTTCTAAATCACTATTGAAAAAATATTGACGTAATTCTGGACCGATTTGTTCAAGAAAATAGCGTACTCTTCCTAAGAGAGGATAGTTCCGTAAAATCGGATGCTGTTTTTGTTTTCTGTCGACATAAAATAGGTACAACCCTATGATGATAACGATTAGGATGAAAAGAATTAGACTTATAAAGCTAACCACAGTAATCATGTTCGCTGCATTCATTTAACATCACGTCACCTTCCACATTCTACTCTTTATAGGTTGTTTCAAAGAGAGTAAATTTATCCATCAATGAATATTTCGTTCTAAAAAAAGCACACACCTTAATAACATGCTGACGAGAGGATCTCGCTTTTTACTTCATATGGGAGAAATAGTTTAAATGACAAAAAATGTCGAACAATTAACGTTGTATTTACCAAAAAGTATGATAATATAATAAATAATTACAATATTTTAAATAATAATTTCATATCTTGTCATTTCCTAGGTATACATCGACCTCTTCTCAATGTTTACATGCTTTTTCAATTGTTCTTCTAGTACTTTTTACCCTTACGCGTTTTAAATAACGGATTTTTAAATTGCTTAAGAAAGGACTACAAACAATGGATGATGCAAAGACAAAGTCTGAATTTGATAGGATTCGGGAGAAAGATATGCCATTTGGTCACGTCATGATGTTGCTCTTACAAGAACACGACTATGAAGTCGCCCATGCATTGACCCGAGACTATTGTTTGCAATCTGTAGCATACGATACATGTAAAGCGTGTATGGAATTTTTATATATGAATGGTTATTTCCAGGATTTAAAAGTTCTCGTTGACAAAAATAAACATTCAAAACAAAGGTCCAATCAACAATGGGCAGAAGTATATGACATGATCATTGACCGGCGGATGAAACGTCAGCCCTCACATATACTCCTTCAGCGTTTAAATCGATTTGAAACTTCAGAACCTAATTTAACGTGTTTAATAGAACTAACGAAATTATCGATCTATTATGATCAAAATAAGTTCGGGAAAATTGGTAATCTCCTTGAGATACAGAGCGAATTATTCGGTCAAGTAAATGATCCTTTTTTGTTAACAAGTTTTGATTTAAGACTCTATCAATTGCTATTCATTTACTATTGGGTTCGCAATGAATTAATTATGGCTCGAAAATATGCTTTCCGTGCACTGAATGAAACGAATAGTGTATCAACAAAAGCAGCATTGCATACGAATTTAGGATTGACGTACACATTTGATACGTATACGCAAGGAATGTACCACTTTAAAGAAGCCTTGAAAATCGCCCATACATACGAGTTGAAGAACGTCCAACATTCTGTTCGACAAAAAAACATTCCTTTCTTTTCCGCACATTTCAAGCGAGTAGATGACATTGAAACAGATGATCCGAGTGAACAAGCGCATATTGAGATTGCTAAAGGGAATTATTCTAAAGCGATTAAAATTTTGGAACAAGTGCCACTGGATAGTCCTTTTAAACTGTACTATATGGGATTAGCTAAACGAGATGAAACCCTTTTAATGCAATCGTATAATGAGTTTATCAATGTACGAAGTGATTATTTCTTCAGTCGATTACCGTTAAATGCGTTGAAGTCAATGAACAAATCGTAAATGGAATGGATGACTTCCAAGTTTCATTTGTGCCATCACGTCTACGAGGGGTGCACATAAGGTTCAACGTTATCAAAATATTAATGATTATGAGCTAAAAAAGGAGGGGAAATCATGAAAACGTTTCGTGCGCTTTTATTAGCCGGATTGTTAGCGATAGTTGTTGTTTCTGGGGTGAGCAGCAGTCAAGGTCACCTCCTGGCAGATCCTGAATTAGGGCAAATCGATTGAAGACAACCTATTACGCATTGATCAACGAAGTCCACTGCAAATCAGGAAGGATTTATAACAACATACTAAAAAACGTTGGGCCTTATTGTTCATTAATAAAATTCTCAATCCTCTGTATATGTATGTACAGAGGATTTTTTTGCCGTTTAGGTAAACAGCCAATGTATTTTTTTAGGCAGATGCAAATATTTTCTCGTGTAACGGATTTTTCGCCTTCCTCATCTGTAAAAACACGTTGTCCTTTTTACGCAAACGTTTCATTTTACTCATATTTAACGTGTACACGTAATAAAATGTTACAAACCAAGCATGGTGTAAAGTCTGAGGTGAGAGCTTGTGTGGCTCTTTAGTATTCGGTGAGTTTGCTTGAAATACATATAAACTGTACGGAGAAAACATAGTGATTATACACGGGATCTGGAAGTCCTTCATAACGTGTTGATGAAGCAATCGTTTACACTATTTATTTTTTTATAGGAAGTCGCTCGGTATACATGTAAAAATAGTCACGTCATGCCACAAAATTAGTAGCTTTTTACAAAATGTGTAAAAAGAAATTGGAAAAGCGAGTTTTTCGTTTTTCAAAGCACCTTGTCTCAATCCACACCTCGGAAATATCCAACATAGGGAGGCGAATGGTGTGCACGATTACATCAAAGACAGGACTATCAGGATAGGAGAACATGTCGTGGAGACGAGGAAAACTGTCCGCATGATAGCGAAAGAATTTGGTGTTTCCAAGAGCACAGTTCACAAAGATTTGACCGAACGCTTACCAAAAATAAATCCAGACCTTGCAGCAAAGGTTAAAGAAATTTTAGAATACCATAAATCAATCCGTCACCTTCGTGGTGGCGAAGCAACTCGGAGAAAGTATCAATTGAAGTCACAACAGGATTCGATGGTCGAACAAATCGAACAAATGGAGTAATTGAAAAACGCCGTCTTTAAATGTTTTTAACATTCATCCGCGCCAGTTTGATCAAATCATCATGTAAAAGGATCTCTTAAAGGAAGTGGTTAGAAGACACGGTTTCATAACGTGGATATGTAAGTGGAGGAATGGAGAACGCAGCTTAGGCATGCTGCGTTCTTCGTTTGTCCAACAAATAACTCGGTGACCGTTTCAACCTCGAAGTAAAATAATGACACCAATGCACGAAAAATTAGCTAATCGATGTCGAATTTGTTAAAAAAATATCTCATCTACATTACATTTTATGCAGTTAAATGTAGAAGTTTGTGATATGATATAATAACATCATTATGCATTGTGAGGCATAGTATTTTTTTATGTTAGGAGGATTTTAACTTATGTTTTCTAGGGATATTGGAATTGACCTTGGAACAGCGAACGTACTGATTCACGTGAAAGGCAAAGGAATTGTTTTAAATGAACCTGCAGTTGTAGCGATGGATCGAACAACTGGAAAAGTTCTAGAAGTAGGAGAAGAAGCACGTCGAATGGTTGGTCGGACACCTGGGAATATCGAAGCAATTCGTCCATTAAAGGATGGAGTTATTGCAGATTTTGATGTAACAGAAGCGATGTTAAAGCACTTTATAAATAAAATTAAGGTACGCGGTTTTCTTTCGAAGCCACGCATGCTCATTTGTTGTCCAACGAATATTACAAAAGTTGAGCAAAAAGCGATTAAAGAAGCAGCTGAAAAGTCAGGCGGTAAGAAAGTTTATCTTGCTGAAGAACCGAAAGTAGCCGCCATCGGGGCTGGAATGGAGATTTTTCAACCGAGTGGGAATATGGTTATTGATATCGGTGGTGGTACGACAGATGTGGCCGTCTTGTCAATGGGCGGAATTGTCACGTCAGAATCTATTAAAATTGGTGGAGATAAATTTGATGAAGAAATTCTCCAATATATTAAGAAAAAGTATAAACTGTTGATTGGTGAACGTACAGCAGAAGAAATTAAAGTCAATGTAGCCACTGTTTTTCCAGAGGGAAGAGATGAATCGATGGAAATTCGTGGTCGTGATATGGTTTCCGGCTTACCACGCACCATTACCGTCCGATCTAACGAAATTCAAGAAGCTTTAGATGAACCAGTGAAATTGATTGTGCAGGCTGCACGAACGGTACTTGAACGAACATCTCCTGAATTATCAGCAGATATAATCGATCGCGGAGTGATGTTGACAGGTGGGGGTGCACTGATTCACGGGATTGATCAGCTCTTAGCTGAGGAGTTGAAGGTTCCAGTGTTTTTAGCTGAAGAGCCGATGAATTGTGTAGCTGTAGGTACAGGATTGATGTTAGAAAATATTGATAAAATTGACCGAACAAAAACCGTTTAATAAAGGGATCGTTTTAAATCGCTACATTACACATTATCCTTTTTATGTTCTTTTTAACAATCGATTTAAAAATGGAGATTGCTAGTTGATGAAGTCGTTAGTGAAATTGGCAGAATTGGTTAAATACTCATCAATCGATCATTTAAGTGGCAACTACGATGAGTGAACTGCAAAAAAGCTCGATGTTGTTGGACATAATTTGGCAAATAGTCAGAAGCTAGGATAAAAAAGTCGTCAAGCTGAATTTTCCTCTTTATTGTACCAAATTAACAACATGACATCTCCGGGCAAATCCAAATCGTGTACGTGTAGGATTCGGTGCCAAGCTAAGTTCAACAAATCTTAATCAATCGTTTGGTTCAATGGTGAAGATGGATTAATCTTTCGAATAAACAAATGTTTGATTAATCTAAGCTCAACGATCTTATGAATGTAATGCACGGGCCCTTTCAATAGGAGATCAAATGAAATGTTTCATCAACTAATTACGTTTAAAAAAAGGTTGACGAAACATTTCATCGTAAATTATAGTTAAAGTGTTAAGAAATTCACAGGTAAGGGTAAGGAGAACCGAAGCCATGCTATTAAAACAATCAGAAGATCAAATGCCTACGGAAACGAGAAGAGCGAGACGACAGCAACAAGTCGAAACAGACGGTCCGCTCACACGTAAAGATTTAAAAAGAAAACGAAAAGAAGAGAAACGTAAACGAAAAAAACAACGACGTCGTATGTTTCCCATATGGTTAAGACTTGTTGTGATTTTTTCACTTTCAGCTGTTGCTCTTGCAAGTGGTTTAATGATTGGCTATGGTGTAATCGGTGACGGGGTTCCATTAGATGCTCTAAAAAAAGAAACATGGCAACATATCATTGATTTTGTAATGAAAAAAGAATAAAAGGTAAAAGATAATTAACGACGATCATAAATGGCTTGCAGCGTTTGAAAAGGTGCAGGCCATTTATGATAAAAGTATAGATAACACATATCAAAGAAGAAAAATGAACAGAGGCTTGTTTGAAAAACGAGATGAAAAGGAGAGTGTGTAATGGATATTCAAGCCATTAAAGAAACGATTCCGCATCGGTATCCGTTTTTACTCGTCGATGAAGTTTTAGAAATAGATGAGGGAAAGCGAGTTGTCGGTTTAAAAAATGTGACAATGAACGAACCATTTTTCCAAGGACATTTCCCTGAGTATCCAGTAATGCCTGGTGTTTTAATCGTAGAGGCACTTGCCCAAGTCGGAGCGATTGCTGTACTAGGAAGGGAAGAAAATAAAGGAAAACTCGGATTTTTAGCAGGTATTGATCGATGTCGCTTCAAACGTCAAGTAAGACCTGGTGACCAATTAAAATTAGACGTAGAAATAATCAGGATGAAAGGTCCGATTGGTAAAGGTAAAGGAAAAGCAACAGTCGATGGCAAAGTAGCTTGTGAAGCAGAGATTATGTTTGCCATCAAATAAAGTGGTGACGAACTTGTCATCGAACATACATATTGTAATTTTCTTCACGTACACATGTTTAACGGATGGACGATGAGCGATTCACTTCTTAAAAAAGCCGTTTGCCGCATAAGATTTCTTTTGCTCGGTCAAGTGGCTTTTTTTTGTGTCCATTTTTCCCCATTATAGTGACGAACACTCGTGACATGGTGCAAACGATTTCCTGTTACGATGAAAAATGTATAGCAAGTCTTTTCTTTTAAAAGAAGTATGACTTTGCTAAAATCGGGCAAGCTAATTCCTGAGAACGGACAATAAAGGAGGAAAATATATGAAAGGAAAATGGTACGGAAAAATCGGGGTGCTTTTACTCGCTTTTTCTTTAATCACAGCTTGTAACATGGATAATGATGATAATGGTGATTTAAATGAAGGACCATTAAATCAGGAGGAAGATCAAGACCAGAACAATAATAACAATAATAATAATAATAATGATGATGGTGAGCGGGGTTTAAATGATGAACTCAATGACGATTTAAATGAAAACGACAATAATAACAATGATAACAATAACAACAATAACAACGCCCCATAATGACAATCAATGCTTGATTGACAACTTAACAGAGGTGGTTTTTCGAGTACATATCCTTTGGAAACAAAGGATATGTACTTTACTTTTGTGTATGGAGAAAAATGTTAAACTTCAACCGTAAATAAAATTATAGAATAGGGCGTAAGAGTTGTACAATGAGGTAAATGTGTTCGCGAATTCATTTACAAACAATCGATAGAAAAGTATAATAAAAGCGAATGCATATACGATATATTGAAGATAAAGTCGCTTTTAAGCTCATGTTTAGGTCACAATTGACATACAATTGTCAAGAGTTTTATGAAACTATTTATCTCGTAAAACGTATAACAGATAAGAGAAACAATCTTTTCATAAACGTTAACACGTGCTTAGTTAACGTACATCGCTATATTCTTTCCGCAACACTTGCCATTTTACAAATTAAAAAAACTGAAGGAGTTAACGTGATGAGGAAATTTTTTCTATCCATAGTAGCAATCGCTTTGGCGATCACATTGGCTGCGTGTAATCAGAAAGATGATGAAACAAAACAAGATCAATCAAATAAAGTTACCCCTGTTGAAACGATTCAAGCCGAAAAGGGAGATTTAGTTATTGAAAAAAAGATATATGGACGGATGGCTGCAGAGCAGATGAGCCCCGTTATGTTACAAAATCCAGGTGAAATCGATTCGTTAAAGGTCGAAGAAGGTGAACAAGTAAATAAAGATGACCTTTTAGCAACCGTTAAAACACCAATGGGAACAGAAAATATCCGCGCCCCTCAAAAAGGGACTGTTGTCAATTTAACTGTCGAAGAAGGTGAAACGGTTTCGAATGAAGATCCTTTAGCAATGGTTGCTACGTTAGACGCGATGAAAATGGAGTTTTCTGTAACGGCTAATGATCATGACTTATTGGAAAAAGACGACAAGCGGAAAGTAACGATCGATGATCAGACGTTCGATGCTACGATTTCAAAGATTGGCTCCTCTCCGAATGAAACAGGACTGTATCCTGTCGAAGCAACGATTGACGAGGAGGATGTACATATTTTAATCGGAACGGTTGCTGAGATGGCGATACCTGTCAAACGGGTGACAGATACAATCATTGTCCCCACGGAAACAATCGTTGAAAAAGGTGGCGAATCATTTGTGTTTGTCATTGAAGATGATCAGGCCGTAGAGACGAAAGTAACGATTCAAGAAACGCAATCGGATCGGACAGCGATTAAAGGTGATGTGAAAAAGGGCGATGAAATTGTAACAATCGGACAGCTCTCACTTGTAGATGGCAGTAAGGTAAATGTAGTAGAAGTGGAGGAGTAAATATTGAAGCTAGTAAAAACATCAGTTAAAAGACCTGTCGGTGTCATCATCATCGTCCTAGCCATTATTGCCCTCGGCATTGTCTCAGCGCGCAATTTAGTCGTTGATTTATTTCCGAAAATTGATTTTCCAGTTGCAGTCGTTGCTACGACGTATGAAGATGCAGCACCACAGGAAGTAGAAAATTTAATTAGTCGTCCGATTGAATCGTCCATTAGTTCTGTCGAAGGAATCAATACGGTTCAATCGCAATCACAGTCAGGTAATTCTCTCGTCTTAATGATGTTTAATAACGGGGTAGATTTAGATCAAGCACTGCTCGATGTTCGGGAAAGAGTCGACCAAGTGAAACCGATGTTACCTGATCGAGCGGGTGATCCACGCATTATGCGTTTTAGTCCCGACCAACTCCCCGTCATATGGGTTAGTTTAACTGGAAAAGATGCCGCGCAACTAACAGCGATTGCAGAAGATGAGGTCGTCCCTTTTTTTGAACGGCAGGAAGGGGTAGCATCTGTAACCGTTGAAGGTGGTAAAGAACGTGAAATTCAACTCATATTAGATGAAGGAAAGTTACAGCAATACGGAATACAGCCACAATTAATTGCTGAAGCGCTAAACAATCAAAACAAGTCAGCTTCGGTTGGTACGGTTGAAAAAGGTGATAAAGATTTACAACTTCGAGTGGCTGGTGAATTCGAATCCGTTGAAGCGATTGAACAAACCGTTCTTCAAACCGAAGAAGGTGCTACGCTTCATGTTGAGGACGTAGCTGAAGTAAAGGATACGTTTAAAGAAGATAACTCATTTACGTTAGTGAATGGAGAACCATCGATTGTTTTATCCATTATGAAAAAGACAGATAGTAACACCGTCGAAGTGGCGAATAACATTACGGATGGGATGACTAAGCTTATGAATGACTTATCGGATGACGTGAACTTAGATGTCGTCATCGATACATCCGAATTTATTCAAATGTCGGTCGACTCCGTCATCAAAAATATTTTAATCGGTGGAGCGATCGCAGTATTCATTTTATTGTTGTTCTTAAAAAGTATTCGCGCAACGATTGTCATCGGGTTATCGATTCCGATTGCTGTCATTTCGACGTTTACATTGATGTATTTTACGGGCGAAACATTAAACATTTTAACGCTCGGTGGTTTAGCCTTAGGACTCGGGATGATGGTCGACAGTTCGATTGTTATTTTGGAAAATATTTATTCTTATCGACAGCGTGGGCATAGTCTTGTCGAATCAGCGATTAAAGGAGCTTCAGAGCTTGCCCCTGCGGTCATCGCTTCAACGACGACAACATTAGTTGTTTTTTTACCGGTCATCTACGTTGAAGGAATTGCTTCCGATTTATTTACACCATTAGCATTAACCGTATCATTCTCACTCATTACATCATTGATTGTAGCGGTAACCCTCGTACCGATGTTATCTTCTAAACTATTGTCACAGGCGATGGAAGAGGATGGTCGCCGTTATTGGTTTAATCGTTTTTTAGATTGGGTAAACAGAGGCTATCACTACGTCCTAAAAGGCGTCTTAAAATATCGTAAAACGACCGTCTTTGGTACGGTTGTCATCATTGTAGCTAGCCTTGCACTCGTTCCATTGATCGGGGCGGAATTTATTCCTTCTTCGGATGAAGGACAAATGGAAATTCAAGTAGAAACGAGTCCTGGAACAACTACAAAAGAGTTGGAAAAAATTGTTGGACTGGTGAATGACGAACTCGCCGCTTATGAAGAAGAAATTGAAACGGCCTTTGTCAGTGCCGGTGATGATGGGTTTAACATGTTCGGTGGTGATGCTAATATCGCTACCATTATGGTTCAACTCATTCCGGCAACAGAGAGAGAGCAATCGACAATTTCGATCGCTCAAACTTTAGATGATAAGTTGCAAAAAATACCCGGTGCAGAAATAACAGCGGGTGCGATGGATAGTAGTATGGAGATGGGCGACCCGATCCAAATTGAGCTCAGTGGTCCTGAACATGACGTCTTACGTGAGCTTGCCGATCAAGTCGTTCAAGAGATTTCGACCGTTACGGGGGTCTACAATCCCGAAACAGGAGCTTCGGATGCGATACCGCAAATGAATGTTGAAATTGATAAAGATCGGGCAGCGGCATACGGATTGACGCAAGAGCAAGTCGTCGGACAAATTGAACTGAAATTTACAGGGCAAACGGCTACACAACTTCGCGAACATGGTCAAGAAATGGATGTGACGATGTACTACCCAGAAGACGAACGAAAAACAATTGTTGATTTACAAGATATGAACATTCAATCACCAACGGGTGCAACGATTCCGTTGGAGGAAGTGGCTACATTTAAAGAAGAACAAGGACCTGTTTCTTTACTACGGCAAAATCAACAGCCACAGATGAATGTATCGACGGACGTCGTTGATCGAGACTTGGGCAGCGTTGTTGCCGATGTCGATGACGTCCTCCAAACGATGAATTTTCCAGAAGGGTACAGTTATGATATAGGAGGTCAAGCGGAAGATATGGCCGATTCCTTTACCGATTTAGCGATGGCGTTAATTTTCTCGATTTTCCTTGTGTATGCGGTCATGGCGGTTCAATTTGAGAACTTTCTCTATCCGTTTATTATTATGTTTTCCATGCCTGCAACGGTCGTCGGAATTATATTCGGATTGCTCATAACGAATTTACCCTTAAGTATTCCAGCGTTCATCGGAATTATTATGCTTGCCGGAATTGTCGTCAATAACTCCATCGTTCTCGTTGACTACATTAATATATTGCGCAGACGTGGGATGGAACGGTATGATGCCATTCTCGAAGCGGGAAGAAGTAGGTTACGACCGATTTTGATGACTACGTTAACGACGGTGTTAGCGATGATTCCACTCGGTTTAGCTCTCGGTGAAGGAGCAGAAATGCAACAACCTTTAGCAGTGACGATTATATTCGGATTAACCATTTCAAGTATTTTTACTTTACTCCTCATCCCAGTCGTCTATACGTTTTTTGATGACTTATCTAAAAAAATGGTCAAACGACGAGGAAAGAAAAAAGAAGCATGAGTGAAAACGGCTCGAGGCTGTCATTAAAAGGTAGACCTTTTAATGACAGCCTCAGTTTTTTTACAAAATCACGATAACGGGGCAGGTCTATGGAACTGTTTACTCTCTCATTTCCTCCTAAAGAGGTTTTCAAATGATTACTTTCAGTCAATTGCATCTCATGGTTCCACACCATTGATTCCAAAAAAAAGTGCCCATCGATTAGAAAGGGCTACAATATTTAGATAGCTTAGATACAATTAACTCTTTTCATACAAAATCGTTTGGGAAATGCCGATAAAATATTCGGATTCTCGGATGATATGGTCGATGACGACTTTCGCTGTGTTGTTTCCTTGAACCGCTTGACTGTTTTGTTTCATGTGCCGGCAAAATTGAATAAAGGCAACACTTTCTTGTAAACAAAAAGAAGTGAGATCGAGCACTTGTTTTTCAAGCTCTGGAGATAGCTTATGTGGGCTACGGTTGACAGACTCAATAAAACGGACAACGTGTTGATGGGTTGTCGATAAAACATCCTCCCATTTATTGAGAGCGTCTACGTAATTTTCTTCCAAATTCTCCATCAATTCGCGTAAGACAACCGTATGTTCAGCCTCCTGCAGTTTCCAAAACTCGCACTCATCGAGAATGCGAAGGGGCATTTGACTTCCGTAGTAAAATTGCAATTTTTTAGCCTCCCTAAGTAGAACGAGTTTAATAATATGTATGCATTCTAAAGAGTAAACATGTTAAAAGGGGTAGCAATAAAATAGGAGTGTATAAAAGAAGGATGCGTTTATGGACTACGATGGGATCATGAGGAATAATGAAACGATTGATAACATTGGGATTGCGAGGACAAGTCCAATCGCAATGAGCGCAAATTGATGAACTGATTGTTTAAGGTCATCCGGAATGTCAAAAGTTCGTTGTAAAAAAACAAAAAAAATTGCAAAACCTGTTAATAAAAGAATCAGGAGTCCAGGTGTATACAGTTCTTCCACTGTTTGAACGGGTGCCATGTTCATCATTCCAAAGACGATTAAAAGGATTGGAATGGCTTCAATCAAAGCGACCCAAATAAAAAAAGAGAGTATCGTTTTTGCGTATTGTTCGGGATTTTCCTTAATTCGCTCGACACTAATTTTAAATAAGACGACAAACGGGATCATCGCCAAAAAAGTGGCACCAACAAAAATATACGGAATCATAAAATTCCCCCTATTCTGTTTGTTAAAAAGCATTCTTATTTTAGCATATGTCGATCAGTTGCTCAATAACCGAAAAAGAGATATAGTTTACACGGCTGTTCTATATATGAAACGGAGACTTTAGACGAACAGTAATGATAGGTATAAAGAAGCAGTTGCAAGCGATCATCTGTTTTCGTTATAATTTACATAATGGATACAACAAGATCAACAGTTAATTAGGAGAATAAAATGATTCAGTTTGCCGATTTATTCATTGCCTGTACGATAGCATTCATCGCCTCATTTATCTTGACATATCCCGTAAAAAAGCTGGCCATTGCCATTAAAGCCGTTGATTTTCCAAATGACCGGAAAATACATACAAAGGTGACACCGCGGCTCGGTGGCTTAGCTATTTTCTTTGGTACTTTTTTAGGTGCGTTATACGTACAACCGCAACATGAACATTTGCCAGAAATCGCACTCGGTGCTGTTGTTATTGTTGTAACTGGGATGTTAGATGACCGTTTTAGTATTCGACCGATCGCGAAGTTGACAGGTCAACTCATCGCCGCATCATTTCTCGTCTCATCAGGCCTTATTATCGAACGGATTACATTACCTTTATTTGGGTTAGTCGATTTAGGCTTTATGAGTGTGCTCATTACCGTTCTCTGGGTCGTTGGCATTACGAATGCGATTAATTTAATCGACGGCTTAGATGGTCTTGCCACAGGCGTATCGACCATTGCCCTGTTAAGTATTTTTGTTATGGCGATTATTGATGGTCAACTCATTGTTGTATACTTATCCATCGTGTTGATCGGAGCTAACATCGGCTTTTTGTTTCACAACTTTTATCCAGCTAAAATATATATGGGCGATACGGGATCTAATTTTCTCGGCTATATGATTGCTGTCATTTCGATGCTCGGATTATTTAAAAATATCGCCTTGTTTAGTTTCATCATTCCCGTCATCGTGTTAGCGGTTCCGATTTTTGATACGCTGTTTGCTATCGTTCGTCGTGCATATAATAAGGAAAGTATTATGATGGCGGATAATAAGCATATCCATTACCGCTTATTACAAGCGGGTTATAGTCATCGAAAAAGCGTTTTAATCATCTATGCGTTTAGTGCGTTATTCGGCTTGTTGGCGATTTTGTTTTCGAACGCAACCCAAACCGTAGCGCTTATTATTACCGCGTTTATTTTATTGTTGATTCACATTTTTGCTGAAATCGCAGGACTCGTAGCTGGTGGAAAACAGCCTGTCCTTGACTTGTTGAAAAAACCTTTTCAAAAAAAGACGCGAAATGGCGATTGATCAGGTGTATGAAGGAGACAACTTACAAGAGGGAGAGAGGGTGGATGAGTGTTTGCAGAAGTAGGAGATGCTGATTTCAAAGAGAGATGGATCATTAAAGGCTCGTCGCTACACACTCGGTGCCCATCCATTAAAAACATCCTCGAAGACTTGTTCATCGTCTTTGAGGATGTTTTTTGCTCGTCGAAAAATTGTTTATAAACTCCAATAATGAAACCCTTCCGTTTCACACCGTTTTCGGTCATAGAAACTTTTAATATCAATCAATACTTTTTTATCCGTCCGATACAGACTATTCAAATGGTTTAGATGATATGTTTCTTTAATTTTTTCATGAGGAACCGCAACGACGACACAGTCCAAGTCCGTTAATTCCTCCCCATCGACGAGTTGAATCCCGAACTCACGCTGGACGTCTTCTGCATCGGCAACGGGATCATGGACGAGCACTTCCACACCGTAATCTTTTAACTCTTCGATAATATCGATCACTTTCGTATTTCGGACGTCACTCACATTTTCTTTAAATGTAATCCCTAATACACCGACACGTGCTCCATCAATTTGTTGTTTCGCTTTAATCATCGTTTTAATGATGTTGCTGGCGATATGTTTGCCCATATCGTCATTAATTTTTCGACCGGCAAGGATGATTTGCGAATGGTATCCTAATTGTTCTGCTTTATAAGTGAAATAGTAAGGATCCACACCGATACAATGCCCGCCAACTAAACCGGGCGTAAAGTTTAAAAAATTCCACTTCGTATTGGCAGCTTCGAGGACCGCTTTCGTATCAATGTCCATTTTATTAAAGACCATCGATAGTTCATTCATAAACGCAATATTAATATCACGTTGTGAGTTTTCAATCACTTTCGAAGCCTCAGCGACTTTAATCGATTCTGCTTCGTGGACACCCGCTTCAATAATAGAACCATACAGTTGAGAAATTTCTCGAAGAGCTTCTTCGTCAGATCCGGACACAACTTTTGTAATTTTCGTCAACGTATTCACTTTGTCACCTGGATTAATTCGCTCCGGTGAGTAGCCGACTTTAAAGTCCGTTCCGAATTGTAAACCGGATTCTTCTTCAAGAATGGGAAGGCAAATTTCCTCCGTCGTTCCCGGATAAACCGTGGATTCATAAACGACAATCGACCCTTTCGTTAAATGACGACCAATGGTTTTACTCGCGCTAATAATCGGCCCAAGATTAGGCGTTTTATCTGTATTGATCGGTGTAGGTACAGCAACGATATGGAAACGACATTGTTGTAAATCTGTTGCATCGCTGGAAAATGTCATCGTCGTTTGGCGAATCGTGTCGTCTCCGACTTCGCCTGTTACATCGTGACCATTTCGATATTGCTCTAATTTATCGTCGTTGATATCATAGCCGATGACATCATATTTTTTAGCTAGCTCAATTGCTAGCGGAAGACCTACATATCCTAAACCAATCACAGAAATTTTTTCTTTTTTTGATTGAATATCGTCAAACAAACTCATAACTTTTGCCGTCCTTTTTATTTCGTATTTTATAGCCAACTATATAAGATAATATACAGTTATCGCACCGTTTTGTATAGTATTTACTATTTTATTTGATGAAGGAATGAAAGAACCGATGCGAATGAGTCGGATGTTACATGCGTTGGATAGTTCGTTGCAATATGATAAACTTACAATGAAACGGTACATAAAACTACACGATTCGATTGATAAAGGAGATTGGAACGCTATGAAAGTGAGAAAGGCAATTATTCCAGCTGCTGGCCTTGGAACGCGCATTTTACCGGCGACGAAAGCGCAACCAAAGGAAATGCTGCCGATTGTAGATAAACCGACGATTCAATATATTGTCGAAGAAGCTGTTGCAGCCGGTATTGAGGATATTATTATCATTTCCGGACGGGGGAAGCGTGCGATTGAAGACCACTTTGACACGTCCTACGAATTAGAAGCGCATCTCGCTAAAAACGGTAAACGAGATATGCTTGAGATTGTACAATCGATATCCAATTTAGCAAACATCCACTATATAAGACAGCGAGAACCGAAAGGACTAGGACATGCGATCGCTTGTGCTCATAGTTTTATTGGGGAAGAACCATTTGCTGTTTTATTAGGCGATGATATCGTTGTTTCTGAAAAACCGTGTATAAAGCAGTTAATAGATGTGTATGAGCAATATGAAACATCCGTCGTCGGTGTTCATACCGTTCCTTATGAAGACGTATCAAAATATGGAATTATTACACCTTTAGAAACGAAAGATTACGGTCCGTCTGTACGTGCCGTTAAAACACTTGTCGAAAAACCTCCACGAGAAGAAGCGCCTTCGAACTTGGCGATTATGGGTCGATACGTTCTTTCACCGGAAATTTTCCCGATTCTTGAGACACAACAACCAGGAAAAGATGGAGAAATTCAATTAACCGATGCGATTGTCCGCTTAAATAAAATGGAACAAGTATTAGCTTACAATTTTACGGGTAAACGATACGACGTCGGTGATAAGTTAGGATACGTCCAAGCGACGATTGACTTTGCGCTTAATCGTGAAGATTTACACGATGAGATCAAAGGATATATGGAAGAAAAATTGAGAAGCGTATGACACGAACGAGGAGTGAACATAAATGAACATAGCCGTACTCGGTACAGGATATGTCGGGCTCGTAACCGGTGTTAGTTTATCGGATCTCGGTCATCAAGTGACGTGTATTGATATCGATGAAGATAAAATCAACACGTTAAAAAAAGGGAAGAGTCCGATTTATGAACACGGCTTAACTGAACTATTACAAAAAAATTTAGCCAATGGAAACGTACAATTTACGACAGACTATGAGGAAGGGTTAGCGGGAAAAGAAGTCATTTATATCGCTGTTGGAACACCACGAGGTGCTGATGGATCAGCTGATTTAACATATATTAACGAAGCGATCGATTCCATCGCAGCACATGTCATTGATGATGTCATTATCGTGACGAAAAGTACCGTACCTGTCGGTGCAAATGAATACATTCAGAAGAAGATTCAAGATCATGTTTCGAACGACGTTACGATCACAATCGTCTCTAATCCAGAGTTTCTTCGTCAAGGATCAGCCGTTTATGATACGTTCCATGGTGATCGAATTGTCATTGGGTCTGATGATGACGAAGCCCTTGACGTTGTGGAAACGATTAATAAAGGTTTTCAACGTCCAATCATCAAAACCGATTTAAGAAGCGCTGAAATGATCAAGTACGCTTCGAACGCCTTTTTAGCGACGAAGATCAGTTTCATTAATGAAATGGCGAACCTTTCCGAAAAAATCGGTGCTAACATTGATGACGTTGCCATAGGAATGGGGATGGATGAGCGAATTGGCAAACACTTTTTAAATGCCGGTGTCGGTTACGGTGGCTCATGCTTTCCGAAAGATACACGAGCGCTTTTATCGATTGGTAAACGCGAAAACTCACCGATGCCAATTTTAGAAAGTGTCATCGCTGCAAATGAGCGACAAAAACGAATCATCATAGATAAAATGTTGACTCGATTTGGCAGTTTGCAAGGAAAAAACGTAGCGGTACTTGGACTTGCCTTTAAGCCAAACACAGATGACATGCGAGAAGCACCGTCTATTTTAATTACGAAAGAGCTCATCGAACGGGGAGCTTCTGTGGATGCATTTGATCCAGTTGCGACGGCAAATGCGCAAAGGATTCTTCACGAACAAATCAACTATGTCGACAACATTGATGAGGCTCTTCATCATAAAGATGTAGCGATTATTTTGACCGAATGGGATGACATTAAACAATATCCGCTTGAAAACTATGGTAAACAGATGAAGTATCCAATCGTTTTCGATGGGAGAAATTGCCATACTTTACTTGATGCTAAAAAAAGTGGCATTGAATACCATTCCATCGGTCGACCAACGATCAATCCTCTATTTGATGAGGAGTGAGGAAGCCGGGTAGAGACCGACTTCCTTTTTTAATGAAGAAGAGTCGTACTTCTAGCTTTATACAAAAGTTTTCGGACATGTATGTCGAAAACATATTTTTATACGTGTCGGTCTGTTTTCTACCTTAAGATAGACAACCGTTCCTTGCGACTCATTAGATGATTTCGACAATTTCTTTATTTGTAATGCTATGGTATAATTCTTTAGTGTTATGCACTTTCTTATGAGAAAATGGCGTTAAGGGAAGGCTGAATGTTGTGGAAAAGAAAAAAGTACTATTTTTTATCTATCACTTAGGGGCCGGTGGTGCAGCAAGGACGATGTTGAACGTGTTAAATCACCTCGACAGAACAACGTTTACACCGATCCTTGTGACATTGAATTTCCCAGGTGATTACGAAGCATATCTCAAGCGAGATGTAAAGTTCATTAAATTGGAAGTGAAGCGCTTACGTTCAGCTATTTTCCCACTTGCTAAAGTTATTCGTAACGAAAAACCACACCTCGTATTCAGCACCATTCCCGTCTATAATACCGTAGCGATTTTGGCGCGCCTTTTTTCCTTTACGCGTACGAAAAATATCGTTCGTGAAGCAGCCTATTTAGGTGGAAACTTTTCGACAAATGTGAAATTACGTCTCGTCGGATGTTTATACCGTCTGTCGAGTCAAGTGATTTCTTTATCGAAAGGTGTGAAAGAAAACTTGGTGAAACGCTACAAAGTACCTGCAAAAAAGATTCAAGTCATCTACAACCCAGTGGATCTCGACAATATTCGCAAGCACGTCGCGAATGGCGAAATTGCCGCACAACATCAGCATATTTTTACAAGTGATCGTAAAGTAATCGTCACAGCTGGACGGCTTGTTCAAGATAAAGATCAACAAACGCTCATTGAAGCATGTGCTAAAGTGAACGAACGACTGCCCATTGAGTTAGTCATTCTCGGCGACGGTGAATTGAAAGAAACGTTACAACGACGAGCGAAAGATCTTCATTTCGAAGATCATGTTCATTTTATCGGCTTTCAGAGCAATCCGTATATTTATTTTGAACAAGCCGATGTCTTTGCATTATCATCCCTTCGTGAGGGTTTTGGCCACGTATTAGTAGAAGCATTAGCAACGGGGACCCCCGTTGTGTCAACGAATTGTAAACCTGGTGCAGCAGAAGTACTCAATCATGGTCAATTTGGCAAACTGTGTGAAGTTGGTCAAGCGAATGATTTAGCAAAAGCGATTGTCGACGTTCTTACACAGAGTGAAGAAGAAACGAAACAAATGATTCAAAAAGGTAAACAACGTGCTGAACAATTTGCGGCCAAAAGGATTGTTAAACAGTATGAAGCCGTCTTCCAGCAAACGATTGATGAAAGGAAACAAAGTAGGGATCGGAGATGAAAACAATGAACACGCCTAAACGCGTCGTCCATATAACGACTGTCCACCATCCGTATGATCCACGTATTTATCATAAAGAATGTCATTCCCTTCAACAAGCGGGCTATGACGTAATATTAATTGCTCGACAATCTGATGGCGATGTGAGGACGAATTCGCCGATTAAACATATACCTGTACCAACGTATTCAAGTCGGCTGAAGCGGATGGTTTTCGGGACGTTTGCTGCCTATAAAAAAGCGAAGGCTTTACAGGCAGACGTCTATCACTTTCATGATCCTGAATTGCTCTTTGTCGGTTGGCTCCTAAAGAAGAAAGACAATATCGTTATTTATGATATTCATGAGGATTATGTCACAAGTATTTTACAAAAAGAGTACATGAAGAAACCAGTTAAAAAAATAATTGCCGGTATGTATAAATGGCTAGAGAAATTGTTTACGCGCAACATGGAACTCTGTTTAGCAGAGAAATATTATTACGATATTTACAAACGTGGGATATGTATCTTAAATTACCCGGCGATTAATGAGATGTTTATGAAGCATGAACGAAAAAGAGGATTTCTTGAAGATAAATTGTTGTATACTGGTAATGTAACGTATGATCGTGGGGCTCTTACACATGCGAGGATTCCACAAATTGATTCCAACGTTACCGTTCATTTTGTCGGTAAGTGCGACAGCAGCGTCGCCGAGGAAATGTATGCAGCTGCTGGAGATCAAAAAGATAATCTCAAAATAGAAGGCATTGATCGCTTCGTGGAAAAAGAAGATATTGAAAAAACATATGTCAGTCATCAGTGGCTCGCGGGAATTGCCCTTTTTCCACCGACTGAGCATTATATGAAAAAGGAATTAACGAAGTTTTTTGAGTATATGAATGCTGGTTTGCCGATTATTTGCTCAGACTTTCCAGTATGGAAACAGTTTGTCGAAACATACGAATGTGGGATTGCAGTTGATCCTACGAATGATGCTGAGATCAAAGAAGCGATTGATTATTTACGCACCCATCCTGATGAAGCCCATCAAATGGGCAAAAATGGTAAAAAGGCCGTTATGGAAACATTAAACTGGCATTCAGAAGAAAAGAAATTGATTACATGGTATGATCAATTATTGAATCATAATCGATGAATCGAATGAAAAGGATCGTGCTGATACATTGGAATCAAAACAGAACCCATTAATTTCAGTGATTACGCCTGCTTACAATGCAGAAAAGTTCATCAAACAAACGATAGAATCCGTACGTGAACAAACGTATTCCAATTGGGAAATGATTATTGTCGATGATTGTTCTACCGACCGAACTGTCGAGTATGTTCGACAATACGAACAACGAGATCAGCGGATTCATTTGCTTAAACTCGAAAAAAATAGCGGTCCCGGTGTTGCTCGCAATACAGCGATGGAGCACGCCGAAGGACGATACATTGCTTTTTTAGATAGCGATGATTTATGGTATCCTGAAAAGCTCGAAAAACAGCTACGATTTATGCAAGAAAAAGATATCGCTTTTTCATTTACGAAATATGTTCGCATGCGTGAAGATGGCACGTTAACAAACGCTGTTACAGAAGCACCTGAGTCGGTCGGGTATGAAGACTTGATGAAACATTGTGTCATTGGTTGCTTAACCGTCATGCTAGATCGAGACAAAATCGGTCATTTGAAAATGATGGACTTACGAACTCGACAAGATTACGTCTACTGGTTGACGATTACGAAAAAAGGTTTTCGCGCTTACGGTTTACCCGAACCCCTTGCGAAATATCGACTTGTGGAAGGTTCAATCTCGAGTAATAAATGGAAAGCTGCGAAACAAAATTGGTATGTGTATCGGCATGTCGAAAAACAAAGCTTAATAAAGAGCTTATGGTACTTCGCCAATTATGCATATAAATCGATAAAAAACCGCATCAAATTTAAAAACGGGCGATAAATTGCATCGGAGCGAAAGACTTGTATGATCTAGCCATGATTATGTAAGGTGGTGTCATGTTTAGTTATGAAAGCATATATGCAAGAAATTATGAAACGAAAAGATTTATTATATTATTTAGTTAAATCTGGTTTGAAAGCCGAGCACCGTAACAGTTACCTCGGTTATTTTTGGTGGTTGTTAGATCCGCTATTAAACGTACTCGTCTACTATTTCCTCGTCGTCATTATTTTAGGACGGGGTGGACCAGACTATCCTGTTTTTCTCGTCATCGGGTTAGTCGTTTGGCGCTGGATTAGTACGTCGATTAACTCTTCAGCGAAATCGATTTTACGATACAGTTCCATTGTGAATCAAGTGTATTTACCGAAGTCGATTTTTCCATTGTCCTTTACGATTACACAATTATTTAACTTTTTATTTGGACTCGTGGTCATTGCGATCTTTTTACTTTTTTTCGGTGTGATGCCTGGTTGGCAAATCGTTTACTTACCCATTCTCATCATCGTTACGCTCGTATTTTTGCTAGCGATCGGACTCGTGTTAGGATACTTTACCGTCTTCGTACGGGATATTGACAATTTACTTTCACACGTCATTCGTGTCTTTTTCTACGCGTCCCCGATCATATGGCCAGGTGGACGTTTACCGGATAAGTATAGCTGGGCAGTTGATTATAACCCAATTGCCATAATCGTTGGTTCGTACCGGGATATTTTAATGTATAAACAAAGTCCAAATTTCATCGGATTAACGGTCATTTTTGTTGCATCAATCTTATTGACGATTTTTATGATGAATTATTACCGAAACAACGAACACAAAATTATTAAAGCATTATAGAGCATTATAGATGGAAGCAAGTTTATGGATGGCGATGAACATAAAAGGCTTTTGACTATATGTAAAAGAGGTTTTATACATGTTGAACGAAAACAATCCGACCATTGACGAAACGAGAGAAACCGTTATAGATGCCAAAGGAATTGGTGTTTCTTTTGATAGTGGTAAACATCAAGACGATTATAAATCACGTGTATTACGTTTTTTAAAAAATAAAGGGAAAATTGAACAACCGAAAAAAATATGGCCGTTAAAAGATATTACGTTCCAAGGATATCAAGGTGAAATCCTTGGAATCATCGGTGCTAACGGTGCAGGAAAAACGACGCTTAGTAAAATTATCGCCGGATTACTGAAGCAAGATAAAGGTGAAATTACTGTTGATGGAAAAGTAACTGCATTATTTTCGTTTGGAATGGGCTTTAATAAAGAATTAACCGGTCGAGAAAATGTCTATTTAAACGGAATGATGTTAGGAATCGACTTAGACCAAATTAACCGATACATCGATGACATTCATGAGTTTTCTGATCTCGGTGATTTTATCGACCAACCGATGAAATATTATTCAAGCGGTATGAAAGCTCGCCTCGGATTTAGCGTAGCGTCCCACTTAAACCCAGAAATACTCATCCTTGATGAAGCATTAAACACAGGAGACGCGAAATTCAGTAAAAAAGCGGCCGAGAAAATGAAAGAGCTCGTCAAACGTGCGAAAATGGTCATCATCGTTACGCATAGTTTACGGTATGCCGAACGAAACTGTGATCGTTTAATGTGGTTAGAAGGCGGTGTCGTAAAAGAAATCGGTGAGCCGAAAGAAATCGTTAAAAACTACCGAGCTTCTGCCCCACCACGTCCTCGTAAAAAACGTCGCAGTTTACAATTGAAAAAAACAGAAACAACGATTCGCGACAATACGATTGTTAAAGCGGATAACGTCGGTGTTTCTTTCGAATTAGATACAGGTACGTTTTGGGCGTTGCGAAATATTAGTTTCGAAGTGAAAGAAGGCGAGGTCGTCGGGATTATTGGTCATAACGGCGCGGGCAAAAGTACATTATGCAAAGTGTTAACGAAAATTTTAGCTCCCGATGAAGGGACCGTAGAACTCAACGGGGAAACGTCCTCATTGTTAGGTTATGGCACAGGTTTTAACCCTCAATTGACCGGGAAAGACAATATTTATTTAAATGCGATGCTGTTAGGAATCCCCAAACATCGTGTCGAAGAAAGTTATGATGATATTGTTGCGTTTTCCGGTTTAAAAAGATCGATTCATAAGCCGGTGAAAGAATATTCGAGTGGAATGCGCTCACGTTTAGGGTTTAGCATCGCGGCGATTTTGAAACCGGACATTTTCATCATTGATGAAGCATTATCGACGGGTGATTTAGCTTTCCGACAAAAAGCAACCGAACGGATCCAAGATATGATGGAGCGGGCGAAAGCGGTTATCATCGTTACGCATAGTATGCGATTCGTCGAACAAGTATGTACGCGAGGAATTTGGATAGAAAAAGGACAAGTTCGTTTTGACGGCGACGCTGAAGAAGCTGTCGATCGCTACCGAGAAGCAATGGGTGTTAAAAAGAAGAAAAAAAAACGTCGTAAGAAAAAAAGACCGAAGCAAGTAAATAAAAAGAAGAAAAAGGCAAAACCTAAAGATGCGTAACAGAAGATTGATGATGGTGGTGACAAACAGGTGTTACAAACTTTTAAAAAGATGATCGTCGGCCTGATGGATTGGTTTGTCTATCGATTTTTAAGTGAAAAACAAAAAAAGTTTATCGCAGGCCTCTTTTCTGAAAAACAGAAAAATAGATTAAAAAAAATTACGAAACACGGGAAAAGACACGCTCAAAGAGAACGTGTGCAAACGATTAAACACCACCTGTATAACTTAGGCTTTACGATAGACGGATTACAAGCATTAGAACAATTACATGCTACAGCGGATGAGGAGCCATACGTAAAGCGACTCACCGCTTGGGAACTCGCCTTATGGCATACGAATCAATATACAAAACAAGGTGCTAAAGAAGCACTGACGTACCTCGAAGTGGCTAAACAAGGAGAAAGAGACCGTGATCAATTACGACGAATAGCCATTATCGAAGCGGAATGTTATGAGCGACTCGATCATCTTGCAGAAGGAAGGAAGATGATTAGCAATCAGCTATCGATTGAAAAGCATCCTGATTTGTATTTAGCACGAGCGAATTTAGAACAGTCGATTGATCAACGATTACTATGGATGAACAAAGCCTTCAGAGCGTACAATCTTCAACCGATTACATTCGTTGCTGACCATAGACGAGTGACGTACGATGACTTACGAACGGAACCACTCGATGAGGAAATTGTCGACGGTCCCAAAGTATCGGTTATATTGCCCGCTTACAATGCACAATCAGGCATACGAATTGCGATAGAATCGATTTTATCGCAAACGTGGAAAAATATCGAACTGATCGTCGTCGATGATTGTAGCACCGATCAGACAAAAGAAGTGATTCAACAATATGTCGAAAAAGACTCACGTGTAAAATTGTTGTCAACACCGCAAAATAGTGGTCCATATGTCGCTCGAAACATCGCTTTGCGCGAAGCAACAGGAGAATTCGTAACGGTTAATGACGCCGATGATTGGTCACATGCTGAAAAGATCGCCATACAAGTACAGTATTTAATCGACTATCCGACAGTTATTGCCAACACATCCGAACATGCTCGATTAACGGAAGAAGATTTGAAGCTATACCGCCGAGGAACACCAGGAAAATACATTTTTCCGAACATGTCCTCGTTAATGTTTAGACGAGAACCTGTCGTTGAAAAATTAGGCTTTTGGGATAGTGTTCGTTTTGCTGCGGATGGGGAATTTAAACGTCGCCTCATCAAAGTGTTCGGCAAAGAGCATATCGTTGATTTAACGACAGGTCCATTATCATTACCACGCCAATCGGTCTCTTCTTTAACAGGGAGCTCCGCCTATGGATACAACGGCTTTTTTATGGGCGCACGTAAGGAATATGTCGAAAGCTTAGAATTTTATCATCAACACGCCGACACGTTGTATTACTCGTTTCCACAGAAAACGAGACCTTTTCCTGTACCTGAACCAATGTGGCCTCGTCGAGAAGAGAAAACGTCGGGACGTCGACATTTTCCTGTCGTCATTGGCTATGATTTTCGAAAGGTGAGTAGAGTTGATCCAGTGATCGAAAAAATTGTTTCATTGAAAGAGACACATCAGCGCATAGGATTGATGCAAATGAATGAATACGACTTAGCAATCACCGAAGACATCGCTGAAAGTATACGCCATCTGATCGATGGAGTCGACGTACATATGCTCGTTTACGGTGAAAACATTACGGCAGATGTCCTCGTGATTATCGATCATCGTGTTTTACGAGCGTGGCAAAAGTACGTACCAGACGTTGAAGCTAATCAGATTCATGTTTACGCTCAGAAAGTATTAACGGAAGAAGAGACGCGTGCTTGTTTACAACAGATGAAAACATATTTCGGTGAAACAGGGATGTGGCATCCAACCGATGACCGGATTCGAAAACAGCTCACCGATTACGAAACAGATATAGACGAATTATACGTCGCGCGTGAAAAATGGGGGAGTATCGGTCGCCATGTGTCACACGAACGATGAACAGACAACCCGACAACAGTCGATGGATCAATTAACGAAACAATTAGCTGAATTAGAACAAACGCTTCACATGCAAGAAAAACGAACCGAACGAATGAAACGAACGTTTATAGAATACAATCAGGCCTTTACGGAAGCGAGGGCGAACGTACAATCGTTGTTGAACAAACTGAAACGATTCGTCAAACATGTGAAAGCTCCAGCTGCGTATCTCCTCGGGAGGCGCAATATAAAACAGTTATATAGTAAGTCGTATAAAATTAAGAACGCTTTGAATGCCTTAAAACCGTACAAGTTTCATTTATACGATTTAGGCTTTACGGCGAAAGCGTTAGCTGACTTGGAAAACTTGCCATCTGAAACAGACGATCCTTATATTCAACGAGCGATTGCCTGGGAGCTCGCTCTTTGGTATGCGAATCAAACGACCGTTGATGGTGCCCGTCAAGCCCTTGACTATTTGCGCGTCGTTACGGTTGGAGAGAAAGACGAAAACTTACAGAGACGAGCAGCAATTATTCAAGCTGAATGTTATGACCGAGTCGGACAAATAGAAGCTGGAAAAAAAGTCATTCATGACCGGCTAGCAGTCGAACAACACCCCGATTTGTTGTTAGCACGAGCGAATTTAGAAACGTCGATGAACAGTCGGCTAATGTGGATTAATAAAGCGATGGCGATGTATGATCTGCAGCCGATTTCATTTACCGAAACAGACGAGCGAGCTGTGACGTATGAAGACCTAAAAACAGAGCCACTTGCTCAAGAGACTACCGATGGACCTAAAGTGTCGGTTATTTTACCGGCGTACAATTCAGAAACAGGTATTCGAGTTGCTATCGAATCGATTTTATCGCAGACGTGGAAAAATATCGAACTGATCATTGTCGATGATTGTAGTACGGATCGGACAAAAGAAGTCATTCAACAGTACATGAGAACAGACCGACGAATTCGTTTGTTTTCGACACGAGAGAACAGCGGTCCATATGTCGCCCGAAACATCGCTTTACGCGAAGCGACGGGAGAATTCGTGACGGTTAATGATGCCGATGACTGGTCACATGCCGAAAAAATAGCTACACAAGTAAAGCATTTACTGAACGACCGAGAAGCTGTCGCAAACACATCCGAACATGCTCGTCTAACCGAAGGGCTTAAGCTGTATCGACGTGGAACACCAGGAACGTATATTTTTTCAAACATGTCGTCATTAATGTTTAGGCGTAAGCCGGTTATGGAGAAATTAGGATTTTGGGATAGTGTACGTTTTGCGGCGGATGGAGAATTTAAGCGTCGGCTGCTACACGTATTTGGCAAAGAACGTGTCGTCGATTTGCAAACGGGACCGTTATCTTTACCACGCCAATCCGTTTCCTCTCTAACAGGAAGCTCTGCTTTTGGGTATAGTGGATTTTTTATGGGCGCACGGAAGGAATATGTCGAAAGCTTTACATTTTATCATGAACGAGCAGACGACTTGTATTATGAATTTCCTCAGCGAAACAGACCTTTTCCTGTCCCTGAGCCGATGTGGCCTCGTCGAGAAGAGAAGCCAACGGGACGTCGACGTTTCGATGTCGTTATTGGAACGGATTATCGTTTACAAACGAGCGATTTACAAACGATCATTGAAATGATTGACATCCATAAACAGCAAGGTTTACGCACAGGGCTCGTGCAAATTTCGCGTTACGATCTCCAAAAGCGAAACCAACCGTTCAATCAAAAAATTCGCGACGTCATCGATGGAAGAGATGTGCAAATGCTCGTTTACGGCGAAACGATAACGTGTGATTTGTTGATTGTTCACCATCCATCTATTTTACAAGAAAAGCAACATTATTTACCGAACGTCGAGCCGAAAACTGTCTCTGTCATCATCGATGTTTTACCCGTGAAAAACGGAACGCGCGTGTATGAGATGAGGCGGTGTGCTCGACATTTAGACGAATATGTTGGAAAGCGGGGCAATTGGTATCCTTACGATGACGAGATCCGATCAACGTTACTGAACAAACATCAACGAGAACTAAAATCCATTAAACTAGTAAGTGAAAATTGGACGAAGAACTCCCGGTTGGATCTAGCCGTGTATCGAGATCGTTTAGCTGATTGGTTGATAGAAGATCACCCGAATCAAATGAGGGTAGAGGAAGGGGATGACGAAAATGAAACATGTCAAACAGAAGATTCATAGACAAAATGAGACGAATTCATCTGCCCCACTTGAACAACAGCGGGAACAAGAGCAACAGCTTGTGAAAGATCTCATCGACACAGAAGGGAAAATCGCTGCCCTACAAAAGGAAGAAAAAAATTACGAAAAGCAAATCAATTATATGAAGCGAAGTAATACGTGGAAATATTCAAAACCCTTTCGTAAGCTTCAGGAACTATTTACAAAATGGACCGGTCGGAAGAAAAAGGTTGACGAGAGGCGCTACGTTCACCAATTAGAAACGCAGTTATCAGCTGTGCAAAAACAGTTGTATGAAACGAGAGAACAGTTAAGAGAGACTCTACTCGATGATCGTCACCTCGATCACAACCAAATCATCCCTCTTACGAAACAATTAAGGGATGAAGGTAAGTTGATTGACTTTTTACAACGAGCGATTGACGATAAACGCCAACACGAAACGAATTACAACAACTTACTGATCTATGCAGCACGTACATTCATGAATGATCAGCCACAATATCGCAATTTCGTCTATTCAAACGTATTAAAAGCTTTAAACATCGAACATATTCCGGAATTTATGATTCGGGCGGGACTCGATGAGCATCGCATACCGTTAACAGAAGTAGCTTCATTTCGGGCGAGTTTGCATATGCGCATGCGCCAAAAACAGTTGCTACATACATTGCCTGAGTTTTTATTAGATGATAAAAGCGATGCTTATCGATTTATTGACGAACTCGGCATTCGCAGACCGAAAGTAAGTGAAGACATTTACCGCTTAGAACAGATTCCGAAACGAGAAGGAATTGTCATTAAACCTGCTGACGGTGCTGGTTCACGTGGCGTATACCTTGTCAATCGTTTTAGTGATATAATAGACGTGAAACGAAGGAAACGGATCGACCGTTGGGAAGCCCTCCACCGTCAGCTGATTGACGATTTAAAAGCCGATTGGGTCCATGATGATCAATGGTTAATCGAAGAAATTATTTATGAAGACGAAGAAAAAACGATTCCAGCGAGCGATTTAAAGTTTTATTGTTTTTACGGGAAAGTCGGCATCATATTGGAAATTACCCGCTATCCCGACCTTAAATATTGCTGGTGGACAGCGACTGGCGAAAGAATACGAGCAGGTAAATATGATGAGGACATCTTCCAAGGAAAAGGTGTCTCCGAACGAGAAGTGGAGCTCGCTAGGAAGATGAGCTTGAAAATACCAGCCCCTTTTATCCGTATTGACTTTTTGCGATCGAGTGACGGCTTAGTTTTTGGTGAATTTACACCGAAACCGGGAAATTATGATGAATTTGATGATGTAACCGATCAAAAGCTCGGTGATTACTACATTGAAGCAGAAGGACGTCTTACGAAAGACTTATTGAATGGTAAACCGTTCAATGAGTACAAACAGTTTGTCGAAAGCAAAGGGAACGAGAAAGAAAAGTTTTCAGGAGGATATAGTGAATGATAGAGGAAAATATGGTCGGACTGCCCCATTTAACGAGTGAGGTTGTAGCTGATGCGCATGGATATTTATTGGATGCTTACGCTGTCTCTCTAGAAGGATGGAGAAGAGGTTTAACATTACGGTGGCATGTAAAAGACTCCGAAAAATTTAGTGAAATGGAAACGTGGTTTGTCGATCGCCCCGGTCAATTATTTTCGTTACGTTCAGAAGAGCGAACCCATTATTTTTTCCGAACGAGAGGCGATAAAGTGACCAATGAAGCTGTTCGTATCGGTAAGGATAAAGAAAAGACAAAGCAGCTTTTAAAAGAAGCTGGCATCCCTGTCCCAGAAGGAAAGCGATTTTCCGAAGACGTATCGAACGAGGAAATTGTAACGTACGCCTCTTCTTTAGGATTTCCAGTTGTCGTAAAACCTACAGACGGAAGTTTCGGTAGAGGAGTCGTGTCGAACATTACAAGTGAAGGGGAATTGACATACTCCTTGGAATATGTGCGTACGGAACTAAATGACCCTGATGTAATTGTCGAACAATACATAGCCGGAGCTGATCTTCGTTTATACGTCGTCGGTGATCGCGTCGTCGGTGCGATTAAGCGACTGCCTCCGAACATCGTCGGTGATGGTGTCAATTCCATCAAAGCTTTAATCGAGTTGAAAAATGAGCAAAGAAGCTTGAATCCTCGACTCGTCAGTTGTCCTATTGAAGTGACCAATGAAGTTTTAAGCTTCATCGGTCGAAAAGGTTACACCTTGGAAACCGTTCTTGAAAAGGGGGAACAACTTTTTCTCAGTACGAAAGGGAATATTTCGATCGGTGGCGACCCGATCGACGTCTTAGATGACTTACCGACAGACATTAAACAAATGGCAGTTAACGCTCTACAAGCGATACCAGGTTTAGGACATGGGGCAGTCGATTTGATCGTCGATTTTGATTCAACGGAAACCGACCGCGCTGTCGTGCTCGAAATTAATCCAACGGCACAAATCGGTGGAATTTTGTATCCGATTCAAGGAAAAGCACGGGATGTACCTGCAGCGATTATCGATTATTATTTTCCAGAGACGTCTGATAAGCAATTTGCAAAAGGCAAAACGTACTTTGATCTTCATGATGTCCTTGAGCCACTCCGATTTAGAGATGCTGAAACGACAACTGTTACACCATCTCCAGAAGGAAAAATATACGCTAAAAAATATACCGTTATCGGTGACGTCCAAAATATCGGCTATCATCGTGGATTGCGAAAACAAGCCTTCGAACGTCATTTACACGGGTTCGTTATGAACCTGGAAAATGGTGATATCGAAGTCGTTGTCGGTGGCACTGATCGGGAAATGGTTGATGATTTTAAACAAGCTTTATGGGAAGATGAAGAACGGTCACACGTGTTAGAAGTGCAAGAATCGGACTATCATGCACCGATTAAAGTCGGATTCGAAGTGAAAACCGATTTAAAAATTCAACTCGAAGAATTGAAACGATATAAACAAGAGCTTGAGCTGACTGAATTTGAATTGCGAAAAGCAGAAGTGAGACGGAGAAAACTTCAAAAGAGCTTCTCGTGGAAAGTGTCGAAGCCACTCCGGGTGATTGGATCTCTCTTTAAAAACGACAATCAACATGAAAAGCGAATGCTTTAGGAGGATATACAAATGAAAAAGAAGCAGGAAATTACGTTACCACACCTTCCAGCTGAAATTGTTAAAAACGCAAGGAAAACAAGGTTGGACGCATTTGCTGTAGCCCTTGAAGGATGGCGCAGAGGATTACAATTAAAATGGTATACGAAAGATTCAGAGCATTTTAATGACATGATTATTTTCGGCGTCAATCCTCCAGGCAGACTCTTTTCGTTGAGTTCAGAAGAGCGAACCCATTATTTTTTCCGGACACGAGGGGATAAAGTGACCAACGAAGCCGTCATCAATGGCTCCGAAAAAGGTATAACGAAAAAGATGCTGGAAAAAGCAGGTGTGCCTGTTCCAGAAGGACGAGGCTTTGATGAAGACGCAACGGATGAAGAGATTATTCAATATAGTAAAACATTAGATTTTCCAATCGTTTTAAAACCAACTGACGCGAGCCTCGGTGCGGGTGTCGTTACAAACATCCATAGTGACGAGGAGTTTCTTAAAGCTTTACACTACGTGAGACATGAGCTCGAATATCCAGAGGTCGTCGTTGAACAACATGTCAATGGTAAAGAATATCGTGTCTACGTTGTAGAAGATCAAGTCATAGCAGCTTATAACCGTATCCCTGCCAATATAATAGGAGACGGTGTCCATACGATTGAAGAACTCATTGAGTTGAAAAATCGCGAACGACGAAAAAACTCTAGACTAAATAGCTGTTTAATTCATATTGATCGAGAAATTCTCGCGTTTATTGAATCGATAAATTATACTTTGGATAGCATTCCTAAAAAGGGCGAACAGATTTACTTACGTGAAAAAACAAACGTATCTACTGGTGGCGATCCCGTCGACGTGACCGATGACATGCCAAAACAGTATAAACAAATTGCGATTGATGCGGTTAAAGCGATTCCAGGTTTGTTTCATGCAGGCGTCGATATCATAATTAATGAAAACAAACAGTCTAAAAAGCCTGCCGTCGTCATCGAATTAAATCCGACGGCACAAATCGGTGGGATTTTATTCCCGTTACGAGGAAAAGCGCGTGATATTCCGAAAGCGATTATCGATTATTACTTTCCAGAAACGAAAGGAATCGATACATCGGATTCACAAATTTACTTTGATTTACAAACGGTCTTAGAACCGCTAGAAAACCGTACAGCAATTGAAGTACAAGTGGCTCCGGCACCGATGGGCAAATTGTATGCGAAGCGATTCGTCGTCTCCGGTAATGTTCAACGTCATAGTTATCATCGCTTTCTAATGCAACAAGCGTTGGATCGAAACTTACACGGCCACGTCAAAAATATGGTGTTTGATGAGATTGAAATTATCGTCGCAGGAACAGACCCGTCCGCCATTGCCGACTTTAAAAAGATGATTACCGAATATCCACAAGCATCGAAAGTAAGTGACATTAAAGAGGAAGATTGGCACGAGCAAGTAACCGTCGGCTTTGAAATTGCAGAAAGATACAATACATCGAGCATTAAGTCCGTCCAACATGCGTTGCGCAAAATGGAACAAGAATTACAGCAAAAAACGAAACAAAAAAATAGAATCCAGAAAGACAATCGTCATATCGTCAACAGTAACTCTTGGAAAATCACATCACCCATTCGAAAAATTGGCGCAGTCGTAAAGGGGAAAAATAATTAATTAATGTAGGCGTTTTTTACACGATTTGCTTTTGTCGGCTGTCTAGAGGATATGATTTTCTTATCATTGATGTTCTGAGGTGTGTTATGAAAGATAATAAACTTAAATTTACATTAGCGGCGACTGGAGACATCTTATTACATGGTAGATTATACAACAAAGCGAAAAAAAGCGATGGATCATATGATTTTAGTGATTTATTAGAACATGCGAAACCGTTGTTTACAGAAGGCGATTTAAAAATTGTGAACCAAGAATCCATCATTGGTGGTACGAAGTTAGGTCTTTCAAGTTTCCCGGACTTTAATAGCCCCATTGAAATTGGTTATTTATTAAAAGACTATGACGTTGATATTGTTAACTTAGCAAATAATCACGTACTCGATAAAGGAAAAAAAGGCTTGTTAACCTCGATAAAAAACTGGGAAAAAATCGGAATCCCTTATGTCGGTGCATATAAGTCTAAGGAGGATCAACAAACGTTACGTATTTTCCATAAAAATGGACTTCGCGTTTGTTTTGTTTCCTATACGAGAAACCTAGGAATGAAAATACCTACAAATCATGAATATTTAGTTAATGATTTTCGGGGAACAAAAATATTAAAAATAACGAAAGAAATTCGTCAAATTAAAAGTATGGACTTGGCGGACGTCATTATTTGTTCGCTTCATTTTGGCGAAGAATATCATATGTTGCCGACAGCAGATCAAAAGAAAATTGCAGCATCTATATCAGATGCAGGTGCAGATATCATTATTGGGCATCATCCACACGTTTTACAACCACCTGAATATATAACAAACTCTAGAGGGGCAAAAACGTTTGTCATCTACTCTCTAGGGAATTTTTTCTCAGGGCAAAAAGGATTGTATAGACAAATAGGTGCATATTTAACAATTGATATTGAAAAAAAATCTCCATCCAATCCCATCTTAACAATTGATAATCCGAAAATAAAGTTAACATTTGTGGACAGTTCAGATCGAAAGGATTATAAACTATATTTACTGGAAGATATTGTTGACCAAAGAGAAATGATCAAGACCCATATGGGAGACTTTGATTCTATAGAAGTGTACGAAAGTATAAAAAATCATATGAAAAAGTGGATACCTGATTTGGAAATCTCTTAAAAAATGATGAATAAACGTAGATCACTTTAACAATATCAGATGCATTAGAGGGATGAAAAATGGAAAAAAACAAAGCAACTTACTTGCCACACCTTCAAGATTCGATACCTGAAGAAGCTTTCGGTTATACAGTTAGTATGTATAGTGTAGCTTTAGAAGGGTGGAGACGAGGTCTAACTTTAAAGTTTATCAATAACAATAGGAAGAAGGCTCATATTCATTATAAGCTATCGTATAAAGGAAGAGAACATCGTTTTACTGTCGCAAGGGGAGATGCTGTTCCTAAATCCGCGATAAAGATTTGTGTCGATAAAGATTTGACAAAAGAATATTTGCAAAAAGCAGGCGTATCGATTCCAAAAGGAAAAGCTTTTACTGAAAAAACAAATGATGAAGAAATAGTTAACTACGCTAATGAATTAGGCTATCCACTTGTAATCAAGCCAACGGATGGGACCGGTGGCTCAGGTGTCATTGCTAACATAGAGAATGAAAAGGAATTTTCTAAAGCTTTATCGTATGTAAAGTATGATTTAGGTTATTCTAATGTAATCGTTGAGAAATATATTCCAGGAGATGACTGTCGTCTTCACGTCATTGATGGAAAAGTTATCGCAGCGTTCAAAAAATTACCAGCAAATGTCATTGGCGATGGTAAACATTCGATAAAATATTTAATTAAAGAAAAAAACAAAATAAGAACAAAATCACCTGCACTTCGGACGCGACCGATTAAAATCGATAAGGAAACACACAACTTGCTTCAAGCAAAAGGCTATCATTTAAATAGTATCCCTAAAAAAGGTGAACAAGTTTTTTTAAAAACAAAAAATAATGTATCAGCGGGTGGAGACTCCATCGATATTACAGACGAACTAACGGATGAAATAAAGCAAGTAGCCATCGATGCCTCACATGCTATTCCGGGACTTGTTCAATGTGGAGTAGACATGATGGTAGATTCGACTCAAAATAAAGGATATGTCATTGAGGTAAACTCTAGGCCACATATTACAGCTCATTTATTTCCGATTAAAGGACAAGCACGAGATGTTCCAAAGGCTGTCATCGACTATTATTTTCCTGAAACAAAACAGATCGACACTCGTAAAAAACCTTACTTTTATTTTGACTTTAAATCTGTTTATGAAGCGTTTCAAAACAATTTTTGTAAGGAATTTACGATACCGAAGGCACCTCAAGGCGACATGGTGGCGACTCGATTTATAATAACTGGAGTCCTTCAAGGTGTGAATTATGAACAGTGGATTCGTAATCATGCTAAAAGATTACATCTACATGGATACATTAAACATTTAAAAAATGGTAAAACATCTGTTGTCGTTTCTGGCTCTGTGGATTCCGTTGATCAATTTAGAAAGATTATTAAAAATGAAGCTCCGAGAAGGGCAAAAATATTAAAAGTAGTTGAAAAAAGTAGAAAGAGACCAGTTAAAGTTGGGTTCGAAGTGATTAAGTCTGATATAGCACAGCCAAATACGATTAAAAAAGATGGTTATTACCCAGTTCGTTTAGTTGAAGTTCCGGCGAAAAAGAAGAGTAAAACGAACAAAAATCAGTACGTAACGAACAAAGAAGCAAGAGCAATTATAAAAGAGTACAAAACGTTAAAAAAAGAAAAGGAATTTTATCAAAAGAAATATAATGAAATAAAAAATAGTAATACATGGCGTGCGACACAGCCGATTCGACAAATTGGCAAAGTGTTTAAAGGTTCTGAGAAAAATAATTAAAAATTTCTGTTAACGTTTAATAGACCTAAACTACATAAGATTTCAGGTCTATTTTCTACTATATTGGATTAATCATTGTAACGTTTTTCATATTTAATAATGTTGTATTCATGTATAATGATATGTATTAGTAAGCAGATATTTTTTATGTTTAAAAAGTGAAAAGTTGGATATCCAAAAACTTTGAGGAACGTACACTAAATTTTTCATAGATAAGAGTTATAACTACACTTTTAATTGATCTAATTTATTAAACAGCACAGGGAAGTGAACATTGAATGCAACAAGTGGGATATTATAGACAGCCTTTAGATAGCCCTAAAACGAGAAGATTAAATGCGATTTGTTATCATTATTATGGCATGGAATTAGTATGTTTCGGATTAGAAAATGTGAACATTAATGATAAAACGATTGATGGCAAAGTGTTAGTTAATGGAAAATGGAAAAAGAAAACCGTCCAAATTCCTAAACTTATTAATAACACGCCATTTAAGCAGCGGAAATATTTAGATGTTATTAACTTTTTAGAGCAAAATAGTTACATGATGTTTCATCGATACGGCTCTAAAGAATTGACGAATGCCCGGTTGAAAGAAGACGGTACATTTCGTCATTTAATGATCCCAACGTCGAAGATTGAAACGTTTGCCGACTTACTTACAAAAATTAAAAAGCATCGTCGTGTTATATTAAAACCGAAAAGCGGTAATCAAGGCCGAGGCATTTATTTTATTGAATGTAATAACGATATGTTCCACGTCCAATTTGAAGCTGAAAACAAAGAAATGAATCATGATGAACTACAATCCTTTTATGAGAAACAGATTCAGGATAAGCGATATATTATACAAAAATATATTCATTCAAGAAACAGTACGAATCAACCGTTTGACATTCGAATTCAATTTGAAAAGAATGGAAAAGGTAAATGGACTCGAGCACAGACGTACGTTCGAATGGGACATCCTCAGAAAATCGTATCGAATATCGCTAAAGGCGGGTCTATCATTCGTTTTAACTCATTTCTAAAGTCAGAGTACGGTCGAGATTGGAAGATGTATGCAGATCAACTAAAAGAAGTTACGAAAGGCCTCCCACGAAAAATTGAACAACTATATGACGCTGAAATACCGAGTCTCGGGGTCGATATCGGGATGGCAGATGAGGAGTTTTATTTATTTGAAGTCAATTATTTCCCTGGAGGTACTTTTGCAAGAGGAGAAGTCGCTATGTTACGAGCTGCTTATAGTGCTCATTTATTGCAGACAAAGTTCAATGAAAAGCCAAAGCATCTGTCGATCGATGATTACGAGACGCTAAAACAGGAAAAAGAATACTATGAAAGGAAATACGAACAGCTCGCGCAGCAATATAAGGATATACGACAGAGTACTTCATGGAAACTTACGAAACCTTTACGCACGTTCGGTCGGATCGTAAAAAGGGTGAGAAAAAAGCGTTAACATATCGATGAACTGG
>DASUXY010000020.1:0-6456 GCA_036377675.1 Bacillota bacterium
ATCCTTTGCCTCATTATTGACAGAGAAAACAAGAGCGTCCATCGGTGCCATTCAAGGGCACATGCCGGCATTAGTCCGAGATGATCAACACAAGCCGTATATAAAAGCTTTGCGAGGTTTAGCAGGATTATAAACATTCATGTTTCATCGCTTTATAAAAGCGACGTTGAAACGCGATGACACTCCTGTAAGAGTCGCAATGAATCGAAAGGATAGGGGAACGTGCATGGAAAGGGAACTATTTCAAAAAGATGACAGAATTACTCCCAATCCATTTGGATTGAGGGGATAAGGGTTTTACGTTTTTGACTATGCCCAAAGGATTTTTAAGAAAGTAAAAAGTTCTAAGGAGAGAAGCTCCCGTAAATGCTTGACAGACTCAAAAATACAACAATTGTTGCATCCCTCTGAATTATGCCGTATCATTAATACTAAAATTTTAAATAAGGGGATAGCAACATGAAAGAACAGTCTATTCGAATACAATATTGTTCGGATCCGAAAGAGAAACCAAGTAGTGATGATTTAGCATTCGGAAGAGTGTTTACCGACCACATGTTTATAATGGATTATTCACCGTCTGATGGTTGGCATGATCCACGTATTGTACCTTATCAACCATTATCCGTCGATCCTGCAGCCATGGTTTTCCATTATGGACAATCCGTGTTCGAAGGGATGAAAGCTTATTTATCACCAACTGGAGAGCCGCTCTTATTCCGTCCTGAGAAAAATATCGAGCGGCTCAACCGTTCCAATGACAGACTGTGCATCCCACCGATTGATGAACAACTCGCTTTACAAGCAATTAAACAGCTCGTTGCGCTTGAAAAGGATTGGATCCCAACGAAAGATGGAACGTCTCTTTATATTCGCCCGTTCATCATTTCTACGGAGGCATACTTAGGTGTTACACCGTCACATCATTATCAATTTATCGTCATTTTGTCACCCGTCGGTGCGTATTACAAAGAAGGGATTAATCCGGTAAGCATTTTAGTGGAAAATGAATACGTTCGCGCTGTTGTCGGTGGAACAGGTGAAGCGAAAACGGGCGGAAACTACGCCTCGAGCATGAAAGCGCAAGAAGTTGCTGAACGAGAAGGCTATGCTCAAGTATTGTGGCTCGATGCTGTTGAAAAGAGATACATTGAAGAAGTTGGCAGTATGAATGTCTTTTTCAAAATAGGTGGCCAACTCATTACACCAGCGTTAACCGGAAGCATTTTACCCGGGGTGACAAGAGATTCGGTCATTCAACTGTTGAAACATTGGGGTTATGAAGTTATTGAACGGAAACTAACGATTGACGAACTCAGTGAAGCCTATGAAAACGGCTTATTGGAAGAAGCATTCGGAACAGGAACCGCTGCGGTCATCTCCCCAATCGGAACGTTGGCTTGGAATGGCAAGACGTTAACCGTTAATGACGGTAAAACAGGTGACGTCGCAAAACGGCTCTATGATACGTTAACGAAGATCCAATATGGAAAAGTGAATGACCCTTTTCATTGGGTAGAACGTGTCGACCCTGTAAAAAATTAAGTAAACATCTCCCCAAAGGTTCACAGCAACGAAGAACGGCTGCGAATGAACATCATTCATTCGCAGCCGTTTTTTTATCATTGCCATAAAGGCGAACGACATCTTTAAAACTTTCGACTTGATGAGCGATTTGTCGTATGAAGGTCATGGACATCAGCCTCTTTGGAAAATTCCGTTTGCAACCGATGAACCCCCCGTCTTTCAATGCGTGGCTCTTTCGCTTTCCTTATCATATAGAGATGAATAAAGGGTTCACAGCAGGCGATGAAAAATGCCGCAAGTAAAGAGGCGACAGCAATTGCCGTACCTCCCCCGATGTACATATTACTCAATAGCCAAAGCGTAATGAAAGCTAATCCAAAATCAAAGAGCGAAGCGAATAAATTACTCGATCGTCTTAATATGAGTAAGTCTCCGACGATATATGAAATGATTGTCGTAAGAACACTCATCCATACAATAACGCCTAATGTTGTCCCATCAAACAATTCATACATCGCAAGTACAGAAAAAAAGATAAGCAAAAGTTTAACCCCTAAAACTTTTAAATGATCCATACGTCCACTATCCGCCTTTCCGATTCAATTAGTTGTAGTATGAATCATTTCATAGAAAAATATTACGCATAAAGAGAAACACTTTATGCGTCTGTTTCAAAACACGTTTATATAAAAAGAAAGCTTGTCCGCTGACAAGCTTTCTTTAGACGAGTTCTCGTAACTGAACTTTTAAAATTTTCCCGCTCGCTGTTTTCGGTAGTTCATCCACAATCGTGACGATCCGTGGACATTTGAAATGGGCTAATCGTTCTCTTGTAAAATCGATGATTTGTTGCTCAGTTACCTCGTGCCCATTACGTAAAACAACGACTGCATGCGGTGTTTCTCCCCACTTCTCATGAGGCGCAGCGATAACAGCTACTTCTTGAATCGCTGGATGATCATATAACACATTTTCAATTTCGATGGAAGAAATATTTTCTCCACCACTAATAATAATATCTTTTTTCCGGTCAACGATTTTAATGCGCCGGTGTTCATCCATCGTTCCCATGTCACCCGTATGGAGCCACCCATCAATAATCGTTGCTTTTGTTTCTTCTTCATCTTTCCAGTAGCCTTTCATTACACCAGGGCCTTTAACGATAATCTCTCCAACTTGTTCGCCATTTTTAGCGACATCATTTCCTAATTCATCAACGACACGAACTCGTGTACCGATCATCTCATAACCGGTTTTTACTTTCATCTCATAATAATCAGCTTTTGAAGCGCCTTCATCTTCTGAAGAAATATAGGATGCAAGACTTAATGGTGACGTTTCTGTCATTCCATACACTTGATAAAACTCCCATCCGATGTCTTCTTCCAATTGTTTAATAAATGCTTTCGGCGGTGGCGCTCCAGCAACAACGACCCGGACATCGTGATCGATCTTCGGTTTTACTTCCTTATATTGTTCCATAATCGATTGTAAAACGGTTGGTGCCATATGCATAATCGTCACACCGTATTTCTCGATTTTTTCCAGGATGACTTGAGGATCAACTGCCTTTTGCATCACTTGTGTCGAACCGTTCGCTGTATAATAAAATGGCGAACCCCATCCATTCACATGGAACATCGGTAAAATATGCATTAATACGTCTCGGTCGCTCACACGCAAGTGATGCATGGCGGATAGTGCGTGCAAGTAATTGTTCCGATGCGTTAACATAACGCCTTTTGGATCTCCCGTCGTTCCGCTTGTATACAACAACGTACTTACATCATGTTCACTTAACTTCACACGTGGGAAATCTGTCGACGGATGTGATGCAAGCCAATTGTCATAGGCAATTAAACCGTCCTGATTGTCAGCTAAACCGTGGACGACAATCTGTTCGATCGTTTTTAACTGATTACGAACAGGTTCAATCAGCTGTAATAAGTCATGATCGACAAAAAGAACTTTACTCTCACTATGATTTAAAATATAGACATAGTCATTCGGATTCAATCGTGTATTTAATGAGACCATAATTCCACCAACTTGGAAAATCCCATAAAACCCTTCATACATTTCTAACGTATTTGGAGCTAAGTAAGCGATTCGATCCCCTTTTTCAACACCGAGGGAAGCTAATCCGTATGATAAACGATTGACCCGTTCATTAATCTCTTCATATGTATAGCGTTCCCCGTATTCATCAATAATCGCTGGTTTTTTTCCATATAAATGGACAGCTCGATCTAAAAATTGTGTTAATACTAGTGACATTTGTCAAATCTCCTTTCCACATAAATACGAATTATCAAAATTATATCACATATTTGTGTTTTAAAAATATAAATGTGAAAAAAATTTGAACAATCGTTTGATTTTCGAATCCAATTGGACAACATTACCGTCAAACGTTTATTATTTATCGATTCATTACTATAATAGAGATATGGACTCTTTCCTCATCGCTTCACGTCGTCAAGCAAATGCAAGACATGTCTCCAGTATTTACCAAATGTTAAAATGGAATATATGCTAATGGAAATTGCTAAAATATTTCACTCTTAAATGATAACGCTTTCTTTTTGCAAGTCAACGTGGCTAAAGGAAAAAGTGTCACAGACAACGACCGAACGATGGAGGATTTATTGTTTTAACAACAGCTTGTTATGGATGGAGTCCTGTTGATTAGTACTTTTATAGACGAATGGTTGTAAGAACGTCGAACTTAACATATTGGAGGGAACTGAAATGGATATATTAAAAGATTTTTTCATTTTTCTTTCACAAAACAAATGGTTAAACGAAGCTGCAAAACGCTGGGGATTAAAACTAGGTGCACAGTCGGTTGTTGCTGGTACGAACATCGAAGAAATGATTAAAAGTGTAAAAAAATTAAATACACATGGCATCTCGGCAACCATTGACAATCTCGGTGAATTTGTCGATGATCGACAAGAAGCAATCCAAGCGAAAGAACAAATTTTCAAAGTCATTGAAGCCATTCACGTACACGATGTAGATGCCCATCTTTCCATAAAACCGAGCCAATTAGGGCTTGATATTCAGTACGAGTTCTGTCTTGAAAACATAAGAGAAATTGTTGCCGAAGCTTATCGTTACAATATTTTCGTCAACTTTGATATGGAGGACTATGGACACTTACAACAATCCTTTGACTTAGTCGATAATCTTTCCAAGCAATATGACAATATCGGCACTGTCATCCAAGCGTATTTTTATCGAGCCGAAGAAGATGTAAAAACGTACAAAGATTATCGACTTCGAATCGTCAAAGGAGCTTACAAAGAACCTAAAGAAGTAGCTTATCAAGACCAAGAGTCCATTGATCAAAACTTCATTCGTCTCATTGAATACCATTTAATCCATGGCGCATTCACATCGATTGCCACACACGATCATCGTATCATCAATCATGTTAAAACATTCGTAGAACAACATCACATTCCGAAAGATACCTTTGAATTTCAAATGCTTTATGGCTTTCGAAAAGATCTGCAACTTGAACTCACTCAACAAGGCTATCACGTATGTACATACGTGCCCTTTGGTGAAGATTGGTACGGATATTTCATGCGTCGGTTAGCCGAACGTCCACAAAATATGAAACTTGTGACGAAGCACGTATTTAATAAACGAACAAAAACGATCATTGGCGTTGCAATCGGTGCTTTTTTAATCGGCCGGTTGAGTAAGAAAAACGAACAGAAAAAACGCTCTTAACATGGATGAACATTTCCGCTATCAACCAAACAGTGAATAAACTAAAGCACAACGTATCACTTGTTGTGCTTTAGAGACATGTTTTCAACTAGAGATAGCCATTTATAAGCGACCTCTTTCTATAAAGTACATTATATATAGTATATATAAAAGATGCGATTAATCTGTGTCGATATCTTCATCTAATCCTTATTCAGGAACGGATTGTTCACCATTTATATAGCCGGCACCATATACATTCGGATCTCGATCCGTCCATAAGTCAGCGCCTGAGCGGATGAACTCTTTTACTTCGTCGGGGGTTGCGTCTGGACGATGCTGTCTTATCAGTGCGACAATACCCGCACAAATTGGCGTCGCCATCGATGTTCCTGATAGCACAAAATAGTCTGTATCGACTCGATTTGTCTTTTGGAGTTTATCTAAAAATGATTGTGGGGAGCGTAAAGAAATGATATGGACACCCGGAGCTAAAATATCTGGTTTTTCAATACCGTAAATCGTTGGCCCACGACTTGAAAAGCTCGCCACATCATCATCTTCTCTCGTATTTTCTGTACGATTATCATCCAGCGCTCCGACCGTAATGACTTGACGACTAATACCAGGGCTTGCAATTGTTTGCGATTCTGGACCTTCATTACCAGCTGCTACACAAACGATTATTCCAGTAGCCCAAGCCTCATTGACAATGCGAACCATCGGATCATCTTCTTCATCATTAAACCGTTGAGCAGTACTTCCTAAAGACATGCTTATGATATCAATGGAGTCGCTCGGATTCTCCTCATTATATTGCAAGCACCATTCAACACCTTTCATGACTGTTTCTAACGAGCCCGCGCCCATACTGTTCAAAACTTTTACTCCAACCAAATTTGCTTCTGGAGCTGGTCCTTTATATAAGCCTGACGATGCTTGACCATTTCCAGCAATATCCCCTGCACAGTGTGTTCCATGTCCATGATCATCATAAGGTTCAGTTCTTCCGTTAATAAAATCAACAAAATCGATAATTCTACCATCGAGATCTTCATGTGGATAAATACCCGTATCAATGACCGCAGCCGTAACACCTTTTCCTGTTAACTCCGTCTCATTTCGTATAATTTGCTTTGCCTGTGCAGAATCTACAGCTACATCTAATAAGGCATGCACTTCACGGTTTAAATAAATTTTTTGGAT
>DASUXY010000021.1:0-62386 GCA_036377675.1 Bacillota bacterium
CTCCTAATATCCTCCCATCGTTGTTGGTCCAACGAGGTGAGTTTATAATTATTTGGAGAGGTTGGCAAGTGGCATTTTTTTATGTCCAGAAAACTACATAAATTAACTGCCAAAGACTACATTTTTAGTTTGCCATAAACATTAACCTAAAATTATCATAAAACACCGTGTCTGTAGACTATAGTCCGTAGACTGTTGGTCACATTTTTTTGATTATTATACGTAAAAGAAGTGTGAGGAACAGTTATGGAAATTGAACAAGCTTTTGGAGAAGTTATTAAACGGGAAAGAACTAACAGATTCCTTTCACAAGAGGAATTAGCACATTTTATAATAAAAATAATCCATCACTGTTATGATATTAGTAGATTTGGCAGTGGTGGAGGTAGAAAAGGTGGACAAGTGGGAAATGTACATGGAAATTCATCAGTTACTTAAACAGGGATTTAGTAAAACAAAGATTGCAGAGAAGCTCGGTATATCAAGAACAACTGTATACCGTTATATAAAACGGAATAAGGTAAAGTGAATATTCAATCTACATAAATGTTGGGGGTTATTAGTGGAATTTTAAGATATGCCCCATATCCCAATGCTAAAAGATTTTTGGGGATTTTCTAAAGCTGGTCGTAAGCTAGCAGAATTACATCTGAACTATGAAGAAGTAGAACCATTTAAGGTAACCGAGACTGTAAAAAATAGCGAAATGACTGATTTATATCGAGTTAAGAAAATGAGATTCGGAAGGGGTCAGGAAATGATAATATTATTCTTTCCGATATCCCTTTGGAAGCCTATGACTATGTGGTTAATGGTCGTCCACCAATGGAATGGGTTATGGAACATTATCGGACGAGAACGGATAGAGGTAGAGGAATAACGAATGATCCGAATGAATATTCAGATAATCCGCGTGATACACTGGATTTAATTAAACGTCTTATTTCTGTTTCAATAGAGACAAATAAGATTGTAAATAATTTACCTGATTTAAAAATAATAGACTAACTAATTCAGTTTGAACCACTTACCTTATGGTAGGTGGTCTTTTCTATTGATAGTAATATTGAAGGATACCAGGTATATGCTAGTCTACACAATGTACTACCTTAGTGTAGGAAATATATGTTGACTCCTCGAAAAGGAAATTCATCTTTTCCTCGTGCGATGTTTCGCTGCGGCAGGCTTCCTTGTCCTACGGGAGGAAAGGCATTGGTGAGACCCCACAGAACACGATCAGGCTCACCAACCGCCGTGAAAGCAAAGTACATTTCCGGAGCGGGTTACAAGCAGTTACTATAGTTCGGATTTTTCGTTAAAAAAACACTTGTGTACTAGCCTCTTCTTATATCTGTAGTTATTGACTAATTCTTTAAAATACTGGTTGTACCTTTATTAACTTGGTACCGAATAATTTTTATAATTTTTGAAGTTAGTAATAAACGTTTTAACTATTTCATCCAATTGTGATTCACTTATAGTTCTTAGTGCTAAATCGAACATAGTATTAACCGCTTCCTCATTATAGAAACCAATCAAATCTAACCTATCTACTATTTCTTCCCGAGTAAATTTAGTGTTTCTAATCTTTTTTAAAACACCAACAAGAGATTGTAAGTTAAGTGAGTGCCCTTTAATTTGTTCATAGAAAGACTTATTTAGTAAATACCAAATTTCATCAATTTCATCCATAAAAGGAAAAAAACTATCTTTCATTAGCCATTCTGGTTTTAAATCAAAAGTTAGCTCTTTATGAATATCTATGCACACATCAGTAAAGAAGGTATCCCCCTCATTAAAAATCCTTTGTAGAATTAAGGTGTCTTTGTTTACATCTGTATGTAAATTGCCTAATGTAATATTTTTGGTGAGTGGAAATAACTCATAGCCCTCCTTTTCAAGTCTGTCTATCTCTATTTCACTTGTTGTAACCCAATTCCCATGAAGATCATAGGCGCCATAAACAAAACCATAATCCATCATTAGTGATTTTGTTTTATAAGGATCATCAACCAATATATCAATGTCAAATTGCTTCCTATACCATAAATAACTAGGGTTGTTAAAAACCTCAGCAATACCTTTGATCCAAACTCTTTTTATCCCGTTTTCTTCCAAATAAAAATCGATGTTAATAGCTTTCTTTAGTAAATTAATATTTCTAATATAATTAAATTTTTTCAATTCTTTTAGAGATTCTAGAAGTTGAGGTTCAATTTTAATATTACTATCCTTTAAATAGTCAAATATTATTCCATTCATTTTTGTTTTATTTAAAAAGAACAAATCATCTTTCGTTAATTCAATTGGTTTATCGTTATATCCTAATAATTTCAGAACTAATTCTTCTCTAATCATAAATTTACCACTCCTTGAAAGAAGGACCTTATATAAGGTCCTTCAACTTTTTACTTTTGCTTTTTTCCTTTTTTCCATTTTACTGGTTCAGACAAAACAATAGGTCTAGACATTTATATCACCTCCTTAAAAGAATGCCGTTTATTAAAATGAATAGAACAGTAATTCAAATTGTTCTATCATAATCTTTATTTACCGCTTCGTCATTAATTATTGCATTATCTACTGATAAAAAAGAGCTATTGAATAAAAAGAGAATACTTAAGATTGTACAAATAATACCTATGCCGATAATTCCGTGTGCAACATTAAATGCACCACCTATCCACCCAGCAAGAATCCCACTTAATGGCCAAGTAATTTGAGCTAACATCCTTCTGACAGCAAAAACTCTCCCCTGTAAATGAACTGGAGTTACACTCTGCCAAATAGTGTGAGAGTGTGTAGACATAAATGTAGTTAAAAAGAATATGAAAAATCCAATTGTGACCGTCAAATAGAATAAGTTTGATATGCCATAAAAAATTTGAAGGATACCAATTATAATCATAGGGATAATAATACCATAAACTTTCTTACTTTTTATCCCTCCCCAAAAGGCAAGAATTACACCACCCATTATCCCACCTAATGCGTTTACCGAATTGAGCGTCGCTAAAGCTGAATCATATGAGATTCCCCCTTTTGTCCAAATATCAGATAAATGATATTTAACCAATAAAGGCTGTAATGTAATCATAGTCGGTATAAATAAGTTAGAGAGCGCTATAATGGCTAGGAGCCAATAAAGTGGTTTATTAATAAATTTGATTCCTTCACGAAAACTGTTTAAAAACCCGGCATTTTCTTCCCGTTTATTAAAAGATGGAAAACGAAGAAAATGTAATGCAAATGCCCCAACTAAAAAGGTTATGGCGTCTATACCAATAGCAAAAGGGATACCTTCCATAAAGGGTGAATAGATAGCTGAATGGCCATGTCCAAACAGACTTGGTGTAGCTATTAAAAAAGAAGCGAGCACCGGCCCTAAAACTTCAGCAGAATTAAAGCTAGCTTGCGTCATGGCATTAGCTCTGGATAAATGGTTTTCAGGAACTATTATTATAAAGGAAGAACTAAATGACGCCATATGAAAAGCCCGACATATTGCAAGACACGCATTATACAGTACCAATAAAGGAACATTCATATAATCAAAAACTAATAAAAACACTAAAATAAATGTTAGAATACCACTTAAATAATTAGAAATTAGCATTATATGTCGACGATTAAATCTATCAACCAATACGCCAGTATAAGGTTGAATTAATATATAAGCCAAAGAAAATGATATACTAGTGGCAGCCAAAGAAAAAGCTAATTCCTGTTTTTCACTTGGGTCATTAAAGGTTTGAGTAAGCCAAATTATTAAAGAAAAAAGTGTTACAGCACTACCTATTTCAGATATTGATTGCGTTATCCATAAGAATATAAATTTTTTAAAACTCTTTTCACTTTTCATCTTTTTATCATGTAAGCCTTTATAAATTCATCTGCTTGTTTTATTTGCCTTTTGATTAAATCTGGAGAGCATTTTTCGATCGCTTTTTCAAGTGGGGCCCACATAAATTGATCATGTTCACTAGATAATATTATATTTGTACCTCTCTTTATCTGTAGACAATATACAAACCAAGTTTTATCGCCTATTTCAGTTAACACTGCTGACTTTTTCAAACCCGTTTCTTCGTATAACTCCCTCTTCATACAATCCTCTATTTTTTCTCCCGGAAGTCGTGCTCCACCAGGAGGACCCCACTCCCAGTTATCTCCTTGATTCTTCCAAGATCTTCTTAAGATTAAATAATAGATAGAACCATCTCTTATTTTATAAACAACGATTCCAACACCATAAGGGGGATATTCACTTACATCGAGACCATCCCATGTTTTTCTTATATTTGGTCCAATCCCCATATTATATTCCTTTCATCTTTACAGTTAAACTATTTAATACTTTTTTAGTTACTTCTTCCTCAGTATAATTTGCAACATTTATTCTTATCCATCCCTCTTCTTTACTTAAATTATCTAAAGATTTACTAACCATACTTTGGTAAGCAACAAAATTAGCTGGGGTTTTTCCTTTAAACCCATCCATATTTCCGGATTCGGTTATAGAAATGGTGTCCCGTCTATCAACTGCTACATTCGGGTCTATATCCAAAAGAATGGTTACATCCGGTTTTAGAAGAGAATCAAAGCATTTTTTTGTCACTTCATGATCGAAATTTTCCTTCAAATTAAACCTAGCCTGCAATTTATAATGCCAATTATCCATTATAACCGTATATCCTGAATCAATTAGTGGTTTTATTTTGCAGTTCTCCAATACTGAAAACCATGATAAATTTAAATAAAGCCAATGTAAATCTCCTAATTCCCCTAGAGGATCGTCTGGAGAGTAATCCCATAATACTCTTTTGATCGTGGACATATGGTGATTAACATAACCTGTGGAGAAGCTTATATCCTTTTTATTTAAGAAATAGATGTTATTCTCTTTTTTTTTAAGTTCATTCGCAACTCTATTAGCGATAGTAGTTTTTCCTGATCCATCTAAACCCTCAAAACAAATAAATTGTCCTTTCATAGTCAGTCCTTACCTCCGTTTTCATAAAAAGCATTTTAAATAGGCTTCAGTATCTAATGAATTTCTTCCCGTATTTGTTATAAATGGTTTGAAATTATATTTATCATATATAATGCTCATATGATACCCGATTTTTCTAACTTCTTCTAATGTCGGCCTTTTTCGATTAGCAAATTGAGATCCAGGATCATTATGAAATATATTTACAGCAGGAACAACACCCATTTCCCCAAGCTCATACATCCCTTCAGCTAAAGATTCTACGGGCTCCAATCCACCCACAAAACCACAGTAAACGTTTCCTTTTCCAAGATAATCAACAGCCGCTTTGAATGCTTCAAAAAAGCGTTCTCTTCCATAATCTTTTGATTTCCCAGGACAAATTTCCTCAAACAATTCCTTGTTATATATCTCAATACTCATTGCTATCGTTGCTTTTGTTTTTGCTAATCTCTCAAAAAGACTAAAGTCTTTAGGTGGCATGGATATAAGATGTTTTTCAATACGGCCCGGCATATTAAGTTCTGAAACAGCTTCCATAACATCTAGATGTCTACTAAAACCATGATCATAATTGCTTATAGTTCCACCGTTTAATAAAAAATGATGTACTCTCTCTTTTTCAGTTTCTAAAGCTATTCTAATAGCTTCCTTTGCTCTTTCCGGTTTAATAAACATTTCATGGTCCGCCTGAGTATTTCGAGTGGTTTGCAATGAACAAAATTTGCATTCATCTCCTTTGGCCCAGAAATAACAATGACCAGGACTAAATACACCTAGTGTAGCATTCCCGTATAATGTAACAATGCGAGAGACACTAGTTCCATCATCCATTTTAGAGTCATAAAATTTTGGTCTTCTGGGAAACTCAATAGGGATAGTTTCAATGTTATTAGTTATATAAAAAGTCCCATTATCATATACAATATTCCATTTTGTATTGTTTCTCTGATTAACCGCTACAACTATACCTTCAGGTAGTATTATTTCTTGAGGAACTTTAATTTCTTTCGCAAATATTCTTTCATCACTATTTCCATATGCTCTTCTTTTCTCCAAAAAATTATCCATTTTGGAATATTCCTCTATGAAATCATCGCCATAATTAATACCCTCCACTAATAATTCAGCCTTTAGTTGACCATATTTCTTTATATTTGAGGCTATTTTGCTCATTAAAATTCCCCCTATATTTTTAGTTTAGAACTGATCGTTCAGAACTAGTCTTAAATAACAAATCAAAATGCCAATCTTCCGGAGAGAAGTTCCTTAATATATACTCCGACTTTATTAATTTCCCGGCATAAATAACATAGTCAACATTTTCTAGCGAATGATATGATTTTGGGAATAATCCTACTTTTAATGTTTTTTTAGCGCTTTCATGATTATTTAATATACTTTCTGCTACCTGTAAAGTGCCTCCAGTATAAATTTTGTCTATAATTACTGTAGATTTATTCTTGTCTTCTTTATTTAACTCTGGATATATAGAATTAAATGTTTTCCTTCTATACATTTGGTACGGGTCATTTTGTCTATGTACTTCAGTAAAATGTATATTGTTATCCATGGTGGAATTCATATAACCTAGCGCTATTGGTAATCCCGCCGTTAATATAAATAATTTGTTCTCAGCCAGTTTTTGTATCTCAACCCATACCATATGGTTTTGATATATCAAATCTTGATTCAATATTTCAATCCGCCCATATGCTTCCGGTTTAATATATTCCTTATACTTTTCAGTAAAACTATTATAAAATGATTTTACATCTTCACTAGAATCATTAAAATTTCTTATTTGATGTATACCTCTTGCCTCGTATAAGTTTAAATACATTTTATTTTTTATGTTTACTTTTTCATAGACTTCCCATAAGACTGCTTCCTTTATATACTGAATTTCCTGCTTTTTGGGGCCAGTAATTGCTATTTCTGTTTTCAATTCATCTCCATAAACTCTAAACACGTTCGTGTTTTTTAAATAACCATCCAATAAATTTTCGATTAAAATGAAACAATCATATATAGTTTGACTATCGCACAAATTAAGAGGGAACTCGGGATTACTCAAATCGCAAATCATTACTTCTGGATACCTTAATGTATATTTAACTTTTTGAACACTACATCCATTGTCAATAGCCTGCTTCAAATCATTTAAAGAATTAGTTTCAAGCCCTCCAACTACTCTATTAAAATGTGAACGGCTCCTTAATTTTATAGTTTTCGTTTTCTTGTCCACATTTGCCCTCCTTTTCACATCTAACTAACACCAAATTTTTTTACTATAATACTATTTTTCGGTTCATATTTCCCATCGGAATTACTTTATTTTCATTATTATATATTAATAAGACCTAATTAGCAATAGAATATTTCCAATTTTGCAAAATGTCTATTACACTCTGTTATTCTTTATATAGATACATCCTATCTAATGTCTCATTTGGTAGAAACATATGATACAAAAGGTGAATTCACTTCTGAAGACGTAAAAGCTATTCAAGATATCATTAAAGAAAACTCAAAGTATTTTGATAATATTAGTTATTTTACGTTAATTAAAAAATCTGAGATAGATGGTGAAAAGGTTAGTGAAACATTATTTAATCAAGGACAAGGAGGCAGTGGAGAATCTGGCTTAATTAGACAAGGTATCGCTGGAGAAGTTACTTGGATGTAGAATGGAAATAAAAAATATATGTTTATCTGAAATATGAACCTTTCTTATATTTTCTTTGTCATTTCAGGTGTTTGATTTGTTCTTTGGGGATCAGTTCAGATCTTGTACAAATACATTTAAGAATAGTGAAACAAGTGATTACATGCTTCTTTGCCACCACAATACTCAGGAGATAGTTCAACTGCAATCAGATCCCAATTATTAATATTCTTTAGGTAGGTTAAAGATTGCATTACTTCTTGATCCGACATTAATTGTGGACTCAATGGCCTCTCTTATATAATGGGAATACATACCTTTTTCAATATTTTCGAAAAAACAAATCTACTAATGGATTTTTTTGAGGATTATAAGTGAACAGTTATTAGTAATCGTATACCTCTCCTTAATAAACTTTTCTATTAATAGTATCATAGTTCCACCCCCTTTTGGACTGTAGTCTGATATGACGTATGTCGAGAGGGGGAATTATAAGCGTAGAACAAGATTTTGGTAAGGTATTAAAGCGAGAAAGAAATAGCAAAAAACACACAAGAAGAATTAGCGTTTTTATGTAATCTAGATAGAACTATATAAGTTTTACTTGTAAGAGGTAAAAGAAATCCTACAATTGCTACAATCCTCACACTAGCTCACCGTGTTACAAATTAAACCAAGCAAATTTATATTAAAAATCGGTGTTTTGTCACCACTTGCTGCGTTATTAATTATTGCTGATTTAAAAACCTCACGTGGATGAACGAGTGACGCATTCACCGAACCAACATGACAACGATGAACTGCAACAACATTATTTTTCGTATTTAAACACATACCAAAAAATACTTCACGATCTCACGACCAATAAAGCGAGACGCTATCTTTGCTCCGTCTTCTGAACTACGAATGATATAATCAACATCTTCTTCTGCCTCTCTAATAATTTGTTCAATGCGAACTACTTCTAAAATGGTTTCCATTTAGATCAACCGCTCTATAATTTTTTTGATCTTTTTGGTCACCATAGAGAGAATCTTCGCATCGATTAATGTCAAGAAGTGGCGTAAGTAGCAAAGCTATCAAGTGATTCGTATATGTTTTGGGGAAGCCCAATGAATTTGGGTGCGTTAAAAGCTAATTTGCTTTCTACGCACCCTTATCCTACTTGGCTGACTCATAACATCTGAAGAACGATGACCCTTTACATAATCGATAATGCGGCTCTGCTTTACAGAAGCATTAGGAGATTATAATTAGAGGAGCTAAAAAAACACTAGAAGCATTTTCTTATTCATTTACTTCTACTTTATAATGATAAAAACTTTCAGGTGACCGACTTTCAACAAGTTCTTCAAAATCATATTCTTCTGTTATTTGATTTTCAGAATTTATTATCTCGTCAAGCTTCTTAATTTTTTCAAATTCAACTTTTATATCTCTTCAAGTTCTTTTGTAATGTTGTTCAGTATATTCAAAATTTCATTTGTCATACTCTTCTTGCATTTCATTAATAGCGTCGATTACTTCTACAGTTCTTTGCATAATCGCTATCTTTTCTTTTATTACATCAAGTGAATCATTTTTAAATAATCCATAAAATGAAATTTGGTCTTCACTTGAAATTATCCCGTTAGAATTTGACTTAAAAAAGCTTCGTAATTACGTTTTACAGCATCCTGAGGACGAGTTTAATGTACTTGTATTACTTGCTTTAGAAACGGGTATGCGACGTGGAGAACTACTAGCAATACGCCCAGAGAGTCTTTATAAATACGGAGTCGAAGTTAGACATTTAATCAGTTCTACTTCTGATGATACTTCGTTAAAAACACAAAATGCGAAACGTGATGTTTCTATTAACAAAGAAGTGTATGAGCTCATTCGTAAGATTCCTCTAAAAGAAAATGGCTATATTTTCAGCTTTGATGGTTTTAAACAGCCCGAACGATTAGCTTAAGAAAACAACGTTTCATGGATTAAGAGATACACATGCATCATTTTTATTCGCTCAAAAGATTGATATTGCCTATGTATCAAAAAGATTAGAGCATGTTAACATTCAACGACACAGAATTATTATCTGGAATTAATGCCAGAAAAAAAAGCACCAGCAAGATGCCGATGCTTTAAATCTTTTAAGTTCTTTGAAGTATTAACGTTAATTTGCACCAACTTGCACCAAAAAATGCTCGTAAATGCCAGTATATCAACAATCCTATTAACGTTTTGAATGTTGTGGTTTACTGCGTGCTGCGTCAAGACCGTATTTTTTACGTTCTTTCATACGGGAGTCACGTGTTAAGAAGCCTTCACCTTTTAGAACAGTGCGGTATTCTGGATCTGCTTCTAAAAGTGCACGAGCAATTCCGTGTCGAATCGCACCTGCTTGACCTGTGTAACCACCACCGTGGACATTGACTAACACATCGTATGTGCCTTGTGTTTCAGTAGCAACGAGTGGTTGATTTAAAATAAACAATTGTGTTTCATATGGAAAATAGTCTTTTGCCTCGCTGCCATTGACTGTGATTTTTCCTGATCCGGGCACGAGACGGACACGTGCAGTAGATGTTTTACGACGTCCTGTTCCGTAATATTGTACTTGTGACAATTGATTAAACCTCCTTCTAGTTATCCACGAAGCTCATAAACTTCTGGTTTTTGTGCTTGATGATCATGTTCTGGACCTTTAAATACGAACAATTTTTTACCCATTTTACGGCCTAATGAACCTTTAGGTAACATCCCTTTAACCGCAATCTCAATCATTTGCTCTGGGTGTCTTGTCTGCATTTCATAAGCTGTGCGTTCTTTTAATCCTCCAGGATAATTCGAGTGACGATAATACATTTTGTTATTGAGTTTATTTCCAGTTAGTTCAACTTTTTCAGCATTGACAATGATGACATAATCCCCTGTATCCGCATGGGGTGTGTATGTTGGCTTATGCTTTCCGCGTAGGATTGCAGCCACTTCACTTGCCAAACGACCTAAACGCTTCCCTTCAGCATCGATGAGAAGCCATTTGCGGTCTACATTTGCTTCATTTGCCATGTACGTACGCATGACGATTTCCCTCCAATTTTACAATTTGTTTCATATTTTCTTTTATATTAAACACAATTAGTTCCGGGGCTAATCGTAGTTTTCAAAATAAAAAGCCATAAATCATGATATACCAAAACAGGTACACATGTCAAGGATAAAAGCAGTTTTAACAATCTTTTTTCAATGATTGACTTCCTTATTTATTATAGTTGACATGATATAAATACAAGCCTCGAGCTGGGGCTGTTTTCCCTACTAAACGACGATCCTTCTGCTCTAATAAATGTGGAATATCCGCTGGATTCCGCTTCCCCTGACCGATTTCAAGCAAAGTTCCAACCATGATTCGTACCATACGGTATAAAAAACCATTTCCCCGGAATATAAACCGCATTTCATGACCATTTTTCTCGCAACGAACCTCATATAAATGACGGATCTTACTTCCTTTAACTGTCGCTTGCGTAGAGGAAAAGGAAGTGAAATCATGCTCGCCCTGTAAATAGTGACAAGCTTCTTGCATCGCTCGCAAATCTAAGGCATAGGGAAAATGGTATACATAATTACGCCGGAACACATCAGGTTCATATGTATTCCACACGAGATAATGGTACTCTTTGTCCAATGCACTGTATCGTGCATGAAAGTGACTGGGGACCTCTTGGATCTCTTTTATATATACATCGCCAGGCAATAGTCGATTCAGTGCTTTTTTCCAGTGCGCTTCAGGGATGGTATATGCCGTTTCAAAATGAACGACCTGACCAATTGCATGAACACCCTTGTCGGTACGACCAGAAGCTTGAAGCGATACGTCATCACCTTTGTGTAGCTTCATTAAAGCTTTTTCCAACTCCCCTTGTACGGTTCGAAGCTTCGGCTGGATTTGAAAACCATAAAAGTTTGTTCCGTCGTAAGAAATGGTGCATTTTAGTTTTCTTACCCCATATTCACGCAACTCCTTAACTTGATCGTTCTTTTTTAATGATACGTTCTCGTTAGAAATAATCCAATAACAACTAGCACAAAGAGCACATAAATCCATATATCTACTTTTTGAATCTTTAATTCGCGTAGTTTTGTCCGACCTTCTCCACCTTGATACCCACGTGCTTCCATAGCCATCGCTAGCTCTTCAGCACGTTTAAATGAACTGACAAACAACGGGACGAGTAACGGAACAACTGCTTTAATACGCTCTTTTAATGGACCTGTTCGAAAGTCAACACCACGGGATGCTTGGGCTTTAGAAATCTTATCTGTTTCTTGTAAAAGTGTCGGAATAAAACGTAACGAAATCGACATCATTAACGCCAGTTCATGTACAGGAAACTTCACCTTTTTCAACGGGTGTAACATATCTTCAATCGCATCGGTAATCTCAATCGGTGTCGTCGTTAACGTTAATAACGATGTTACGAGAATGAGTAGAAAAAAACGCATTGAAATCGCAAATCCTTGGATGAGTCCACCTGAATAAACCTTAAATGTAAATAATTCAACAACAACCGTTCCCTCTTTCGTCACGATTAAATGTAGAATAAACGTAAAAATGATTAAAAACCATACCGGGGTTAACCCTTTTAAAATAAAGCGAAGAGGTATTTTTGTTGTCAACATACTGGCCAAGGCAAACAAGGTTAAAATCGTATAACTCCAAAATGAATTGGCAAAAAATACGATGAATACATAGAAAAATATAATCGTTATTTTCGTTCGTGGATCGAGTCGATGAACGAGCGATTGACCCGGAACATATTGCCCAATAATCAGAGAATTACTCATGATTTAACTCCTATCACATCGTGAATTTGGTAGGCTAGTTTTTTAATAGACTGGCGTGTAAAGGGTATTTCCGTTTCGAATCTTTTTTCAAATGCTTGAATAAAACGAATCATTTCCGGTGCGTCGAGATGAACCTTATTCAACGCCTGCTGTTGAACAAACACGTCCTCCGGTTTTCCTTCCATGTATTTTTTTCCTTGATTTAAGATGATCACATAATCTGCATATTTAACAGCGTCTTCCATGCTATGTGTGACGAGAACAGTCGTCAGCTTTTCCTTCTGGTGCAAATGATAAAACATGTCCATAATTTCTTTTTGTCCGCGTGGATCAAGCCCTGCAGTCGGTTCATCTAGGACTAAAATTTCTGGCTGAACGGCTAATACTCCCGCGATCGCTACTCTACGCATTTGACCACCACTTAAATCAAATGGAGAACGATTTAAGAAATCTTCCGTGAGTCCAACCGCAGGAATGACTTCTTTGATCCGCTTCTCCACTTCCTCTGGTGGGACACCAAAGTTTTTGGGACCAAATGCAATGTCTTCTCGGATTGTTTCTTCAAATAATTGATGTTCTGGATATTGGAACACAACGCCTACTCGGCTACGCAATTCTTTCATATCACTCGGTTTGTCTTCTTTGGTGAGCGTAAAATCACCAATCTGTACTTCACCTTTACTGGGTCGTACTAAACCATTTAAATGTTGAATCAACGTCGATTTTCCTGAGCCCGTATGCCCGATAATGGCTACATAAGTTCCGGACGGGATATGAAAGGAAACTTCATCCAGCGCTTGGTGCGCAAACGGTGAATTTTCTTGATAAATATAGCTTACATCTTTGAATGTAATATCCATAAGTCCTCCAACAATTCTTCATGATTTAATGGTTCCGTTGGCATGGAAATATTCAACTGCTTTAACTCCTCAGACAGATGAGCAATAAACGGAACATCTAAACCAATTTTTTGTAGAGATTCATATTCGGTAAAAATTTCTCGTGGTGTCGATTCTTTCCATATTTCGCCTCTGTTCATGACAATGACACGCTCCGCTTCGACGACTTCTTGCAAGTCATGGGTAATTGTAATGAGCGACAAACGATGCTTGCCTCGAACGTTGGCCACCGTTTTCATAATTTCAGAACGACCCTTGGGATCGAGCATAGCGGTCGCTTCATCTAAAATAATGACTTGAGGAGATACAGCTAACACACTGGCAATTGCCACGCGCTGTTTCTGGCCTCCTGACAACCGATGGGGCTCTGTCATACGATCGTTTTGCATCGCAACAGCAGCGAGCGACTCGTCGATGCGCTTAACCATTTCTTCTCTTGGAAATCCGCGATTTTCCATTCCGAAAGCGACATCATCTTGTACAGTTGTTCCTACGAATTGGTTATCTGGATTTTGAAACACCATGCCTACATCTTTACGAATCTCCCATACGGTATCTTCGGTCAGCCTTTTTCCTTGGATATATATTTCGCCCTCATCCGGAAATAATAATCCATTAATTAATTTAGCAATCGTCGATTTACCCGATCCATTATGACCGATGATGGCGACCCATTCATTTTCATAAATATCGAACGAACAATTTTTCAATACCCAAGGGCTTTCATCGGCATACCGAAAGGATACATTTTTAAACTCGATTAGTTTTTTCACCATTGTGATCTATCTACCCCCGGTCTGACTCTTTTCTTTTATAGCCAAGTACAATTCCATTCAGGGAATCCCACTGAATGTTCATAGAGTATGCATCTCTTTAAACTTGCGTAATAAGAGTCACTAACCCAAGATCCTACACCGTTTTTTATTGATGTTCACTTGGCAATCCCTGATCCAAGCCATTGTTTTTCTGTAGCTGAGGTACTCCAAACCGATTCATTGATCTAGATATAAAGAAAAAGAGAATCGACACGTTCATTTCTATTCAATCGAAGACTTTCCCTCATTGAATCACGCTGAAACCATCGAACAGGTTCGTCTTCCCACCTACCGTCAATCTATTAATCGTTTGAAATTACGAAGGGAGGATTGCTGTTTGACAACCTGCGACAAAGTGCAAAAAAAGGGCCTGGCTTCACCTCATGGTAGAGATTCAGTCCTGCCCCTTCGCACGTATGGTTCCATTAAACGAGTTCAATAATAGCCATTTTCGCCCCATCTCCGCGACGAGGACCTAGCTTAAGAACACGTGTATATCCACCTTGACGATCTTCGTAACGTCCGGCAACGTCATCAAAAAGCTTTTGCACGACTTGTTCACTTTCTTTGTTTTTGTCGTTATATAAAAACGCTTCTGCTTGTCGTCTCGCATGAAGATCTCCGCGCTTGCCATACGTAATCATCTTTTCCACAACAGGTCGAAGCTCTTTTGCTTTTGCTTCGGTCGTTTCAAGCCGTTCATGTATAATCAAATCAGAAGCAAGATTACGAAGAAGAGCTAAGCGAGCGTCTGTTGCACGTCCTAATTTTCTAGCCATGGGCTATCCCTCCCTTTTTTGAGACTCTAAAGGTGTTGTACAATTAATCATCTTTACGTAAGCTTAAGTCAAGTTCATCGAGTTTAGACTTCACTTCATCTAAGGATTTACGACCTAGATTACGTACTTTCATCATATCTTCTTCTGTCTTCGTTGTAAGCTCCTGAACGGTGTTAATTCCAGCGCGTTTTAAACAGTTGTAAGATCGTACAGATAGATCGAGCTCTTCTATGGTCATCTCCATTACTTTTTCTTTTTGATCTTCTTCTTTTTCGACCATAATTTCCACATTTTGTGCCTCTTCTGTCAAGTCGACAAACAGATTCAAGTGTTCAGTAAAGACTTTTGAACCTAAAGAAACAGCTTCCTCAGGTCGAATACTTCCATCTGTCCATACTTCAAATGTCAGTTTATCAAAGTTAGCACTTTGACCGACACGTGTGTTTTCTACTTGATAAGTTGCACGTGAGACCGGGGTGAAAATCGAGTCAACAGGAATGACACCAATTGCTTGATCATCATGTTTATTTTCTTCAGCTGGACGGTAGCCACGACCTCGCTCCGCCGTAATTTTCATGTAAAGGCTCCCTTGATCATTCAATGTAGCAATGTGTAAATCTGGATTTAACACTTCTACATCACTATCAAATGTTAAATCCTTAGCCGTCACCGCTCCTTCTCCCTGTACATCAATCTCTAATGTTTTCTCTTCATCAGAGTAAATTTTTAGAGCTAGTTTCTTCAAATTCAAAATGATTGTTGTGACGTCTTCAATGACCCCATCGATCGTTGAAAATTCATGTAATGCACCATCAATTTGAACGGATGTAACAGCGGCTCCTGGAAGTGAAGATAGTAGAATACGACGCAAGGAGTTTCCTATAGTTGTACCATAACCACGTTCAAGCGGTTCAACTACGAACTTACCATGCGTGCCATCATCGCTAATCTCTACCGTTTCAACTTTTGGTTTCTCAATTTCGATCATTCCATAAAAGCCTCCTTTAAAACGTCGAAACCCCGGTTAGACCTGAGTCGTCTAACCGAAATTCCTCAAATAGGCAGTTGGCGTATCTGCACTATTGTCAATCTTTCGTACTGCTTTGTCGATACGATGTTGCTGTAAAGTTTATAATAGAAAAGTCGTAACAAGTCCTAACAGTCACAACGTTCTTCTATCTTTCTTTAACTTTTAAAAAAGTGAATCACGATATACTTTAAGCCATCATAACCCATTATAGACAGGGTGACAAATTCTATACGCTAAAAATCATACACGACGACGTTTTGGCGGACGGCAACCGTTATGAGGAACTGGTGTCAAATCACGAATAGCTGTAATTTCTAATCCTGCAGCTTGCAGAGAACGAATGGCAGCTTCACGACCTGCCCCTGGTCCTTTTACTGTTACTTCCAATGATTTCATGCCATTTTCCATTGCTGTTTTAGCAGCTGTTTCAGCAGCCATTTGTGCAGCAAAAGGAGTTGATTTACGGGAGCCTTTAAAGCCAAGTGCTCCTGCTGAACTCCATGAAATTACATTACCTTGCATATCCGTAATCGTTACAATCGTATTGTTAAATGTAGAATGGATATATGCTACACCTGAATCAACAATTTTTTTCACACGACGTTTACGAACGTTTTTTGTTTTTTTCTGTGCCATGGTTCACCTTACCTCCTTTATGTTATTCATCTTTCTTACTTGCAATTGTTTGACGTGGGCCTTTACGTGTACGTGCATTATTTTTTGTGTTTTGTCCACGTACTGGTAATCCGCGGCGATGGCGCATTCCTCTATATGAGCCAATCTCAATCAAACGCTTAATGTTGAGGGACTGTTCTCGGCGAAGATCACCTTCAATGGTGTAATCATTAACGATATTACGAATTTTACCTAATTCACCTTCAGTAAGGTCACGAACCCGAGTATCTTCAGAAACACCTGCTTTTTCAAGAATTTCTTTCGCAGTGCTTTTTCCAATTCCATAAATCGAAGTCAATGAAATGACAACACGTTTGTCACGTGGGATATCAATACCTGCTATACGTGCCATGATTCTATCGCACCTCCTGTAGTTTTAGTTGTATTCAATCATCGGCATCATTACGAGCGAAACTTTCTCATTTTGAAATGTCTTCAACGTCTGTTAACCCTGCTTTTGTTTATGCTTAGGGTTTTCGCAAATCACCATTACTTTTCCTTTACGTTTAATGATTTTACATTTTTCACAAATTGGCTTTACTGATGCTCTTACTTTCATCATTCTTACCTCCTTTTAGATCGGAGCGTTATACTTATTTATAACGATACGTAATTCTTCCCTTTGTTAAGTCATAAGGAGAAAGTTCTACCGTTACTTTATCACCTGGTAAAATACGGATGAAATGCATACGAATTTTACCGGATACATGTGCCAGGATCGTATGGCCATTTTCTAGCTCAACATGAAACATTGCGTTAGGTAATGTTTCTGTTACGGTCCCTTCCATTTCAATTACATCTTCTTTCGACATCGTGTTGGTCTCCCTTCTTAAAATCATCAGTCACAAGTTTACCTGTAAACGTATTGATCGCAAATCTTAATTTACCATTTGTGACACGACCAGTTTCTAGAAGGCTATATTGGACTTCTGGAGAAATATCATCCAATAGTTCAATATGATGCACATTTTTCTTCTTCGGGCAATCATATTTACGTTTTTCCCCATCTGCGAGCATCACATACTTATCATCAACAATCTTAATGATAATCGCTATTTTTTCAGCATCGCGTCCTTGTTTAATACGGACAAATTGACCTAATTGCGGAACTGTATCCCCTTCGTTCAACACCGATCACCTTCACTTAGGCTATAATTTTTTAAAGGTTTACTTCCTTGCCAGCATGTCACTTTACATCGAGTCATACAGTAAATGAAAGTATGACATATTTATTGTAGTACTTTCAATGGAAAATGCATCAATCTTCATGTGAAATTACGATACACGATTTATTGAGCAATTTTTTCTTCAATCTCTTGAAATACGCGTTCGATTTCCTGATCGCCATTAACGGTTACGAGATAACCTTTGTCATTATAAAAGTCTAACAACGGTTGGCTCTGTTCAATATTGACTGTTAAACGTGTTTTAACCGTTTCAGCTTTATCATCATCTCGTTGGATAAGCTTTGAGTCATCGACATCACATAAACCTTCTTGTTTCGGTGGATTATACATGACGTGATACGTTGCTCCGCAAGTCGGACAGACGCGACGTCCTGTTAAACGCTCGATTAGTTTTTCTTGGGGTACATCTACATTGATGACATAATCGATTGTTTCGTCCATCTCGTGTAACATGTCTTGTAAAGCTTCAGCTTGTTGGATTGTCCTTGGAAAACCATCCAGCAAAAAGCCATTTTTACAATCCGCTTTACTTAGACGTTCCTTAACAATCCCATTCGTAACTTCATCAGGAACTAATTCACCTTGGTCCATAAACGCTTTTGCCTTTGTACCAAGCTCTGTTCCCTCTTTGATTGCCAAACGGAACATATCTCCCGTTGAAATATGAGGGATGTTATATTTTTTATTGATTTTTTCTGCCTGTGTCCCTTTTCCGGCACCAGGTAGACCCATCAAGATTATATTCAATCGTATCCCCTCGCTCTCATTGGCAGCTCCTTTACTTAATAAAACCTCTGTAGTGGCGCTTGACTAACTGGCTTTCTAGTTGTTTCATCGTTTGTAGCGCGACCCCTACAACGATTAATAAGCTTGTGCCGCCGATTTGTACTGCTTCAGGTAGATTCGCAAGACCACCTAAAATAATAGGTAGTACAGAAACAGCTGCTAAAAAGATGGAGCCAACAAAGGTTAAACGGTACATAACACGTGTCAAATATGTTTCTGTATTTTTCCCTGGGCGAATGCCTGGAATATATCCGCCTTGTTTTTGTAAATTCTCGGCCATTTGCTCGGGATTCACTTGAACAAATGTATAGAAATACGTAAACGCAATGATCAGCCCTACATAAATAATCATCCCGATTGGTTCGGTATAGTCAAAAATTTTTTCGACATATAAAGCAAACGTGCTACCTTCAAAAAAACTTGCAATCGTTCGTGGTGCAATAATGAATGCAATTGCAAAAATGACCGGGATAACTCCTGCAGCATTTACTTTTAGTGGTAGGTGTGTTGAATGACCACCAACTGGAGAGCGATTCACAAGTTTTTTTGCATATTGAACCGGTATTTTTCGCAATGCTTGTTGAATAAAAATTACACCGACTGTGACTGCGATAACAACCAATGCTATGAGAGCTACAATCACGATATTGATAAACAGATCATCACCAGGGTTCGTAAAGTACGTGGCCAATAACTGTTGAACACCATTCGGGACAGCTGCGACGATACCTCCGAAAATAATAATGGAAATTCCATTACCGACCCCATATGCTGTAATTTGTTCACCTAACCACATTAAAAATGTCGTACCACTTGTCAAGACGAGGGCAATGATTAAAAACTTCCCGACACTTGGCTCTGAAATTAATAAGCCACCAGCCATGGCGTTAAATCCCATGGACATTGCGATCGCCTGCACAAATGCTAAAACGACTGTGCCATACCGGGTTACTTGGGCAAGCTTCTTACGACCCATTTCCCCCTGTTTTTTCCACTCTGTAAACTTTGGTACAACATCCATCTGTAGTAATTGCATAATGATTGATGCTGTAATATAAGGCATAATCCCCATTGCAAAAATGGAGAAGTTCTGTAATGCCCCACCACCAAATGTATTTAAAAAACCAAATACGTTTTGCTGGTTCATAAAATCAATCGCTTGTTTATCAGTAAACGGAACAGGTATAAATGTTCCGAGTCGGAAGATCACCAACATTAATAATGTGAAAATAATCTTCCTTCTGATATCAGCTACGCGCATAAAGTTGGAGATTGTACGGAACATTAAATCACCTCTGTTTTACCGCCCGCTGCTTCGATGGCTTCTTTTGCCGAAGCAGAGAACTTATGAGCTTTTACAGTATATTTGTTTTGAACAGAACCTTTTCCGAGTACTTTAACTCCTGCTTTAAGGTTGCCAACGATATTTTTTTCAACTAATAGCTCAGGTGTAATTTCCGTGCCCTCTTCGAATACATTCAATTGATCAAGATTTACGATCGCATATTCTTTTCGATTAATATTCGTAAATCCACGTTTCGGCAATCGTTGGAATAATGGAGTTTGACCACCTTCAAATCCTACACGGACTTTCGAACGAGCCTTTTGGCCTTTTTGACCACGGCCTGATGTTTTACCACTTCCGGATGCCATTCCACGGCCAACACGTTTTCGCTTTTTACGACTTTCTTTCGTCGGTTTCAACTCGTGTAACTTCATGCGAGCACCTCCTCTTTGTCTTGTTTACATGGATTAAGCTTCTTTTACCGTAACTAAGTGGGATACCTTCTCAATCATTCCACGAACTGCTGGAGTATCCTCACGTATGACAGATTGGTGAACTTTTTTAAGCCCAAGTGATTGGATCGTTTTCTTTTGGGATTCTTTTTGTCCAATCACACTGCGGTTGAGGGTGATTTCTAGTTGCTTAGACATAATATTTCCCTCCTTATCCTAACAGCTCTTCGACAGACTTCCCACGAAGTTTTGCCACATCTTCTGCTGTTTTTAAGTTCTTTAGACCTTCAATCGTTGCTTGCACCATGTTAATCGGTGTATTAGCACCTAATGATTTTGTGAGGATATCACCGACACCAGCAAGCTCTAGTACAGCACGAACAGGACCACCAGAAATAACTCCTGTACCTTCTGCAGCAGGTTTCATCAATACGTTACCTGAACCGAAGACTCCGTTGATTTCATGTGGAATTGTCGTTCCTACAATCGGTACTTTAATTAAGTTTTTCTTAGCATTATCGATTGCCTTTTTAATCGCTTCTGGAACTTCTAATGCTTTACCTGTACCGTAACCTACATGACCATTTTTGTCACCTACAACAACTAATGCAGAAAAGCGAAAGTTACGTCCACCTTTTACGACTTTAGCTACTCGATTAACTGTAACAACCCGCTCTTCAAGATCCAATTTGTTCGGATTTATATTTCGACTCATGTTTAACCCTCCTTTATCTTTTAAAATTCGAGACCTTCTTCTCTAGCAGCCTCTGCTAAAGCTTTTACACGTCCATGATACAGATAGCCTGCACGATCAAATACAACAGATGTCAAGCCTTTTTCTTTAGCGCGTTGAGCAAGTAATTTTCCAACTTTTGAAGCTGCCTCTACGTTACTTGTCTGTTTAATATCTAATTCTTTATCATTCGTAGATGCACTGACTAAGGTAGACCCGTTCACATCATCGATTAACTGTGCATACATATGTTTATTTGAACGAAACACGCTAAGACGTGGACGAGTTTCTGTTCCCGCCAATTTTTTTCGAACACGAGCGTGTCTTTTTTTACGTGACTTGTTTCTACTAGGCTTTGTGATCATCTCGGTCACTCCTTTCTGCTTGCTAACTTACTATTTAGCAGTCTTACCTTCCTTCAGACGTACATGTTCGCCATCATAGCGGATACCCTTACCTTTATAAGGTTCTGGGAAACGAATCGCTCTAAGATTTGCGGCAACTGCGCCGACAAGTTCCTTATCGATACCTTTCACAATTAATTGTGTGTTTTCAGGAACGTCAATTTCGATTCCGTCTTCTGGTTCAATTTCAACCGGATGTGAGTAACCAGCATTGATTACCACTTTATTACCTTTTTTTTGGGCTCGGTACCCAACACCGATAATTTCAAGTTTTTTTTCAAACCCTTTATGAACACCTTCTACCATATTAGCGATTAAACTGCGAGTTGTTCCATGCACCGAACGTGTTTCTTTACGCTCATCTGCACGCTCAACGTTAACGGTTTGATCTTTGACAACAACGTTCATATTTTCATGAACTGTTTTTGTCAATTCTCCTTTAGGACCTTTTACGTTAACCGTTTGACCGTCTACTTTCACTTCTACACCACTTGGGATTTCGATTGGTTTAAGTCCGATACGAGACATCCCTTACACCTCCTCATTACAATCATTTTTTACCAGACATATGCTAACACTTCACCGCCAACAGCTTGAGATCGTGCTTCTCTATCGGAAAGAACGCCTTTTGATGTTGATATGATGGCGATGCCTAAGCCATTGAGTACACGGGGTACTTCATCAGCTTTTGCATATACGCGCAGTCCAGGTTTACTAATTCGTTTAATCCCTGAAATGACATGTTCATTATTTGGACCGTATTTTAAGAATATACGTAGAATTCCTTGCTTATCATCTTCAATTAACTCGTAATCACGTACAAATCCTTCTCGCTTCAAAATATCAGCGATATCTCTTTTTAATTTCGAGGCTGGTAGCTCCATTTTTTCATGGCGCACCGCACTTGCATTACGAACACGAGTTAACATATCTGCAATTGGATCAGTCATTACCATTACTCATTACCTCCTTCCCGATTCGGGTTTTACCAACTAGCTTTTCTAACACCAGGAATTTGACCCTTATGGGCAAGTTCACGGAAACAAATTCGGCATAGTCTAAATTTGCGAATAACAGAATGCGGACGACCACAACGTTCACAACGTGTATATTCACGTACTTTAAATTTTTGCTTACGTTTTTGTTTTGCAATTAATGACTTTTTGGCCACAGTTTTCCCTCCTTGTATTCGCTACTTACTTACTTTTGGAAAGGCATTCCTAACTGTTTTAAAAGTTCGTGTGCTTCTTCATCCGTTTCGGATGTCGTTACAATTACGATATCCATTCCACGAACCTTGTTTACATCATCATAACTAATCTCTGGGAAAATCAATTGTTCTTTAATACCTAGTGTATAATTTCCTCGGCCATCAAACGATTTATTAGATACGCCACGAAAATCACGAACACGCGGTAATGCCACAGCAATTAATTTTTGTAAGAAGTCATACATCCGTTCACCACGAAGTGTTACTTTTGCACCAACAGGCATTCCTTCACGTAAACGGAATCCGGCAATTGACTTTTTCGCACGTGTTACTAAAGGTTTTTGTCCAGAAATCAATGCTAGTTCTTCTACGACGTTGTCTAAAGCTTTTGCGTTTTGAACCGCATCACCAACACCCATGTTGATGACAATTTTTTCAATTGTTGGAACTTGCATAACTGATTTATAGTTAAACTTCTCCATTAAGGCTGGGACTACTTCCTCGTTATATTTTTGTTTTAATTCATTCATTATGTCGCCCTCCTTTCGCCTGCAACCTATTTATCTAATACTGCACCTGATTTTTTAGCGATACGAATTTTCTTTCCATCTCGTACTTCATATCCAACTCGGGTTGGCTCACCAGATTTAGGATCAATTGGCATTACATTCGAAACATGGATGGGTGCTTCTTGATTCAAAATTCCTCCCTGTGGATTTTCTTGGGAAGGTTTTGCGTGTATTTTCGTCATGTTAATACCTTCTACTAAGACACGATCTTTCCTAGGGTAAACTTCCAAAATAGTCCCTTGTTTCCCACGGTCTTTTCCGGAAATTACTTTAACTTTATCTCCTTTTTTCACATGCATCCTTGCCGCACCTCCCTTACAAGGCATCTCTACATACTCTTATAGAACTTCTGGAGCTAGAGATACGATTTTCATAAACTCTGCGTCACGCAATTCTCGTGCAACTGGACCGAAAATTCGCGTGCCTTTAGGGCTTTTATCATCACGGATAATGACGGCAGCATTTTCGTCAAAACGGATATAAGATCCATCATCACGTCGTGTGCCAACTTTAGAACGAACGATAACAGCTTTTACAATTTCGCCTTTTTTGACAACGCCGCCTGGTGTTGCCTCTTGTACGGAACAAACAATGACGTCACCGATATTCGCTCGATTACGGCCTGAACCGCCTAACACTTTAATTGTTAAAACTTCCCGAGCACCGGAGTTATCTGCAACTTTTAAACGACTTTCCTGTTGAATCATATCGCTGTGACCTCCCTTCGCAACCTTCCGAACGAGCTTAAATTATTATATAATGACCGCTTCTTCAACGATTTCAACTAAACGAAAACGTTTCGTAGCCGAAAGTGGACGTGTTTCCATAATTGTAACGATATCGCCAATTTTCGCTTCGTTGTTTTCATCGTGTGCTTTCAATTTTTTAGAATACTTGACACGCTTACCGTATAACTTATGAACTTTATACGTTTCAACTAAAACACTAATTGTTTTATCCATTTTATCGGATACGACGCGTCCCGTATAAACTTTACGATTATTACGTTCTGTCATAGTGAGGTTAACCTCCTCTCATAATCAGTTACTTATCGTTAATTCACGTTGACGAATAATTGTTTTCATTCGAGCAATGGACTTTTTCACTTGACGTATACGTGCAGTGTTTTCTAGTTGACCCGTTGCCAGTTGAAAACGCAAATTAAATAGTTCTTCTTTTAACGTTTCGATTTTCTGTTCAATTTCGGCAGTGGTTAGTTCTCTAATTTCATTAGCCTTCATTGCTTTCACCACCAATTTCTTCACGTTTTACAAATTTCGTTCTGATCGGCAGTTTGTGAGCTGCAAGTCGCAATGCTTCACGTGCAACTTCTTCCTCTACACCAGCAACTTCAAATAAAATTTTTCCAGGTTTAACGACTGCAACCCATCCTTCTGGTGCACCTTTACCAGAACCCATACGAACTTCTAGTGGCTTTGCAGTATACGGTTTATCAGGAAAAATTTTAATCCATAGCTTTCCGCCTCGCTTCATAAAACGAGTTATAGCTATACGGGAAGCTTCGATTTGACGACTTGTAATCCAAGATGGCTCTAACGCCTGTAAACCATAGTCACCAAAAGCTACTGTTGTTCCACCTTTTGCTTTACCTTTCATTCGACCACGATGTTGTCTGCGATATTTCACACGTTTTGGCATTAACATATTGCATCTGCCCCCTTCCTTAATTTTTTGGTTTTTCTGGAAGGACCTCTCCACGATAAATCCACACTTTTACACCGATTTTCCCATATGTCGTGTCAGCTTCTGCTGCACCATAATCGATATCGGCACGCAATGTGTGTAGTGGTACTGTCCCTTCATTATAATGATCCGTACGAGCAATATCTGTTCCACCGAGACGTCCGGAAACTTGTGTACGAACACCTTTCGCTCCTGCTCTCATCGCACGCTGAATCGCTTGCTTTTGAGCACGACGAAATGAAATACGATTTTCGATTTGACGAGCAATGTTATCTGCAACCAATTGAGCGTCCATATCTACCTTCTTAATTTCCACAATGTTAATATGAACTCTCTTTCCTGTTAATTGGTTTAATGATTTTCGCAGTGCTTCAACTTCTGATCCACCTTTTCCGATCACCATACCAGGCTTTCCAGTGTGAATCGTAATGTTGACACGTTTTGCTGCTCGTTCAATTTCAATAGATGAAACAGCTGAGTTTTCTAAACGATCTTCAAGATATTCTCTAATCCTAATGTCTTCATGTAATAAGTCTGCATAGTCCTTATCAGCGTACCATCTTGATTCCCAGTCCTTGATTACACCGATTCTAAGACCAGTTGGATTAATTTTTTGACCCACTGACTAACCCTCCTTTTTTTCTGTAACTACCACTGTAATGTGGCTTGTGCGTTTGTTGATTCCGCTAGCACTCCCTTGTGCACGTGGACGGAATCGTTTTAAAGTAACCCCTTCATCCACAAATGCATCTGAAACGACGAGCTGATCCGGATCCATTTCATAGTTATGCTCTGCATTTGCAACGGCTGACTGTAAAACCTTTTCCACGGCTGGAGAAGCACCTCGCTGGGTGTAGCGTAAAATAGCAAATGCTTCACCTACACTCTTTCCTCGAATTAAATCTACTACTAAGCGTGCTTTACGAGGAGCAATACGTACAGATTTTGCAACGGCTTTAGCTTGCATCACAAGTGCCTCCTCTCAGGTTATATTGTTGGTGTTGTTTTCTTATCTTCACCAGAATGTGCTTTAAACGTACGAGTTGGTGCGAATTCGCCAAGCTTATGACCAACCATATCTTCTGTAATATAAACCGGTACATGTTTCCGGCCATCATAGACCGCAATGGTATGCCCAACAAATGAAGGGAATATCGTTGAACGGCGTGACCACGTTTTTATTACCTTTTTCTTATCTGCTTCATTCAGTTTATCAATCTTTTTCATTAAATGATCGTCTGCAAAAGGCCCCTTTTTTAAACTACGCCCCATGATAATCCTCCTTTCACAAGTGAGGAATAGGAAGTACTTCCTATCCTACTAATTTTTGATTATCGTTTACGTTCACGAACAATATATTTACCAGTTTGCTTATCACGCTTACGTGTTTTATATCCACGTGTTTTTTGACCCCATGGTGAAAGAGGAGATTCACGTCCAATCGGTGTACGTCCTTCACCACCACCGTGTGGGTGATCAATCGGGTTCATCGCAGATCCACGAACAGTTGGTCGTTTGCCGAGCCAACGAGAGCGTCCTGCTTTACCAGATCGAATCAATTCATGTTCAACATTTCCAACCTGTCCTACAGTTGCACGACAAGTCGTTAAGATTCGACGGACTTCGCCTGATGTTAGACGGACTAATGTGTATTTTCCTTCACGGCCAATCACTTGTGCTTCTGCACCTGCAGAGCGTGCGAGCTGTCCACCACGTCCTGGTTTTAATTCAACGTTATGAATGATCGTTCCTACAGGAATGTTTGCGAGTGGTAACGCGTTTCCTGTTTGAATATCTGCGTTTTCACCAGATTCTATTTGTTGCCCTACTTTTAAACCTTTAGGGGCTAAAATATATCGTTTTTCGCCGTCTACATAATGGACTAAAGCGATGTTAGCTGAACGGTTTGGGTCATATTCAATTGTAGCAACGCGACCTGGTATTCCATCTTTGTCTCGTTTAAAATCAATCGTACGAAGTTGACGTTTATGTCCACCGCCTTTATGACGTGTTGTAATTCTACCTTGGTAGTTACGTCCTCCGCGTTTACGCTTAGAACTTAATAATGATTTTTCTGGAGTATCTACAGTAACTTCTTTAAAACTAGAAACTGACATATTACGGTGACCATTTGATGTTGGTCGATATTTTTTAATTGCCATCTTATTTCCCTCCTTCACTTAATTGGTAATTAAACTTCAAAAAAGTCCAGTTCTTTACTGTCTTCTGAAAGTTGAACGATAGCTTTTTTACGATTTGGGCGGTACCCACCGTATTGACCCATTCGTTTAAATTTACCTTTCACATTTATCGTGTTTACTTTTTCTACCTTTACACCAAAGACATCTTCCACTGCATCTTTGATTTCTGTTTTATTTGCATTCGGGCTTACTTCGAACGTATATTTTCGATCTGCCATTAGATCGGCAGTGTGTTCAGTAATAACAGGGCGCTTTATAACATTGCGTGGATTGTTCATTATGCAAGCACCTCCCCTGCTTTTTCAGCTGCCTCTTTAGTTAAAATCAGCTTGTCATGCGCGAGCAGGTCTAATACATTCAACTCATTGACTGTAATTACATTTACAGTTTGTAAGTTATTTGTTGAGCGAATGATATTTTCATCTTTTTCAGCTGTGATGATTAATACTTTTTCATCAACATCTAATGCCTCGAGCATGTTTACAACTTCTTTTGTTTTAGGAGCTTCAAATGATAAACTTTCTAAAACAAGTAGATTTTCCTCATTTACTTTTGAGGAGAGAGCTGATTTAAGAGCTAAACGACGCATTTTTTTCGGTAGCTTATAACTATAGCTACGTGGGGTTGGACCAAATACAACTCCACCACCTACCCAATGCGGGGCTCGTACAGAACCTTGTCGTGCTCGACCCGTACCTTTCTGACGCCATGGTTTACGACCACCACCACGTACTTCGGAACGGTTTTTCACAGCATGTGTTCCTTGTCTTTTTGATGATTGCTGCATCAAGACTGCTTCTCGCAATACGTGTTCATTTGGTTCAATTCCAAATACGGCAGCTTGTAACTGTATATCTCCGGCTTGTGAACCATCTTGTTTATATAATGCTACTTTAGGCATGACAGATCCTCCCTTCGTTTATATGCTTAGTTAGCTTTCGTTGCACTCGTAATCGTTACGTATGATTTTTTTGCACCTGGAACGTTTCCACGGATTAACAAAACGTTTCGTTCTGCGTCAACATCGACGATTTCTAAGTTTTGAATCGTCACTTGGTTGCCACCCATTTGTCCAGGTAGTTTTCTACCTTTGAACACACGTGCTGGGTCAACTGCCCCGAGTGTTCCTACACCTCTATGGTAACGAGAACCGTGTGACATGAGCCCTTTGCTCTGGTTGTGGCGTTTAATAGATCCTTGAAAACCTTTTCCTTTGGATGTACCAGTTACATCAACGATGTCGCCTGCTTGAAATATTTCTACGCTAATTTCTTGACCGACTTCATATTCGTCAAGATTTGCGTTACGGATTTCACGAATGCAGCGCTTAGGGTTTGTGTCTGCTTTTTCAGCATGACCTTTCTCCGCTTGATTTACTTGAGATTCTTTTTTATCAGCGAAACCAATTTGAATCGCTTCGTAACCATCATTTTCTAATGTGCGCTTTTGCAAAACAACGTTTGGTTCAGCTTGAATAACTGTTACTGGAATTAACTCACCATTTTCAGAGAAAAGTTGAGTCATGCCAATTTTTCGGCCTAAGATTCCTTTCGTCATCCGTTACACCTCCTATAGTTCCAAAAATAATTATAATTTAATCTCGATATCCACACCCGATGGTAGGTCGAGACGCATTAATGAATCAACCGTTTGTGGAGTTGGGTTAATAATATCAATTAATCGTTTATGTGTGCGCATTTCAAATTGCTCACGTGCATCTTTGTATTTATGAGGTGAACGTAACACCGTAAATACAGATTTATCTGTAGGAAGAGGAATCGGGCCTGAAACATTTGCTCCCGAACGTTTAGCCGTCCCTACGATTTTTTCTGCTGATTGATCTAAAACACTATGATCATATGCTTTTAAACGAATACGAATTTTTTCTTTTGCCATTACTTTCCCTCCTTTACGCCCATTTTGTAATAGACATTCTCCGTGAAAATTTCTTGAACACCCGCCATGGCAAAGGGGCCGGGTGTTTCAACAACCTTTCACTTCATCGCCTTTATGACCAACATTATTATTATATAGAAATAATGCGGTCAATGCAATACTTCTATGAAACTTTATTGGATTGCACATTTATGTATTATACAAACTATTGCTTATGAATGCAAGGGTAAACATGCTTTTTTATCAAGAAATTATATCCTTTATGTTTAAATACTTCTAAACTTTTATAATAAAGCAACCGACATCGCCCATTCGCTTGGCGAGATGTCGGTTGTTGATCCTCATTGTCTTGATGAAAACAGACAACGTCGGCACGTTGTCTGTTCTTCTTAATGTACGTATACTTACTTATTTTTCGATAGAAGTTACTACCCCTGAACCTACTGTACGTCCACCTTCACGGATGGAGAAGTGTGTACCATCTTCAATTGCAATCGGTGAAATAAGTTCAACTTCCATTTCAACGTTATCGCCAGGCATTACCATGTCTACTCCTTCAGGAAGTTTAACAACTCCTGTTACGTCCGTTGTACGGAAGTAAAACTGTGGGCGATAGTTATCAAAGAATGGAGTGTGACGTCCACCTTCTTCTTTAGATAGTACATATACTTCTGCTTTAAAATTAGTATGTGGTGTGATTGAACCTGGTGCTGCAAGTACTTGACCACGTTTTACATCTTCACGTTCTACACCACGAAGTAGGGCACCGATGTTGTCACCTGCTTCTGCATAGTCAAGAAGCTTACGGAACATTTCAACACCTGTTACAGTTGTCTTCTGTGCTTCATCTGCAAGACCGATAATTTCAACTTCGTCGCCAACTTCAACTTGACCACGTTCTACACGGCCTGTAGCAACTGTTCCACGACCTGTAATTGAGAATACGTCCTCAACAGGCATCATGAATGGTTTATCTGTGTCACGCTCTGGTGTTGGAATATACTCGTCAACTGCATCCATAAGTTCAACGATTTTTTCTTCGTATTCTTCTTCACCTTCAAGAGCTTTCAGTGCAGAACCTGCGATAATTGGAATATCATCACCAGGGAATTCATATTCAGATAAGAGGTCGCGAACTTCCATTTCTACTAATTCTAATAGCTCTTCGTCATCTACCATATCTACTTTGTTTAGGAATACGACAATTGCAGGTACTCCAACGTTACGAGAGAGAAGGATATGCTCACGAGTTTGTGGCATAGGTCCATCAGCTGCTGAAACGACAAGGATTGCACCGTCCATTTGTGCTGCACCTGTGATCATGTTTTTAACATAGTCAGCGTGTCCTGGGCAGTCTACGTGTGCATAGTGACGATTGTCTGTTTCATACTCAACGTGTGATGTTGCAATCGTAATTCCACGTTCTTTTTCTTCTGGTGCACCGTCGATTTCATCGTACGCCATGCCACCGTCTGTTCCCTGTTTCTTATGCATGACTGTAGTAATAGCAGCAGTCAATGTTGTTTTACCATGGTCAACGTGTCCAATTGTTCCAATATTTACGTGCGCTTTAGAGCGATCAAATTTTTCTTTAGCCATTTATAGTTCCTCCTTCAAAAAGTAAAATCTATTCATTTATTATTGATTCCTTTTCTCATCTAACTAAAGTTATACTTTAGATTAAGAAAAAAATCAATTATTCACCAGCATTTTTCTTAATAATTTCTTCTGCAATACTTTTCGGTACTTCTTCATAATGATCGAAGACCATTGTATATGTTCCACGACCTTGCGTATTCGATCGCAGTGCCGTTGCATAACCAAACATTTCTGCAAGTGGTACGAAAGCTTTAACGAGCTGTGCTGTTCCACGTGCTTCCATTCCTTCAACTCTTCCACGACGTGATGTAACGTCACCCATAATGTCTCCCATGTATTCTTCTGGTACAACAATTTCTACTTTCATCATTGGTTCCAATAGAACGGGGGCACATTTGTTTTTGGCAGCTCTTAATGCCATGGATCCAGCAATTTTAAACGCCATTTCGTTCGAGTCTACTTCGTGATGGCTACCATCGTATAGTGAAGCTTTTATATCAATCAATGGATATCCGGCTAATACACCAGCCTCCATAGATTCTTTAATTCCTTCTTCAACGGATGGAACGTATTCACGCGGAACGACTCCACCGACAATGTTGTTTTCAAATTCAAATCCAGCACCTTCTTCATTAGGACTAAATTTGACCCAAACATGCCCATATTGTCCACGTCCACCGGATTGACGAATGAATTTACCTTCCACTTCAGCTTCCGAACGAAACGTTTCACGGTATGCTACTTGTGGTGCTCCCACATTTGCATCTACTTTAAATTCGCGTTTCAAACGGTCAACGATTACTTCAAGGTGAAGTTCACCCATACCAGCAATGAGCGTTTGACCCGTTTCTTCATTTGTTTCTGTTGTGAATGTAGGATCCTCTTCAGCGAGCTTCCCTAATGCAGTACCCATTTTATCTTGGTCTGCTTTCGTTTTTGGTTCAATCGCCACTTGGATGACCGGTTCAGGGAAATCCATAGATTCTAAAATAACAGGATGTTTTTCATCACAAAGTGTTTCACCTGTTGCTGTATCTTTCAATCCTACTGCTGCAGCAATTTCTCCACAGTGAATTGTTGACAATTCTTCACGGGAATTGGCATGCATCTGTAAAATTCGTCCCATACGTTCACGCTTATTTTTTACAGTGTTTAAGACGTATGAACCTGCGTCTAATTTACCTGAATATACGCGGAAAAATGTTAACTTACCGACGTAAGGGTCTGACATGACTTTAAATGCTAGTGCAGCGAATGGTTCATTATCGTCTGATGGGCGTTCGACTTCTTCACCCGTTTCTGGAACGATTCCCGTAATCGGTGGGATATCTGTTGGTGCAGGTAAGTAATCAACAACACCATCAAGAATGAGTTGAACACCTCTATTTTTAAATGCTGATCCACAAAATACTGGATAAAACTCAACGTTTAATGTTGCGTTTCGAATGGCTTGTTTAATTTCCTCATTGGAAATTTCTTCGCCTTCTAAATACTTTAACATTAAGTCTTCGTCAACTTCTGCTACAGCTTCAATGAGCTCTTCGCGAAGTTCTTCTGCTTTTTCTTTATATTCTTCTGGAATTTCACGGGTTTCTGCTTTCGTTCCCATGTCATCCAAATAAAAGTGTGCTTCCATCTCGATTAAGTCGATAATTCCTTCGAATTGATCTTCTGCACCAATTGGAAGTTGAACTGGATGAGCATTAGCTCCTAGGCGTTCTTTTAATGTGCTTGTCGCATAAAGAAAATCTGCGCCTACTTTATCCATCTTGTTAATAAATACTATTCTCGGTACACCATAAGTAGTTGCTTGGCGCCACACCGTTTCTGTTTGTGGTTCTACACCTGATTGTGCGTCAAGAACAGTTACTGCCCCGTCGAGAACACGTAATGATCGTTCAACTTCAACAGTGAAGTCCACGTGTCCAGGTGTATCGATGATGTTGATACGGTGCCCGTCCCACTGAGCGGTCGTTGCAGCAGAGGTAATTGTAATCCCTCGTTCCTGCTCCTGTTCCATCCAGTCCATTTCTGAAGCACCCTCATGGGTTTCTCCAATTTTATGAATGCGTCCAGTGTAGAAAAGAATACGCTCGGTAGTTGTCGTTTTTCCAGCATCAATGTGAGCCATGATGCCAATGTTACGCGTCTTTTCCAAGGAGAACTCTCTAGCCATGTATTCTTCTCCCTCCTAATAGTTTTATTTAATCGTTTATTTTTACCAGCGATAGTGAGCAAATGCTTTGTTCGCTTCTGCCATTTTGTGTAGATCTTCACGTCTTCTCACGGCAGCTCCTGTATTGTTGGAAGCATCCAAGATTTCGTTAGCCAATCGTTCCTCCATCGTCTTCTCCCCGCGTAGTCGGGCATAGTTCACTAGGAACCGCAAGCCTAGTGCTTGACGACGTTCGGGTCGAACTTCCATTGGGACTTGGTAGTTAGATCCACCTACTCGGCGTGCTCGAACTTCAAGTACTGGCATAACATTTTTCATAGCTTCTTCAAATACATCCATTGGCGCTTGACCACTTCGTTCGCCAACAAGTTCAAATGCTTTATAAAGAATTTTTTGTGCCTTACCTCGTTTTCCATCGATCATAATTTGGTTGATTAAACGAGTAACCAATTTCGAATTATACATCGGATCTGGTAAGACGTCTCGCTTAGGTACTGGTCCTTTACGTGGCATATATGTTACCCCCTCTCCTATTTCTCTTAGTTGTTGTTTACTGATTTACTTCGGTTTTTTAGTACCGTATTTGGAGCGTCCTTGGGCACGTCCTTCAACACCTGCAGTGTCTAGTGCACCACGAACAACGTGATATCGAACACCTGGCAAGTCTTTTACTCGACCACCACGGAGCAAAACAACACTATGTTCTTGTAAGTTGTGACCGATTCCTGGAATATAAGCAGTTACTTCCATGTTGTTGGATAAACGTACACGTGCATATTTACGCAGTGCAGAGTTCGGCTTCTTAGGTGTCAATGTACCTACCCGAGTACATACCCCACGTTTTTGTGGAGAGTTTACGTCTGTAAACTGCTTTTTAAAGCTATTGTAACCTTTACCAAGAGCTGGTGAGTCTGATGACTTCGGCTTACTTTTACGCCCTTTACGAATAAGTTGGTTAATTGTAGGCATTTATATTTCCCCCTTTCATAATCGATTCATAAATGATGAACGAATCATTTTTGTAATACCACATATCCAGGTGGTTCATCTGTCGGCTAAAAAAAACAATCCTTCCACAAAAAGATTAATGGGCTTGTTTTTTCACAGCTACCGTAGATGCACCGACCTCAATTCCACAAGCAGTGCCTAATTTCTTCTTTGAATCTACATATTGACAAGGTATATTTAATTCTCTCGCTAACTGTTCTACCTTTTGAATGATATGCTGATCAGCATCCATAGCAAGATAAACCTCATGTATAGAGCCATTTTTCATAGCTTTAAGCGCCTGTTTAGTTCCGATAATGATTCGCGATTTAAGCTTAGTTACTTTTTCATAAGACATACCGATATCCTCCAAAGCAACTCAATCGGAAGTACCTTGAATATATTATCATTCTCTTTTTTTATTGTCAACTCTAAAAGTGTGCTTTAAATATTTTACAACAACTATATTTATGCAATCATGAAGGAAATCGAATGTAGAATTCGATTTCCTACATATACATGATTGTATTCAGCAGTCTACTTTACTGTTTCTTCTTTCTTGTCTGTTCCACTTTCTCCGATCTCAGGTAGCTCGATGCTACGATAACGTTGCATTCCCGTTCCAGCTGGTACGAGTTTTCCAATGATTACATTTTCCTTCAAGCCTAGTAAGTCATCACGTCTACCTTTAATCGCTGCATCTGTCAAGACTCGTGTCGTTTCTTGGAAAGAGGCTGCAGATAAGAACGAATCTGTTTCTAAAGATGCCTTCGTAATTCCTAACAAGACAGGTTTTCCTGTTGCTGGTTGTAAATCTTCAGCTAAAGCTTTTGCATTCGCTTCTTTAAACTGATGGATTTCCAGCAGTGAGCCAGGTAATACATCCGTATCCCCCGAATCAATAACGCGGATTTTTCGAAGCATCTGACGTACCATTACTTCTACGTGTTTATCACTTATTTCGACGCCTTGCATACGGTATACGCGTTGTACTTCACGCAATAGATAATTTTGTACACCTTCGACACCTTGAACACGGAGAAGTTCTTTAGGGTTAATCGATCCTTCGGTTAGTGCTTGACCAGCAATAACCTCATCGCCGACGGACACTTTCATGCGGGCATTGTAAGGAACAGTGTATTCCTTCTTCTCTTCCTCGCCTTGAATGATGACTTCTCGAGTATCTTTATCTTCATTAATTGCATGGACTGTTCCATCCACTTCACTAATGACAGCTTCACCTTTTGGATTACGTGCTTCAAACAATTCTTCAATACGTGGCAAACCTTGGGTAATATCATCACCAGCTACCCCACCTGTATGGAACGTACGCATCGTTAATTGTGTTCCTGGTTCACCGATAGATTGAGCGGCGATAATACCGACTGCTTCACCGACTTCGACTTCATCACCTGTTGCTAAGTTACGACCATAGCACTTCTTACATACACCGTGCTTCGTATTACAATTAAATACGGATCGAATGGTCACTTCTTCAATCCCCGCATCTACAATCGCCTTCGCCTGGTCTTCGGAAATTAATTCATTCACATCGACGATGACCTCATCCGTTTCTGGATGTTTCACTGTTTCAAATGCTGTTCGACCAACGATTCGGTCAAGCAATGGTTCGATGAGTTCTGCACCGACCATCATAGCCGATATAGATGCCCCACGATCTGTTCCACAATCTTCTTCTCGGACGATGACATCTTGAGCGACATCGACTAGACGACGAGTTAAATAACCAGAATCTGCCGTCTTCAAGGCCGTATCTGCCAATCCTTTTCGAGCACCGTGGGTAGAAATAAAGTACTCTAAAACTGTAAGACCTTCTCGGAAGCTTGATTTAATAGGTAATTCAATAATTCGCCCAGCTGGGTTAGCCATCAATCCACGCATACCTGCTAATTGAGTAAAGTTAGACGGGTTACCTCTCGCTCCTGAATCACTCATCATAAAGATTGGGTTCATCTGATCTAACGATTGCATCAAGTTATCCTGTACTTCGTCTTTTGCTGTTGACCAAATAGAGATTACTCGATCGTACCGCTCTTCTTCTGTAATTAAACCACGGCGGAATTGTTTCAACACATTATCGACTTTACGTTGTGCATCTTCGAGTATTTTATCTTTTTCAGCATATACAACAATGTCAGATATTCCAACCGTCATACCTGCCCTTGTTGCATAGTGAAATCCTAAATCTTTCATCCGGTCAAGCATTTTTGACGTTTCACTAATTTTGAATCGCTTAAACACTTCGGAAATGATGTCTCCGAGAAAACCTTTTTTAAATGGTTTCACTAAATCACGTGACTGAATTTCTTCTTTAATATTTGTTCCGTAATCGACAAAGTATTTTTCCGGTGTACGAACTTCGAGATTTGTTTTTGATGGTTCATTAATATATGGAAACGAATCCGGCAAAATTTCATTAAATATTAATTTACCGACAGTCGTAAGCAAATATTGTTTTTGCTGCTCATCCGTAAATGTCATATTATTTAAACCCGAAGCTTGCACCGCAACGCGTGTGTGCAAATGAACATACCCATTTTGATAAGCCATAATCGCTTCATTCGTATCTTTAAACACATACCCTTCACCGATTGCGCCAGCTCGCTCTAATGTAAGATAGTAATTCCCTAAAACCATATCTTGAGATGGTGTTACCACAGGTTTTCCATCTTTCGGGTTCAAAATGTTTTGAGCGGCTAACATTAAAATCCGTGCTTCAGCTTGTGCTTCTGCTGACAATGGTACGTGTACAGCCATCTGGTCTCCATCAAAGTCAGCGTTGTACGCTGTACAGACTAAGGGGTGCAAATGAATAGCCCGACCTTCTACAAGAGTAGCTTCAAATGCTTGAATACCAAGTCTGTGTAATGTAGGCGCTCGGTTAAGTAACACAGGGTGTTCTTTTATAACTTCTTCCAATACGCCCCATACATCTGGATGGACACGCTCAACTTTTCGTTTCGCAGACTTAATGTTATGTGCTATTCCTTGATCGACTAATTCCTTCATCACAAATGGCTTGAATAGTTCTAAAGCCATTTCTTTCGGCAAGCCACATTGATACATTTTCAAATTCGGTCCAACAACAATTACTGAACGACCCGAATAATCGACGCGTTTCCCGAGTAAGTTTTGACGGAAACGACCTTGTTTTCCTTTTAACATATGTGACAAAGACTTTAATGGGCGATTTCCAGGACCTGTTACAGGGCGACCCCGTCGTCCATTATCAATTAAAGCGTCCACTGATTCTTGTAACATACGCTTCTCATTTTGAACAATAATACCTGGTGCTCCAAGGTCTAACAATCGCTTCAAGCGATTATTTCGGTTGATCACTCGACGGTATAAATCATTTAAGTCTGACGTCGCAAAACGTCCACCATCAAGCTGAACCATCGGTCTTAATTCTGGTGGAATGACAGGGAGAACGTCTAAAACCATCCACGACGTATCATTTCCTGAGTTTCGAAAAGCTTCCAATACTTCCAACCTTCGAATAGCCCGTGTTCTTCGCTGACCTTGGATCGTTTTCAACTCTTCTTTAAGAGCCTCAACTTCTTTATCAAGATCGACATCTTGTAATAGTTTACGTATTGCTTCTGCGCCCATCTCTGCTTTAAACGCTTGGCCGTATTTCTCGTAATGCGCACGGTATTCCTTTTCAGATAAAAGTTGCTTTTTCTCTAAAGGCGTATTACCAGGATCCGTTACAACATATGCTGCAAAATAAATGACTTCTTCCAAAGCTCGTGGTGACATGTCTAAAATGAGGCCCATTCGACTTGGAATTCCTTTAAAATACCAAATGTGAGAGACAGGAGCTGCAAGTTCGATATGCCCCATTCGTTCACGTCGTACTTTGGCCTTCGTAACTTCTACACCACAACGATCACAGACAACACCTTTATACCGTACACGTTTATACTTTCCGCAATGACATTCCCAGTCTTTTTGTGGTCCAAAAATACGTTCACAAAACAACCCGTCTTTTTCTGGTTTTAATGTACGATAATTGATTGTTTCCGGCTTTTTCACTTCACCAAAAGACCATGAACGGATTTTCTCCGGTGAAGCCAACCCAATTTGCATAGATTCAAAATTATTTACATCTAACAAGGGGCTACCTCCCTTTTTAATGTGCGATTTTACTTTGGAACTGTATGCTAATACACAATACTTGTCATTACATTATTTTTCTTATATATCGGCCGGTGTAGAGTTTGTAAAACAAAACAATCATTTCTATACCGGCCATTGTTATTATTTACTTTTCTCAACATCGAGGTTTAGCTTATGTGCCGTTTGCTCTTCATCATCCTCTAATTCACGGATTTCAATTTCTGTTTCATCACTTGAAAGGATTTTAACATCCATGCCGAGACTTTGTAATTCCTTAATTAACACTTTGAACGATTCTGGTACTCCCGGTTCAGACACATTCGCACCTTTAACAATCGATTCATATGTTTTCACTCGGCCGACAACGTCATCAGACTTAACCGTTAAGATTTCCTGAAGCGTGTAAGCTGCACCATATGCTTCAAGCGCCCAAACTTCCATCTCTCCAAAGCGCTGACCACCGAATTGTGCTTTTCCACCGAGTGGCTGTTGCGTAACAAGTGAGTATGGACCCGTTGAGCGAGCATGTAACTTATCATCAACCATGTGAGATAGCTTCAGTAAGTACATAATCCCTACGGATACACGGTTATCAAACGGTTCACCCGTTCTTCCGTCATATAAAACTTGCTTCGCATCTCGTGGCATTCCCGCTTCTTCGAGCGTATCCCATACATCTTGCTCTGTTGCACCATCAAACACAGGTGACGAAACATGGAGACCTAATTTCTTAGCAGCCATTCCGAGATGAAGCTCAAACACCTGTCCGATGTTCATTCGTGATGGGACACCTAACGGGTTAAGCATAACGTCAATCGGAGTTCCGTCAGCTAAAAACGGCATGTCTTCTTCCGGCAAAATCTTAGCAATAACACCTTTGTTCCCGTGACGACCTGCCATCTTATCGCCTTCTGCAATTTTACGTTTTTGTACGATGTATACTCGGACGAGCTGGTTTACACCTGGTGATAATTCATCTCCGTCTTCACGATTAAAAATCTTCACATCGTGAACAATACCACCTGCACCATGAGGGACTCGTAAAGATGTATCACGAACCTCACGCGCTTTCTCTCCGAAGATAGCGTGGAGCAAACGTTCTTCAGCTGACAGTTCGGTTACACCTTTTGGCGTCACTTTTCCAACGAGAATGTCGCCATCCTTAACTTCTGCACCGACACGGATAATCCCATGTTCGTTTAAGTTTTTCAGAGCATCTTCACCAACGTTTGGAATATCTCTTGTAATTTCTTCAGGACCAAGTTTCGTATCCCGTGATTCAGACTCGTACTCCTCAATGTGAATGGATGTATAATCATCGTCTTTTACAAGACGTTCACTCATAATGATGGCATCTTCATAGTTGTATCCTTCCCATGTCATTAAGCCGACAAGAACGTTGCGCCCTAGGGCAAGTTCGCCATATTCCATAGAAGGTCCATCTGCTAAAATATCACCTTTCAAAACGCGATCGCCTTTGTTAACAATCGGGCGTTGATTATAACATGTTCCTTGGTTGGAGCGGATATACTTTTGCAGGCGATAGGAATCAACATCACCTTTTACTTCTTTTCCATCCACTTCAGAAATACGACGAACTGTAATTTCTTTTGCTTCTACACGTTCAACAATTCCATCATGTTTACATATAATAGCAGCTCCAGAGTCTTTTCCAGAAACATACTCCATTCCCGTTCCGACAATCGGTGACTCCGGGGTTAATAACGGCACAGCTTGACGCTGCATGTTTGCCCCCATTAAAGCGCGGTTGGAGTCGTCGTTTTCAAGGAACGGAACACATGCTGTTGCCGCCGATACGACTTGTTTTGGAGATACGTCCATATAATCGACTTGACTACGAGGGACGATCGTGTTTTCCCCTCGGAAACGAGTAATAACTTCCTCATCGGCGAACCTGCCATCTTCATCAAGCTTAGCATTCGCTTGTGCAACGACATAGTTATCTTCTTCATCGGCAGTCAAATAATCAATTTGCGTAGTAACTTTACCCGTTTCTGGATCCACCCGACGATAAGGTGTCTCAATGAAGCCAAACTTATTCACTCGGGCAAAACTTGATAAGGAGTTGATTAACCCGATATTTGGCCCTTCAGGTGTTTCAATCGGACACATTCGGCCGTAGTGTGAATAGTGAACGTCACGAACTTCCATGCCCGCTCGCTCTCGCGTTAAACCTCCTGGACCTAATGCAGAAAGTCTCCGCTTATGCGTCAACTCTGCTAAGGGATTCGTCTGATCCATAAACTGGGACAGCTGTGAACTGCCAAAAAACTCTTTAATGGATGCAATCACCGGACGAATGTTAATCAGTTGCTGCGGTGTAATGCTCGAGGTATCCTGAATCGACATCCGCTCACGTACAACTCGTTCCATTCGTGATAAGCCAATTCGGAACTGGTTTTGCAACAATTCACCTACTGAACGTAATCTTCGGTTACCTAGGTGGTCAATATCATCTGTATAACCAACTAAGTGTAACAAGTTGAAGAAATAACTAATGGAAGCTAGAATGTCTGCTGGTGTAATATTTTTTACATCTGAATCAATATCTCCATTGCCGATAACATTCAGTACCCTCTCTCCCTCTGGATCTGTAGGGTCAATAACTTTAATAGATTGAAGATAAATGGGATCTTCTAAAATGCCGTCCTCAGGTTCAATGACTTTTTCTCCCACTTTGTGCTCTGTACGCTCTAAGTAGGGGATAAGCTTGTTTAATAATTTCCGCTCAAGTTTGTCACCTTTTTGAGCGAGCACTTCACCTGTTTCAGGATCTACGATTGGCTCAGCTAACACTTGATTAAATAACCGGTTTTTCAAATGTAGTTTTTTATTCATTTTGTAGCGGCCAACATGAGCCAAGTCATAACGTCTCGGATCAAAGAAACGCGAATATAACAAGCTCTTCGCATTGTCCACAGTAGGAGGCTCCCCTGGGCGCAACCGCTCGTATATTTCAAGTAATGCTTTTTCAGTTGTTTCCGTATTATCTTTTTCTAACGTATTTGTTAAGTATTCATTCTCACCGATTAATTCAGTAATCTCTTGATCAGTACCAAATCCAAGCGCACGCACGAGTACCGTAATCGGCATTTTTCGTGTGCGATCAATGCGAACATGGACGACATCTCTGGCGTCAGTCTCAAATTCTAACCATGCACCCCGGTTTGGAATGACTGTCGCTGTTACGCCTCTTCTGCCATTTTTGTCTATTTTTTCATTGTAATAAACACTTGGGGAGCGAACGAGCTGGGAAACGATTACACGTTCCGCACCGTTAATAATAAATGTTCCTGTATCTGTCATGAGTGGGAAATCACCCATAAATACTTCTTGCTCTTTCACTTCGCCCGTGTCATTATTAATTAAACGAACTTTCACACGAAGCGGAGCATCGTACGTTACATCTCTTTCCTTCGCTTCATCGACAGGATACTTCGGATCACTTAAGCTATAATCAATAAATTCGAGGGATAACTTTCCTGTAAAGTCTTCAATCGGGGAAATGTCTTGAAACATTTCCTTCAAACCTTCCTCTAAGAACCACTGATAAGAAGCGGTTTGAATTTCGATTAAATTAGGTAATTCCAATACTTCGTTAATACGCGCATAACTTCTACGCTTTCGGTGCCGTCCATATTGAACTAGTTGATGAGTCAACTGCTTCACCTCTCAAATTTCTTCCATTTTCATTTTATAATTCAGGAATTGACATGAAGATGATATTATATTTTATAGAAAACTGACTTTTTACCGAGGCCATCTGATAGAAAGTCTGTTTTCTTTACTTATGATTATCTTCCTTGTAGAAGAAAAAGATATCGCTGAAAGAGGACCTCCAGCATGATAGTTATTTCTGGATTTTTAATAAGATGAACATTAAACTATATTTTAGAGTTAGGAATAAAAATAATCATAAAACAAAACGAGTGAATCACAAAAGGATTAGTTATTCGTTGTATTATATAAAAACATCTACTTGCTAACACCTTAAGAATAAGCTATTATTTTATGTTAGAAACACGTATGTAAAAACGATAAAAAACCCATTAAAAAGTAGCTTTTGAAAATGATTGCAAAATGGTGAACAGTCCTTTATGCAGAGCAAACATTCGCTAATTTTGGGTATTTTTTCGACATTTAAGCAGTATTTCCATCCACATGAAAATTATACGTGTCATTTCTTCACGAAACTTCTCTAATCTCTAGAATCTAGGGTTAGCATTATACTATGCTATCACAACATTTTTTTAAGGTCAAACATTTATCGCCTTTATAATATAATAGCCTTTACGACGGCGAATCGTTTGCACATTGCCAAAAACATCTTCCAGCTTCTTTTTCGCTGAAGGTGCACCTTGTTTTTTTTGAATGACAATCCATAATTCCCCATCCTTTTGTAATGCAGATTTACTTTCTTCAAAAATAGAATGAACGACCTTTTTCCCAGCTCGTATAGGTGGGTTTGTTAAGATTGCGGCAAACTTACGGTGACAAATATTTTCAAATCGGTCACTATTTATGAATTCTACATTATCTATTTTGTTTTGCTTAGCGTTGTCTTTTGCTAATTGAATGGCGCGTTCATTAATATCGGTCATAACCACTTTTCGATCTCGGTAATGATCAGCTAAGGCAATTCCAATCGGACCATATCCACAACCTAAATCTAATAAATCTCCCTCGATATCAGGAGCAGTGAATTGTTCAATTAGTAATTTGGAGCCAAAATCGACTTCATGTTTGGAAAATACACCTGTATCACTTGTAAACGTATACCATTTATTTCGTAGTTTATATGTCCATGTCTTCGGTGAACTTTTAGATTGGGGTTTTTTTGAAAAGTAATGCTCAGGCATTTGGGCACCTACTTTTTTGTTATATATGGGAAAGTTGAATCTGTACATAAACTGATGTGGAAAATATTGATCTTCTCTTGGAAATAGAGAGCCCGCCGTTTGACGACGAGCTCATGATAAATCGTTTACTTCAGTTCTACTTTTGCACCAGTTTCTTCAAGCTTTTCTTTCATTTCCTCAGCTTCTTCTTTATCTACGCCTTCTTTAATTGCATTAGGCGCTCCATCTACTAGATCTTTAGCATCTTTCAAGCCAAGACCAGTGATTTCACGAACAGCTTTAATAACTTTGATTTTTGACTGTCCTACTTCTTCAAGAATAACATCAAATTCTGTTTGTTCTTCAGCAGCATCATCGCCACCTGCTCCGCCTGCAACCGCAACAGGTGCTGCAGCTGTAACTCCAAATTCTTCTTCAATTGCTTTGACAAGATCGTTTAATTCTAATACAGACATTTCTTTTATCGCATCAATAATTTGCTCTTTAGTCATGATATTTCCTCCTGTTTTCGTCAATAATTTATAATCCGCTATCCAATTAAAAGATTACTCCGCTTGTTCTTCCTGTTGATCAGCAATCGCTTTTGTAGCATATGCAAAGTTACGAATAGGCGCCTGCAGTACACTGAGGAGCATAGAGAGCATACCTTCGTAATTTGGTAAATCAGCGAGTTCTTGAATTTGCTCAAGGGTTGCGATTTCACCTTCAATAACGCCACCTTTGATCTCTAGTGCTTCGTGTTCCTTTGCAAAGTTTTTAATAATCTTAGCTGGAGCGACAACATCTTCCTTACTAAATGCAATAGCTGTCGGCCCAACGAGGGATTCAACAATCCCTCCTATATCAGCACTTTCAGCTGCCCGACGTGACATTGTGTTCTTATACACTTTGAAATCAACACCGACTTCGCGTAGTTGCTTCCGCAATTCAGTAACTGAAGCAACATCTAAACCACGGTAGTCTACAAGAACAGTTGATTGACTCTCACGGAATTTTTCTGTAATCTCTTGAACAAGTTGTTTCTTCTTATCAAGTACACTAGACATATTCCCACCTCCTAAATGATTCCTTCATCATACCGATCGAATAAAAAACCTCCATGTAGACATGGAGGTTTCTCACAAATAAATATCCTATTTGTTTCAAAACACCTCGGCAGGATATTAAGCATTGTTGCACCTGAGTCTACGGTATAACGTTTTTAATTTTACAACGTCATTTATTATAGCGAATCGTTCAGCAATTGTCAATCATCTTTTACACGAGTGTATTTAGCCGGATCGACTTTAACCCCAGGTCCCATTGTTGATGAGACTGCAATGTTTTTAAGATAAACACCTTTTACAGAGTGGGGTCTTGCTTTAGCGATTGTGTTTGCAATTGCTTCAAAGTTTTCAACGAGTTGATTTTGATCAAATGAAACTTTGCCGATTGGTACATGGACGTTCGCATCTTTATCGACACGATATTCAACTTTTCCAGCTTTAATTTCTTTAACAGCTTTGTCAACTTCAAATGTTACTGTACCTGTTTTCGGGTTAGGCATCAATCCTTTAGGACCTAGAATACGTCCTAATTTACCAACTTCACCCATCATATCAGGTGTAGCAACGATGACATCGAAATCAAGCCAGCCTTCGTTGATTTTTTCAATATAGTCCTCATCACCTACGTAATCTGCTCCAGCTTCCTCAGCTTCTTTTGCTTTTTCACCTTTAGCAAACACGAGAACAGTCTTCGTTTTTCCGGTACCGTGTGGCAAAACCATAGCCCCACGAATTTGTTGATCCGCTTTTTTCGGATCTACACCTAAGCGGAAAGCAACATCGACAGTTTCATCAAAAGATGCTTTCGCTGTCTTCTTCACTAATTCAATAGCTTCTTCTACATCATATGTTTTCGTACGATCAATTAACTGAATCGACTCTTGGTACTTCTTACCTTTTTCAGCCATGTTATTTCCTCCTCTATTGTGGTTATAACGGTAGTACCTCCCACGCATAAAAGCTCACATGCTTTTATAAAGTGAAACTTCTTTCGCCGACGATAAATGATTTCTAACAGATCCACCATCTATCCAAGAAGACGAAGATGGTAGCTTATTCCTATATAGTTACAGTAAAAGGTTGCGATGCAGCTCGTCCTCTCGCAACCTATGTTAACCAATCATTAGTCTTCAATCGTTATACCCATACTACGCGCTGTTCCTTCAACCATGCGCATCGCTGCTTCTACATCCGCAGCATTCAAGTCTTTCATTTTCATTTCAGCAATTTCTTTTACTTTATCGCGCTTAACAGTCGCTACTTTATTACGATTCGGCTCTCCAGATGCTTTATCAATACCAGCTGCTTCTTTTAATAATACAGAAGCTGGTGGAGTTTTCGTAACAAATGTAAATGAACGGTCTTCATACACAGTAATTTCAACTGGAATGATTAAACCTGCTTGTTCTTGTGTTTGTGCGTTAAATTCTTTACAAAATCCCATGATGTTAATTCCTGCTTGACCTAAAGCTGGTCCCACTGGTGGTGCAGGGTTTGCTTTTCCAGCTGGAATTTGTAGTTTTACTAAATCGATTACTTTTTTAGCCACGAGACACACCTCCTTAAGTCCGTGATGTGGTCACAGGGGATTGTTTCCCCTCCCACTCCTTGTTAGCCACTTCGACAATTAAAATTCCGTGGATAACATAAAAATATTAACACGTTTTATGAAATAAAGCAAGAATTTATTTTGCTAACATTATAGCTTTTCAATTTGTGAAAAGTCCAATTCCACAGGGGTATCTCTACCGAACATGTTTACATGCACCTTTACTTTTTGTTTATCTACATCAATCTGCTCAATCGTTCCCGTAAAGTTTGTGAAGGGGCCGTCCGTTACCCGAACATTTTCCTTCACTTCAAATTCTACTTGGACGACATTTTCATCCATACCCATTCGTTTCAGTATAGAATCGATTTCCTCTGGTAAAAGTGGTGTTGGCTTTGTACCCCCGCCACTTGAGCCGATAAAACCTGTCACACCTGGTGTGTTTCGAACAACATACCAAGAATCATCCGTCATAATCATTTCTGCCAAGACGTACCCCGGGAAAAATTTCTTTTTAACAACTTTCTTTTTCCCATCTTTAATTTCCGTTTGTTCATCTTCTGGTACAATGACTCGGAAAATCTTATCTTCCATTCCCATCGTTTGCACACGTTTTTCCAAGTTCGCTTTTACTTTGTTTTCATAGCCAGAATACGTGTGAATAACATACCAATTACTTTCCATTTATTTGGACAATATACGTTGTCCTTCCCTCCCTTTTTACTCATCGAATCGTTATGTAACGCCGATAAGTATTTTTCCTAACGAATAAAAAACATATATGAGTATGTCTAAGAATCTAACCATTTATATTCATCTATGATAAAAGACATATCATCGCATCATGTTCGCATATTGTATCCATGTTTAAAAACAATATTAAAAAACCCGTTGAATGCGGGTTTTTTTAAAATCATCGTATATATTTCCATTATAACATAATCGTACCTTATTTATTCAAAAAACATATTCAAAATAAATGTAATTCCTTGATCCACAATTGCGAAGAATATCGCAACAAAGGCCACAGTTGCTACTACCGTAATCGTATAGCTCGTTAACTCTTTACCTGTTGGCCAGGTGACTTTTTTCATTTCTTGTGATACTTTTTTTAAAAAATTGATCATGCCGGAGCCCCCAAATCTAACGGAAAAATTACGCGATTTTTATTTCGTTTCAAGGTGTAATGTATGCTTTTTACACGTTTTACAATACTTACGGACTTCTATGCGTGTTGATTGTTGGGACACACTTTTATGGGTCGAATAGTTTCTACTAAGACAAGCTGTACACGCTAAACTCACTTTTCGTTTCATTCAATCACCCCATCAGTAGGGACGTACTCCTATTAATGTAGCACGCTTATTTTTATGTGTCAACGCTCCTCAGGACGAATTTACAATAAAAATAGATGAAATCGCCTAACCGAAACAGATGCTTTTTGACGAGCTTCAATCATCTTACTAGAATAGAAAACTAACCCGTATACGCTTGCAAAGAACTCTCCAGAGCGCCCCATTTACAGACGATCTCAATGGTTTCATAACATTCTCTTTTTATTCCTTTATAAGTTCAACTCATTCGTTTCCATCAATTGTTCCATTTTACGTTTAACACGTTGTAAGGCATTGTCAATCGACTTTACACTCCGATTTAACGCCGTAGAAATTTCTTGATATGTTCGCCCTTCTAAATACTGATGCAACACCTTCTTTTCCAAACCGCTCAACAATTCTGATAATTTAAGTTCGATATGATAGAATTTTTCCTGATTAACGAGCAGTTCTTGAGGGTCGATTGTCTTTGAACCAGATATTACATCTAATAATGTTCGATCTGATTCTTCATCATAGATAGGTTTATCGAGAGAAACATAGGAGTTAAGTGGGATGTGCTTTTGCCTCGTAGCGGTTTTAATAGCTGTAATTATCTGTCTCGTAATACATAATTCCGCAAATCCTTTAAAGGACGCCTGCTTGTCCTCATTGTAGTCACGAATCGCTTTGTAAAGGCCTATCATCCCTTCTTGAATGATATCTTCCCGATCAGCTCCAATTAAAAAATACGTTCTAGCTTTTGCGCGGACAAAATTTTTATATTTATATATTAATTGATCTAATGCTTGATCGTCTCCTTGACGGATTAAATATAATAGTTGTTCGTCATCAACATGTTTTACTTTTTCTCGATTGAATGGTTTTTGCTTGACGTTCATGCACAATACCCCCTTTGCCAGCTCCTCTTTAATATAAACGTATTATACAGGATGTATTCTTATAAAACAACAGGACAAAAGACTGTAATAGCACAGTTCGCACGCATTTGTTTGAATGTTGTAACTTTTTTAGCCACTAAGTACCTACTAAATAATTTAGTACTTATTGTAAAACCCCATTTCCTACTTAAAAAAGCTTTATAGCTCCTTCTTTAAGATTTAAAAGGGTAAATGAGCATCAGGCATTCTGTCCTATGCTCATTTACTTCCTCGTCGCCATTTCTCAAAAACTTTTAATACCTGTTCATCTAATACAATTTTCGACGTTGGTTTTTCTTTTTTTTGTATTTCAATCCGCTCGTCAATTCGTTGTTCCATAGCTTCTAATTCAATGTATAACTCTCTAGCAGATTTCCGTAAAGCGCCACTTCCAAAAATCGTCCGTTGCTCGGCGTAATCAGATGTGGCGACGTAAATTTGATCGCGAACATTTTTCAGCTTTTTCACGAGGCGTTCAATACATTCATCGGCTGTTTCTTTTTCTTTTGTAAAAATGACTTCTACATTATGTTTTTTTTCTTTATATTCTTTTCCACGAACAAAATAGGCATCAAACACAACGATGACGCGATATCCATAATGTGCTTGGTATTCGGATAACATCTCCATGAGACGATCACGTGCTTGTTCAAAATCAATCTCTTTTAAAGATTTTAGCTCATCCCAAGCCCCTATCATATTATATCCGTCGATGATGACCGTAATCATGGCTACTCACCTAACGGATGCCTTTTTCGAAAAACCTCATACAATAGTATTCCGCAGGCGACAGAAGCATTTAATGATGAAATTTTACCTTTCATAGGAAGATTGACAGTCCAATCACACTTTTCTTTGACCAATCTACTCATGCCTTTCCCCTCATTACCAATGACAATAGCAATAGGCAGAGCTCCGTCCAACATTCTGTAATCTTCATCACCTTCTGCATCCGTGCCAACAACCCAAACATTCCGCTCTTTTAATTCATCAATCGTGTAAGAGATGTTCGTCACTCTAGCAACTGGAACATGTTCCAAGGCGCCAGCAGCTGTTTTAGCAACAGCTGCTGTTAATCCAACAGAGCGTCGCTTCGGAATGATTACACCGTGGGCACCTGCCGCATGTGCCGTTCGAATGATTGAACCTAAATTATGGGGATCTTCCAGCTCATCCAATATAATAAAAAAGGGGGCTTCATCCACTTTGGATGCCTGAGCAAATAAATCGTCTAAGGAAACATACGTATACGGTGCTACGTAAGCAATAATTCCTTGATGATTCCCTTTTGCTGTCCGATCTAACTTATTTTTTGGCACCTTTTGAACGACTGCGCCAGCCTTTTTTCCTAGTTTATTCAATTTCTCTTGCATGTTCGGATGCAACTGTTCGGACATAAGAACTTTATGAATGGTACGACCCGATTGTAGAGCTGCAAATACAGGATTTTTTCCGATAATTATTTCTTGACTCACCGTTAGCGTTGCCCCCTTTCTAAAAAGCAAACCGCGTTCGTTAATAATTGTTGCAAACGTGTATCATTTTTTAATAAATAATGATAACCGATTAACGCTTCGAATGCAGTACTATAACGATACGATTGAACCGAAGTGTTTTTTGGAATGGACTTCGTCTTGGCATTTCTCCCTCGCAATACAATCTTTTCTTCTTCTTCGGTTAACACACCTTTTTTAAGCCATTCCAAAATGACCGATGCTTGTGCCTTTGCCGAAACAAATGTAATCGCTGACTCATGTAAATGTTTCGGTTTCACTTGGCCCATCTGGATTAAATAGTGACGAATGTGCAATTCATACACGGCGTCTCCGACATAAGCCAAAGCCAAAGCTTTCATTTGTTTAACATGTTTATCCATCATTAGCCCCTTCTCCAACGAACCCCTTGGGCTGTATCCTCCAAAATAATATCTTTCTCTTTTAAAAGATCTCTAATCTCATCTGCCCGAGAAAAGTCACGATTTTGTCTAGCTTCGTTTCTTTCTTTAATCAATGCCTCAATCTCTTCATCAAGCAGTTCCTGTTCAGCTTGCAATGAAATGCCGAGGATATCTAACATCGTTTTAATTTTTTCTTGAAAAGCCTCGATGACCTTGACAGACGTCTGATCAAGTTCGATATATTCATTCGCCTCTTTTGTCAAATCGAACAATACTGAAATCGCATTTGCTGTATTAAAATCATCATCCATCGCTTGTTCAAACGCTTCCTTGAAGGATTGGACTTTTTCGAGCCATTCGGACTCCTCACTGTTAAGGTTCATACTTGATTGTTTACGATGTTCTAAATTCAAATAAGACGTCCTTATACGCTCCAAGCTATTGGCGGCACTTTCCAACAATTCCTCTGTGAAGTTAATCGGGTTCCTATAATGAACACTAAGCATGAAAAATCGAATAACTTGCGGATCGTGAGCTTTAATTAAATCTCTCGTTAATATAAAGTTACCGAGTGATTTTGACATTTTTTCATTATCAATATTAATATAACCATTATGCATCCAATAATTTGCAAACGGTTTACCTGTTTTAGCTTCGGATTGAGCAATTTCATTTTCATGATGCGGAAAGGTAAGATCTTGCCCTCCAGCATGAATATCAATCGTTTCCCCTAAATATTTCTTCGCCATCGTCGAGCATTCAATATGCCAACCTGGGCGCCCTTTACCCCACGGTGAATCCCAAGAGATTTCCCCTTCTTTCGCTCGTTTCCAAAGAGCAAAATCAAGAGGATCTTCTTTCTTCTCACCAATTTTAATTCTTGCTCCTGATTGTAACTCTTCTATCGATTGATGGGACAATTTCCCGTAATCTTCAAAAGCTCGTGGTTTAAAATAAACATCTCCATCAACCTCATAAGCGTAACCTTTCTCAACTAACGCCTCTATAAAGGAAATGATATCATCAATCGATTCTGTAACCCGTGGATGATAGGTAGCTTTTTTCACACCGAGTGCTTCAACATCTTCCAAATATGCTTTAATAAACCGATCGGCCACATCGCGTACTTCTTCTTTGCGTTCATGTGCCGCCTGAATGATTTTATCATCAATATCTGTAAAGTTTAGGACATAGTCAACCGTGTACCCCTTATATTCTAAATACCGTCGTACCGTATCGAAGACAATAGCTGGGCGAGCATTACCTATATGAATATAATTGTATACCGTAGGACCACATACATACATGCTCACTTTACCGCCTTCAATCGGGTTAAAAACTTCTTTCTTCCGTGTTAATGTATTATAAATTTCAATCGACATATGTCTTCCCCTCTTTCAGCTTCGCTATTTCATCTTTCAATGCATCAATTTCCTTTTGCAACTGATTACACCGGTCGGCTACTGGATCGGGTAACTTATGGTGATCCAAGTCTTTCTCTTTGCGCACTTTTTTCCCATTTTGTACGACAACTCGACCTGGAATGCCGACGACGGTACAATGATCCGGAACATTTTTGAGGACAACCGAACCTGCACCTATTTTTGAATTCTCTCCAATCGTAATGGAGCCGAGTACCTTAGCACCAGTAGCAATTAAAGCATTATCTTTAATCGTCGGGTGACGCTTTCCTTTTTCTTTACCTGTGCCACCGAGAGTTACCCCTTGAAAGACAGTAACGTCATCACCAATTTCACACGTTTCACCGATGACAACGCCCATACCATGATCAATGAAAAACCTTCGACCTATTCGTGCTCCTGGGTGAATTTCAACACCAGTTAAAAAGCGATTTAACTGTGACAAGGCTCGAGCAATGAAGAAAAATCTACGTTTGTAAAAAGCGTGAGCTAATCGATGCCACCAAATTGCATGTAGCCCTGAATACGTTAAAAAGACTTCAAAATAACTTCGTGCCGCTGGGTCCTGTTCAAATACGACATCCATATCTTCTTTCATGCGCTTAAAAAGCCCCATTTTTCATATGCCCCCTTTGGTTACAACATCACAGTTATTAATCGGATCTATTAAAAATATTTCCACATAAAAAGCGCCCCTATGTGTGTTAAACACAGAGACGCTTATGGCGCGGTTCCACTCTGTTGGACAGAATATGCACTCATTCCATCCCAGCTCAGTTCTTTTAACGGTAGATCACCGCCATCATATACTTATATTTCTATGATGGACTCAGAGGGGCACTTCAAGAACGATACTCAAAATCACTCACAGCCACTGGTGATTCTCTCTGAATAAGTAGTGCGCTCCCTACTTTCCCTCTTCAACGCTTTTCGTATGTGATTACTATATGTTTACTGATAACGAGTTGTGTCTATAAATGATTAGGTTGTTGCATACATTTTAAAACAACGACTGTCAATTGACAAGTGAATTGAACAAGGCTAAACGTTGAAATAGAAAGATGCCTTCGTATGTATGCTCCTCTAATTTTTCCAAAGTCTTAAGCTTCGAGTTTCTCTAACACTTCATTCAACCGTGTAATGACTATATCTTTTCCTAGTAATTCCATAGCCATCGGTAGTTCTGGTCCATGCGTTTGACCTGTTGCGGCTACACGAATAGGCATAAATAGCTTTTTACCTCTAATGCCTGTTTCTTTTTGTGTTGCTTTAATCTGATCCTTAATCCTATCTTTATTAAACTCATCAAGCTGAATCAATCGATCAGTAAGAACTTGTAGTACTTCAACCGCTTGTTCTTCTTGAAGGACTTTCATCGCCTGCTCATCGTAATCAATCGATTGCTTGAAAAATAAATCCGTTAATTCAACGATTTCCTGTCCAAACCGTAATTGTTCTTGATACAAAGCAATTACTTTTTCCGCCCATTCTCTTTGTTCTTGATCCATATTTTCAGGCAATCGACCCGCTTTAACTAAAAACGGCAACGCTAATGAAATAACGGTATCCAGATCAGCCGCCTTAATATATTCATTGTTCATCCATTTTAATTTCTTCACATCAAAAACAGCTGCCGATGTAGATAAGCGTTCAGGATCAAAGATCTCAATCAATGTTTCTTTATCAAAAATTTCGTCCTCGCCAACCGGTGACCATCCGAGTAACGTAATAAAGTTGAAGAGAGCTTCTGGCATATATCCTAAATCATGATACTGCTCAATAAATTGAATAATATGCTGATCCCGTTTACTTAGTTTTTTACGATCTTCATTCAAAATAAGTGTCATATGGCCAAATTGCGGTGTTTCCCAGCCTAGTGCTTCATAAATCATCATTTGTCTTGGAGTATTTGAAATATGTTCTTCTCCTCGCAAAATATGAGTAATGTTCATCAAATAATCATCGATGACGACAGCGAAGTTGTATGTTGGGATACCGTTTTTCTTAACGATGACCCAGTCGCCAAAATCACTCGATTCGATAGAAATTTTTCCGCGAACTATATCTTTAAACGTGTATGTCACGTGATCCGGTACACGAAAACGGATACTCGGCTTTCGGCCTTCTCGTTCGAATTGTTCAATTTGTTCATCTGTCAAGTTTCGGTGAGCTCCTGAATATTTAGGGATTTGGCCGTTTGCTCGTTGTTCCTCCCGCTCCTGTTCGAGCTCTTCTTCGGTCATATAACATTTATAAGCAAATCCCCTGTCCAATAACTGATCAACGTATTTCTTATAAATATCTAAACGTTCCATTTGACGATATGGACCATAGTCCCCACCGATGTCGGGCCCTTCATCCCAATCAATCCCGAGCCACTTAAGATATGTAAGTTGACTTTCTTCGCCACCTTCTATATTTCGCTTTTCATCTGTATCCTCGATACGAATAATCATCTTACCGTCGAAATGCCTAGCAAATAAGTAATTAAATAGTGCTGTACGTGCATTCCCAATATGAAGATCGCCCGTTGGACTTGGTGCATAACGTACACGAACTTCTTTTGTCATGGTGTTACCCTTACCCCTTTCATCTCCAAACAAAATTTATCCATATGTAAAGTTAATATTTGAAGGATCCCTTCTATTGTATAACAAAAAGTGATAACATGCTTGTTATCACTTTTTGATATCCTCCATAAGTTATACCTTTTTTACAATGCTTTTTCAAGTAATTTCGGCTTTGCAAAAATCATCCGACCAGCTGATGTCTGAAGAACACTCGTTATAAGAACTTCGATTGTTTTTCCGATATGAATCTTGCCTTCTTCTACTACAATCATCGTTCCGTCATCTAAATAGGCAATCCCTTGATCTTGCTCTTTCCCGTCTTTAATAACTTGAACAACTAACTCTTCTCCAGGCAATACAACTGGTTTAACTGCATTGGCTAAGTCATTAATATTTAAGACACGAACACCTTGCAAATCACAAACTTTGTTTAAATTAAAATCATTCGTTACGACGATGCCGTCAATCTCTTTCGCTAACTTAATTAACTTGCTGTCCACTTCTTGAGTGTCCTCAAAATCCCCATCGTAAATTTCTACTTTTACAGGTAACTCTTTTTGAATCCGGTTCAAAACATCAAGTCCCCGACGACCCCTATTTCGTTTTAACGCATCGGAAGAGTCAGCGATATGTTGCAGTTCACCTAAAACAAATTGAGGAATGACAAGTGTCCCTTCCAAAAATTGCGTTTGACAAATGTCAGCAATCCTTCCATCTATGATCACACTTGTATCTAAAATCTTTGCATTTGGAAACGATCGACTCTCCTTAGATTCTTTTTCATCGCTGGATGCATGCTTTTTCTCACGTTCTTTTTTACTCACATTAAGTATATTCACAAACTCTTCTCGTCGTCTAAACCCAACTTGAAAGCCAAAATACCCTAACAAAATAGTGACAAATAACGGAATAACTTGGGAAACGAATTTAATATTAATGTCTTGTAACGTAATATTAATTAAGTACGCAACGACAAGCCCGATAATTAAACCGAGACTTCCAAAAAACAAATCTCCAACGGGGACCTTAATTAACGCATCCTCAATCCACTTTAAAAAGTTAACAATATAATCCGCTACCCAGTATGAAGTTCCAAATAATATAAGAGCACCTAAAACTAAGCCGAAGTATGGGGATGTCAGCCATTGTACGTCATTAAAGCCTAACAGATTCATGGCGTCCGGCCCATATAAATAACCAATAGTTCCACCTGTAATGATAAAAAACAAATGGACAATTTTCTTCAGCACCACTGTCACCTCCTATCCATTATTATTACCTATTCCTATAAAAAATAACCATTATTTTGAAAATGAATTTGCTGTCTATAATGATAGCATATTCATTAATAATATTCAATTAACCAAAACAATCAATTCTATCACAATAATAATATATTATCAAATTTTTTGCGTTACTTAACTCGCTTATGAACTTATAGGAAAGAATATCCTCTGTTGTTTTACAAACACTTAGCGAGCTACTCCTAGATCTAATGCTTCTTGAACGGTATTGATCCCAATCACTTCAACATTTTTTGGAGGTGTCCAACCGTCGAGATTTTTTTGCGGACAAATAATTCGATTAAAACCTAGTTTCGATGCTTCTTGAACACGTTGCTCAATTCTAGAGACCCTTCTAACTTCGCCTGTTAAACCGACTTCACCAATGAAAATATCACCCGGTCGCGTCGGTTCATCACGAAAACTAGAGGCAATACTAACAGCAATTGCTAAATCAATGGCAGGTTCATCTAATTTCACACCACCTGCTACTTTTACATAAGCATCTTGATTTTGTAACATAAGCCCAACTCTTTTTTCTAAAACAGCCATTAATAAGGGGATTCGGTTATTATCTACTCCTGTAGCCATCCGTCTTGGGTTTCCGAAAGCAGATGGAGAGATCAATGCCTGAATTTCTACAAGCATCGGGCGCGTTCCTTCCATCGAGGCTACGACGGTCGATCCTGCCGCTCCGACTGAACGTTCTTCTAAAAAAATTTCAGACGGATTGAGTACTTCGTTTAAGCCGTCTTCTTTCATTTCAAAGATCCCCATCTCATGTGTGCTACCGAAACGGTTTTTTACACTGCGCAAAATCCGGTATGTATGATGTCTTTCCCCTTCAAAATAAAGAACCGTATCTACCATATGCTCCAAGACGCGTGGCCCAGCGATTGTCCCTTCCTTCGTTACATGACCGACAATAAAGACAGGAATGTTATACGTTTTAGCTATGCGCATAAGCTCACTTGTACATTCACGAACTTGTGAGACACTACCTGGAGCGCTCGTCACTTCCTCCCGATAAATGGTCTGAATCGAGTCAACAATGACGAGAGATGGCTTAATCATTTCAATATGCTTCGTAATATCGAACAAGTTTGTTTCCGATAATACGAATAATAAATCTGCTGAAACTCCTAAGCGGTCTGCACGAAGTTTCGTTTGCCTCGGTGATTCTTCACCCGAAATGTACAACACTGGTAACATTTGTTCTGCTAATTGTGAGGAGATTTGCAAGAGTAATGTAGACTTTCCAATTCCAGGGTCTCCCCCAATTAAGACAAGTGATCCCGGCACAATTCCCCCACCGAGAACTCGATTAAATTCATTCATAGTCGTTGTCAATCTTGATTCTTCTTGGGATTCAATAGCTGTTATTTTTTCAGGGCGATGATGTGTCTTGTCACTTCTATCGATTGTATGTCTTTTAGAACGGGATAGTTCTAATTCTTCGTTTAGTGTATTCCATTGATTACATCCTGGACATTTCCCCATCCACTTCAGTGATTCATAGCCACATTCCCGACATACATATTTTGTTTTACGTTTTGCCACCACTACCCAATCCCTTCGATTATATTATATACGATTAAAGTAACACTAGAGTTACAGGTTTCTTTCAATTTATAGAAATTATTTCATATTTGTGCCACAAATTCCTCCCCCGCCTATTTTTAATTAGGAAGGAAAAAACTAGAAAGTAACAATTACCTTCTAGTTTTCCCATCTCGCGGCCTTATTTACTTTACGTAAGAGCGCGAAAATGTTTCGTCTTATACTGATAAATTCCAGCAACTGTTCGCAATAAAACTGATCCTAACCGTGAATATTTAGTCGAGTATAATGAATTCACCTTTAGTGTTAAGCCCAATTTTGACGTGATCCCCTTTAGCAATCGTTCCTTTTAATAAGGCTTCTGAAAGTAAATCTTCAATATTTTTTTGAATGGAACGTCGTAAAGGACGTGCCCCATATTCTGGTTCAAAGCCTACTTCGGCAATTTTATCCAATGCTTTGTCAGTCAATGAGAAATGAATCTCTTGTTCTTCTAAGCGCTCTTTCAGTTGTTCAATCATTAAGACGACAATTTCCTTCATATGCTCTTTCTCAAGTCCATGGAAAACAATGGTTTCATCGATTCTGTTCAAAAACTCGGGGCGGAAAGCTTTTTTCAATTCATCAGTAACTTTATCTTTCATATCCTTATATTGTTGACCTTCTTCTTCAAGGTTAAAGCCAACGTATTTATTCCGTCTTAATTCGCTGGCTCCTACGTTCGATGTCATAATGAGCACCGTGTTTCTAAAGTCAACAACTCTACCTTTAGAATCTGTTAAACGCCCGTCTTCAAGCACTTGTAATAAAATATTAAACACTTCAGGGTGTGCTTTTTCAATTTCATCGAGTAAGACGACAGAATATGGCTTTCGACGAACCATTTCTGTAAGTTGACCGCCTTCTTCATATCCAACATATCCTGGAGGAGATCCAACTAATCGAGAAGTAGAATGTTTCTCCATATATTCTGACATATCAATCCGAATCATTGCTTCTTCATCCGCAAACATCGCTTCAGCTAGTGCTCGTGCGAGTTCTGTTTTTCCGACACCTGTAGGACCAAGGAAGATAAATGAACCGATCGGACGTTTCGGATCTTTCAAACCTGCGCGTGCTCTGCGAATTGCTGCTGAAACCGCTTTGACCGCTTCTTCCTGTCCGATAATACGATTATGTAAAATGTTCTCTAGATTTAAAAGTCGTTCACTTTCATCTTTGGTTAGTTGAGATACTGGTACACCCGTCCATATAGACACAACACTGGCAATATCTTCAACGACTACTTGGGAATCTTCTTGTCCCTGCTTTTCTTTCCATTTATTTTTCGTCGTTTCTAATTCTTCACGTAACCTTTGTTCCGAATCACGTAATGAAGCAGCTTTTTCAAATGCTTGGCTTTGTACGGCCGCATCTTTTTCTTTACGGACTTCTTCGAGTTTTTGTTCCAATTGTTTTAAATTCGGTGGAACTGTATAGGATTGCAGGCGAACTTTTGAACCTGCTTCATCAATTAAATCAATCGCTTTGTCCGGTAAAAATCGGTCAGTAATATAACGATCAGATAGTTGAGCGGCTGCTTCGATTGCTTCGTCTGTAATTGTTACCCGGTGATGAGCTTCATATCGATCTCGCAACCCTTTTAAAATTTGAATCGTTTCTTCTAATGTAGGTTCATCGACTTGAATCGGTTGAAATCTACGTTCCAAAGCAGCATCTTTTTCAATATACTTACGATATTCATCAATCGTTGTCGCTCCGATACACTGCAATTCTCCGCGAGCGAGCGACGGTTTAAGAATATTCGACGCATCAATAGCTCCTTCAGCACCACCAGCACCGATTAAAGTGTGCAACTCATCAATAAATAAAATAACATTTCCTGCTTGGCGAATTTCTTCCATTACTTTTTTCAACCGGTCTTCAAACTCACCTCGATATTTTGTCCCCGCAACAACGGTTCCCATATCGAGCGTCATAACACGTTTCCCGCGTAATGTCTCTGGTACTTCATTGTCAACAATCTGCTGAGCGAGTCCTTCTGCAACAGCTGTCTTTCCGACACCTGGCTCTCCAATTAAAACAGGATTATTTTTCGTTCGACGACTGAGCACTTGAATGACACGTTCGATTTCTTTACTTCGGCCAATAACAGGATCTATATTTCCTTCCTTTGCACTTACGGTTAAATCACGTGCCAAAGAATCAAGTGTTGGTGTATTCGCATTTGATGTCTGTCCGCGACCTTGTCTACCCGCTTGTGATTCGTTACTTCCTAAGAGTTGGAGCACTTGTTGTCTTGCCTTATTCAAGCTAACACCGAGGTTATTAAGAACGCGTGCTGCAACACCTTCACCTTCACGAATCAATCCTAATAAAATGTGTTCTGTACCGACATAAGAATGTCCAAGTTTTCGCGCTTCATCCTGTGATAGCTCAATCACCTTTTTTGCACGAGGCGTATAATGAATCGTTTGCATTGGCTGTTTCCCGACACCGATTAACTTTTCCACTTCTTCTTGGATTTTAGTTACTTTTAATCCTAAGGTTTCTAAAGCTTTAGCAGCAATTCCTTCGCCTTCACGAACAAGGCCTAACAAAATATGTTCTGTACCAATATTGTGATGGTTCAGGCGAACAGCTTCCTCTTGGGATAATGCTAATACCTTTTGTGCTCTTTCAGTAAATCGTCCAAACATCATATTATTTCCTCCTTAACGATTCCCTTTATCCTTCTAATTGTAGACGTTTTCTAATTAAAGATGCACGCAATACGTCGCGTTCATGTGTAGTGAGTGCTTTTTTTGCATAATATTGTAAAAGTCCAGGTTGTGTCAAGATTACTAATTCATTAAGTATATTTTTTGGGATATTTTCAATAATTCCTAAGTCTATACCTAAACGAACATCTGATAAACATCTTGCTGCCTCTTTTGAATCAGTAATTCGGCTATATTCCAGTACCCCAAGTGAGCGATAGATGCGATCTTTTAAGTTGATTGTCATTTGTTCCATAAGACGCTTCCTCGTCGTCCGTTCTAATTCAATCAATTGCTGAACAACACTTTCTAAGTCTACAATAATATCTTCCTCAGTTTTGCCTAACGTAATTTGATTGGAAATTTGGAATAAATTTCCTAAAGCTTCACTTCCTTCACCATAAATTCCCCTTACGACAAGGCCTAATTGATTAATCGCAGGGATCATGCGATTGAGGTGCTTTGTAAGCGCCAGTGCAGGAAGATGCATCATGACAGAAGCACGCATTCCTGTCCCTACATTTGTAGGGCAACTCGTTAAATAGCCCCTTGTCTCGTCATAAGCATAATTAATTTTTTCCTCCAACCAATCATCGAATTCAAAACCTTTTTGCAATGCTTTTGTTAATTGTAACCCAGGAAAATAAAGCTGAATCCGAATATGATCTTCTTCATTGATCATTAATGACACCTGTTCTTGTTTAGAAATAAGTGCCGCAGCAGCTTGTGATCTTTTCGCTAGAAGTGGACTGATTAAATGTTTTTCTACGAGAACCTTCTTCTCAATTGTACTCAAATCAGGAATGGATATGAATTGAAAGTTTTCATAATCTTGAAAAGAAGTATGTTCATAGTTTTCTTGGAAAAAATGATTTATTTTATTGAGTTGTTCTTTAGAAGCAATGGTAGGAAATGAAACATCTGAAAAATTTCTCGCCAAACGAAGTCGACTACTTAGCACAATATCATTATCAGGACCTTCTTCTCGCATCCAAGGGCTTATCGTTTCATTCATAAACTGTTGTAAAGTCACGTTTGATCACCAGCTTCTTTATCTTGGATTTTTGACTCCAATTCTTTAATCTTATCTCTTACGATAGCAGCTTTTTCAAAAGCTTCATTTTCAATGAGAGAATGGAGTTCAGACCGATACGCTTCAACCTGCTTTTTTAAATGAAGGTTACTACCTTTGCGCTTCGGTATTTTACCAATATGCTTTGTATTTCCACTATGCACGCGGCGCAAAATCGGATCGATTCGTTCCGAAAATGTTTGATAACACGTTGCACAACCGAATTTACCAATCCGCTTAAATTCAGAAAATGATAAATCACACTTCGGACAACGAACTCTTTGAATTTGACTTAATGACGCTCCTTGGCTATTCACCTGAGGTGAGTCAACATTAAACAATCCAGTCAGTAAATCATGCAAGGTATAAGCCTCTTCGGGATAAGTCATATAACCCTTTTTCTTTGCACACACTTCACAAACATGCACTTCAAGTTTATTTCCATGGATGACTTGTGTAAAATGAAGTGTTGCCTCCCTCTTATGACATTCTTGACATTTCATTAAACTCCCCCTTTTACAAAGTTATAATCGGCCAAAACAATAACATTGTATACAAGAAGATTAGATTATTTTCTCACATACTTTAATGTGGTAAGCATTGCTGTTAACAAGCGTGAACGGATTTCATCTCGAACAGGTAAGTTCACAGCAAGTATATTACGATCCATTACACTACGCATAATCTTTGCTTCACGGGCTGTAATTATTTTTTCTTCTAAGAGACGTTCTAACACATCGATTGCCGCTTGTTGTGTTACTTTAGGACTAACCATTTGGATGATTTCATCAATTAATTCCGATTCATCCTGATGCTTAATCCGGATGATTCGAATATACCCCCCACCGCCGCGCTTACTCTCTACTAGATAGCCTTTCTCTACCGTAAACCGTGTATTGATGACATAATTAATTTGTGAAGGTACACATTGAAATTGATCAGCTACTTCGCTGCGCTTAATTTCAAGAACGTTCTTTCCTTTTCGTTTCAATCTTTGTTTCAAATATTGTTCAATGATATCAGATATGTTCCGCACCATCCCACCTCCTATATCTATCGTTGTCAAAACTATTCTTAGTTGTTGTTATTTCGGATTATGGAGGCTCATACCTTGACTTTGACTATCTTTGACTTTACTTTCATTATACGTTAAATTTTTATAGATGCAAATAGATATGTCTTTATTTATTGTAGACAAATTTTTAAAAAACAAACATATCCTTATAACTTGAAAATGATTACAGCCATTTTTCTAAGGGATAAAATATTTTTTTCTTCTGTTCTCGCTTTATTCCTTTCGACTTCGCCTGTTACATTTTTCGATATTCAATAAGTTTTTTCTAAAATCGTATAGTTATCCTTTTATAACCAACTATACCTTTTCCTTTAAATCGCTAAACACCGACTTTCACTCTATGAGTAACTTCCTTTAACTACTACTCAAAATCAAGATAACGTGTCTAGTACCTTGCCAATTCCCTCCTTAAAAATTATATCTCACTTTACACGCCTATGTTCATTTTATTCTTCAACGTGTAGTCAATAATTCCATCAATCCATATTCTAAATATCAAATCTAAAAGCTATATTTATCAACTTCAATAAAAATGTTTCCCGGGAAATATTTTGTCGAACAAGATTTATGTACACATAGAAATCTATATAATGAAGTAATTTTTTGGTGAATCCTAAATAACTAAAACTTATGAACTGTTCTTTAAGAGAGGGGACTGTTTATAAGATAAGCGATTACTGATCCGTGCTATATGTACAGTTGCTGAAAGAATGTTCGAGAAGAAAAGTCTGGGGTTAGTTGTCATCTGTAACTAATACTTTTAGCTCCTTACTAAATCAATGCACTGGAATTCAAGACTCCATTTCTCTTCAAATATAAAGAAGGCACTCCATATATGGAATGCCTTCTTTATTGCCTGGCGGCGTCCTACTCTTGCAGGGGCAAAGCCCCAACTACCATCGGCGCTGAAGAGCTTAACTACTGTGTTCGGTATGGGAACAGGTGTGACCTCTTCGCAATCGCTACCAGACAATGAATTAATAAGTAAAGACAAGA
>DASUXY010000022.1:0-30672 GCA_036377675.1 Bacillota bacterium
CTCCTAATATCCTCCCATCGTTGTTGGTCCAACGAGGTGAGTTTATAATTATTTGGAGAGGTTGGCAAGTGGCATTTTTTTATGTCCAGAAAACTACATAAATTAACTGCCAAAGACTACATTTTTAGTTTGCCATAAACAACAAACGGACACGATTCCGGAATGTAGGAAGATAATCACCTTGATGTTCTTTTAAGTTTTATAAATAGATGTATGAAAAGGGATATAATCATATATCTTTATTGAATTGGTATGTCAACACTAAACTGGACAATTTTTTAAAGGGTTTTGGCCGTTTATATTCAACTGGACTTGGTTTAAAGATCCATGAAACAATAATGTACACCATTACGTGTTGTTTTCTGCATAAACAATTAATAAATGAGGTTTTTATGGAATGAAGTTAGAATTGTATGATGTAAGATCTTGTTACAATTTTATTTACGATTATTCATGTATGCTTACATTTCAATTGACGATGTATGTCAACGGAAAAATGGGTGAAAATGAGATCCAAGACAAGGAGGATATTTATGTCCTTCATACAATGGTATGATTGGATCGTTCCTACAAATCCTTATGTAGCTATTTTTGTCGGCATCATTTTCACAATATTCATTCCTATTATGACTGGAAATGAAACAATTAAAAATGTCGAGCAGCGTATTTTTAACAGAGTTATTTGTTATGGTCAGTGGTATTTTATAGTAGACATCAGTTTTTATTTCGTAAAAAAACAGGCAAAATTAAAAGTAGAACACTATTGAGTTCGAAAAAAGGAGAGAGCAGAAAATGATGGACAACCTTGGAATAAAAATGATTACGATGCCGTTACCATTCCGACTCAATCACGTCAATTGTTTCATCGGTGAGGGAGAAGAGGGGTGGGTCATCATGGACACCGGCTTACATAATGAAACGACGCAGAAAATGTGGGAGCAACATATCGAAACGGAACAGGTTACAGACATCTGGCTGACACATTACCATCCCGATCATTATGGATACGCTGGGAGTTTACAAGAAAAGACGGAAGCACGTGTATCGATGACGAAGCGTGATGCCGAATTAGGAAATAAAGCTTGGAAAAAGCGATTTATGAATCACGTTCGCACACATTATGGAAAACACGGAATTCCTTCAGCAATGGCTAATCAAATGATCGAAAACACACGTGAATTTGTGGAGCGCGTGACGCCGCATCCGCGTGTGGATCATTATTTTACGGAAGGTGAAGTCGTTCAATTCGGAAAGTATACGTATGAAATTATCTTTACACCCGGTCATTCAGATGGTCTGATATGTCTGTATAATAAGGAAAAAAAAGTATTATTTTCAACCGATCACATTTTACCAAAAATCACTCCAAATATTTCATATTGGTTTCACGGCGATTCGAATCCGTTACAAACGTATTTGCAATCGCTAGAAAAAGTGAAACGATTGGATGCTCAATATGTTATCCCATCGCATGGGAAACCATTTTACGGAGCGAATGAACGAATTGAGGAAATTGTCGATCACCACGAAGAGCGCCTTCATGAAACACTTGAGATCATTCAAAAACAGGATGTGACTGTATATGAAGCGTGTCAGCATCTGTTTCCAAAATCATTAACAATTCATGAGCAACGTTTTGCCATCGGAGAAACGCTCGCCCATTTGGATTATTTACGTTATGCCGGTGAATGTCAACGAGAATGGAGAAATGGACTTTGGTTTTACGTCATTGTGTAATTACGGTCCATCCATCAACAAATAGTAACTACATTACATCCGGTAGTTACTTTTTTTCCTAGTTCTATTTTTTGAACCCTTTAAAAAGATCCGAAGAGTGTATCATTGCACATTGATCATGCAATCTTTCTCTAAAAACTAATCCATCACGAGTCCGCGGTCGACGACTAAGTTTTGCCCAGTGACCGCGCGTGCCCACGGGGAAGCGAAAAATAAGACGGCTTGTGCTAAATCTTCAGGTGTGGTCACCTGTTGCATCGGTGTGCTTTCGCGGATTAATTCAAACACTTCATCGGTTGTTGCACTACTCGCATCCGTCTTTTGTAATAAACCGCCTGAGACCATATTGACGGTGATGTTATGAGGTCCTAAATCGCGCGCCATATTGCGTGTAAATCCTAAAAGAGCTGCTTTAGCGGTCGTATATTCATGGTACGGAACGACTGGATTTTGAAACAAGTTTGTACCGATGTTAATAATTCGTCCAAACTTGTTCTCTTTCATCGCTGGTAACGCTGCTTGAATTGTCTGGAGCGATGCTTTCACACTACCTTCAAATTGCTTTACGTAATCGTTCCAATTTATCGCCTCGGCACTTTTTTGCTCGATTGGATCAAATTTAAAATCCATAAGGGCATTGTTTACGACCGTTGCTATCGGTTGCTTAAAATGATCTCGCGCCCGTTTAAACATCTCTTCAACTTCAGTTTGTTCCCGTACATCGGCTTGAATGGCGATTGCCCGGGTTTCGCCGAGTTCGTTGACAAGTGCCTCGGCTTTGTCTTTGCTTTGGAAATAGTTGATGACGACCTTGGCTCCTTCGCGGTGAAAAGCTTTGGCAATCTCGCGTCCTAATCCGCGACTTGCTCCGGTAACTAAAACAACTTGTTCGGTTAACTTCATAAATATCCTCCTTATGTAAAAAAAGATCACTAAAAACTCAATCTCTATTAAATGAACAAATGAAGTATAGCATGCTCGTTATGAAAGTCAAAAACGAGCTGTCTAGGTGAGATAGGTTTTTCGGTAGGTTTTAGTGCTTACAAGCTTTGTCGGATAACTTGAATGAAAGGTATGACTGTTCTATGATGAAGGTGTGATAATAGAGAGAGAGGTTTTGCGTTCATATGTTGTGCGTATATATAACCGTTCGTCAAGGCTCAAAGTAAATGACAGCATATGGAGGAGGAGTCATCCGTGGATTCGAGTAGTAAAGTGTTATCATCATTAAGTTATTTTAGCATCTTTTTTGCACCGTTTTTGTTGCCGGTTTTAGTCTATGTTTTATCGAAAGAAGAAGATGTGAAACATCATGCGAAACGTGCTCTTGTATCACATATCGTTCCGCTCTTCGTCATCATCTTTGGAATTGGTTTCGGGGTCGTGTTAGGATTATCGGTTGTTGATACGTATAGTATGGGTACAGTTATCATTTCCTATGTCACCGGCGGTCTCTTATATGTAATCTTTTTTGTTTGGAATATCATTCAAGGGATCAAAATACTATTATAAGCGAAGAAGAGGATATTCGTATAGTGTATACGGATGTCCTTTTTATTCACGATTCATTGACTTCACGACTTCGATTTACTCTTCAAAGCGATGATGAAAAATGTGCTGAGGTTCGTCGACAAGTAGGTAGAATTCATTTACTAGAGTGATATAATAAAATGAATCGTTTATTGATGAAAAGGAGTTCAAACGGTGGAGAAAATTATGATTGTTGAAGATGATCCGAAAATCGCCGCATATCTACGTTCTTATATTGCTAAATATGGATACGAATGTTTTATAGTCGACGATTTCGAACATGTAATGGATTGTTTTCGCTCTTTCCGACCCCATCTCGTCTTATTGGATATTCATTTACCTTACTTTGACGGATTTTATTGGTGTCGGCAAATTCGTTTAGAATCACTTTGTCCGGTTATTTTTATTTCTGCTCGAACCGGAGAAATGGATCAAGTGATGGCTTTGGAAAATGGGGGAGATGACTACATTACGAAACCATTTCATCCAGATATTGTGATGGCAAAAATTCGCAGTCAACTTCGTAGGGCTTACGGGGAATATGCTATAAAACATGAAGAGCGCGTTTTGCATAAAGATGGTCTTCGCCTTTTCCCAGAAAGACTTGAGCTAACGTTTCAAGAAAAAGTCGTTCCGTTAACGAAAAAAGAAACCGATATTATCGAAATTCTAATGAATCGGTACCCTCGGATTGCCGGTCGGGAAGATTTGCTTGAAAAGTTGTGGGACGATCAAACTTATGTTGATGAGAACACATTGAATGTAAATATTACCCGCGTACGCAAAAAATTCCGAGAGATTGGAATTAACGATGCGGTCGAAACGGTACGAGGTGCAGGATATCGCCTGCGCGTTACATGGACTGGGACGGATGGCAAATGAAACTATTTATGAAAGAACAGATCCCCTTAATCATCGTGCAATGTTTGCAGTTTTTGATGGTGTTGCTCATTTTTTGGTTGAGCGGATACCACAATGTCCGAATCATGATGTATGCCCTTTTTATCGGGTTCTTTTTCCTCGGTTGCTATCTCACCTATACATATATAACTCGTCGCCATTTTTATCAAAAACTACAGACACCACTCCAATCACTTGATGAATCATTAGAGCGGACCGACTTTGTTCCCATTGCGAAAGCCTTAGATCAATTGTTAAAGGTACAATATCAGTTGTATCAAGAGCGCATTTTTACAATCGAAGATAAAAAAGAAGAGCATTTGCGGTTTATGGACCGGTGGGTTCATCAAATGAAAACACCATTATCTGTCATTGAATTAACTGCGCAAAACCTTGATGAACCAGAATCTTCAAGTATACGTGAAGAAACGAATCGAATACAGACAGGACTGAACACAGTTCTCTATATGGCGCGTCTACGAACGATTGAAAAGGACTTTCACATTAAACCGATCCATCTTGAACAGTTGATTCATGAAGTAAATAAGGACCAAAAGCGTTTTTATATTCGCAATAACGTATATCCAACTTTGGAGGTAGACCCCAAAGCAGATGAAATCATCGTAGAAAGCGATGAAAAGTGGCTCTTTTTTATCGTTACCCAACTCATTCATAATGCTGTGAAATATACGCTGGGTCACAGTAGGCAAATCATACTATCTGTTTACGAACGAGCAGGTTCAGCCGTTCTCTCTGTACAAGATTTCGGAATGGGTATCCCTGAAGAAGATGAGCGGCGTATTTTCGATGCATTTTACACGGGAGAAAATGGTCGGCGTGTAAGAGAGTCGACGGGGATGGGACTCTATCTTGTGAAAGAAGCGGTTGAGTATTTAGGGCACACCATCGAGATGGAAAGCGAGCTTGGAAAGGGGACGACCTTCCGAATTGTTTTTCCACCGACACAAAATCTTACATGAAAGTAAGGTTTATGAAAGGTGATTCGATCGTTTGTCAAAGCGAAGCAAGATACACTACATGTAGTGCCTGGTTGTTATGAAATTTTTTCGGAAGGGAGTAAGTGACATGTTACAAGTGAGGCGTTTAAGTAAAGTGTATGAGGGTAAAGTTGCTTATCGCGCTTTGTCACAGATCGATTTGGAAATTGACAAGGGTGAATTCGTTGGCATCATGGGGCCGTCAGGAAGTGGGAAAACGACGTTGCTCAACATCATTGCGACGATTGATGAACCAACCACAGGTGAAGTGTTGATTGAAGGTGACAATCCACATCAACTGAATAAAAATCAAATCGCAAAATTTCGGCGTCGACATCTTGGTTTCGTGTTTCAAGATTTTAATTTATTACACACATTAACCGTCGAAGAAAATATCGTCTTACCATTGACACTAGACGGGGCACGTGTGAAAGACATGAAAGATAAAGCACAATCCATTGCTGAAAAACTCGGTATATTAGAAATTATGGGTAAACGAGTGTATGAAATATCCGGAGGGCAGGCTCAACGTGTGGCTATTGCCCGGGCAATGATTCACGAACCGAAATTGCTATTGGCAGATGAACCGACGGGAAACCTTGATTCGAAAGCATCAAAAGATGTCATGGAAATGCTTGAGGCTATTAGTAAGGAGGATAAAACGACGATGATGCTCGTGACACATGATCCTCAAGCAGCGAGTTATTGTGATCGTGTTGTTTTCATCCGCGATGGAAAACTTTATTCTGAAATTCATCGAGGAAATAGTCGGCAATCGTTTTTTCAAAAAATCATCGACACCCTTTCATTGATGGGAGGCGATGATAGTGACTTTTCGTCAGTTCGCGTTTAATAATGTCATCCGCAACAAGCGCGTCTATGCAGCTTATTTTTTGAGCAGTATGTTTACAGTGATGGTCTTTTTTACATTTGCGATGTTCGCCTTTCATCCAGCTCTTTATGAAGAAACGATGAAAGATAAAGCGTTATATGGCATGGCCGTTGCGGGCGGAATGATTGTCATATTCTCCTTCTTTTTCATTTTGTATTCGATGAGTTCGTTTTTACAGTCACGGAAGAAAGAATTCGGTGTATTAATGGTCCAAGGAATGTCTGCGCGTCAAGTTCGGTTCATGGTGTTTTTAGAAAATATGTTGATCGGCTTTTTCGCAACGGTCGGTGGGATTGGCTTAGGACTCATTTTTGCTAAAGTCATTTTATTAATTGCTGAAAATGTATTAATCATCGATGAGTCACTGCATTTTTATTTTCCGCTGTTAGCGATTGGCATAACTTTTGCGACGTTTATCATTTTATTTTTCATCATTTCTCTGTTCGTCGCCTCCGTTTTACGAACACGTAAGTTAATCGATTTAATTAAAAGTGACAAACAATCAAAAGGTGAACCGAAAGCTTCCACGGTATTGGCTATTCTTGCTGTTGTTTTGTTAGTCGCTGGATATGGAACAGCTTTATATGTAGAAGGAATAGAAGTATTTTATGCGATGGTTCCAGTAATAATCATCGTCATCATCGGGACGTATTTTTTCTTTACGCAGTTAAGTGTCTTCGTCATTCGCTGGTTCAAAAGTAAGCCACACATTTTTTGGCGGGAGACGAACATGATTTTACTCTCGGATTTGTCCTTTCGTATGAAAGATAATGCACGGACATTTTTTATGGTGGCGATTATATCAACCGTTTCTTTTAGTGCAATTGGCACCTTATTTGGACTGCAAACATATCTTACCGACGGGCTGAAAGAATTTAATCCGTTTTCGTATGTGTATACAGCGGATGTAGAGGAGGATGAAGCGACGATTAAAAAAGACCTCCAACAGATTGGAAATATATTACAAGAAGAGCATGTCCAAGCTGACATGGAACAAATCGAGATGCAATATTACGATTATCCGCATGATGATGTTGATGAAATTATGATCGTTCAAGCATCGGATTACAATCGTTTCGCTGCATTACGCGATGAAAAGCAGGTGACTCTTCGGGATGATGAAGCGATTGTCGTGAAAACGGATGATAAAAATATCATGAATACGAATCTGGACGAGGCATTAATGAACAGACCGCCCGAACTCGCTGATGGAAACAGGATTCAGCCGCACAAACAAATATTGTCGAATATTTTTCCGGAGATGTATCCGTATTATATTGTAAGCGATCAAGCGTATAGCGAGCTACCTCAAGCTAACTCAACGCAGCTACATGTCGCTTGGCAAGAAAAGGAAAATGATCAAGATACGGTTATCCAGGCTGGAAAGAGGATCTATGATGAGATCGGTTACGGTAAAGTGATGGCGATCGACTATACTCTTTATGAAATTTTAAAATTTTATGGACCGATTTTGTTTATTGGTTTGTTCATCGGGATTGTGTTTTTCGTTTCTGCGGGAAGTTTTTTATATTTTCGTTTATATACCGACCTGGATGATGATAAGAAGAAGTTCGCAGCGATTGCTAAAATGGGTTTATCCGAGATGGAATTGAAAAAAATAATCACTCGTCAAACTGCGATTTTATTTTTCACACCAATGATCGTTGCATTGACTCATGGTGCAGTCGCTCTTACCGCATTATCAAACTTCTTCCATCACAATTTATTCAAAGAATCGCTCCTCGTTCTCGGTAGTTTTGCCTTGATTCAAATCGTCTATTTCTTCATCGTTCGGCATTTTTATACGAAACAAATTGTAAGAGCAATTCAGTAACGTCTAGTAAAAAGTTAGACAAATACACAAATGCATAGACGGACATTAAAAATCGGGAACAAGTTCTTCTATTGAAAGAAGCTTGTTCCCTTATGTTGTCTAAATATGTACGATTTGAGGTCAAATCATTTTCCAGTCTCTTTAAATTCAATCACTCGCTGTTCAATTTGATCACGTACCCGTTGAAAAACAGCCCACTGTTCCTCTTCGGTCCCACGTGCTTTGGCAGGATCAGTGAATCCCCAGTGATCCTTTCGAACATGAGGGGGTGTGATGGGACATTTTTCATTGGCATCTCCACAAAGCGTAATGACGTAATCCGCACGCTGTAAAATTTCTCGATCAATCACTTCTGACGTTTGCCGAGATATATCAATACCTTTTTCTTGCATCGCCTTTACGGCTTTTGGATTCACTCCATGTGCTTCAATCCCGGCTGAATAGACGTCGTATTTTTGATGTAAATATTTTTTTCCGAAACCTTCAGCCATCTGACTGCGGCATGAGTTGCCTGTACATAAAAAGTAAATGATCGGTTTGGACACTTTTTCACATCCTTTTAATGAATCAATTGGAGCCAGACGAACAATCCGACTAAGGTAATGAAAAGGGTTGGAATCGTTAAGACAATCCCGACTTTAAAATAATACCCCCACGAGATGTTAACGCCTTTCGTTCGTAAGACGTGTAACCAGAGAAGGGTAGCCAGTGAACCGATCGGGGTAATTTTTGGTCCTAAGTCGGAACCGATCACATTTGCATAAATGAGAGCTTCTCGCACCATTCCAGTCGTATTTGTTTCCGAAATGGCTAATGCATCGATCATCACCGTCGGCATATTGTTCATCATCGATGATAAAATTGCTGCGATAAAGCCCATGCCTATCGTCGCGATAAACATACTTTGGTCGGCGACGGTTTGGATGATGTTCGCTAATACATCTGTTAAACCAGCATTTCGTAATCCGTAGACGACAACATACATCCCGATCGAGAAAAAAACAATATCCCAAGGAGCTCCTTTTAAAACGGTCATCGTTTCAACTGCAGGGCTTCTTTTCGCAAATAAAAGGAAAATAATCGCAACAGCTCCTGCGATGAGAGAAACGGGAATACTCACCCACTCACTAACAAAATAGCCGATTAATAAAACGGAAAGAATGCCCCAAGATAAACGAAACATAAATGGGTCTTTAATGGCCTCGTTCGGATGTTTTAACTGTGTTACATCGTAAGAAGGCGGAATATCTTTTCGGAACACGATATAAAGGACAACGATGCTCGCTACGATGCTGAACAAGTTTGGAACGATCATGCGTGATGCATACTCTAAAAAGCCAATTCCAAAGAAATCAGCGGAAACGATATTGACTAAGTTGCTCACGACGAGTGGGAGCGAAGTTGTATCGGCAATGAATCCTGACGCCATAATAAACGGCAAAATCATTTTTTCTTTAAAGTTCAGGGACTGAACCATCGCCAAAACGATTGGCGTTAAGATGAGTGCTGCGCCGTCATTTGCAAATAAAGCAGCGACAATCGATCCGAGAATCGTAACGAGAATGAACATATTCAAACCATTGCCATTCGCTAAACGGGCCATATGTAAAGCCGACCATTCAAAAAAACCGATTTCATCAAGAATAAGTGAAATAATGATAATGGCCACGAAGGTAAGTGTTGCATTCCAGACAAGACTCGTTACATCTAACACATCTTGAACATTTACGACACCAGCGATGAGAGCGATGAGTGCCCCTATACAGGCCGACCAACCAATCGACAGTCCTTTCGGTTGCCAGATGACGAATAGTAATGTCGTAATAAATATGAAAATCGCTACATAAACCAAAGAAAATCTCCTCTCAAAAATGGATGTTATTCACAGAGAATTCGTTTTCCATCGACAATGAATGATTGAACATTTTCTTCAAGTGGAGGAAGCATATTGACAACGTGAAGAAGAAGCGGATACATCGGATGAGTTCGATCAAGCGAATAAAACACCCATTTACCTCTTCTCTCTTCCTTAATCAGCTCAGCTTCTTTTAATCTTCGTAAATGTTGACTAATCGAGGGCTGACTCATCTGTAACAGCTCTACGAATTCACAAACACAAAACGTATCGATTGTTAAATAAGCTATCATCCTTAACCGTGTTTCCTCGCCGATTGCTTTTAAAAAACTTTCAATCTCTCGATGGGAGTACATCGTTACATTCTCCTTTCATATAAGTTTTGGCGAATGTATATGAGTGCGATATGTATATATATCGATCAACAACGGCGTATAAATAAGTATATACAAAGCTATCATATTATCAAATGATTATATGATAGCTTTAGATAAGAGAAAAATCAAGCACTATTTTGCTGTGCTTGATTTTTCTCTGTTGCTTGGAAACATCGGCATTTACTTATGAACTCAAGTTCTTATTATCCACCAACTGGACCACTTGCTCAATCACTTGTTCACCGGCTTCTTCCCAGCGATTTTTTTGGCGAATGTGGGCGTCTGTATCGATCGGTTTTTGAAATTGATTGAAACCAGTGGCGCTTAATAATGAGTTTTCATCACGATCTAAACCAAAGTTTACAATATGTTTAATGACATACGGTGTGTCGAATTGAATCGTTGCATTGTGATGGTCTAATTCACCATCTAAGACGTGAAACGGCATTCGTAAATATATGGTTTCTCCATTTTCACGCCATAAAACAGAATCAAAGTAGCCTTTGTCGTATTCCCAATTTCCACTTAAACAAAAACGGTATGGTTTTAAGCTGTCGCGAATCGGACCAAAGTAAGCTGTTTTTCCTTCTAAATTCGTTTGTAATTTAATCATCTATCGTTCCCTCCGATGAATCGTGTTTACGCTTATTGTGAACGAAGCGAAGTAGAAACATACATGGAAAAGTTGAATCGTTACAATAAAGGGTGAAGGATTTGTGAAGACGATGACTAACTTTCAAAGAATTATCTAGAAAAACGACGAATAACACAACATTCATATACATTTTAACTTTCTGAAAAACTATTGACTAGATGTAAAATTTTTGTTAAATTGTTAATAATCTTTTAAATAACTGCTAAATCTAATTGACTCTTCTCCTCAAGGAAGGGCAGTGTTTAGATTAAAACCAGTTATATAGATATAGGGTTTTGGGAGAGAAACCGAATCTATCTATATGGCTGGTTTTTTTCGTTTAAAAAGAGGAGAAGAGATCATCGGGTTTTTAGAAGAATGGAGGAAAAATCATGAGTAAACATCGGGTAGCTGTAGATGTCGGTGGAACATTTACAGATGTGTTTGTCTTTAACGAGGAAACGAAGGAAACGTTTGTAGGAAAAACGTCATCAACCCCTTCTAATCCTGAAAATGGTGTCATTCACAGTGTGGAAGCGACGAACATTCGGGGGGAAGATATTTCGATTCTTTCACACGGAACGACGGTAGGAACGAACGCTTTGATTGAAAGAAAACTACCGAAAACGGCTTTGATTACGACGAAAGGGTTTCGCGATGTCCCCGAAATTCGGCGCGGGACGAAACTAGATTTATGGGACGCTTATAAAGATGTCGCACCACCCTATATTAAAAGGCGTGATCGGTTTGAAATTGATGAACGTATCGACTATGCAGGTCATGTTTTAAAGCCAGTCGATGAACGAGAAGTGAGAAAGCTTGCGAAAAAGCTAAAGAAGCGCGGCGTTGAATCGATTGCGGTTTGTCTTATAAATGCGTACGTAAATGGCAAAAACGAAAGCGTTGTCAAACAGATTTTACAAGAAGAACTACCTAACGTATACGTCAGTGCCTCAAGTGAAATTTTGCCGGAAATATTTGAGCATGAACGAATGAGTACAACAATTATTAATACCGTACTAGGACCGACAGTTGGGAACTATATTCAACTTTTAGAAAATAAAGTTGAGGATATGGGATATGATGGTGATTTATTAGTTCTTCATTCCGGTGGAGGTGTGATGACGTCTGAAACCGTACCTCGTTATGCATCGAGAATAGCAAGTTCAGGAATCGCAGCTGGAGCAATTGCAAGTAAACATATTGCTGAATTGTGTGGATTTAAAAATGCGATTGGTTTAGATATGGGTGGGACGAGTGCTGACATCTCACTCATGTATGAAGGCAATTTACGGATTACAACAGATTGGTACATTGAATATGGCTATCCAATCGGTTTTCCGAGCATTGAGATTATGACAATTGGTGCTGGCGGCGGGAGTTTAGCCTGGGTCGATGAAGGTGGTTCACTGCGAAATGGTCCGCAAAGCGCAGGAGCCGAACCAGGACCGGCTTGTTATGGTGCGGGAGGTCTAGGGCCGACAAATACTGATGCCAATTTTATATTAGGCCGATTAAACGAGACGTTATTAGATGGAAAAATGAAACTAGATCGAGAGGCTGCCTTGAAATCACTTCAGCCGATTTGTGAGCAGTTTGGTTATGATGAATATGAAGCCGCTCATGCGGTTTTACAAGTCGCTCATGCAAATATGTCCGATGCGTTACGGCTCATTTCGGTGCGCAGAGGATATGACCCGCGCGATTTTGCCTTAGTTGCGTTTGGCGGAGCAGGGGCGCTTCATAGTGCATACTTAGCGAAAGAAATGGACATTCCACATGTGATCATACCTGCCAATCCAGGAGTTGGCGGCGCCTTAGGTTGCTTACTTGTCGATTTTCGCCATGATATTACACAAACGTTTGTCGCTAATATAAAAGATGTCGACGTAAAAGAGGTCGAAGAAAAATATATCAACATGGAACGGGAAGCGATTGCATTACTAGAAAAGGAAGGCATTGCCCATGAACATATGCATTTAATTCGCCATTTGGAAATGCGTTACGGCGGTCAGTGGAGATCGTTAGCGATTACCGTCGATCGACCTCTTCGCTCACTAGATGACGCGATTGAAAAGTTTCATGAAGAACATAAACGGGCGTATGCATTTTCAGATCCACATAAAGAAGTTGAAATCTATGGTTTGCGTATTGAAGCCATTGGAACCGTTCCGAAGCCGCAATTTCCGAAAGCAGACCGTCATGGGAGCGTAGAGAAGGCGTTAAAAAACTATCGTGAAGTCTATTTTGAGGAAGCTGGTGGCTTTACACGGACGCCGATATACAATCGCTCGGATCTTCCGGTAGATGCGGAAATTCGTGGTCCAGCGATTGTCGAACAGTTGGATGCGACCGTTGTCATTCCACCTGAGTTTATAGCGACAGTTGACGAATATAAAAATATGATTCTTTCATTAGCAGATCGGAGGGATACAGATGGAAAAAGTATTTGAAAGTAAATTAGATCCAGTTACTTTTGAAGTGCTAAAAAATAGTTTTATTAACTTAGTCGATCAAATGTCGGAACAAATTTTACGTACATGTTATTCGTTCGTCATTTATAATCGTGATTTTAGTTCTGCTCTTTGTGACGCGGAAGGAAATACAGTGATGCAAGGAACACAAGATATTGCGGTTCATGTCGGAACGTTACACTTAACCGCTAAAGCTGTCATCGAAGATTTTCAAGATGATATTCATCCGGGGGATGTCTTCTTAGTTAACGATCCGTATCGCGGAGGAACCCATTTCAATGATGTTCGCGTCATTCGTCCCGTTTTTTACGAAGGGCGGTTGATTGCATTTATGCAGTCGAATGGCCATTGGTCTGATATGGGTGGTTCCGTCCCTGGGTCGTTCGATGTCGGAGCGAAAGATATTTATGGAGAAGGGGTGCGCATCCCGCCCGTTCGGGTGTGGAGTAAAGGTGAATATTTAGCCGATACGGTCAATTTACTCGTCTCAAATATGCGTGTTCCTGAAGAACGCCTAGGCGACTTACGAGCTCAAGCGGAAGCGACAAAAGTAGCGGAAGAAGAGCTGATGCGACTCGTTCGCAAATATGGAATCGACACCGTTTTAACAGCATTTGAGGAATCCCAAGATTATGTTGAAAGGCTCACGCGTGCTCGATTGAAAGAGCTGCCGAATGGAACGTTTGAAACAGTCGATTATTTGGACATGGATCCTGAGCGTGGTGACGGTTTAATTCCAATCAACGTGAAGATGACGATTGACGACGACAAAATACTTTATGATTTAGACGGTACGCATTCGACGATTAGCTGTTTTTTAAACGCATCTTATGGCGCCTCGCTTTCGGGATTATATGCAGGAACGAAAACATTTTTTCCCGATATTCCATTGAATTCAGGGTTTTATCGGGTTATTGAAGCACATCTTCCTGAGGATACGGTCGTCAATGCGAAATGGCCAGCACCTGTTGCAGGATTTTGCTCCGGTGCCTATGAAAAAATAATGAACGCATGTTTCGAATTGTGGTCATATGTCATGCCAGAACGGGCGTTAGCTTGCTCATTTAATTTAGAATATTTGCTCATTGGCGGTTGGGATCGACGCAGTCACTATGACAACTTCTTCATGTGGTATGACTGGATGGCAGGTGGACATGGTGGGCGGGTTGACCGAGATGGTGCGAATACGATGTCACCGGTGTTCGGTGCTGGTCTAAGTGTGCAACCGTGTGAAGGACAAGAACGGTTGACGCCGGTCATTACATCGAAACATGAAATTATAACGGATTCAGGAGGTCCGGGAGAGTATCGTGGTGGTTGCGGTGTCGAAAAGGGCGGGTTGTTAACAAATATTAGCGATACGGTTATGTCCGTTTGTTGTGATCGTTCCCGTTCAGTAACGTGGGGAATTTATGGAGGACTGCCATCGATTCCACACGGTAACTGGCTCAATCCAGGTACGGAAAAAGAACAATTTTTAGGAGCTTTCTTTTCCAATGTAAAGGTTAAAGAAGGGGATACGTTCACCCGCCCTTCAGCGGGAGGTGGTGGCTTAGGTGACCCGTTGAAACGTTCACCAGAAGCTGTATTAGAAGATGTCATTGATGAATATGTGTCCATTGAACGAGCGAAAAAAGATTATGGCGTCGTCATTAAAGAGATCGACGCCGATATAGACCACTATGAAATTGACGAACAGAAAACGGTCGAAACACGTGAATATATACGAAGAAATCGAAAGAAATGGCTACAAACAGATATCGCTGAGGTTCAACGACTTTATGACGAAGGAATTATTGACCGATTAGATGTATTACGTCAATACGGAGCTATTATGGACGATGCAACGAATAAAGTATTAAAAACATCAACAGAGCAATTTCGCGAATCACTTCTAAAACGATCGGTCGCACATTGGGATTCATAAATTTTTTACACGATCCGCTGGCTAATTGTGTTGCATGGAAAACAGGAGGTTGATTGATATCGTCAATCTCCTATTTTTTTATGAATCAATTTTACATCCTACATAAGGAACTGAAATCGTTCTAAAACATATGAGGATGAATCACTATTTTCATTTTTCATATGTAAACTAAAAATTGAATCGCTCCTAAATGTTGAATTAAATAGGGTTCATCGTCAGGACGAAAGTGAAAAGGGTTGTCGATGTAAAATCTTTAGAAACGTAGAAAAAAGTTTTACATTTGTTGTTGACATTTACCTATAATCTATGATAATTTTACTATACGTTAACCAATTGAAAATTTGGTTGACGTAAGGAGGTTATAAACGTGAAGCAACGAACATTTACACCACGAAATATCGTTCTCGGAGGCTTATTCGTTGCACTAACTGCAATTGGAGCAAATATTACATCTATTTTACCATTTATGGTCATTGGTGGTGTTCCAATTACGTTACAAACATTTTTTGCTATTTTATCAGGTCTCGTTCTTGGAAGCAGACTTGGAGCGTTCACGATGTTTGTGTATATGATGTTAGGATTAGCTGGTGCGCCTGTGTTTGCTCAATTTAAAGGTGGCGTATCTATGTTACTTTCACCTACATTTGGATTTATATTGTCTTTCATCTTGATTGCCTATGTCGCTGGTAAATTAGTGGAAATGAGGCAGAGCTTTTCGATGTATATTGTAGCTGCTTTAGTAGCGATGGCACTTAACTATATCATCGGTACGCATTGGATGTATGCAGCATATATCTTTTGGTTTGATGCTCCGGAAGGATTCTCGTATAAGCTCGCTTGGGTTTGGATGATGGTACCTCTTCCGAAAGACATTGTAATTACGATTATCGCTGGGATGTTTGCCTTTCGCTTGAAACGAATCATCCCTCTACCTACGAAAACGAGTGAACAAGTAGCATAATGGGCGCATAAAAAGATTGAATTATTTTTTTAGGAGGAATAGAATGAATTATTGGAATGATTTAGCCGAACAAGTTTTAGATGGATACGAACTGAATGAAGAAGAAGCGTTAGCTATATTAAATTGTCCAGATGAGGAAATTTTACAGTTGCTCGATAGTGCATACACGATTCGAAAACATTATTACGGCAACAAAGTAAAACTAAACATGATCATTAATACGAAATCGGGTGCTTGTTCAGAGAACTGTGGCTATTGTTCACAATCTCGTGATTCGACAGCACCGATTGAAAAATACCGAATGATGGATAAAGATTCCATTGTTAAAGGTGCTGAAAATGCTCATCGCCTCAATTCAGGTACATATTGTATTGTCGCGAGTGGACGGGGTCCAACCGACAGAGAGTTACATACCATCACTTCAGCGGTGAAGGAAATTAAACAAAAGTACGATTTAACGATTTGTGCGTGTCTCGGTATTTTGAAGCCTGGACAAGCGCAGAAATTAAAAGAAGCGGGTGTTGACCGATATAACCATAACTTGAATACATCGGAAAACCATCACGATAATATTACGACGAGTCATACGTATCAAGACCGCGTCTCAACGGTAAATAAAGCAAAAGAAGCTGGAATTTCGCCGTGCTCGGGTGTCATCGTCGGTATGAAAGAGTCGCAGTTGGATGTTGTTCATATGGCTCAATCGTTAAAAGAGTTAGATGCAGACTCCATTCCCGTCAACTTTTTAAATCCAATCGATGGCACGAAGCTGGAAGGTACGAATGAATTGACGCCGGTGTACTGCTTGAAAGTGCTCGCCTTATTTAGGTTTATGAATCCGACGAAAGAAATTCGGATTTCTGGAGGCCGAGAAGTGAACTTACGCACGTTACAACCGTTAGGCCTCTATGCTGCTAATTCGATTTTCATCGGTGACTATTTGACAACTGCTGGTCGAGATGGAACAAAAGACCATCAGATGCTTGAAGATTTAGGATTTGAAGTTGATTATTCACCCGTAGAAATGCCTGTGTAATCTGTTGTTTTAAAGATTTTTCCCAAGAAAATCTTTAAAAATAAACCTTCATTTGATGAAGACTGCCTGAAAGAGTGGGCGGTCTTTTTTTCGTTACAATGATAAAAGTGAGAGTGTATTTCGTAATAAAGAGGACGAATGTGACAGGCAACAAAAGTCTATTCCTCGCCAACGAACGATTGACTGCAATGAGTAGAGGGTGAGGAAAATGTTGCACGAGCGTGTGTTTCTTTCGAAAATCTTCCCATCATAAAAGTGAAGAGCCATCATTCGCATAGCTCTTCACTCGTTTGAATGCATCTTCAATGATTATTTTTTACTCGCATCATATTCATCATAAACGAGTCTTGTAACTGTCGTTGATTCACCTTTTTCAATGTCAGCTGAGGTTGCCTTTTTACCGTAAGCGTCTTCTTCATCAATTCCTGGAGCGACAGCGTTTTTAGGTGTTTGTCGATTTCGCTCGTTTTTATCCATTGGATAATCCCTCCCATCGTTTTTAGTGTGGCTTTAAATAGCAAAATTATTGGTGAGGATACGGCGTTAGGAGGGTCTGATATTCATTTAACCCTTTGTTCTTCATATTTTCATACGTGGTCAAACTAGCGATTATCTAAGTTCGGGATTGGGATCATTTTTGTTAGGTCAACTGTCGCTACGCCAATAAAAAACGAATGGATGTGCACGGACATCCATTCGTAACATTTGTTTACTGTTTTTGGACTTTTCGTTCGGTAACGGTTTGAATCGCGTCGTATGTGACATTTAGTAAGGTAAGTAATTCATCTTCATGAATGGTTAGAGGTGGCAGTAGGATGATCACTGCACCAATTTGGCGGATGATGACACCATTTTTCCGCGCTTCAAGAATAATTTCGTGTTCAATTTGCAACTCTTCTGGAAAAGGCTCTTTCGTCTCTCGGTCTTTGACGAGTTCAATACCGATCATCATCCCTTGTTGACGGATATCGCCGACGTTTGGTAACCGAGCAAATCTCTCTAATTGTTGTTCAAAGAGCTTTATTTTATTTTGTAGCTTCAGAATAATTTGCTCGCTTTCGAACAATTTGATGTTCTCTAGAGCAACAGCACAGCCGACTTGGTTTCCGGTATACGAGTGACCATGGAAAAATGTTTTCATCTCATCAGGTTCGCCGAGAAACGCTTCGAACACTTTTTCAGTCGTCATCGTCGCTGCTAGAGGTACATATCCCCCGGTAATCCCTTTTGCCATACATAAAAAGTCTGGTGATACATCTTCTTGTTCACAAGCAAACATCGTCCCTGTCCGTCCAAATCCGACTGCGACTTCATCGGCAATCATGAGGACGTTATACTTCGTGCATAGTTCGCGTACCCCTTTTAAAAATCCGTCTGGATGGGAAATCATTCCCGCCGCTCCTTGCATGAGCGGTTCAATAATGAGAGCTGCTACTTCGTCATGTCGTTGTTGTAATACGTTTTCTAATGCTTGTAAACATTGTTCTTTTGCTTCTTCTTCACTTTTTACGCCAGGCATGCGATATGTATAAGGCGTAGGTGTTTCAATCCGGTCAATTAAAATCGGTTCAAATATTTTATGAAACGTTTCAACACCGCCAACACTGACCGAGCCAATTGTGTCCCCATGATAGGCCTTTTGTAAAGAAATATATTTATTTTTATGTTCATATTGAATGGGGTCGGTTAATTTCCAATATAAATAAGCCATTTTTAAGGCGATTTCAACGGATGTTGAACCAGAATCAGAATAAAAAACCTTCGTCAAACCTTCAGGGGTAATGTCGACGAGCTTTTTCGCTAATAAAATGGAAGGAACGTTCGCTGCTCCTAACAATGTCGAGTGGGAAATTTTATCAATTTGTTTTTTAATCGCTTCGTTTAATTTCGGATGTGTATGACCATGAATGTTCACCCATAAAGATGAATAACCGTCTAAATATTTATTTCCTTCAACGTCAATTAAATAGTTCCCTTCACCTCGTTCGATGATGAGCGGCTTTTCCCTACGATACTGTTTCATCTGTGTGAAAGGATGCCATACATATTCTTTATCCCATTTTTCTAATTGTTTAATATCCATTTCCGTTCATCCTCCTACTGATTGTTTGGTTAATTTTTCAAAAAATGATGCTAAGCGATCGTCATTTACGTGTGATTCTAAGTAATCATTACAGTTTTTAATGAGTGGTTCTTCGATGGGTGGAATCATGGCGACAATCGGTATTCCACTCAGTTTTTCAATCATGTCCACATTGTCTCGTTGCATCGTGTTTGGCGACTTTGGCATCTGATTGACAATCATTCCAGCGATCGGAATGTGTTCAGACTGTGCATACGAAATCGTCATTAACGTATGATTGATGCTACCGAGATTCGGTTGTGTAACGATGAGTAGTGGTAGTTGTAAATCTTTAATGAAATCGGTCATCATATACGTTTTTTTATCCTCATCGATGAGAGGAACCGCTAGTCCACCAGCACCTTCGACAAAAACAACCTCATTTTCAGCTTGTAATTGTTTAAGTTGGTTTATAATCGTTGGGATATGAATCGTCTCGTCGGATCGTTTCATCGCCAAATGCGGTGAAACAGGATCATTAAAACAATACGTACACAATTGTTCTTCTGAATAAGGAAGTGCAGATAACATTTTGTAAAAGGCAACGTCTTCCGATCGGAGTTGACCGTCTTTTACAATCCCACCGCTTTGAATCGGTTTGTACGGGACGGCTTGTACACCTTTTTTTCGCAACGAGGCCGTTAAATAACTCGTAACAAATGTTTTTCCAATCCCTGTATCGGTACCGGTAATAAAAAATGAATGATTCATGCAGCTTGCACATCCTTTCGTAATCTTTTCGTTAAGGGAAAACGTTGATGTAAGCGTGAAGCGAGGCTGGATGCAACGATACAAAGCACAATATCCCCCGGAACAGCTAAAATAAATCCATATAAGAAGACGTGACTCATCGATGTCGGAATGCCGAGCCATAGATTGAGTGAAACATAGAGATGGGTGACTCCGAACAGATAAACGATGAATAAACCGATAAAATGCGCGATATAAAAGTGACGTCGTTGTGGTTTCGGTTGTTTTTCGATGATTTTTCCGATGACGAAAGCCGCAATCATAAACCCGATTAAATATCCAAACGTCGGTTTAAAGATGTACATCGGGCCACCGCCTTCTGTAAAAATCGGCACACCGATGAGTCCCATCGCTAAATAGATAAATTGACTGAAGCCGCCTAATCGGCTCCCCATTAACGACCCCGCTAAGTAAACGAATAAAATTTGTAACGTAAACGGGACGTACGGAATGGGAATGCGCATAAACGCCCCAACCGCTGTCAATGCAGCGAACAATGACACGTATGCTAAAACGATAGCCGACATTTTTTGCTTTGGATAACGCATATAACACCCCTTCCTAAAGGTATAGCTTGTAAACTATCGTAAATAATTACACGATATATGTCAACTACTATTTTATATGGTTAACATATTTTCAAAAGGAAAACAGGAGCCAGTTACTAACAGACCGTTTGCTCATAGAGGAAAAGTAGATTTATAAAAAAAGCTACTTTTAAACAAAGATGTCGTAGGGGGGAGAAGAAACAAAGGTTAAGAAAGATTATTGTAGTCATTTCAGGACAATACGTGAATAAAAATAATTATTATAAACTTTCAGAAACAATTGACAATTGCTCTATTTGTTGCTATATTATGAACTATCAAAAAGAAGGCTGTCGAATCTAATAGACTCTATTGGATAAGTAGAGCTAATCTTAGGTGAGATCCAGTTATGGAGTGGTGGTTTGTCGTTAAATCGCTATTGATATAACTGGATTTTTTTGTGAACGTGTTTTATTTACGTCACGAAGGGGGGATTTATGAAAAAAATGTAAACGCCTTCATCATGGACTAATAACAATCAACTTCCAACAAGTCATCGACTATTCATCAGACTAATCGGATAAGTTGGTCGTCATTGACGATGAATCGAGTGACGCTTCCGAAGAAATTAAAGAAGAAATTAGAAAAGGTATAAATAGTCATTTTACTTAAGTAAAATATGACGACAAATCTATATTCATAAAAGATGTGGAGGGTATACAGATGAAAAGAATAATCCCATTGTTCAGTTTGTTTGTTGCGTTTGTTCTTATCGTATCGGCGTGCGGAGAGAAATCAGCAGGGGATCAAACGAAGGGTGGAAGTCATTCCCTTCAAGGTGAATTTATTACGATTTTAACAGGCGGTTCATCGGGGGTTTATTTTCCACTCGGCGGGACGTTAGCAAAAATTTACACGAATATGGGAGCAACTGCGAATAGCCAATCAACGGCTGCCTCAGCAACGAATGCGACTACACTTAACCAAGGGAAAGCTGAAGTCGCCTTTGCGATGGGAGATACGATTGCGGATGCTTATGAAGGAGTTGACAGTTTTGCTGAACAAGGTGCACAGGAGAATCTTCGGACGATCGCCTCACTATATACGAATTATTTACAAATCGTTGCTCGTAAAGATGCTAGTATTGAAACCGTTGAAGATTTAAAAGGAAAAACAATTGCAGTTGGTGCTCCTGGATCGGGTACCGAAATTAGCGCTCAACGTGTGTTAGCTGCCTACGATATGACATATGATGATGTGACAGCGGATTACTTATCATTTTCTGAAGGGGTAGAGGGAATTAAAAATAGAAACGTCGATGCTATCGTTATTTCTTCAGGTTTACCGAATGCAGGTATTCTTGAATTAGCGACTACAGAGGAAGTTACGATCGTAGAAATTGAGGAAGAAAAAATAGTCGAGATGGAAAAAGATTATCCAGCTTATTTTCCGACGAAGGTCCCAAGCGAGACATACGGAGGAATGGAAGAAGATGTTCAGACGATTGGGGTAAATAATGTTCTCATGACACATAGCGACGTTCCTGACGAAGTCGTTTATGAAATGACAAAAGGGCTGTTTGAAAATATATCAGAAATGCAAGACAGTCATCATGCTGCAAAAGATATTCGACTGGAAAATGCGTTAGATCATTTGCCAACACCACTCCATCCAGGAGCTGAACAATTTTACGATGAAGAGGGAATGGAAGAAAAATAAATCTTCAGTGCGAAGAACAATCGTGCCAATCTTATGTATATTAGCAACCATCATTGGCGGATGTATGTTCCCCGTACAATCTGGTTTTATGTTAACGAATGTGGATGGGGACATGTATTATTTTTTTCCAGATGATTCAAGGAAAATTACAATCGGTTGGCGTCATTCTGTCGAGTTAACGCTATGGAAAGAGACGTATCACGTGCTTCCTAATGGAGATTTATCCCTTCAATCAACGATTTATGAATCGTATGGGGCAGGGACTCCTGACATCGAAGGGACTGTCGAAGTTGTTAGCGATGAGGTTGTTCGTGTGACAGGAATTCAACGAGTGATGCCATCTTATTCGTTATACTATGTTCCGAATTCACACTATTACATTGAGCTAAATCGTAAAACGTACGCATTAAGCGACTATGTGCCTGCTCATACGGCGGTTCAAATTCATTACAAATCAATCGTGTTGTATGAATGGCTATGGTTCAAAGTTCATATAACTTAGCGGGAGGGAAGAGGAGTGACTAAACAATCAGTAGCAAAAAAATTCAAACTACCAACAGAACCAAATGTACAAAAGAATTTAGAAAAATACGATACCGAGTCTCGATATCGAATCATCCGGGTGCCGTGGATGGTACGAATCGTTTCATTTTTAGCCGTTGGTTTAGCCATTTTTCATTTAATTACTTCGTATACCGGCCCACTCATTACATTACAACATCGAGCATTGCATACGGGTGTTATGATGGCGCTTGTATTTTTACTCTATCCATCGCGGAAAAATGCCCCAAAACATCGAGCGACAATCATTGATTTGTTATTAGCCATTTTATCGCTCGCAACGATCGTCTATATTTTCGTTGATTATACGGGAATTGTCCAACGAGCAGGGTTACCGAATACGACGGATGTCATTTTTAGCTTTTTAATGGTCATATTAGTCCTCGAAGGGGGACGTCGCGTCGTCGGTGTAGGACTTACGGTTTTAAGTGCGCTCTTTTTATTATATGCCTACTTTGGTCCATATCTTCCAACCGTCATTGCCCATCGTGGGTATTCAATTGATGATATTTTAACGTATATGTATTTAACGACGGAAGGTATTTATGGAACAGCAATCGGGGTATCAGCGACGTATATTTTCTTATTTATTTTATTCGGGGCATTTTTAAGTAGAACAGGGATGGGGCAACTGTTCAATGATGCGGCACTAGCCATTGCTGGCCATACGTCAGGTGGTCCTGCAAAAGTATCCGTCATTTCGAGCGGTCTTCTCGGCTCGATCAATGGATCGGCGATAGCTAACGTCGTGACAACAGGTGCTTTTACGATTCCATTGATGCGACGGACGGGCTATTCTAGAAATTTTTCAGGTGCTGTTGAAGCATCGGCATCGGTAGGTGGACAAATACTTCCACCTGTTATGGGAGCGACAGCGTTTATTATGGCGGAAACGTTAGGCATGCCGTACATTGAAATCGCAATTGCAGCGATTATCCCGGGTTTTCTTTACTATTTAGGGGTGATTACCGTCGTTCATCTGCGTGCTAAGAAACGTGGTTTAAGCGGGATGTCACGGGCAGAACTACCGAACGTTAAAGTCGTTTTGCAGGAAAGAGGACATTTACTCATTCCACTGCTCATCTTAATTTATATGTTATTTGCTGGCTTTACACCGATCTATGCTGCGGTGTGGGCGATCATTGCAACAGTTGTAGTGTCGATGTTTCGAGCGACGACAAGGATGACGATGAAAGGTATTTTAAAAGCGCTTGAGGATGGGACGCGGAGTGCGCTTGGAGTGGCGATGGCTTGTGCGATGGTTGGAATCATTGTCGGAGTGGCGTCGCTGACAGGCTTCGGATTAAAAATGACGACAGCAATTCTTATTTTAGGAAACGACATGCTTTTCTTAACGTTGTTTTTTACGATGGTTGCTTCGCTCATTCTCGGGATGGGTTTACCATCGATTCCGACGTATATTATTACATCGTCAATGGCAGCCCCTGCTTTAATGCAATTCGGAATTGACCCATTTGTATCGCATATGTTCGTCTTTTACTTCGGAATCTTAGCGAATTTAACTCCACCGATTGCTCTTGCTGCATTTGCTGGAGCAGGAATTTCAGGAGGAAATCCGAACCGGACCGGATTTATTTCGTTAAAACTAGCAGCGGCCGGTATTTTAGTTCCGTATGTATTTGCTTACTCACCTGAATTGTTAATGCAAAATGCTTCTGCTGGAGAAATTGTGTGGGCAGCGCTTACCGCTATCATTGGTGTCATCGCTCTCGGGATTGCTTTAGAAGGTTATTTATTTACATCGCTTCATCCGTTATTCCGTGTAATCGCTTTGGTGTGTGCAATCACGCTCGTCGTTCCTAGTCTCTTAACCGATGCAATCGGCTTTTGTTTACTGTTTATTTTATTCATTACGCAGCTCTTCAAACGTAAAGGAAAAGCGATGATTCATCCCGTATAATATAGAGAAAGTGTTAAGTGGGAGGAATCAATGAATTGATGTGGGTTGAAAAGTTACAAACTGAACTTGGACGTAACAAAGTAAGTGACAGTGAAAGTGACTTATTTCGTCACAGCAAAGATGAATCAAGTCATCAGCGAATGGAACCTGATGTAGTCTGCTTCCCTGAGTCGACAGATGATGTCGTTATGATTGTCAATATCGCTCGTACGTATCGCATTCCGGTGACACCGTATGGGGTTGGCTCGGGGCTTGAAGGTCAAGCGATCCCGATGCAAAAGGGAATTTCCGTTAGTTTTGAACGGATGAATCGCATTGTCGATTTTCAATTTGAAGATTTAACGATTACGGTTGAGGCTGGTGTAACGCGGAAGCAGTTGAATGAATATGTTAATCGATATGGTTTAATGTTTCCGATTGACCCCGGTGCGGATGCTTCAATCGGTGGAATGGTGGCAACAAATGCGAGTGGAACAACTGCTGTTCGTTATGGATCGATGCGCGATCAACTGTTAGATCTTGAAGTGGTCACGATAGATGGAGAAGTTATTCATACCGGGACACGGGCAAAAAAGTCATCATCTGGGTATCATTTGACCGGTCTTTTTGCTGGTTCAGAAGGGACACTCGGTCTCATTACAAAAATTACCTTGAAACTCCACGGCATTCCTGAACATATCATCGCAGCTCGCTGCACGTTCCCGACATTAGAAGCGTGTACTGAAGCAGCGCAAACGATTTTATGGAGTGGGATTCCAATGATGCGGATGGAGCTCGTCGACGCGAACAGTTTAGCGCAAGTGAATGCATATGGTAGCTATGACTATCCAGTTAAGCACTCACTTTTTTTACAATTTGCAGGAACAAAAGGAGCAGTAAAAGAAGAAGCGAAATTCGCCGAACAATTGATGCACGAAAGGGGTTGTGATTCGTGGGAAGCGAGTGCAGATTCTAACGAACGAAAACAACTGTGGAAAGCTCGTCATGAAATGTCTTACGCTTTTCGCCATCAAAAAGGAATGTCCGTACTCGGCGGGGACGTCTGTGTGCCGATTTCTAAGTTACCAAAACTTATTACGGATGCACATGAGCTTCTGCATAAAAGTGGCTTAAACGGAGGCATTTTAGGACATATCGGTGATGGAAACTTCCATACGCTCATCTCTTATCATCCTCGTGTGTATGGTGAAAAAGAAAAAGCTGAACAGGTTCATGATGTACTTACAAGGAAAGCGATTGAAGTTGGCGGGACGTGTACAGGCGAACATGGTGTCGGTTTAGGAAAGATGAAGTTCCAAGAACAAGAACATGGATTAGCCCTCCGATGGATGAAAGCGGTAAAACATCTTTTCGATCCAGAAGGGTTGTTTAATCCGGGGAAAATATTTTTGTAAATTACGATATGAATTCGATTCGTATTCTACACCTTCTAAATTATGCTTCGGTAAAATGAAAGAGATCAAGAAATAATTGGACGATATACTGGAGGAAAAAAATAACTTAATGCTTGCTGTATTTCAATCTGTTTTGTTAATTGCACTGATGATTGTAGTAGGTGCATTATTGTCGAAGACATTTCCCTTTAATGACGATACACGACAAATGTTTATGAGTTTAAACATAGCGAAGCCTTCAATGATGCATTGAAACTTGCGACAACGGATATGCAACAATTAATTATGCAAGCGTACAATTGGGATGCAACTGATGCGGGGATATATATGTCGATTCAAGGGGATATCGAAGTGTGTCAGTCTTGTAAGCCATCCGATCTAGATTTAGTATTACGTTTTGGTATTCCAAAACAACCATCTAGACCGCTCGTTAAATAATTGCACCCAATAATATAGATGTTTGTTAGGTCGCTGACTCCTCAAGGAGTGGACGATTGTGCTCTCGAGTAAGTTCGCAAACAGAGAACGTATCACACCGTGTTGATCAGCGACACAAACGTAATTTGAAGTCATAAAAGGCGAATCACTATTCCGTGATTCGCCCTCATTCTTCGGGATTTTAGGATACTATACGCTCTTTTAGATTAACTGTATTGCCTGTTGGATCATTTTCTATCCGTAAGTCATCCATGCAATGGTAGCACCTGGAGAAGGAAAAGAAATACAATGTTCTCTGTTTTTCACAATTATCGTTAGTTATGTCTTAATAACGTTGCTCATCAGTTCATGGTGTTTTCAAAGGAAGGAGATTACTTTTTAGGTTTGTGAGATCCGTTAAAATGAGTACGAGTAAAATATGGAGGGATAGGTAAAATATGAAACCTAATTAATGTGGGACATAAGATATTGTTATTTTTAAGTGAATATCATTTGTTAGCTAGGCTTATAATGAATCTACTAATAAGATAACCGTTGATTTAGTTCAAGCAATAGAGATTCATTCAGTACGAGTTGGAATAGATTAGAAGAATAGAAATGATAGTAATAAAGGTTAAAAATAGAAAAAATCGCCCGAGTAATCGATAAAAACACGAAGGCGATTTTTTCCTTAATCTATAATTGCTTTTTATTTATCAAATGTAATGACGGGTTTGACGGTTTTTCCAGATTTCATGTCATCGATTGCTTCACTGAGCTTTTCAAATGGGTATAGTTGAATGAATTCATCGAACGGAAATTGACCGGCTTTATAATATTCGATTAATTGGGGGATAAATAGCTTCGGAATGGAGTCCCCTTCAACAACACCCATAATGGTCCGGTTTGTCGGAATAAGTTCATCATGAATGTTCAATGTCGTGTCGGGTCCAACGCCAACAGTAGCCATCGTTCCTCGAGGGCGTAAACTACGAATCCCTTGTTTAATGAGGGCCGGGACACCGGTTGCTTCAAGGACATAGTCGCTGCCTTTCTCTGTAATCCGATGGACTTCTTCGACTGTATCGACTTCTTCTCCATTGATCGTATGCGTTGCTCCGAGTTTTTTCGCTAACTCGAGTCGTTCAGGGATGATGTCAACAGCAATAATATGTTTTGCTCCTGTTAATGCTGCTGCCATAACGCCACTTAAGCCAACACCTCCACACCCGAAGATGACGATCGAATCACCGAATCCAGGTTTTAATTTATTAAGAACAGTACCCGCACCTGTTTGAATACCGCAAGCTAATGGTCCAAGTAATCGCAAATCAACATCTTTATCAACTTTAACGAGATTATTTGTATGGGCAACCGCGAAGGTAGCTAGAGAGGATTGGCCAAACAATGTAGCAACTTCTTTCTGATGAACAGTAGAAAGTCGTGTCGTTCCGTCTAAGTGGGCACCGCCGAAGTTTAATTCACCAAACCGCTCACATGCTGCCGGGTGTCCTTCTAAACAGTTCTGACATGAGTTACAATAAGAGAATGAAACGACGACGTGATCGCCACGTTCAACATCAATAACTCCTGGCCCGACCTTTTCAACGATTCCAGCCCCTTCATGTCCTAACGCAATAGGTAAAGGTGTTGGATTATGCTGCGCCTGTACACCTAAATCTGTGTGACAGACACCTGTACCGACCATTTTAATGAGGACTTCATTCGCTTTCGGTTCATCAATCTGAACGTCATCTAAAGTGATGTCCCCACCTGCTTCATTAACGATTGCTGCTTTTATTTTCATATAAATCCTCCTCTTAACTTATGTTTATCCCCTTTTGATCATTTGAATCGAGGGAAATATTGGAATTCCATTTAATGGTTGGGACGAATGAAGTATGTAAAAGGAAATGGCCGAAGTCAATCATTTTTATAACTCATGTTCAAGTTGAAGCATAAACAAACGATCGATTCGTAGTTCGACAATCACATATAGTTGAATATTTTTGAAACTCAAATTATAATAATAGACAACTACATGAAAGCGTATTCAACCTTTGTTTAGTTATAAAGTGTGATGAGTGATTATTCATTCATCTGAGGGAAAGGGGGATTCATTTTTTACGGAAGGTAATCGTGGTTTATGACGGTCAAGACGTTGCTATACATATGTAATTGAGTATGGGCGACGTTAATGACGTTTCAAGGATGTGTTTTTGTGAAAAAACAGCTTTTCATACTGCAAAAACATGAATGAACAGTCATTCAATTCTAATGATAAACAATTTTGGGAGAGGATTATATGAACAATGAAACGGTCATCGTTACGGGTGGTTCCAGCGGGATGGGAAAATATATGGCAAAACGATTCGCTGATGAAGGGGCCAATGTAGTTATTACTGGAAGAAATGAAGAACGATTATCCGAAGCTCAGAAAGAACTTGAAGAAACGGCAACAGGTAACATTTTAACGATTATAATGGACGTACGCAATATTGAAGATGTACAGCGCATGGTAAAAGAAACAATCGAAACGTTCGGTACGATTGATCACCTCGTCAATAATGCCGCTGGAAATTTTATCGTCAGGGCAGAAGATTTATCGGTCAATGGATGGAACTCGGTCATTGACATCGTTTTGAATGGAACATTTTATTGTAGCCGGGAAGTCGGCAAGTACTGGATCGAACAAGGACAGAAAGGAACGATTCTAAATATGGTAGCCACCTATGCGTGGGATGCAGGAGCAGGTGTCATCCATAGCGCGGCGGCTAAGGCGGGTGTCTTAAGTATGACGAGAACACTTGCGGTAGAATGGGGAAGCAAGTATGGAATTCGTGTAAATGCGATTGCACCTGGCCCGATTGAACGAACCGGTGGAGCCGATAAGTTGATGTTATCGGAAGAGATGGCCGAAAAAACGCGGCAAGATGTTCCGCTAAAACGATTCGGTAAACCCGAGGAAATTGCCGGATTAGCTTATTTTCTACTGTCTGACGAAGCAGCATATATAAATGGAGAAGTCGTAACAATGGATGGCGGCCATTGGCTCAATTCATTTCCGTTTTAACGTAAATCATAAATAAGTGCACATGCTCTTGCTTAAGTTGTATACCTAGCAAGAGTATTTTTTTCCAGCCTTAAATGTTTATGGATCGACGTTATGGACGTTTCCTCTCGAATTTGGGATGGTTATGTATATTTTTCCTTTATTAACAGAAACTAATTTATGATTGAGATGTTAGATGTCTCAAAATACGACAGAGGAGGAAATGGTTTATGCCACAACAAAACCAACAACAACTCCAACAAGCCGTCCAAGCGGCACAACAAGCAGTGCAGCAAGCTCAAGCTAATGCCAATCCACAGCAGTTGCAGCAGGCTCAACAGCAACTCCAACAAGCACAACAACAATTACAACAAGCCCAACAACAGGGACAAGCCCATCAACAGCAGGGGCAGACTGCTCAACAGCAATTACAACAAGCCCAAAATCAGCAAAACAATACGCAGTAAGAGACGAAGAGGAAGGTCAGCCCGACTTTCCTCTTTATATGTTCATGATTCACGATTATCGTATGTGCTCCGAATCGTAGTTTACACATTGGTGAAGCAGATTTGCAGATTTTTAAAAGTTCGCCATGATCCATATTAAGTAAGTGCATGGGACGGTTTGATGATTGGATGTTGGATAACTTTTTATACAACAATATCTTTTTTATGAAATACGACAAAAGAAGGAAGTAAAAAAATCATGTAATAAACCGCCAACACCGTTATAGAGAACATAATCCCCATATCGGCTCCGACTGTTCCAGCATCCGTATTAAAATAGGCAACTAAATTTAAATGAGGAAAAGGGTCAGTTTAAACTACGTGTATTGAGTATCTAAGATGGCTAACTATATTGTATTGTGTACCATATAATAAATAGTATTAAAAGACAATTTTGAATACACTTTCGAGTCTGTCAAGCATTTACGGGAGCTTCTCTCCTTAGAACTTTTTACTTTCTTAAAAATCCTTTGGGCATAGTCAAAAACGTAAAACCCTTATCCCCTCAATCCAAATGGATTGGGAGTAATTCTGTCATCTTTTTGAAA
>DASUXY010000023.1:0-74817 GCA_036377675.1 Bacillota bacterium
CCGTGGGCTGTTGCTATCTATAGTAGTGCTCTTGCGCTATTCGTTGGGTTTATTTTTTTAAGAAAGATGGATCAAAATGCTTTAAACCGCCGTAAAAAGCACTAAACATACTTTTTATATCGTATGTTTAGTGCTTTTTTATTGTGTTCCCCCCCCCTTTTATCTATGTTCTTAAAAGTATTTCTTATAAAGATCAACTACATTCATTTTTAAATGGTGTTGTAATCGTTGATGCTCAATATGTGCTCTGGTGCCCTAGAAGTACATCTTATCAGTCACCGTAAAACAATTGTGAAAATAAAATAACAATTAACTTAAAAGATTATCGAGAAGAGAACTACTATTAGGGTGGTAGCCTATGTTTTTTCTTTACCTAATAATGACAGGAATGAAATACTTTTACAGAAAAATCACAAAATACTGTCGATTTGTGATATCCTTTGTCGAAACTATTGTTTTTCTTGTGGACAGTGTTACGGTATAAATATAATTCAAAGGAGGGATTGATATGTTTAAAATTGTTAGCAAGAAAAATTTTTGTTCTCTAATTATAACTTTGATTGTAGTTTTAACACTGCCTTTAACAACGTCAGTTTCAGCTGAATCATTTAATGACACATCTTTAATTGAAAATGAAGTTCAGCAAAACTTGGATACTAATTCTGGCGAAATAGCTCCAAATTTTGTGAATCCTTTTCGTCATAAGAAAGAAAAAGTTAAAAACTATTATAGTTGGTCTGGATATAAAAGAGTTTCTGATAATATTAGAACAGGAAAAAAAGGAGGTTCTATCACTGCAAATAGATCCGTTACTTTTAAGACTAGTGTGACTGGAACTATAGCAGGATTGGGTATTTCGACTGGTGGTTCTGTCTCTAGTTCTATCGGATATAAGCTAAATGTTGGTGCTAACAAAAGAGTATATCTAGGATATAGAGTAAGGTATAAGGTAGAAGAAGGTATAAATCATTATTATGATGTAGTAACAGGAAAAACGATTTGGAAAAAGCGATATGTCGTTAAGCGTCCTTTATACGGAGAATATAAATTAATTAATTATAGATAAAACATCAACAAAAAAATTAGCCAACTTTAAGCTAATCTTTTTTATTGATAATAAAATATCCTAATTTAGATAATAGATATAAACTAAGAACAAACAGTAAGGTTTTAGATATTACATAAGCATCAATAGCTAATTCATATCCTCGAGGTATGAGAGGTTCTAGATTGATAAAAAAATAAATTGATAATACGAGAGGTAGAAGTATTAAAATATAAGCTAGAATATTTTTGTTTTTTTGCAAGAGAATCCCACCTTTTATATGTTCATTTTAAATAATATCATTTTTTTGAAAAAAAATCTCTTATTTTACTGATTTATTTGAATTTAATATAATTAATTATATTTAAAACGATCTATAAGTTAGTCCTACGAAGGGTTAACAGTTAAAGCACTAAACATACTTTTTATATCGTATGTTTAGTGCTTTTTAATATGGTGTGAGTAAATTCTGTTCGTTGCCCATATTCCAGTGGTAATCGGAGAGCATTTTCCTTTATGAAACAGGTAGTGAAATCGTAAAGGTACTTCCAACTCCAACATCGCTGTCAACATGAATTGTTCCGTTGTGAGCATCGACGATCGTTTTGGCAATAGATAATCCAAGACCGGTCCCCGTGCGTTGACGAGCGGTATCCGCACGATAGAAACGATCAAAAATATGGGGAAGTTTTTCTTTAGTAATGCCAATACCTGTATCCTTTACAGTTAAGATTGCGTTTGCATCCTTTTGTTGTAGTGATATCGATATACTCCCTTGTTCTGTATAAATCTGCGCATTATCTAATAAAATATATAATAATTCTTGCAACCGAATCGAATCGCCATCTACAGTAATCCCGTCATCTATCGTCCTTTCAAATGTTATTTCTTTAGGAACTTTACGAGCAAAGCGTCTCGAAGCCGAGCGGGTTAATGCGGATAAATCAACAGTTTCTTTATTCAAATCCCAACGTGCTTGGTCGTTTCGTGCTAAAAAAAGTAAATCATCGAGTAACTGTTTCATTAAATGTGTTTCAGCTTTTAAATCTTCCAGCACTTCTACACTAAAGGGTTGTAAATTATTTTTTTCCTCTTTTTCAAGTAATTCAACAGAACTATAAAATATGCTCAACGGTGTTCGAAGTTCGTGGGATGCATCAGAAACGAACTTCTTTTGTTTTTCAAACGCCTTGTGGGCTGGAACCATCGCTTTGCCTGCTAAATAATAACTGAGAAGGGCGAGTAATAACGTGAAAAAGACGGTTAGTCCGATAAGTATAAAGAAAATTCTTTGCGTCAGGTGATGTTGTGAAGTAATATTTTTCCCGATCACAACGTACCCAAGTTCTACATCATGATGAGAAATCGGTTCAATTAATAATAATACATGTTCACCTTCCCATTCGAGTTGTTGATGTGAAGATGATTTCACAGGACGATTTAATTTAATATCCGTTAATGTTTGTGAAAAATGGCGAAGAGATTCTTTTCCTTTTACTAATTCTCCGTCATTTGTAAATAGGTAATAAAAAATTTCTCTTTCCGGACGATATTTTACTTCTTTTTGTTCATCATCTTCATGTAAGTCTTCAGCAAAATCTTCTTGTTCTTCTTTAAAATACGCATAAAGTTCTTCTACTTCTGTATCTTTGATGGCATCCGAAATAAATAGGTAGAGTAAAATGATAAACGTAATTAATAAAATGAAAAAAGACATTGTATATAAAAGTGTTAATTTTTTTCGAATCGGTTTAAACATTGTTATCTCCGATTTTATATCCGACTCCCCGAATATTTACAATTAATGAGGCACCGATTTTTTTTCGGACGAGTTTGACGAGAGCATCGAGTGCATTATCGGAGACATCACTGTCAATTCCCCAGATGTGATCAATCAGTTGTTCTCGAGTTAATACTTGTCCTTTATGTTGTAACAATACTTCACAAAGTTGAAATTCTTTTTTTGTTAAATCGATAACTTCATCGTCTTTTGTCACGGTTCGCGAATCTAGATGAAGAGAAAGGTCGCCAGCTGTTAAACATTGTTCAAAGGTTTTTGTTTTTCTTCTAGATAAAGCTCTAATTCTAGCGAGCAATTCCTCGAATTTAAATGGTTTAACTAAATAATCATCAGCACCTGTATCTAATCCTGACACGATGTCTTCAAGGGAATCTTTTGCTGTCAGCATGATGATGCAACCTTCATATCCATCTTCTCTAAGTTTTTTACATACTGTTATGCCATCTAGTTTCGGCATCATCCAATCAAGAATGATGACGTCATAAGATGATAAGGAAGCATAGTCATAAGCGTCTTGTCCATTTTTGACCCAATCAACGTAATTGTTTTCTTGAATAAGCATATGATTGATTAACTTGCCAAGACGCTCGTCATCTTCAGCTAAGAGAAGTTTCATAATGAATACCAACTTTCCTTTATTATTTTGTAGAGTTCACGTAAATGGACTTCAACGTCATTGCGTTTTTTATTGGATCGTTGTCATTACTTTGTTATGGTTATGATTTCGTTATACAATTTATTCCGCGTTTCCGATTCTACTAGTCATTATAAAAATATAAAAGCAAGCAATCCATTAGTTTCAAGTATCTTCTGAAAAAGGCTACCTCCTGTGAGATAGCCTTTAACGTTATATGTTCGACAACGGAAAATGATGTTTATATAGCACATAAAGTGTGTTTGTATCGTATTCAATCATTTTTACGAATGGACGACGGCAATGACTCCTTCATCATCGTCTAATTTCAGTTGGATGCCTGCGTACGGATCTTCATTTAAAATGTCATCGATCCATAATCGGAGTGCTGCAATGATGTCGCTCATTTGTACATCGAACGTCAGCCGATCTATCGTAGCTTCCGCTGAAAAAGGTGGCTGAGCTTCGTCGTCGTATATTAATTCGACGGTAACTTCTTCGGGCTGAACGTTATGTTTCCGTGAGACATCCATACATAAGGCGTTGACTATATCTTGTTCGGATATTACAAATTGCCCCATGGATTGGCATCCCCTCGTTTTCTTTTCTCCGTAAAGAGTCGGAAGATATTGCGAATGATGATAAACAGTAAATAGAGGGCACCGATATTAATGAGTAATCCTAAAAGTGATCCGAGCATGCCCATGTTTGCTAGCATTCCTCCGAATAATAATCCGGCTAAACCACCAAACATTAACCCTTTCATAAAGCCCCCTTTAGAGTTTTGTTGTTTCGGTGTTGCGTTTTGCTTCGCAGGTTGTTGATTTTGTTTCTTTTGGAAATTGGACGGATTGGAGCGTTTTTTCGGCATGTTGAAACTTTTCTTACCGGACATATATCTTTTCGCCTCAACAGTTGTTGGATCATCAGGGAAGACATAGCTTCCGACCGGTGAAATGATAAGCGCTACGGCAAATAAGGCTGAAATGAATTTTTTCATGTAATGTCTCCTTTGATGATAGTTTTTTTAAGTTGCAAAAGGATGCAACTCTTCATTATTCTTCCATTATATCGTAGATTGTAACGATAATGCTAATGATAAAAATGAATGTCTTGCAGGATGAGAGTGAGGAATTAAAAACGTTAGAACTCACTGAAGATGCTTCTGCTTATTTAGTTAAGCAACAGATGGAGATAGAGGAAAAGTTAAGAAACGATTATATAAATGCCGGAATGGTTGGGTGGCGGTCAAAGTTAATAGGAAATATTATTCGAATTGCTGGTTTATTACACGTAACAGAACATTGACGAGAAGAAGGAGTATTTATTACAAATAGAATGAGAAACGTTAGAGCGTACTTTCCTATTGAAAGATGATTAAATTTCTTATGCAGAGAAGGGATTTGGTATCATGGGAACAGGTGAGAAAGTAGAGGGGGTCTTAAGTATTTATTGGAAACAATTTGTCGGAAGTGTAAAGAGAACGATTCATTGACGGTAACGTATAGAAGTGTTTGAGTTGACGAAAAGACGATTTAAAACTTGCAAATTTTAAGTTGAACTAGTGGAAGGAAGACATTTACAAAGCGGCTAAAAGGACATATCCATTTCTATACAACGAACGATGAATTCGGATATTGTTAAACCAATTCACATAATCAAATAATTCAAGGTCAAGTTCTTGTTGCACACGGCCATGTACGAATTCTGTTTTAATACTTTTAAAAGTCGCTTCGGCCACGGCATTATCATAAGGAGATCCTTTATCGCTTAATGATCGCTTAATTTCAAACGTTTGTAAGGCCTCATCGATTAGCGCGTTATCAAACTCTTTTCCACGATCTGTATGAAACATTTCCAATTCATGAAGATTGTATTGCACAGTTGAAAAGGCACGATGAACAAGCGCTGCATCCTTATTGGTTCCAGCACTATAACCAATAATCCCACGATTATCGGACAAGCTCCTATGCTGGGACATATTGCCCAAAGGGAATAAATAAGCTCCTATTAAAAAATCCTTTACTAGGTGTTTAGGAATTTTGAGAAAACAGGAGTAAATCAAAGACATTTAAAGTATATGAGGAGGAATTGATATGTTTTTTAAAAAAGATAAAGAAGTTAAGTGTTGTAAGCAAATAAAAGGTGGAGAAAAGGTTTTTCTTGTTTTAAGATATCCTTCTTATGACGGAATGGTGCGCATTAAAAAGTTTATTGAGAATGAAGGTCAAGTTTTTTGTGAAGACTGTTCTAAATCACTATTGAAAAAAGAATGAATTATAATTGGTTCTATTATAAACTTATTGGTCATTATTGCAGCTATACTTGAGACTTTTATAAGTCCATTATTTTTAAAGGAATATCCATTATAAAAACTGTGAAATTATACACTTTGTTAATGGCAAACGAATAATGTAGGGTTTTGCAGTTCATTTATGTAGGTACGTATGTTCTTTTTCGTAAATTAAAAAACCTTTTGCCAACCTCACCAAATAATTATAAACTCCTCGTTTGACCAACAACGTTCGACAGGAGGATATTAGGGGATGTTAGAAGTGATATAAATTAGTTATAGTAGACATGAGGTAAATCAAAAAGGTGATAGTTACTCTAGTGTGGGAAGAAGGGTGGGAATTGATCCACGTACAGTGAGAAATACGCTAATCAAGAGGAATTTCCAGTAAAAGAGAAACAGCGAAGGAAATCTCCAGTAATGGATTCAGTTAAACTTTAAACTAATCATAAATAAATGGATTAAAGATAAAGAAGAAAAAGAAGTACCAAAGAACATCTGAAAAAATGTATGAACAATTACGAGATTTTCATAGTTGTAAAGGTTCGGATCGAACCGTACGTGATTGTTCCGTCATATGGGAGGGGTTCCTAGAACTACCCGATTTGATAATTTTACTTCCGCGGTTAAAAATACATACACTTAGAGGTATTCAATGATGTGATTGGACTTATTATAAAAATGAATCTCTAAATATAATATGGTGGATTAACGTGGACGTGAAAAGGAGAATATTTTTGAGAATATTACAAATTATTTCAGTAATTTTTTTAATACTAACATCTATTGTTAAATTTGGGATAATAGATGTTACAGTAAACGAAAATATATTACACTATTTTTTTAATGCAACAATAATAATCACTGTATTTAGTATTCTATACCCTCTTCTTTCTCATAGAAGATTAAAGAGTTTAAATATATTAGAAAGCGAATATCTTAATTCAATATTAAATGAAATCGATGAAAAAAATGTAACTCATATTTATTTATCAAAAGAATTTATGTCAGATAATGTTGTCACTCTTTTATCAAAAAATAAACAAGTTATCATCTGTGGCGAAAAGATTGTTCGATTATTAGAAAAGGATCAGATGAAGTTTATTTTAGCTCATGAGTTATATCATATTAAAAAGAACCATTTATTTAAAAATTTATTTTCATTTGTATTCGTGATGACGGGAGTGCCCATTTTTTTACTTCTTTTTTCTTCAATTTTGCAAAATAAAATATCTATATTATTTATTTTGTTATTTTCTGTTATTATTTTTTTAACCGCCTTTGTTATGCATTTTAGGTTTTCTCAACAAAGAGAATTTGCAGCTGATAAATACGCAGCTTCTTTAGTTGGTAAGACTAGAAGTTTGGAAACGCTAATAGCCCTACAACAAGAAGGGCTTTCTAAAGAAAGAAGCTTTAGTTTACTTGAAACTCATCCAAGTTTAAAAAGGAGAATTCAAAGAGTGAATGATTATAAATATTAACGTAGATCTTTATTTGTGAATAAGAATACCTTTACTTAAAGAATAATCATTTTAAAAGAATGCAAGAAAACAATTCGTATTTAGTCTCTAATATCCCTCATCTCGAATCATCAACGGAAAATTTGGCTGAAAGGCCGACAAGAAAAAATACTTAAATAGCAAAATGATTCATAGGTAAACATTAGATAATCTACTTTAATCTGCCTGATGTGCAATGAGATATTAAACAAAGAGAGTTCAAAAGAATGAAATAAATTAAAGAAACCAAAGCTTTACCAAAACTAAGCTGATTAAAAATTTTTACGGAACCCGCCGTTCAATTTGGAAAGGTTACAGAAAATCCACGGTGTTGGTTCCGTTGTTAATTATCTCACTTTTAATGGCAATCGCATTATTTTTAATTACTTTGAATACCATAATTCTTCCGGAAATAGGCTTGGAAGATTTTCAACAATTCGATCCATTCGCGAATCTATTGATGGCTTTAAAATACTATTGTCTTGTAGTAGTAAATTGAGACCATATCAAGCATCTAACAAAGTAATTGTGGAAAGCGGAAGATTTATTGAAGATTTTATCCAGGTAAATTACAAAATTTTGAAAAAGGAACTTATAAATGTATTAACTGGAGGAATTCCAGCAATTTAAGACTTGGAGAAAACAGGTGTGGAGCATAAGAAATTAACAGGAAATTTAGTGCGACATCGTGGTTCAATTATTGAATATAAGATTACACTTGAGTTAGATCCGCTATAATAAAACGTCAGGTAGAATGATATGCACATTTGACTTTCAAAATTAAAAGTGGTGGGATGGAGGATATTATAATCTATTTCTTACCACCGACCAGCTTAAATTTTAATACCCTTTCGTGAAATTCGGTAAAACTGAGTGAAATAGAAATTTCATAGAATCGCATAATATCAACATTTATGACGCTCCTACACACTTGTTAAAACCCTATTTGTTTACGAGCATGATTAAGAATGATTGTTTGGCAGGGGGGGCTTTTTTCGTGAAAGAAGCTATTTTATTAATTGCACACATCATTAATGATATTCATGATTTATTAGTCGATCGATTTGGCCTACATATGACGGATAAGGAACTTCATTTTTGGGTGTTTGGCATCGTCGGGATTGTGACTTTCTTTATTGTCTATGCTTTATTTAAAGTGATTTCCACGATGAAATGGAGCATTATGATCCTTTCATTTATTTATACATTCACGGTGATGATCGTTTTAGTCTTTGCAATTGAATTACAGCAAGCACTCACGAACCGAGGAAATATGGAGTTTGCGGATGCGGTCATGGGGTTATGGGGGTTTTTCGTTTTTTTCGCCGTTTATGCCGTTGTTGCTTTAGTCGGTTATCTCATTGTTAAACTATTTAAAAAGAAGTGACATCTAGTCTCACTATATAAATATTTTACTCATCTATTTGTGGGGATCTTTATTGAAACAAAACATGTTAAAACGTTGGTGATTGTATAAGCCTTTCCGTATTGCATGAAGTGTTATTTTTAAGTGTATATGTGAACTTTTTCGGTCGTTAGTCTTTTCCGATCTCGTTAAATCATAGACAAAAGCAAAAAGAATGACTTCTATGATGGTCTTTCCTATAATTTTATGCATGTGACTACGGATTTATTTTAGTAATTATAATGGAGGAGATTTTTAAAGATGCAGCAGGAACGGGGAATACGTTATTTTCCAATTGCTTTATTTACGAGTGTGATGGGTTTTTCGGGGGTAACGATTGCAGTTAATCATATGGAAAGTTTGTATGGATGGAGTTCAATCGCCTCGACGATCCTTCTCGTTATTTCTTCCTTGTTGTTTGTATTCAATGGGGGTATTGTACTATACCGTCTCATTCGTCATCCGGATGAAGTAAAGAAGGATTTCAATCATCCTGTAAAAATGAACTTTTTTGCGGCGATTTCGATTAGTTTATTGTTGTTAGCTGTAGCATTTTTAAATATTCATGAAGGTTTTTCTTTCATCATTTGGGTATTAGGTGCTTTACTACAACTCAGTTTAACGCTAGCCATCATAACGAAACTGATATGGAAATCTTCTTTTCAAATGAACCATTACAGCCCGGTATGGTTAATTCCAATTGTCGGAAATGTCGTTGCTCCTTTAGCGGGAACAAGTCATGTGAGTGAAGACATTAACTGGTTATTTTTAAGTACAGGTATCGTTTTCAGTATCGTCTATTTAACACTTTTTATGAATCGAGTGTTTTTTCATGATCCATTACCGAAGCCACTCATTCCGACTTTCTTCATTTTGTTGGCCCCTCCTTCGATTGGGTTTATGTCGTATGTAAATGTAGTCGGTGAAATGGATTCATTTGCTTCGATTCTTTATGGAATTGCCTTTTTTATCGGATTGTTATTATTGGTTCAGTATAAAATTTTTTTAAACGTACCTTTTTTTATTTCTTCATGGGCTTATTTGTTTCCATCAGCAGCGATTACGATTGCCACGAGTGTTGTCTATGTGGAAACAGGGAAGGTCTTTTATAAATCGTTGTTTACCGTGCAAACAGTCGGATTACTGTTATTAGTTATTTATTTATCTTGGAAAACGATTCAGCTCATGGCGCAGAAATCTTTATGTGTGAAGCAGTAATAAAAGGTTTAGTCGTTTTTATTCATTTACTTTGATAATGTATTAACATTATAGCCCCCGCATCTATGTAAGGGGGGCTTTTTTTTTATGAGAAGGTGGAAAGATTCGTATCCGCTTTTTTCATGATGAAGTAGTTTTACACCTTATATACGATAAGGTTCCGTTTCCTCTTCTTTATAAGGTGTTAAAAATGTATGTTGAGCAGCTGTATGCAAATCACGCCAAATACGGTTCAACATTGATTGTTCCATAAGGGATTGCATACCAATGTACCTAAATAAATGGTTAGCACATGTCAAAATCGTGGTTACGCTTTTTTTACAGATGGAGCCAAAGTTTGTTTGTTGTTCTTTTGATAACGGGTTTCCATTTACATGTTGTTCCCATGCAGAAGAGAGAGCGTTATGAAAAGCTTTCTCGGCGATTTTCCAGCGTTTTTCTTCTTTCTCTAATCGTTGTAAGATGAATGCATATCGATCCATTTCTCCTTCTGTCCACGTCGTCTTCTTAGCTTCGGCAATTGCATGAACTTCCTCTAAAAAATGTTTTCCAATACCGAGGACGATCGCTGTAAACGATGCCTCTGAAAAGGCCAAAAAAGGAAAGTGATAAAGGGGATTTCTTAAATTATTTTGTGTTGTAAAAATAGAAAAACTACGCTCGTTTGGAACAAATTGTTCGGTGACACGAATCGTGTGACTACTCGTTCCTTTTAATCCAAATGCATCCCAGTCGTTGATAACTTTTACTTGCTCAGGTGTAAAAATAAATGACAATAATTCACGTTGCTCATCTTGATTATCGGTTACTTGACACGTTGCGGTAAACATCGAGGCATATTGTGATCCGCTACAGTAAAACCATTCGCCATTAACGATGTATCCTCCATCAACAACTTTAGCCGTTCCAGCTGGGAAACCACTTCCCGCGATGACAGCATCCTTAGGAGTGAGGAACGTTTTGGCAGCTTCTTTTGTAAAGTTAGGGGTAAACATTCCCCCCCCTGAACCAACAGTGACAAGCCACCCGAAATTCCCGTCAACATAAGAAGCATCTTGAAAGATACGAATCGCTTCAGGTAAAGAAAGCATTTTTCCACCAAGTTCTTCTGGAACAATTAATTTAAAGAGTTGTTTTTCAATGATAAAATGTAAAACATTTTCACGAATTGTTTTCGTCTGTTCAATGTTGCTCATTTCTGATCGAATCCATTTGATTTGTTCATTTGTAAATGTCACTGTCATTATTCATCCTTTTTCTGTAAGTTTTTCTCTATTTTAAGTATACCAGTTGAACATCATTCAAGAAAAATTTATAACCGTTTATATGGTTGGTCATGATATGGAAATGAATAGCTAAAAAGGAATTGTAGCCACTTTTTTACATATTTATGTTTCGCATGAAGACGGGTAAGTAGATATGTGAGAAATTCGTACATCTGGGAAGGTTTTAATGATACATGTTATTACATGACTAATTTCCGCTAGGGCAGTTTAATGATGTTCTTGTTCCTTCCGAACGACAGTGCTTGCTAAAAATGTGCGTCTATGGCATAGTATCAGTTGAGGTTTTATAAAAAAGCATAGGTAAGTTACGTTGTAGGGGAGCCAGTGTTGCTGGTTGAGATTGTATCCGTAAGATACGTACTCTTAGAACCTGATCTGGTTGACACCAGCGTAGGGAACATGTTCATATAACGATTAAGATACATACACATGCCCTAGGTCGCGAACCTGGGGTATTTTTTATTTGTAGACTTATAAACAGATGAACATCGAGAAGAATCTCTATGAACGTACACAAAACTTACACACTTAGGAGGAACAGCACGTGAGGAAATTGATTATATCTAGTTTAATCATCTTGCTTGTTTTTCTAACTGCTTGTAATAGTGGTGGCGATCAAGAAGAACAAACAGATGAGTCTAATGAAAACGAAAATGAATTAACAGAAGTCAAGGTTGTTTTAGAGTGGACACCGAATACGAACCATACAGGATTATATGTGGCAAAAGAAAAAGGTTATTTCGAGGAAGAAGGTCTTGATGTAGACATTATGTTACCCGGTGAAGCAGGTGCGAATCAGCTTATAGCTTCTGGACAAGCTGATTTCGGAATCAGTAATCAAGAAAGTATTACAGAGGCACGGATTCAAGAAATTCCAATCGTTTCGGTAGCAGCGATTATTCAACATAATACTTCCGGATTTGCTTCTCCAAAGGAAAAAAACATCAGTTCACCAAAAGATTTTGAGCAAAAAACATACGGTGGTTGGGGAGCTCCTGTTGAGAAAGCAGTTCTTACTTCGTTGATGAAACAAGAAAATGCTGATGTAGAAAAAATTAATTTTGTAAATATCGGTGAAACGGACTTTTTTACGGCGGTTCATCGAGATATTGATTTTGCTTGGATTTATTATGGATGGACAGGAGTCGAAGCGGAGTTGCGTGACGAACTATTAAATATGGTCTACTTAACCGACTACTCTGACAAATTGGATTATTATACGCCCGTGTTAGCTACGAGTGAACAGTTGATTGAAGAAAATCCAGAAACGATTAAGAAATTTTTAGCAGCTACGACGAAAGGATATGAATTTTCTATCGACGATCCTGAAGGAGCAGCTGAAATTTTAATAGATGCTGTTCCAGATCTCGATGCTGAGCTCGTTCAAGCGAGCCAACAATGGTTAGCAGAAAAATATCAAGATGACGCTAATCGTTGGGGAGAGCAAAAACTTGAAGTGTGGGAAAACTATGCAGACTGGATGTATGAAAACGATCTTTTAGATGAAAAGTTAGAAAGTGAAAAAGCATTTACGAATGAATTTTTACCATAAAAAGGAGGAACAACGATGGCCAACGCCCTTGTAAGTGTCCAAATTATTCCGCAAACAAAAGACGGTGAAGATGCGATTCCATATGTAGATGAGGCTATTTCTGTCATTGAAAAATCCGGTGTAACGTACGAAGTGAACCCATTGGAGACGACGATGGAAGGTGACCTGATACAATTGCTACAAGTTGTTGAAAAAATGAATAAGAAAATGACTGAAATGGGAAGTGAACATGTCATTTCTCAAGTGAAAATTTTTTATAAACCGAGTGGGGCTTCCATCGATCAGTTAACGGAGAAATACCGCGAATGAAACGAATGATGCAAAAAGGATGGCGACCTTTGTTGGTCCTCATCCTTTTAATCATGGCTTGGGAGTTTTCGTACCATTTTTTTAATATTCCTGATTGGTTATTACCGGCTCCTTCATCGATCGTACAAGAAGCCTTGATCGGATGGAACGAATATGCACACCATCTTTTATCAACGGTTCAGTTAACGCTCATCGGTTTTTTGATCGGATCAAGTGTCGGAATTATTGTAGCGATTGGCCTTCATTTAATTCCATTGTTGAGAGAAGCATTTTATCCGTTATTAATTGTTTCACAAAATATTCCGATCATCGTTTCTGCTCCTCTTTTAGTCATTTGGTTCGGTTTTGGTATGTTACCGAAAGTGATTGTGATTACATTAGTTTGTTTTTTTCCGATAACAATCGCTACGTTAGATGGTTTTCAGCAAACGAGTCGGGAATTGAAACATTATATGCTCATGGTAGGTGCGACGAAGCAACAAATTTTTTGGAAGTTGGAATGGCCACATGCTTTACCATCCCTTTTTTCAGGCATTAAAATCTCGGCTACATATAGTGTGATGGCGGCAGTCATTTCAGAATGGCTCGGTGCCAACGAAGGGATTGGTGTGTATATGACATTAGCTTCTTCTTCATTTCGAACAGATCGAGTGTTCGTATCTATTTTACTCGTCGTCGTTTTAAGTTTGTTATTTTTTACTTGTATTGTCTATATAGAGAAACGGGTAATTCGTTGGAAGCAAGTGGAAGAGGGGAGAGTAGATGAGTAAGTTAGTCATCAAAAATGTATATCAATCGTATGGTGATCATGCTGTCTTAGAAGATGTATCATTTGTTGTCAATCAAGGTGAGTTTGTATCATTATTAGGGCCATCGGGAAGTGGAAAAAGTACATTATTTCGTTTAATCGGTGGTTTAAGCGAGCCAAATGATGGGGCGATTTATTTAAATGGTGAAAAAATAAATGGCACGCGTGGACTCATTAGTTATATGCCCCAATCTCCTTCGTTATTTCCGTGGCGTACGATTTTGAAAAATGTGTTGCTCAATCAAGAGTTAACGGGTGTAACGAATGTAGAAAAGGCGCATCAAATGATTGAACGAGCCGGGTTGAAAGGATATGAACATGCCTATCCACATGAATTATCAGGTGGAATGAAGCAACGTGTTTCTTTTATTCGCAGTCTTTTAAGTCCCCAATCCTTTATTTGTTTAGATGAGCCCTTTTCGGCTTTAGATGAATTTACGCGTGTCGAGATGCAAAAGTGGTTGTTATCGATTTGGGCTGAATATCAGAAATCGATTTTATTTGTTACGCACAACATTGAAGAAGCAATGTTCTTATCAGACCGGATCATCGTTTTATCTTCGCGACCGGCAACTGTAAAAAAGGAGTTTATCGTCCCGTTTCAACGTCCACGGACGGAAGATTTATTGTTAATGGAACCATTTTTGCGTTTGAAAAAGGACATTTATTATACGTTGACGAAGGACGAATAGGACGTGAACGAACTCATTTTGTACAATTCCCTCTGGATATAATCAGCCCATGAAGTGTATTCCAACATGGGCTGAGGTAGACACTTTTATACACCGACGGAAGCTGTTTCTGGTAATGTGCTCCCACCGTCTAATACAATTTGTGTTCCTGTTATATAACTCGATTCATCAGATGCTAAAAAGGCCGCAACTTCACCAACTTCTTCAATTTTGCCTAGGCGACCAAGTGGTACTCCTTTGGCGATACCATCAATAACTTCTTGAGGATTTTCTGGGTTCGTTTCTTTCGCTATTTGTTCTGCCATAGGGGTGTGGATAAATCCTGGTAAAATAGCATTCACGGTAATGTGATCAGGCGCTGTTTCTCTCGCTAAAGATTTTGTGAATCCTAAAACTGCAGCTTTTGAAATGGCATATGCTGTTTCACCTGCATCTGCGACCATGTTTCCTGTGACAGAGGACAGATTGACGATTCTTCCGTATTGTTGCTTTTTCATATAGGGAAGAACTGCTTTGGTAACATTCCAAACACCGTTTATATTCACATCGAAATGGAAATCTCTTGTTTGATCGTCCATTTCCAAAAACTCAGCTAGACGCATAACACCAGCATTATTGACAAGTGCATCAATGCGCCCGTATTGATCGACCGCTTTTTGAATTGTTTCATTGACTTGGCTTTTGTTCGTGACGTCTACTTCAAAGGCGGTTGTTTCATACCCTTTGCTATACAATTGCAGTGCAGTTTTGTGAACTTTTTCAGAAATGTCCAGAAGAACAGTTGTTGCACCATATTTTGCCAATACTTCTGCAATTCCTTTACCGTTTCCCATTGCTGCTCCTGTAATCACTGCAACTTTTCCATCCATTTTCCCCATTTTAAAAGCCTCCTTAAGAATAGTTGCCGATGCATCTATAGTGTAACAAACAACTGAAGGTGAATAGGCGTATTTTTCTCCTTATAAGATTGTTTTAAAAAGTTGTCAAATGGAGGTCACAATGTTGACACTTGCAAAAATATAGAAATGTTATGAATTCATAAAAAATCCTCGGTTTCCCTTCATGCAATGAAATGTTCTTTATCCCTTTCTTCGACCTCTTTGGAAGTAATTTTGTTATACTAGAAACAATATTTGAATGATTTCAATAAAGTGAAAGGGTGGAATTGATGCAAGTTGTCAACAATGTTGCAGATTTGATTGGAAATACTCCGCTAGTTAAATTACATACATTGGTGCATCCAGAAGGGGCATCTGTCTATGTGAAGCTTGAATATTTTAATCCAAGTCGCAGTGTGAAAGATCGTGCAGCCTACAATATGATCATTGATGCTGAGAAGCGCGGTTTATTAACAAAAGGCGCGACAATTATCGAACCGACATCAGGAAATACGGGAATTGGTTTAGCGATGAATGCAGCAGCACGTGGGTACCGAGCCATTATTGTCATGCCAGACTCATCGACAACAGAACGAATCAATATATTGAAAGCTTATGGTGCAGAAGTTATTTTAACTCCAGGCGAGAAAAAAATGCCCGGATGTATTGAAAAAGCAAACGAATTAGCAAAAAAAATCCCAAACAGTTTTATTCCGATGCAGTTTGAAAATGAAGCGAATCCAGAGATCCATCGACAAACGACAGCGAAAGAAATTATTGAGGCTTTACAATCGGTGAACCGAACGTTATCAGCCATTGTCGGACCAGCTGGAACTGGCGGAACGATTACCGGAACGGGTGAAGCTTTGAAAGAACATGATAGCGATATTACGGTACACGTTGTCGAGCCCTCAGGTTCTCCCGTATTATCAGGTGGAAAATCTGGACCACATAAACTCGTCGGAACAAGTCCTGGGTTTATCCCATCGATTTTAAATATGGACATCATTGATGAAATATTTACGATAACAGATGAAGATGCTTATCATACTGTTCGACAGCTCATAGCGAAAGAAGGGCTGATGCTTGGACCATCTGGTGGTGCCTCTGTCTATGCAGCTCTTTTAGTTGCTAAACGACTGTCACGAGAGGAAAATGTCGTCTGTATCGCTCCTGATTATGGAGAACGATATTTATCAACTGATTTATTTACAACTGAATAAATTTTCTTCGTTTTAAAAAGAGCTACTTCTCTTGGCTGAGAGGGTGTAGCTCTTTTTGTCAAATCATTCGTTTTTATGAGCTCATCTTTCCACGATGACAGTCATACTCTTATTTAAGTTCGACTATTTTAAAATAATAGTTGACAAAAGTTATTTCATCCGTAATGATAGTATGTATTAATCCCATTGGATTAGTCGGGAATATAGGTTGGTGGAAATAGTGAGTGGAGAGGTGAAGTGGATGTATTTGACGATCGATGGAGTTAAAAAAAGCTTTCAACATAATCAAGAAACGTTAACCGTCTTGGATGACATTCACATATCCATAGAAAAAGGACAATTCGTTTCGATTGTTGGACCGTCCGGATGTGGAAAATCAACCCTACTTTATATTATTGCTGGCCTCGTACAGCCTGATGATGGTGCTGTTCGAGTTTTAGGAAAAAAAGTAACGAAACCGAGTCCAAACCGAGTCGTTGTTTTTCAAGAAGATGGACTGTTTCCGTGGTTATCAGTTACCGAAAACGTTACATATGGACTTAAATTAAAGAGACTTTCAAAAGAGGAAATAAAACAAAAAGCGCATGACGTCTTAAAAATGGTACATTTGAGTCGTTATAAAAATGCTTATCCTCACCAATTATCTGGAGGGATGAAGCAACGGGTAGCCATCGCACGTGCCCTCGTCATGGAACCCGATATTTTGTTAATGGATGAACCTTTTGCGGCACTCGATGAACAGACGCGTCTCGTCTTGCAAAGCGAATTACTAAATATTTGGCAAAAAACAAAGGTGACGATTTTATTTATTACACATAATATCCGGGAAGCGGTGCTCTTATCAGAAAAAGTGATTGTGATGGGTACACGTCCAGGGAATGTCAAAGAAGTATTTTCAATGCCACCTGCAACAAGGCAAATTGTGCCTAATCGTGAAACGTTATCGATTGAGCAGAAAATATTTTCAGTTTTACAAGGAGAAATTGAAAAAGTGCTAAAGGAGGAAATGGGGGATGACTACAGCTTTCAGACGAATCGTGATGATAGTGACTTTACTCGTCACCTGGGAAGTCACCTCTAGATTCTCAACTATACCCGACTTTATGTTTCCGAGTGTAACACAAGTTTTTGAAACGCTTGTCAATGGAATCATCGACGGTCAAATTCCTGTTGCAGTCGTTCAAAGTATCGGTCGATTATTCATCGGCTTTTCAATGGCTGTTGTGATTGGACTGTTATTAGGCTATCTCATTTGGCGGTTTACGTTGGTTGAAGAGACGCTCGGCTTTCTCATCACAGCTCTACAATCCATTCCGAGTATCGTTTGGTTTCCGCTTGCGATCATTTGGTTTGGTCTCAATGATATGGCGATTCTTTTTATCGTGACCATTGGCGCGACGTGGACGATGACGATTAGTGCTTCGAGTGGGTTTCAAAATGTTTCAAAACTTTATCAACGCGTAGCGAAAACGTTAGGGTCAAGTGGTTTTCATTACGTACGAACGGTGATCATTCCAGCCGCTATTCCACAAATCATCTCCGGATTGCGGATTGCTTGGGCATTTTCTTGGCGGGCGTTGATGGCTGGTGAATTATTAGGGTCTGGAGGTGGGCTCGGTCAGTTACTTGAAGTTGGTCGATCTCTCGGTCAAATGGATCTCGTTATTTCCGTTATGATCATCATTGCCGTCATTGGAACGATTATGGATCATGTTCTGTTTTTACGCTTAGAACGAAATGTCCAAATGAAGTGGGGCGTAGCGTAGATAAAAGAATGATTCAATAAAATAAATGTGCCCCGAATCAATGCGAAAATAAAAGGGAGGAATGGAAATGAAGGGAAAAAGAATCGTTGTGATGATTGTAGCCATTATGATGATTGGAGTATTTTCAGCTTGCAGTAGTCAGAGTGGAAGTAACGCCTCTTCTAAGAAAAGTGAAGTAACAATCGGTTATTTTCCAAATGTAACGCATATTGCTACGATGATTGCGCTTGAAAAAGGATATTTTAAAGACGAATTTTCGGATGAAGTGACGATTCAAACGAAAACCGTTCCGAATGGAGGGTTGTTTATGGAGGCGATGGCGACCGATGAAATCGACGTTGGTACGATTGGACCTGCTCCGTTAATAAGTTTTTATGCGAAAGATCCACGCTATCATATTATTTCTGGAGCCGTAAACGGTGGAGCCGTCCTCGTTGCGCGTGAACAGAGTGGGATTAAGCGATTAGAAGATTTGGATGGAAAAAAAGTAGCGATTCCCGTCATTGGTAGTACGCAAGATATTATGTTGAGAAAAGCACTTCAAGATGTGAAACTAAAGCCGACGACAAGCGACGGAACGGTTGAACTGTTCGCATCTGCCCCTGCGGACACAGCGACTTTATTCGTCCAACAATCTGTCGATGCCGCAGCGACACAAGAACCGTGGGGACATGTGCTAGAGACGGAAACAAACGGCGACATTTTGCTTGATTGGGATGAGTTCGCCTGGGGGAAAGAATCGACGAATACCGTTGTTGCAGCGAGTGAGTCATTTCTAGAACACGAAGAGCTTGTAAACGCTTATTTACGTGCACACCAACAAGCGATTCAGTTCATCGAAGAAAATCCAGAAGAAAGTCAAGAGCTCGTTGTCAACCATATTAAAGATCTGACAGGAAAAGAAATGGATGCAAAAGACGTAGAAGCTGCGTTTAGGCGGTTAGAAGTAACGACTGCTGTCAATGAACAAGTTCTCCAAGAAATGGCTACTATTAGTGAAAAAGCTGGCTATATTCCGAACGATGAATTGGAAGGCCTTGTGAAGTTATCATTTCTAGAAAATTTACAACAATAATTGAATGACGATGGGCGTTATGGAGGCGTTCAGTTGATTCATTGAGTAAATTCATGTAATATTCAATCATAGAATAAACGTTTCATCTGTTGTACGTCAGTGAATTTGTCGCACCAATATTTTATTCGTTGAGAAATGAACGAGTAGAAGAGGTTCTAGCGCACCCTCTATAAAAAAACTAAGGAATAAATGAGCAAACCATATCCTTAGGGTATGGTTTTTTTTTAGGTTATCTGTTGGAAAAGCGGGGAAGTCCAATCGCAATCGTCGGTCCGTTCAATAACCGTGTTAGCCAGGTCTGAACAAGTAGGGAATAATTACTATATTTCCACTACGCAATCCAGCGACGATTATTTCCATTCCTTTCGCGCTATACGTCATAAATAGGGAGAGGAATCGTTACATGTCTAAGTTTCGAATTGTTGATCAACTACAAAAATTAGATAAAGATATTCAAAGGTCGGAGTTAATATACCATGATAAGCGTGTCTTAGTAAGCAAGGAATTTACTTTTGATGCTGCACATCACTTGCACGGATATGAAGGGAAGTGTAAAAATCTTCACGGTCATACGTATAAGGTCATCTTCGGGATTAGTGGCTATACGAACGAAATTGGCATGACGATTGACTTCGGTGATATAAAATCGATATGGAAAGAGGAAATTGAAATTTATTTAGACCATCGTTATGTGAACGAAACACTTCCACCGATGAATACAACGGCGGAAAATATGGTTGTTTGGATTTATGAGAAAATGGTGCAAGCTTTACATCGACCGGAAAATAAACAGAAATATGATGGAGTGCGTGTCGAATTCGTTCGTTTATATGAAACTCCAACGGCGTACGCGGAGGCGAGACGGGAGTGGATGGAAAATGAATGAAATTCCAATTTTAGAAATATTTGGTCCGACGATCCAAGGAGAAGGAATGGTTATTGGCAAGAAAACGATGTTTGTGCGAACAGCTGGCTGTGATTATTCGTGTACGTGGTGTGATTCCAAGTTTACGTGGGATGGATCGGCTACAGATGAGATCGTACAAATGACGGCTTCGGAAATTTGGGAGAAACTTAAGGAAGTCGGTGGAAGCGCATTTTCGCACGTTACCATCTCCGGCGGAAACCCCGCATTGTACAAACAGTTATCCACGCTCGTTGACATTTTTAAAAAAAATGAGATCGAAGTCGCTTTAGAAACACAAGGAAGCCGGTGGCAAGATTGGTTTGTCCACATTGATGACTTGACGATTTCCCCGAAACCACCGAGCTCAACGATGAAGACGAATTTTTATATCCTTGATCAAATCATCGATCAGTTAACGGATTACGATCGCATAAACAATGTCAGTTTGAAAGTCGTTATTTTTAATGAAGAAGACTTACAATATGCAAAGAAAGTAACGAGAAGATATCGTGAGATTCCCCTTTATTTGCAAGTCGGTAATCGGTATCATTCGTCACTACAGACAGATCGATTAACGTCCCAACTCATCCGCTCTTACGAATGGCTGATTCGGCAAACGATGGATGATGACACGTTGAACGATGTTCGCGTTTTACCTCAATTACATACGCTCGTATGGGGGAATAAACGGGGCGTTTAATTCGGGAGGTGAAGATCGTTTTCCCGTAGATTTGTTACTAGGCTACGGGAAAATGATCGCTTTTCGGATCCTACACATCTTTTACCTTTAAAACGTTTCACTTCTTTTATTTGTTCATTTCTTTTGAATAGTCATTGATTTGGAGCACTCTTTCAATGACTTGAGGTGCTGTTTTTCCTCCATAGTTTCGATTCGTAATTCCGAGGATCGGGGAATGGATAAGTTGTTCCATTACTTTCGTTAGTTCGGCGGGACCGACGAGATGGATGCCTTCCCATTCGCCATCTTTTGCATATTTTTGTATCGTCGGAACGATATTTTTAAACCATCTAGACTGATTTTCTTTTAAACGTTGATCGTATTGGTCGCGGTGATTGGCACTGCTCGAAATAATGGCACCAGATGCTAGTCCTTTATATTGTTTCCAATGTTTGTTTTTTAAGTCGAATGTATAATGGGCTTGGCCAACTAAATTGCCAAGTACCGTTTCGAGGATGGACACTTCGTCTCTTTGTAGTAAAATGATGCCACTTTTTGGATATTGCTGATTGAGTTCATCCCACTGTTCGGTGACGGGGGTGTCTTTCCAGTGAAATTCATTTTTGATAGAGATTTGAGTATGTTTCATTAGAAGTTGATCTGAGGTTGCAAAGCAAATTAAACCTTGCTTTATATTTCGTTGTTCATCTGTAATTACTGATGTTACTTTTTTAGAAATGGTCGTAAATCGTTTTAATTGGTCTGGTTCAGAAGCTTGTATATATTCTTTCGTTCTTTTTAATCCGTTTTTCAAACGAATTTTCCATTCTTCACTCGATGGATCAATATTTAAGTAAATCGTTAAGACGGGGCCTTGTAAATGTTTCAATTGTTCGTTTATTTCCTTGTATGCTGTCGTCATAGCGTTCTTCCTCTCTCTTGAATATTTTACTATTCATACATGTAGTGTATCATTAAAAATTATGAAACAAGCATGAGAAATCGAAAACTTTTCAAAAAATTGTTGAGCACATTGTGACAAGTGACGAACAGAGTATCGGACGAGTACGAATTGAAAGGTTCAAGCTTGGGGACTTTTGTAGGAATGTATTCGCTACGTGTATGATATGTGGTATCATATACGTAGAAAAGATAAAATATATGCTTATTTTGTCATCATAGGCGTATGAACAAATGCTCATTTGTAAAAGCGATCTGTCCTTGGCACATTCAACAAGGCTATGACAAATTTTTACATGTGCATTTATTGGAAAGTTTTTTGAATTCAAAAAAGGAGACGATTGCTATGCGTGTGAACATCACAAGATTGAAGGAAGAGGAAGCTAAAATAACATACCAAGAAACGGCGGGATTGGCAATTATTACGATCCATCGTCCGCAGTTGCGCAATGCTTTAACACAAAAAATGTGGAAGCAATTATCTGAAATTGCAAACAAAGTGCTTGAAAACCCTAAAAATAAGGTTGTCTTATTACGTGGATCGGGAGATCAGTTTACGGCTGGGTCGGATATTAAGGAATTCCATCAATTGTCCTTAGAAGAAGCGGAACATTCTTTTGTCGTTATGGAACAAACGATTTCTACATTTGAAAAGTTGCCGATTCCAACGATTGGAGTCATTAATGGACCAGCGATGGGGGCTGGATTAGAGTTAGCACTCGCTTGTGATTTGCGGGTCGGTTCTGAAAAAGCAAAATTAGGTATTCCTGTAGGTAAATTAGGAATTACAATTAATAACCAATTTGCCCAACGCCTTGTCAGTTTGATTGGTCCGAGCTTAACAAAAGATCTCGTATATACAGGGCGGATTTTACGAGCAGAGGAAGCCCATCAATTAGGGATGTTAAATTATTTAGTAGAGGAAAGAAAACTCGACCGATTTGCGATTCGGATGGGGAAACTTGTCGCTTCACAATCACCTGCCTCCCTGTTAGCTGTGAAACAGTCGGTTAGCGAATGTGTAAATAGTGCTCCTGTCCTTTGGAAAGGTTCGACTCCGTTTGTCGACCCGAATGATTTCCCAGAAGGAGTGGCAGCGTTTGTAGAAAAACGACTACCAAATTTCGAACGTCGAGTGACGAGCGAGTAAGTTCTTCAATTCCATAAGCAAGTAGAACTGACGGTGACGGAAAATTGCATCATCAAACAGATGGACGATTCGAAAAAGAGATGCATTCCGTCCACGCATGAAGAGACGTGTCTAAATCAATTGAGGCTCAAGCATGTAGCTTGAGTCTTTTTATATCAAAAACAGAGATTATATTTTTACGATAACGTCGACGGCATGGAGCTCAATGTTTAAATAGCGATGGAAATGCTCAATAATTTGTTGCTGTAACTGTTCGATTGATGCCATCATCTTGATTTTTGTTGGCTGCTTGAAACTCACTTCTACTTGAACGGTCGGTAAACCTTCCAAATGGAATTTTATTGAATGCCACGTCTTAATGTCTTTGTTCAACGTACATGCATGTTGAATTATTTTTTTATACACTTGATCGGAAATGTAAATAGCTCCGCGGTGGAAGTCAGGATGGACAATCGTCGTTTCACCAATCTTTCGTTTTTTAGACGTAAAAATCTCCTTCCCTTTTTCAATGAGTTTTTTAAAGAAGTTTTGTGATACTTGTTCGTGGGGGATGGGGATCACGTGTTTTCCTTCTAATTGCCGAACATATTGCGCCATTTTTATTTCCTTGGATGAACGAATATCTTCAATATTATAGTAATGGTCAATTTCGCCAAGATGGAGTCGCTTGGCAATTAAGCGTACCATTTTTTTCGATGTCCCAATGATTAGAATCCGTTTAATCGAATGCTGCTGAATCGCTTTTTGAACTTCTTCGGCATGATCTTTATTTAAAAAAGTAGCACATTTGACAGCAGTAATCGTATTTTTCTCGAATTTAGCCGAAGTGCCAGCTACTTTTTTCCCTTTGACAATGAGTAAACCATCATCAATAATTGCTGGAATTTCCTTTTCATAAGCGAATTGTAATGCGGAAGTGCTTTTCCCTGTACCACTCGGCCCACTTAATGCATAAACTTCCATCCTCGACGCCTCCAAATGGTTAAAAGTTAACGTTTTTGTTTCTTTTAGTTTATCATAGTTTAGATTACATCGCTTCAATGTTTTTTTAATGCTGCCTTTAATCGTGTCGTTAGTCACTAAATAAAACGTTTAAACGATAGTCGAAGTCATGAACCGATTTTGAATTGAAACCGACTTTCTTGAACGGCTGATCCAGCGTTGTACGTTCGTTCAATAAATGTTACGTTATTCGTTTTCGTAATGAGTAAGACAGTAGAGCTCCTCGTTCCATAATCTGCTGTTTGAATAAATAGTGGTGATTCACCTCGTGACTTTTTTCCATCAGCGAATTAGACATAACTTCAATAGTAAAGTTTATCACGAATGAATTGTCTTTTGAAGAACAGTTGAAAATCGTTAGGAAAGTATTACAAGGCAGGTGTGTCCATACATGAATCTTTAAAAATATGATACGATAAAAGATATCGTTTCATTATAAAAAATGGGGAAGGAAGATGAATCATTGGTAAAAGCAATCATATTTGATTTAGATGATACATTACTTTGGGATGCTAAAAGTGTTGACGCAGCTTTTAAAGCTTCATGTAAGATCGCCCAAAAGAAGCACGGAGTTGACCCGAGCAAATTAGAAGAAAGCGTCAAAGAACATGCACAATCTTTGTATGAGTCTTATGAGACATATGCGTTTACGAAAAATATCGGTATTGGAACATTTGAAGCTTTATGGGGAGATTTCCAAGACGAAGGTGAATCATTTCAAAAGTTACGGAAAATTGCACCTACATATAGAAAAGATGCTTGGAAAAAAGGTTTAGAAGATGTCGGTATTCATGATGAAGTGTTAGCTGAGGAATTAGCAGAAACATTTCGAGTTGCTCGTAAGGAGAATGTGTTTTTATACGAAGAGACGCTCGATGTTCTTGATGAACTAAAGGACGATTATAAGCTTCTCTTGTTGACGAACGGTTCTCCTGATTTACAACGAACAAAATTAAAGCTCTCACCCGAGCTCGTCCCGTATTTCGAACATATTGTCATATCAGGTGACTTTGGAAGTGGGAAGCCAGATCCTACTATTTTCAAACATGCGTTAAAGTTACTTGATGTCGATCGTGATGAAGCGTTGATGGTTGGGGATAATTTATTAACGGATATACTCGGTGCTTTCCGAACAGGGATTGATTCGGTGTGGATTAATCATGATGATCAAAAGCCAGAGAAAGTGACACCAACGTATGAAATTAAACGTTTAAAGGAAATTTTGTCCATCGTTAAACAGTAATAATATGGACGACTAAAACATAAAAAGGGACATAAGTTAAAAAATCATGAATGTAGATTAAATCATAAAAGTAGAACCGCATGAAATCAAGGTTTTTAAATTAGATTTCATGCGGTTTATTCATTTTAAAAGAGTTTTGTCCCATCCTTGTGTAGCACCAGTGGTTCGTTACCTCTGGTGCTTTTTTAAGTATAGTCATACTTAAAAGCAAACGCTGTGGATTAGTTACCCAGCCTCTTTGTCTGTTTATGTACGTTTACGGTATAAGAAAATCCCATTGAGTAAACATTTTTTATTTGTTTACTCAATGGGGAGTATGGCAAACATAACTGTATATTAAAATCCGCTACCATTTAAAAGTGTTTTATAAATCAACTGCAGTTACTTCAAAGATTTCTTCCATACCTTTTAATCGTTCTAATGCTTGATCGTCGACATGTTTATCGACTTTTAAGAGCATAATGGCTCGGCCTCCAGCGTCGAGGCGATCCACTTGCATCGTCGCTATGTTGACATCGTGTTCAGCTAAAAGAATTCCCATTCGTCCAATGACACCTGGTTGGTCATAATGGTGAATAGCGATAATATGTCCTTCTGGTGTAACGTCGACGCGATAATCATCGACTTTAACGATTCTTGCGCCTAAACCATTGAGTAAAGTACCTGATACCTTTCGCTTTTCGGAAGGTGTTTCGATTTCTACCGTTAGTAAGTTTGTGAACCCTTTTGTTGAGCTCGTTTTATTTTCGTGTACGGTAATTCCTTTTTTCTCTGCTAAATAAAGGGCATTGACATCGTTGACGTGGTCACCGAGATGACGTTTCAAAATGCCTTTTACTGCATTTCGTGTTAACGGTGCAACTTCCATTTCTGATAAATCGCCTGAGTAATAAATATTAATTTTTTTAACGGCTTCATCTGTTAAGTGAATGAGAAATTGACCTAATTTTTCAGCTAAATTGAAATAAGGTTCAATTTTATTCATCAGTTCTTTAGAGAGAGATGGAAGGTTAACCGGATTACTTACGGTCTCTCCATTTAATAGGCTGACGACATCATGACTGACATCGATCGCGACGTTTTCTTGTGCTTCAATTGTGCTCGCGCCAAGGTGAGGCGTAACAACGACTTGTGGTAATTCTAAAAGTTTGTGATTTTTAATTGGTTCTTCTTCAAAAACGTCGAGGGCGGCTCCAGCAATTTGTTCTGATGCAATCGCGTCGTACAAGGCATCTTCATCGATAATACCTCCGCGTGCACAGTTAATAATTTGCGCGTTTGGCTTCATGCGCTCAAAAGCTTCAGCGTCGATCAAATGTTTTGTCTCTTTTAAAAGCGGCGTATGAACCGTTACGAAATCGGCTACTTCTAAAACCTCTTCTAGTGTGCCGTGGGCGATCCCCAGTTTTTCAGCCTTTTCTTTTGTCAAAAATGGATCGTAAGCAATGACATTCATTCGTTGTCCTTTTGCTCGGTAAGCGACTTCAGTACCAATTCGGCCGAGGCCGACAATGCCGAGTGTTTTTCCTTTTAACTCAACGCCGACGTATTTGCTTCGTTCCCATTTGTTATTTTTTAAGGCGTAATGAGCTTGTGGTATATTTCGAGAAAGTGCCATAATCATCGCCATCGTATGTTCGGCGGCGGAATTTGTATTGGCGTTTGGCGCATTAACGACGATAATTCCTCGTTCGGTTGCAGCATCTAAATCGATGTTATCGACACCAACCCCTGCTCGACCGATAATTTTTAATCGGGACGCTTTTTCAATCACTTGTCGCGTGACGTTTGTTTGACTTCTCACTAATAAAGCATCAAAATCAGCAATACGCTCTTCTAATTGTTCGGGACTCATTTCAGTATCGATGACAACTTCGATATTGTCTGCATCACGTAAAGGTTGAATTCCCTCTTCATTTAACGGATCCGTAATTAAAACTTTGAACATGATGTTACATCCTCCTGTGTTATTCGGTTTGAGATAAGTATAGTTCTTGGGCGGCTCGTGTACCTTGACCAAGTTCGATTGATTTACCAATCTTTTGTAAGCCGATTTCTATGAGGCTAATGTACTGTAAGACATCAGCAGGAAAACAAAATCCTAAATGACCGACGCGGAAAATTTTCCCTTTCAATTGCTTTTGGCCACCGGCTAAGACGAGTTCAAAGTCATCTTTTAACACTTTTCGTAATTCATCCGCTTCAAAATCATTTGGTTGAATAGACGTTACAGTAGGTGATGCTGATTCATCCGTTGTAAGGAGCGGAATATCCAGTGCTTTAAAAGCTGCTCGTGTCATTTTCATCATCAATTGATGTCTCTCATAGACGTTTTCGAGTCCTTCTTTTAAAAATAACTGAAGTACTTGATCTAGTCCAAATAATAATGATAATGCTGGTGTAAATGGTGTTGAGTTGTCAACAATTTTTGATTGATATTTGTTTAAATCGAGATAAAATCTCGGATGTTTATTTTCTTTAATCGTTTTCCAAGCACGTTCACTTGCTGCAACAAATGTCAGTCCAGGCGGAAGCATGAATGCTTTTTGGGATCCTGTTACTAATACATCAATGCCCCATTCATCCATCTTCGTTTCAACAGCACCTACACAAGATACACCGTCAACAACAAAGAGAGCTTCGGATGTTTCATGAACGGCTTTTGCAAGTTGTGGAATCGGGTTTAAAATACCGGTAGAAGTTTCACAATATGTGCTATAAACAGCTCGAATGTTTGGATTTTCTTCCATATACTGTTTCACTTGTTCAGGTGAAGCTGCTTTACCCCATTCAATATCCATACGGTGAACTTTTGTTCCGTACGTATCACAAATTTGTGCGAAACGGTCGCCAAAAGATCCGGTAACGATGACTAATACTTCATCACCTGGTTCAACGAGATTGACGACGGCTGTTTCTAATCCTGCGGTTCCACTGCCGGCAATAATGGCGACATCTTGCTTCGTTCCAAACACCTTCTTCAAGTTCGGTTGGATGCGTTCGAGTAATTGTTCCGTTTCCTCATTACGATGTCCTACCATTGGCTGACTCATCGCCCGTTGTACACTCGGTGGAATCGGGCTTGGACCAGGAATTCGTAATAGTTGTTGTTCTGTTAACATGATTGTTTTCTCCTTCCTCGTAGTAAAATAAATATGTGATTCATGATTCTTTTTAATATTGAAGTCTTCCGAAAAAAGTAAACAAAGTTATTTGTTAGGGACTTCACAAATTAAATTATACGTCATTTTTGTAACATTTTGTAGTATCGTTTTTAAGATTTATTCAGTTGATGCGTTTATTTTAAACATGTGGAACGTTTTTTAAACATACCAAGAACGAACTTTTTCATCAGTTGGTAATAAATAGGTCACCATCCCTAGTAGGGGAAGCAGTGATACACCAATCATTGTTGGCGTAAGTCCGAATTGGTCAATGAACGTTCCTAGTGCGACTGAACCGATGGCGCCCATACCAAAAGCTAAACCAACAATTAATCCAGACATCGTGCCAATTTTACCAGGAACAAGTTCTTGGGCATAGACGACAGATACCGAAAAACTAGCCATTAAAAGAAAGCCGATGAGAGCAAGGAAAATCATTGCCCCGATCGCTCCTATGTACGGTAAAGCTAGGGCGAGCGGTGCGGGAATGAGAAAAGATAAAAAAATGACTGTCCGTTTTCCGAACCGATCGGCTAAAGGTCCACCAAAAAAAGTTCCTGCAGCTCCCATGAATAAAAATAGAAAAATATACATTTGTGCTTGAGCAATCGATAACTCATACGTGTCAATGGCGTAAAAGGCATAGAAGTTAGAAATAGCACTAATATACCATGAACGCGCAAAAACGAGAAAGACGAGTATCGTAATCGCCCACTTAATGGACGTTGACATCTTGTGATCACGCTGTTGAGTTGCCAACGTATTATGTAGAGCGATTTCGGGCAACTGCTTTTTATACCACTTAGCAATGTACAGCAAAAAAACGACGGCAAGACTAGCAATAAACGTAAACCAAATGGCTCCGAATTGTCCTAAAGGAACTAAAATTAAAGCGGTAATGACAGGGGCGAGTGCTTGCCCTGTATTGCCACCAACTTGGAAAATGGACTGTGATAAACCACGTTTCGGACCTGCTGCAAGAAAGGCAACACGTGATCCTTCAGGATGAAAAATGGCTGATCCTAGTCCGATAAATAAGACGCTAATAAGAATAGTCGCAAAGTTAGGAGCAAAGGCGAGCCCTAGCATCCCGAACATACTGCTTGTTAAACCTAAAGGTAGTGCATAAGGCATTGGGCGTTGATCTGTATACATGCCGACGACGGGCTGCATCACGGAAGAAACCATATTCAGTGTAAAAGCGATTAGTCCGAGTTGTGTAAAGGATAGCCCTAATGAACGTTCCAAAATCGGAAACATTGCTGGAATAACTGCTTGTAGAGAGTCATTTAGCAAATGACAAATACCAATAATAAATAAAATGGAGTATACGGGTCGTCCATCCTGATTTACAGACGTATTCCTTTGTAAAGACTTCTCCATAGTAGCCCCTTTCTTTAAATGTATCGACGATGAAGCAGCACGAATATTTATTCATTCCTATAGTCGATTTCAAAGCATATTATGTTAGCATTATAGCGTATTGGGAAAAATTTAGAAAGGGATGCGGTCTAATTATTTTATCATTTCATTATATAAAAAAACGGTCACTTGTTCATCTTTACCAAGCGACCGTTACCGTCTTCTACATGTTATTTAAAACCAAGCTGCACCAACGATGATCAGCAAGATAAATAGGACGACAATCAAGGCGAATCCGCCACCATATCCTTTCCCGCAATATGAACCATATCCATAACCGTAATCGTGACCATAACTACATTTACCATAACCATAACCCATTATAAATCCTCCTTTCTTAATTTATTTTAGAACCAACCGACATAAGCGGTCCCTACAATAATTAACAAGATAAATAATACGACAATTAATGCGAAACCACCGCCATATCCTCCGTAAGCACCAGAATCACTCATACATTGAACACCTCCACACGTACATTTGTTATTAATATATGTTAGTCAGGTAATCGGTGATAAGGACACGATCCCATCTTCCGCGTTTTAGGCGCAAAAGTTTATCATCATTACTAGCAATGATGTTGCAAACGTAAAATCCTTTATACAGTAAAGATGCTAGTCCGTCTATCGCTTTATTTGGCTAGCATCTTTATAGGTGAAGATGATCAATATGAAATGATGAACGATGTTGTAGCAAACAATAAATATTTTCTGGAAAATTTCCAATCAATATTTACTATCGTAATTTGCATGAATCATTTATCATCCGTCAAGTATATCTGTCGTTTCCGAATGGCTTCACTTAGTACTTAGTAGGCGAAGCAAATAGCACCAATAACGATCAATAGAATGAACAAGACAACGATTAGTGCAAATCCATTTCCGTAATGAGAACCACCACACTTATAACCTGCTCCATGTTGTCCCCCATAACCGTATCCTCCGTGACAGTATCCACCTCTTCCAAAACCAAATCCCATTTTAATTCCTCCTTAGACTTTGACTAGTATCCGACATAGGATGTACCTATGACGATGAGTAGGATAAACAGAACGACAATTAATGCGAATCCATTACCATATCCATATCCACCAGAAGCTCCACTCATGTGAACGACACCTCCTATCTCTTTACCATTAACATATGTAAGATGCATCTGTTTTGTTTGGATAAATAACTATACAAATATTTGATTAGGCAGTAGTCTAATCTAACGTTTTGAAAAGTTCATTAGACCGTTTACGTTTGATGAAAAAAGTGAACGATATGAAAACGGCATGAGGCACAATCAATGACCGCTTGATTCAGGTAGTGAAACATCATCAGCCTTTCATCTAATGGATCTGTCCTTTACGTGAAATGGCCATTGTACATATACTGTCGTATGGCTCATTTTATGGGGGTGAAAAAATGACGGTTGGATATTATCACAATTTATGCCAACGTTATCGAGGAAGGGCTGTTGAAATAAAAACGAGTGACGGAAGATCGCATCGGGGAATTATTCAGCGTGTAGATCGTCGCCACGTATATATGCAGCCTCTTGGTAGTCGGGGCATAGGTGGTTATGGATCTGGTTATTATGCGGGTGGTGGTTACCACTCATTTAGACGACGTGGATTTGGCTTTGGAATAGCACTGGGGACGATAATAGGCTTGACTTTGCTTCCATTCTTTTTTTGGTAAATAAAAATACTTGAAAGATGGCTAAAAAATAAACAGGTATCTCATGAAGTGAACGGACTGACTCAATTAGCGAATTAAACCGTTGGTCAGTCCTTATTTATTTTGAGGTTGCTTGAATAGATGTACAGCTCTATTTAAGCGGTTTATGTTTTAGTACGATGAGCGTATCGAATTACCAGCTTAATGTAAATTAGGGCAACTTATAATGATTCGTTAATTTGGGCAATTTGTTGAGACGGTAATTTTAGCACGTCTACAAAAGGTAAATCAGTCGATAACATATATTGATTGACTAGATAATAGCCGATACAATAGCCAAGCATGCGAGGGTACAAATGCAGACCGTATAAAATCGTTTGATGTTTGGGGTGGGATTGTGGAAGTTGTCTATTCGGCAAGATGATCTTTTTCCATTTCCGTTCCAATTGATTCGTTGAATAATAAGATGTCCAGGGGGCGGTATATGATTTACCGAACCGTTTATAAACCGCGTATTCCGCTAAACCTTCAAGGATGATCGTGTCGATTAACGTATAGTCTGCTTCGTCTTTTTCATCATTAGCTAACCGACAAACGTGATTGTATTCATGTGTAAACAGTGCTCTTATTTCTTGTTCATCATGACCAGCAGATAGAAACAAAAATAATTTATCACGAAAAGCAAGACCCGACTTTCCATTATGTTCTCGTTTCAATTGTCGGTTGAATGGATCAGCGGGTAAAATAAAAATAGGAATATCAGGCCCTTTCCACTTATTCCTGAGAAGCTTTTCTTCTTGCTGTATGACTGTCCACACATTCTTTTCTTCTAAATTTTTCACGAGCCAGTCACTCTTTTCATAAGGTCGATGATACATGCCATGAGTAATTAAGTGTTGCTGGATGTCAGTCACTGATACGCCGGAAAAGTATTTTGTAAGCTTTCTACATATTTCAATCGGCTGATGATAACTCGTTCGTAACCAGTCATTTGTAGCAATCACACTCATATTTACACCTCACGTATATGTCGTATCTTATATTGTATGTTCTTTAATGAAAATGTTTATGAAAAAAGCGCAAAAATGTAGGACATCTAACCTGTTCAGAAAATGTTACGTTGAATACGATATAACAGGATTAAATAAGGGAGGTGGTATAATGTTTCCTGGTAGACCGAGACGCCCTTTTCCGCCATCGTATCGACCGATGCCACCCCGAAGATTGCCGCATGGCGGAAGTCAATCGCCCACATCGAATTTAATGTCGATGTTTCAAACATCTGAGGGAAAAATGGATTTTGAAAAAATAACGGTGGCTGCTCAGCAAATGAACAAATTGTATCAAGAGTTCAGCCCGATAATTTCTAATTTCCTGAAGAGGTAGAATGAATTCAATGGATAGGCAAGGGGATGGCCAGTAAGTAAAATATATGAGTAAATCAATTAAAAACAATCAATCTGCTACAAGGGATTTAGAAAAAATATCTTATGTTTAATCGAAGAGAAGACATGTCTAAATGACCTAATATGAATGAGAATGAGAGATACATCGATTAAAAGATTAACTTCCATTTATTAAAAAGCCGGTGTCCCTTTTGTCAGGATGACGACCGGCTTTTTTTATTAATCATTATTTCGTTCATTGCCCCAGCATTATTCATCGATATCGATCAAGTTTCGTTTAGGATTTTGTTTAGGGATGATCACTTTAAGCGTACCATTAGTGTAAGTAGCTGTAATGTCATCTTTGGAAGCTGAAAATGGTAAAGTAATCCACCGCTCCATTCTCTGAAAGGATTGTTCTTTCGTTTTATCTTTTGTTACATCATTTGCTGCTTCCCATGTAGCTGTTTCTTGTGCGGCAATTCTTAAATGATTGTCGATGATTTCCAACTCTATTTGGTCACGTGGAACCCCTGGTAATTCAGCGTAAACGATGATTTCTGATTCGGTTTCATCGAGATCGACCCAAAATGGTTTTAACTTAAAAAAAGAATTGACTTGTTTAAATGAATGATTGAAAAAGGAATCCATTTGCTTCATTAAGTCGCGGAATGGTGACATATCGATATCGAATGGGTACCGCTGATTTTTCCGATCGGAACTCACTCTTTTCACCTCTTTAACTAATGTTATAGTACTAACGTATGCCAAAAAAATAAAGAGTAGTGGGCATCCGTTGATCGCTTCATATGGTTGTAATTGCGTAATGATGTAGTAACGCGTGAACAAGTGGTAGAGTGAATTCGTATGAAAGTTGGATCGTGTCTGAGTGGGTGTACAAGTGAGGGAAGTGTATTTGTACGCACAGAGCTCTGCGTATAAAAAACTATCGCATGTACGCACGATTCATTGCCATTGGCATAATGTAAATTAAAGTCCTTCTTTATAAGGGAGTTGAAAAGAGATGTCTAGTTTTGTGGATACGGATGGATTAGTAATCAATGTATTTGGTGGTATAAAGGTAAATGCCATGGAAAATACAGCCTCACTCAATTATGGACGCTTAACATTAACAAATTTTCATAGCCAAAATAAATCGAATGTAATTGGGCAAACGTTTGGAGACCTTGATTTTATTAATCAAACTCCGGTAGGTTCGCCACTCCTTGATAATGATGTGTTTGATGATCCCCAAAAATCTTTACAAAGTGGTGCTGGCGTGCAAGATTAATTTCAAAACATGAATATTTACACTAGCTGAGTAGTGCTAAGCATCTTTGTTACACAACGGAAGCAACAGATAGTCCAAAAAAATATGTTTTTGATACGTTGTAAAATCATCGATTAATCGGGCACATAAAAATCCTACTTCATCTGGATTTAGTTTTACGAATAACGACTCATTCGCGTAATCGGCTGTTTCACTTGTGAATAGCTTATGCATATGTTTCACATATTCGTTATATGGATTTGTTTGTGGAGTCAATTCATTTACAAAGGCATCGTGTAATGCAGTTATTACATCTGGAAACTCATTCATCTGATTATATGAAGGTGGGAGTTCATCGAGTTGAACTCCATTTTTAATCGCTGTTAAATATTGGTCTGATGTGACTCCTTTTTGTGGATGATGTACATGGATCGTAAAGTGCTTGGGGGAAATGTGTTGTTTCTTTTGCTGAGCGTTGAGAAAATGTGGTAAAAGAAAGTGGATGAGATAAATAATAATGAATAATGTTTTTGCACATAACTCTATATGATTAGCCACAGTGATACAAATATGGTGATCGAGTTTTGAGACAGAAGGATCAAAGGTAGGCATGGGTATATCGTTTAAGAGACGTAAGATGTCTGTATAAAAATCATTGAAAGCCTCATTTGAGTTCCACGTTTTTTTGGTGATGGTCCACACTGTTTTCAACACGTTTTGTTTGCTCGCTAGCGCTTGAAAAAAGTGGGGCACTTGATCGATGGCTAATAATGTTTGTATTTCTTCATAGATGTTTTTCGTTTCCTTGCTAGCTTCTTGTGGGGAAACTTTTTTTAGTTGTTTTTGTTGATTGTTTTCTTTTTCAGTGACCCCGATTCCTACTGTACCGTGTTCTTCAATTTCGTTGATTTGTAGATCCTTAATAATCAAGCGATGGGTCCCGCGGAGATCATTCTTAGCTTCTTCAAGCAATTGGCCCAATTGTAGCGTTCCTTTTACTTTTTCGATATTTATCTTTTGAATATGGTACTCATATATGTTTGTTTCGGATACGTAATGGAGGAGCTGATGGATATAGTAATGCAAATCTTGAATATGTTGATATAGGTTATTGACATTAAGTTGTTCGTATTTGCGATGATGCATTGAACCACACCACCTTCAAGTGAAAATGTCAAGTTTGGTTGTTACACAAACTGCTTTATATGTATTCAAACAGATCTGTTGATATGTATCGTAATCAAAATGGATTCATTGCTCTAAGGGGAGGATCATTTGTACATACTGAACGAATGAGAACAGTAAAAATTAATTCTTTTTTCAAGAGGGGGAAAGGAAAAATCCCCCACTACAACTCAAAAATAATGACATGGATACCACGGCCAGTGACATAGACAACCATGAGGAGGGGAGGATGTTTTTTCCTTGTGTCGTTGTGAAGGTAAAGAAATCTGTTGCTCCTTACTCATATTCGGATCATTAACCGGTGATTGGTATGGGGTCATATTGATATAGGAATCATCTCCATAGGCACTGCCTACACCATTTGTTGTGGATGATTCACTAGATAAATGTTCATATGTTGACTGTCCAATTACGAGAGAGGACGTACCAGAAATTTGATACACTTTTAAGTTCCCAATATTGACTTCAATGTGTGGAATGATGAACCCTCCCTTCGCTAGGTAAAGTTAGCACATTTACATCTCATTCTTTACCTTTATGAATACATAAGTAATGACTCCACGTTCATAACTAGATGAATAATCGAACGGATCAACACGCTTTGGAAGGAAAATTTCCCGTTTATACGTCTGTTGTGGCAGTTCACTTTTCAATAATTGGTCGGCATTCACTGGTTTTAGGGAGTTTGCTTTGACCGTAAGCGTTACCTCCTGGTCACTATGAAACTCCAATGCCGCTTCGTTCATATCCGACAATCCTGGAGCGACAATGCTTAAAAATAAGGAATCATTACTTTCCCAAATTTCAATGGGAAGCACTTGCAACGTATGTTGCTTACTTAAACCGTAAATGTTTTGCCAAAAGTCTTCGTTTAAAAGCGAGTTATATTGTTTCACCATCTGTTTAATATGATGCAAATGCTCAGGTGTGAACTGATTTTGAAAAAAACTCTCCGTTGGACTATTTGTTTTGTTGAAAAAGTCAAATGGATACATGTAACCTTTCTCCTTTATAAAGACCATCTATTGTTTTAGTCTATTCAGAAAGGAAGAGGTTCGTTCATTCGTCTTCTACACAAGGAAGAATATTTTTTCGTCTATTGTCCATCGTATGAGTGAGCGTAAGAAATATGGTCTTAATGCAGCACGTAGAGCTTCTCAGCTCTCGAAGCATTTATATAACAATGTTTGGAAGACTCTTTTCGCTTATAGCCTATAGCCCAAAACATCCAAATATATTGCTTCAAATTAAATAATTTAATCATCTTTTCAACACGGAAGGACAGAAAAAATAAGATTATAAAAATTTGAAAATTAGGGAAGTCTATACATTGTAGTAATTTTACATTCTAAGAAGGAGGAATAAGAATGCCAAATTCTGATATGTCAAAGGCTTGTAAATAAGGCCTTCCCATACCGGAGATAAGTAGCGTTGAATGACTTTCGTTAAAATATATTGTTTGCCCGTACATACACTATATGCATTAATAAGTCCAGCTCCAAAATCAATCGACGCTACAATGACATATCCGAAAAATGTCCACAGCACTGTAATACCGATTATTTCTAAATCTAAACTCATGGGTTCGAACCGATTTTTTCCAGCTTCTGATCTGCAACTTCTCTTTCAATTGGGTTTTCCTGAACATCTAACTGAGGACGACAATTGTTCGAATTCCAGGAATGACGTACAAACCAGAAAATAACATGAGCATAAGGTCCACTTGTCCGCTTGAAGTAGCAGTATCCGATGTTTTCAAAAATACCCATGGTTGCCTTCCGACTACTGCCATCCACCAACCCGCTTCAATTGTAATGATGGAAAGTGGTCCATCTAAGACAATTAACGAGCGAAACCATCGGCGATCAACGACTGACCACCTTCGTTTCGTTCCCATCCAGCACATAAGCGATAAAAATACCGCTTCTTCATCCATAATGACTAGCCCCTCCTTTTAACCGTTTAGTATCCTTCCTAGTATGGATAAAAACATCATTCCCGCCACGATAAAGGCGAGCCATATTAGCTTGCGTTCATGACTTTTGTACAACTCGTTCACACCTACTTATCCTTTTTGTGTATCCTCATTTAAATGAATGTACATTTTTTAGTAAGTTATTTATTAAGAAACGTATGTCTATTACACATTTAATGATATGATAGATACGAACGAAAATTTGCAATAATAAAACGGTTCCTTTTTGACGGTTAATGGATGATGTACTTACGGTAATTTATGAAAACGAGGGAGGAAAGAAAATGAATTCAAAGCGTTGGTATGCTCTTTTAGGAGCAATCGTCTTATTGTTGATGTCAATTATCATTCAAGCAGGAACGACGATAGCTACGACAGATTTTGAACAACTATTTGATTTTGAAGAAGTGAAAGAAAGTGTAATCGAAGAAGGAGATGCTTTCGAAAAAATTGCAGTTATCTCATTGGACGGAATAATTTTAGATAACGGAAGTTTGTCGGCATTATCAAATACATATAATCATCAACAGTTTTTACAAATGCTCGATCACGCTGCTGAAGATGATTTCGTCGAAGGGATTATTTTACGGGTTAACACACCTGGTGGTGGCGTTGTCGAAAGCGCAGAAATATATGATAAAATTGTAGATATTCAAGAAGAGTATGGAAAGCCGATTTATGTTTCAATGGGAAATATGGCCGCTTCCGGCGGTTATTACGTAGCCGCTCCAGCAGATAAAATCGTTGCTCACGATGCTACAGTGACCGGTTCAATTGGTGTTATTATGGAAAACATGAATTATAAAGAATTAGCGGATAAGCTAGGTATCGACTATAACATCATTAAAAGTGGTGAATTTAAAGATATCGGTTCCGGCGTCCGTGACATGACGAAAGAAGAACGGAAACTTTTACAAGCGATGATTGACGAATTTTATGATGATTTCGTAAAGGCAATCGCTAATGGTCGAGAGATGGATGAAGAGCGTGTACGTGAACTCGGCGATGGTCGGATTTATACCGGAAAACAAGCGAAGGAAGTGGAACTTATCGATGAACTCGGTACATTAGAGGAGACGATTGCATATATGAAAGAGGAATATGACCTCAATGATGCAAGTGTTGTACAATACGAACATATGTTGAATTACTTCAATTCATTCGTCGGTGGAGTGTTGCAAAACTATGCTTTGAAAGAGACCGATCTGTTTGGAGTTTCTGACCTCGTAAGAGAAATGAATGCCCCACGTGCAATGTATTTATATTCTAAATAGAGGAGGATGCCGAAAATGACTGTTGGACAAGTGGAGTTTACAGAAACATCGTTTCCATCTCAACAACGGTATGCGGGATTTTGGATGCGGTTTTGGGCATATATCGTTGATGTCATCATCGTGTTTAGTGTGAACGGCATCCTACTCAGTCCTTTGAAGTATGTTAATGATGGTCAACCGATGAAGGCCGGCATTTGGACAGTAGCGGGAATACTCGGTACGGTGATTTTATACGCCTATTTCTTGCTTATGACAAAATGGAAGGGCCAAACGTTAGGGAAAATGATTTTCGGTTTGAAAGTCGTCCATAAAGATGAGAAGTCTTTAAGTTGGACTGATTTATTTTTTCGAGAAGTAGTTGGTCGTTTTTTCTACCGCGTCTTTGGGGTTATGAAGCTTCTTTATTTAGTTGTGGCTTTTGAACCGAAAAAGCAAGGAATCCATGACAAGTTGGCCGATACGGTCGTCATTCATGAAAATTAGTCGATCGGTGAGAGGTTTTATTTCTATATGTGTAACGAACAACAGACAGGGAGAATGTTACCCTGTTTTTTGTTTGCATAAAAAGAGTGGATGACCCTATAGGCAGGGGACATATAAAAAAGTGCTTGCTACCAATGGCTATCTGAAATATAATAATAAATAGAAAATTCACTATATGGTCTATATCAGCAAATAAATAGATAAGGAGTGGTGACGATCCATTCACACGCTGAGAAATCCGCAGAGCTTCATTACACGATACAACGTGTTCGCCGACATACGTTAGGAGATATTTTGCGAAGAACACGCTTAAGGATGCCTGAGAAGTTTGCCTTACTCTACGAAAAACAGCGTTTGAATTACCGTGAACTTGATGATCTTGTCAATCAAACGGCACATGCTTTTCGAGCGGATGGTATGAAAAAAGGAGATATGATTACGGTCATGTCTCGGAATAGTTTAGATTTTGTCGTCGTAAACTTTGCACTGGCACGCATCGGAGCCATTATGATTCCAATCAACTATATGTTGAATGGCGAGGATATTCAGTATATTTTAGAGCATGCCGAGGTGAGTGGATTCATCGCATCGATGGAGTATGCCACGCTTCTTGAAGAAATATCTCGTCCATTGAAAATTAAACACCGTTATTTAATGAATGTCCCCGCAGAAATAGACGTAGGAATAGAGTTAGTGAACTGGACGCCATTATCTGCCTTAAGAAAAGGGCAATCAATGGCGCCTATTGAAGTAGAGATTGCGGATGATGATTTAGCCCACGTCCTTTATACGAGTGGTACAGAATCTCGTCCAAAAGGTGTTATGCTTTCTCATAAGAGTATTTTAAGTGAATACGTAAGTTGTATCATCGAGGGAAAAATAGAAACGTCTGATGTTTTCATTCATGCGTTACCACTGTACCATAGTGCACAATTACATGTTTTCTTAGGGCCAAGTATGTATGTCGGTGCGAGTGGAATTATTTTACAAAGTGCCGATCCAGCGACGATTTTAGAAACGATAGAACGTGAAAGAGCGACGCAATTATTTTGTCCGCCGACGGTATGGATTGCTCTTCTGCGACATCCTGATTTCGATAAGCGCGATTTATCATCATTGGAAAAATGTTATTACGGAGCAGCCATTATGCCACGTGAAATTTTAAAAGAACTGTCTGAACGACTGCCACAAGCTCGATTTTGGAACTTTTATGGTCAAACGGAAATCGCCCCTTTAGCTACTGCACTTCAGCCAGAAGATCAACTCCGGAAGCTCGGCTCAGCGGGGATTCCTGCCCTACATGTCGAAACAAAAATAGTCGATGAAAACGGTGATGAAGTTCAGCGTGGCGAAATCGGCGAGATTGTCCATCGAACGCCGCATGCAATGCTCGGATACTTACATGATCCGGAAAATACGACTGAAAGTTTTAAAAATGGTTGGTTTCATAGTGGTGACCTTGGAGTGATGGATGAAGAAGGCTACATTACGATTATCGATCGGAAAAAAGATATGATCAATACGGGTGGGGTGAACGTTTCCAGTCGAGAAGTAGAAGAAGTGATTTATCAGATGGAAGGTGTTTCAGAAGTTGCTGTTATTAGCGTTCCGGATAACTATTGGATTGAAGCGATTACAGCGATTATCGTCCCTAAAAAAGGTATACATGTAACAAAAGAAGAAGTGATCACCTTTTGTAAAGAAAGACTTTCATCATTTAAAGTACCGAAATACGTAGACTTTACGGAAACTTTACCAAAAAATCCAAGTGGAAAAGTGGTAAAGAGGACGTTACGAAATGAGTATGAAACATACGAGTTTGATTAAGTAGTTAGCTTACGTTTCTCACCTTTAGTTAAATATAACGCAGCATTTCAACTTGTTAAAACAATAACAATAATTTATACTTACAAAAGACATCGTAAAGGGGGAAACTTCGTTGAAAAAATTTTTTCACTTTGATCAAATGATTACACCCGTTATTATTAAAATTGTTTTTTGGATTGCTGTTGGAGGAGCTGTTCTCGTTGGTTTGTTTAGTATTGGAACGGGGATGGTTACATACGACGGTCAGGGGCTCGTCGTTTCTGGAATTCTGATGATCATTCTAGGTCCTTTAGTCGTTCGAATTTACTGTGAACTCATTATCATTATGTTTAAAGTATATGAATCGTTAAATGAAATTAAAGACACTCTTAAAAAATCGACAATTAGCCTTGCTGAAGAGCCTAAACGACAAGCTGTGGGAGAATCTACGCCACAAGAGTATCGGTAAGATTGTCTAGTTTAGAAACTCATCGTTATCATCACAAAATATGCACTACTTTTCTTGGAAATGTATTTTTTGTTGCGATCTCTTTCATCATGTAGTATGATGTATCCACAGGCTACGATGTGCGTATTTAATTAAGTTTTAACCTCTAATGAACGAATAGGGAGTTTTAAATTGAAGTCCTAATGTCGAGCCGTCATTGCGTAGCGGAAGACAGGAAGACTTTTGCGAACACCCACTTAGACGAGTGGTGGTTTAAAACTTTTTTATAACAAATACGGCAATTGTGGCTATTCAACAACGAAACAGCACAGGCCAGCTTCTACATGGAGCTGGTCTTATTTTTTTGTGTACATCATTTAATTCATAAATGTAATCACAATTAATGCGTTTTTAATATTATTTTATAGAGAGAAGAATATTTTTATTATTGGAGGAATGCTGTGAATCATCCTATTGAATCTCAGTTTTTTTGTTCGACATCATAAACCTTTCAAATGGAGCAGGATATTACATGTTTTTGGAGAATATATATATGGGTCTCATGAGTTGATTTCGTAAAGCGAATATCATCGTATCTTGTTGGAGGGGAATTTATGGAACGATCGCTTCTGTCGAAAAGGTTTCTCGCCTTTAGTGAAGAGTGTAAAGGGAAGTGTAGGCTCTACGAGTTATTGTCGATACAAATCAGTAACGATCGCGAATTGTTACAGTTATCTTCCTACGCACCGATGAACCAACCGATTCCCAATTTGTTGTTTGCAGCCGTACACTATTTGTTATTAAAAGGAAAAGTACACGAGCTGAAAGACTTTTATAAAAGTATCGTCGCTTTTCCTAAGAACGCGGATCACTGCTTTCCTTACTTTAAACGTTTTTGTACCCAATATCGTCATGAAATCATTTCTCTTTTACGACAAAAGTTAGTGCAAACGAATGAAGTGTCTCGATGTGTCTATCTGTATCCTATATTTTGCAACATATATGAAAAAATGAATAAGCCACTTGCACTCATCGAATTAGGGACGAGTGCGGGATTACAACTGCTCTGGGATCAATATCGTTATTCATATGGTACAGAAACCGTGTACGGTAACCAATCGAGTAACGTCCATTTAAGAGCTGACATTAAAGGTAAAAAGCGGCCGTTTCTGTTAATGAATTCTCCACCCATTTTTTCGCGGATTGGAATTGATTTGCATGTGAATGATTTGAATGTCCAGGAAGACTACCTTTGGTTACAAGCTCTCATTTGGCCAAGCGAAACGAAACGGAGACAATTATTTATTCGGGCGGCAAAAATTGTTCGACAAGACCCTCCACATCTTGTCGAAGGAGACGGCATCGATTTACTTGATTCGATCGTCGAGGAGGTCGATGAACGTGCAATTCCTTGTGTGTTTCATACGCATGTAGCAAATCAGTTTACACCGCAGATGCAACAGAAGTTATTGGCGGACATCGATCAAATTGGTAAAAAGAAGGATATTTTCCATTTGTATAATAATTTACCTGATCATAAATTGCGTCTTGATGCTTATATCGAAGGGGAGAAGTCGGCTAAAATTGTTGGCGAAACAGAGGCACATGGAAAATGGTTTACATGGTACTTATAATTTTCGTCGAATTTAAAGAAATGACCGCATACATTGTCGAATGGACGCTAGAAAGAGAGAAAGTATAAGAAAAAAGGAATAGACGAATCTTGTCTTTCTAAAGGTTATAATATAAAAGACATGGTTATCTTGACCTGTTTTATAGATGTAACTCAATAAAGCTAACTCATTTCGTCGGCAAACAAAAGTTCGCTGGAATAATCGATGTAAAATATCATATGGGTATAAGGGAGGGGGAAAGGGAAAAAATATCGGCAGAAGTAAAGATTAGCTCGTTCATTTAAAACGTGTGGACCGGGTAATCTTCACTCGGGACGTCAATCATGTACATAATTTCATATCATTATAATCGATTTACAATTAGTTGAATCTATTTCGTGTGAATAAAAGGATGGGGATTAAAGACATGACATGATCGTCTAACGTTTACTACTGTTGCGATGACAGGAGATGAGATGATTTTGTAAACTTCTTTTGCCAATGATTTTTTAGGGGAGAAGATAAACGGTATGACATCTTTCATCGTGGCTAGTAGAGATAATTTATTAAAATATTGCGAAAGTAATTGCTTTTATATAAAAAGTACCATACAATAACAAGCGAGTCGTAAGCGGCAACTTACGACTCGGACAGTTAGATGCAGTGGGCGACATCTTCAGAGTAGGGAGTGAAAGGTAAACATCCCAAACGATTTTTGTTTGGGAAGATTACTTCTTTTCCCGGCTATTGACAACTAACAAAATTAACGTTGAAAACATAATCATCAACTCAATCACTTTGTCAATTGGTACCAATTGCTTCAGCCCCTTTCTTGCGGGATTTGAAGCCGCCACACGAACTCCTTACGGGTTACGAACACTGCATCCTGTCCTTACTAGTATATTACAAGAAAATTGGCGAAAGTTAGAAAAAATAATAAATGATACAAAGTTCTTATATGCTACAAATATAAGCTTAAATACCTATTTCGCTCGTTTTATAAACGATGACTTTGAATTGTAATTCCTCTTTCATACATTATATGATTCGAATTTGTTTCGTATTATCATCTTTATAATGTCGATAAAATTGAACGATAGCTTCTACAATCTGATTAAAAGGAGGACAAGAAATAGTCGTTCCATTTAGATCGCGAATCGTTTGTGTACAGTCGTATGATGATTGGATGGTTAAGTAATCTATTGCTTGTCGTTCCACGTGGAGCCATTTTCGTATGAGTGGAATGGTTAGTAAAGATCGAACGAGTGAAACGGATATCTTTCCTTTAGGTCGTTTATGTAAATATATTTCGGATAGCATTTTTTGCATGTCGTGCATACTGTGTGGCAGAGGATTTGTTACGTGATATGTTTTTCCTTCCCCAATGCGATGGGTCGATAAATAACTCGTTGCCTTTAATACATAATCAATTGGAACAAAATTTCCCTCGGCGTTCCCATCGCCGAAATATGGGAAAAAGGGTAAAAAGCGTAATCGATCGAAACAATTTAACATAAAATAAAGACCATCGAATTTGCTCGTTTCCCCTGTTTTGGAATGACCAATGACAATTCCTGGCCGAATAATCGTTGTTGGGATGTCTAGCATGATTTTCTGGACAAGTATTTCTGCTACATATTTTGTTTTTTCATAATGATTTTTAAACGTTTGACCTTCATTTAATTCGTGCTCATAAATACGGCCTTCTCGTGTACCAGATACATAAGCTGTACTAAAGTAAATATATCGTTTAAGGTTTTTTAATCGAAGTACCCAATTGTTCATCTCATTTGTTCCCTTGACATTTACTCGGTAAGCAATCTGTTTGGAAACAGCGAGATCATAAATAGCAGCGAGATGAAAAACGTGCGTCACAGATGTTTGTAACGTAACGTTTACTTCATCATTAAGACCTAAGTTCGTTTTGGTAATGTCTCCTGTAATGATCGTGAACAGATTTTCATTGCGATGAACATGCTGTCCTATGCTGTTAAGTGCTTCGTAAGCTCGATCGACTTCATGAGGCAAGACAAGTAAATAAATATGTTCGATGTTGTTCTTATGGTCCTCAATAAGCTGTCGTAACAATCCAGAGGCGATAAAGCCCGGATACCCCGTTAACAAATATATATCATCCATGCAAACGCCTCCTTTCATTTATAGTATGTAAATGATCTATGGAAAACTCGCACTTGCTTATACTTGCTATGATTTAAATGGATCAGTATATGTCTATCCTCACCTTACTCGTATACGTAACTGTGGATTAGGATGAACAAAATTGCTGAGCAACTATGTGTCTGTCGGCACAGCGAAAAACGATCTGACATAAACTTCTTCCAAAAGACTAATTTGCACGATCGGACGGCTATTTATGCAGTGAAACACGGTATTTCTGAATATGAATAACGATTAAGTACGTGATGTCTTTCACAATAAATTTCAAGATATTGTGACATCTATCGTGCCACAAATGAATAATCATCCTTTATACTAGTATTTGTTGTCACCTATTTATAATGCTATTCCGTAGCCATTTTCTGTTCGTTTACGAATGCATCTTTCACGTTGTAGATGAAAACAACGTACTGGCATGAGGAGAAAAATCATTAAAAAATGTATGGTGAACGTTCCATACAAAGATTCGAGTCATCATAGGTACATGGCACCTAGATGTAAATGTTCAGCATACGTGTGTCGAAACATTCAGTGATGGAAACAACGCTGAATGACGTTTTACTTTATGAAAAAAGGAGTTTCGTAATGATAGGTCTTATCTTAGATGAATTCCACTTCGCTTCCTTATGGAATGGTGGAATCTTGTTATTTGTTTTATTTGGAGCGATTATCTATTTATTCATTTTACCAGCAGGAGAAGATCATTCGGTTTGGAAAACCATTTTTTTCTTTATCGGTTCGATTGTCCTGTTTGTGTCGATTGGGAGTCCGTTAAATATTGTAGGAAGAATACAATTTAGTACACATATTATTCAGATTTTGCTCTTATTGTTTATCGCACCTCCTTTCATGATTTATGGATTAAAAAGGAAGTGGTTCGATTACGTCATTGCTACGTATCCAACGGTTAAAAAAGTGATTTACTCGTTGACGCATCCCGTATTTGCAATAGTGTTGTTTTATCTTTTATTTTACGGGTATCACATTCCAGCAATATTTAACTTTGCGAGAGTGGATCTTTATATTAATTACTTTTATTTACTCGTCTTGTTTATTGCAGCGATTTTATTGTGGGTACCTATTTTTTCGCAACATCGTTTAACGAAAAAACAAAAAATAATATATAGTGTTACAAACATCGTGTTACTACTTCCGTATGGGGTTGTACTATTGTTAGCAAAGGGCAACTTATATACGGTTTATACAGACCTTAGTTCTTTTATTTCTGCTCTTGAAGTTTGTTTACCTGTTGGAAAAGCGTTACCTACAACGTATTATGAAGCACTTCTTCCATTTGCCCCAGTCGATGAGCAAGTGAAAGGTGGTAAACTTTTAATCGCTGCAGGAACTGCGATTTTTGTTCTTATGATTGGTTTATTGCAGTTTGTTAAAAGTAAACAAACTAAATAACATGTTATAAAAGGAAGAGTAAACAATAAAAGGAAATAACATCGGTAAAAAATAAATAAAACGACGAAACGAGCTGTTAGGCTCGTTTTTTCTATTAATGAAAATAAATTTTGTAACTAAGGTCACGGGTCTATGCCAAAAAAGTGACGAAAGGTGAGAGCCTCGGAGAAAATAATATACACGGTGAATATGGAAATCGGATGCGCGATTGAATGAATCTTCCATGTTGGAAATGTCCATATATTCATCGGAAAAGGTAATTCGTCTGTTTTTTCGGACGGAATGGGGCTGGAAGTGCTCGTTAGTAGGAATAGGAATTCACTAAATGGAGAGAAGGTATGTATAGTTCAACAGAAACAGACAGATGATGTCATTAAGAGTGGTAGCTTTTATGGATGAATTTGTCCAAAATTATGTTATACTATAATTTCATTTGTGTTGAGTATATAGAAACTATGTTGAACAAGGATGGTACGTGTGAAGAACGTATGGAACATTTACAAAAATGATATCAAAAATATTAGTACAAATTGGGTAGCCGCAATCGTCATCGGTGGGCTCTTATTTTTACCTTCCTTATATGCGTGGTTTAATATTAAAGCGTCATGGGATCCATATGGTCAGACCGAACAAATTCCCGTTGCGCTCGTCAATGAAGACCAAGGTGCAAAAGTAAGAGATGATGAAATAGATGTTGGTCAACAATTAGTCGACGAGTTAAAGGAAGACGAATCTTTGGATTGGAAGTTTGTTGATCGAACGACAGCAATGGATAAAGTGGAGTATGGTGATTATTTTGCAGCCGTAATTATTCCTAAAGACTTTTCTGAAAAATTAGCTACAGTAACGAGTAAAGAGCCAGAAAAGGCGAAAGTCGAATATTATGTCAATGAAAAAATTAACGCTATTTCTCCAAAAATTACGGAAAAAGGAGCTAGCGTCATTGTCGATGATATTAGTAAAAACTTTATTTCTACCGTAAACGGTGTCATCTTTGAAATCTTTAACAAAATAGGGATTGAGTTGGAAAAAGATATTCCCGACATCGAACGTTTTCAAGAATATGTGTTTACATTGGAGGAAAACCTTCCTGAAATATACGATTTGTTGACTGATTCAATGGATGATGCTAACCGAGCGTCAAATATAATTGCTGATGCTCAAAAACTCATTCCAGAAGTACAAGATGTAATGGATTCAGGTCTGGAAACGATCGATGATACCGTTGACCTTTTAAATGAGGCTGAATCGACCATCGATGAAATGGGACCGAAAATTAAAGCTGAGCTAAATAAAGTGCAAGAAATTGCTGATCAAGCGAATGAATTTCTTGGAAAGATTGATGCAGCTGATATTAATATGGAAAAAGGGATCTCTCTTATTGATCAATTAGATGAAGATATTAATCTTGCACTCGAAAAAATTGCGACCATGGAAAATGTGTTGCAATCCTTAAAAGAAATCGATCCTCCTCCGCTTGATGAACTAAAAGATTTAAAAGAGGACCAGAAGCGTAGTGAAGAAGATGCAGATGAAGCTAAAGAAGATGAAGAAGAACAAGTGGAACCTCCGATTGATGGTGAGGAAGTTATTGCAACACTTGAACAAAATGATGAACTCATTGACGAAGCCTTAGCACAATTAGATCGTTTAAAGAAAGAACTACAAGAGATTCAATCACAGTCGAAACAGATCCGTTCATTTGTTACTGATAAAAAAGAAGAAGTCGAAGAAAAATTTTCTTATTTACAACAGTTGACAAGTAAGACAAGTACAAAAATAGATGCATTTGTAAAAGAATATAATGAAACGATTGAACCGACTGTTTTAGCAAAAATAGCTCAAGCAAAGAAGACATTGAGCGATGCCCGAAGTATATTAGTCGATATTCAATCTACTTTGCCAGAAGTTGAAAAGATTTTAAAGAATACAGATACACATCTTGAAGACGGGAAAGAATATATCGATTATGCTCTCGGTGAATATCCGTATATCAATGATAAAGTAAACGAATTAGCCGATAAAATTAGAGATTTAGAGGACGAAGCAGACTTACAAGAAATCGTTGACTTATTAAAAAATGATCCAGAAAAAGAGCGTGGCTTTTTAGCTGAACCTGTCGTCTTACATGAAAATAAGTTGTTCCCCATTGAAAATTACGGAACAGGGATGACGCCATTTTACACGTCTCTTGCGATTTGGGTCGGGGGACTATTGTTGATTTCGCTCGTCTCAACAGAAGTTCACAAACACGAGAACTTAAACTTTACAGGGCGACAAATGTATTTTGGGCGATTATTCACTTTTATAACGCTTGGTCTTTTACAGACGTTAATCGCTACCGTCGGTGATATTTTTATCATTGGGGTCGATATGAGTGCGCCATTTTTATTCGTTGTCTTTGGTTTGTTAATTAGCGTCGTATTTATTACGATTATTTATACGCTTACCTCTGTTTTTGGTGATGTAGGAAAGGCCGGGGCGATCATTTTACTCGTTTTACAAATCGCTGGTTCCGGGGGAACGTATCCAGTCGTTCTTTTACCAGAATTCTTTCAAATGGTTAACCCGTTTTTGCCGTTTACGTATGCAGTTGATTTGATGCGTGAAGCCGTTGGAGGAATTGTCTGGACACGAACGATTAGAGATATAATCTTCATTTCATTGTTCGGTTTTCTGGCGATCATATTTGGTGCCTTTCTTAAAGAGCCGATTAGTAAACATACGAATAAATTGATGAAAAAATCGAAGGAATCAGGTATGTTCCATTAAGAGAATATGTGTTTAATCCATTCATGTTCTTTATTTGTTTGGGGCGTACGACTGAATAAAATGACTGGAAAAATGAACGATGGGGGCTGTCTAATAAGTTTATTTTTCACTTTAGATGGCCGATTTAAAAAATCCAAATCATTGATTTGTCAATGGTTTGGATTTTTGTGTTTAACTTACGTTTTATCCTTTTAGGACAGTCCCTTTCTTTATTGAGTGATAGTGGTTTAATAAAGAGAATAATTTGCTCAATTACAAATAACTACCAGTCGAATTGCATTCTCATCTGTTAGGAAGTTTTGTATAATAGGTTTATAGATTTTAAACAGATGAACATTGCGTAATCTGTTTTTTAATAGAAAAGGTGACATCAGGTTGAAAGGTAAAAAGGTTGTTCGAATACTTACAGGGATTATTATTATTTTTATCCTTATCGATTTTATTACTAGTTTTTATTTCTATCATTTAGCGATCCAAAGAGGACCGAAAGATTTTTTAAAAGGAAATGACGATTTAGAAGTATCTGCTAAAGCACTGGATGTCTTTTTAGAAGGGGATTGGCGAGATTGGGTAGCGGAACAGCCGTTTGAAGAAATCGATTTAACATCTTATGATGGTTTACAGTTAAAAGGTTATTTATTGGAAGCTAGACAACCGTCAAATAAAGTCGTCGTAATGGCTCACGGTTATTTAGGGCGAGGAAGTGACATGGGGTTGCTTGGCCAATATTATTATGAAGAATTAGGATACAATGTGTTCATGGCGGACGCACGAGGCCATGGTCAAAGTGAAGGTGATTATATCGGGTTCGGTTGGCATGATCGGCTTGATTATGTTGACTGGATTAATCGTTTAGTCGATCGTTTCGGATCAGATACTGAAATTGTTTTGCATGGTGTTTCGATGGGCGGAGCAACTGTTTTGATGACGAGTGGTGAACCATTACCTGACCAAGTAAAAGCTGTAATTGCTGATAGCCCGTATACGAGTGTATACGACATGTTTTCTTATCAAATGTCGCGAATGTTTCGGTTACCATCGTTCCCAATTTTAGATAGTACGAGTTTAGTAACACAACTGAAGGCAGGGTATTCGTTGCGAAAAGCTTCTGCTTTGGCGCAAGTTAAACGAGCAGATGTTCCTATTTTATATATTCACGGGAAGGAAGATACATTCGTTCCGACACGGATGTCGAAAGAGCTCTATGAGCATACAAATAGCGAGGCAGAACTTATGATTGTCGATGGAGCAGGACATGGTGAAGCATTTGTACTGGATCGCGAACGTTATTTGCAAAAGTTACATTCATTTTTGAACAAACATATCGATTCTTGACAAGGTTTTGAAGTTTTACAGCCTTGGCAAATGAAAAAGTAAAGGTATAAACGCTTGCGTTTATACCTTTACTTTTCGTCGGTTCGTCCGTCAATTATTCATTTTTCGGTTGGATCGATAATATGAGCATCCTCTTCATAAGCTTGCTGCAACCTTTTCGTAATCGGTCCCGGTGTACCATCATTTATTTGTAGGTTATCCACTTTAATAATCGGTAAGACTTCAGATGTCGTACTCGTTAAAAACATTTCATCAGCTGTTGGAATGTCATCAAGTGTGAAAGCTTCTTCAATAAATGGAATATTGAGCTCGTTGGCAAATTGTTCAACGCGCATCCGAACACAACCGTGTAAAATGTTCTTCGTCGTCGGATGTGTGTATATTTTTTTACCTTTGACTAAATAAACGTTCGAGGAACTACATTCAGTGACAAGACCGTTTTTATGCAACAACGCTTCATAGCAGTCTTTTTCTTTAGCATCTTGTTTGGCAAGAACGTTAGGAAGTAAATTTAAACTTTTGATTGAACAATAATCCCAACGCACATCTTCATGGGTAGCTACGCATACTCCTTGCTCTAAGTTTTTTATATTTCGTGGGAGATTTTCGACATATGCATATACATTTGGCTGAATACGTTCAGGAAAGACATGATCACGTGGGGCCGACCCTCTTGTTACTTGGAAATAAACTTTTCCATCGTCTGTCATTTGATTGTGTTGCAACAAATCGTTCAATAATTCGGCGAGTTGTTCTTTTTTAAAAGGAAGATCGATTTTGATGGCATGAGCCGAGCGAAATAACCGTTCTACATGTTCTGTTAGCAAATGATATTTCCCTTGATAAACGCGAATGACCTCATATACACCATCACCAAACTGAAGACCTCTTTCTTCGAATGGATACGTTAAGGTTTCCTGATTCACAAAACTCGATTGCGATAAAACGATTGGATAAACAGACATTCTTATTCCCCTTTCCTCCTCTTAAAAGTTATTTTATAACGGATTGCTAAGATTGTAAATGATTTGGAAGATCAACGTTTAAGGATTAAACTAGGGAAGAAGATGAATATTGAACGGATGACTTCATATGAAGGGGAGCAAAAATGAACATACAATCATTAAAACAAGCAGTGATTACGTATAGTGAAGAAATTGGCATTGATAAAATCGGTTTTTCTTCTGCAAATGTATTTCACACATTGAAGGAACGGTTGAGACGCCAACAAGAGCTTCAGTATCAGTCTGGTTTTGAAAAAGGGACGATTGCGGAACGAACAGAACCAAAGCGTCTCTTGCCTGAAGCTCAATCCATTATATCGATCGCTATGGCTTATCCGACACGAATGAAGGATGCCCCGAGAAGTACGAAAGAAGAACGAAGAGGTATTTTTGCACGTGTTTCTTGGGGAATGGATTATCATGATGTGTTGCGGGACCGACTACAAAAGATTGCAGTATTTTTAAAGGAAAGAGTGCCTGATGTCACTTTTAAGATTATGGTGGATACGGGGGAGTTGTCCGATCGGGCGGTAGCTGAACGAGCAGGAATCGGTTTTAGCGGAAAAAACACGTCCATCATTACCCCAGAATTTGGTTCGTTTGTTTATCTCGGTGAATTGATTACGAACATTCCGTTTATACCGGATACCCCCCTTGAAGAGAGTTGTGGAGATTGTCGCATTTGTTTAGATGCTTGCCCAACAGGAGCTCTCGTTGAAGGTGGGCAATTAAATGCCAAGCGTTGTATCGCTTTTTTAACGCAGACGAAAGATTTCTTACCAGACGAATTCCGTTTTAAACTAGGAAATCGTCTCTATGGATGTGACACGTGTCAAATAGTTTGTCCGTGGAATCGCAAGGTTGACTTTCATCACCATCCGGAGTTTGAACCGGATCCTGAAGTAGCGAAGCCGAAGTTAAAACCGATGCTCCGAATGTCAAACCGAGAATTTAAGGAAACATTCGGGCATATTTCTGGCTTTTGGCGTGGAAAAAAGCCGTTACAACGCAATGCAATCATTGGGCTCGGTCATTATCGAGATGAAACAGCTGTCGAACAATTAATTGCTGTAATGAATGAGGATGTACGACCGGAAATTCGTGGAACAGCAGCTTGGTCCTTAGGGAAAATTGGAACAAAAGAAGCGTTTGCGGCCATTGAAGAGGCGATGAAAAATGAAGAAGATGAACGTGTATTGTTTGAGATGGAGAAAGGATTACGTTTTCAAACCGAGTAATTGGATGGGAAATTGATTGGCTATAATGGCTTAGATAAGAAGAAGTTTTTATTAACACATGAGAATATGTATGGCTGCATGTAAAGAAGTTGCTCCTGTAAAAAGTTTATCTACGGCATAAATATTTTTTAAAAACCGCTCCATATACTTATAGTGGAGGGGATTTACATGGGGAAATTGGAGTCCTTTTGGTTGGATATCTTGACAAGTGAGAAATCGTTTCCGAAGTTTTGGGCTCGAAAAAAAACATTATTCTATGAACGAAATGCCGAAATCGTTCGAGTGAACGGTGATGGGCGAGTTTTCAGCCGGCACCGTTACGATAATAAAGAGCATATCCACTATTTAATGCACCTTTCACTATTTATTAAACAGTATGATTATTTTTATGTGGAGGAACAAGTCATTCCTTATCGATTCGAGTTCATAAATGGGAAAATTGTCAATCATCAATACGCCATGACGAAAACGATGGAGAGTGAAACAGTCCCATCTTTACAAGTGGGGGATGTGCACCTACATCCGTCACAACGGTTTTCTTATGACCGTCGAGCGGCAGTTCAATATGCAGAGCGCTGGTGGAACAGTTACAACCCAGCGTTCGAAAGTTTTTCTGACGATTGCACGAACTTTGTTTCCCAATGTTTATATGCAGGAGGAGCACCGATGTGGGGCGCTCCGATTCGCGAAAGAGGTTGGTGGTATGAAGACAATAACTGGAGTTTTAGTTGGTCTGTTGCTCACTCTTTGCGGTGGTATTTAAGTGGGTCAACGAAAGGGCTAACCGGAAAAGAAGTTGAGAGGGTTGAACAATTACTTCCAGGTGATGTCATTTGTTATGATTTCCAAGGGGATGGGAGGTGGGATCATACGACGATTGTCGTCGCTAAAGATGCTGATGGCATGCCGCTTGTAAATGCTCATACCGATAATAGCCGCCATCGCTATTGGTCATATGAGGACTCTACAGCATGGACGCCTAATATTCAATATAAGTTTTTTACAATCGGTGAGTAATCGTGTAATATATTCCTTAAAAAGAGTAAAATCAATGATGTTTTGTGGAACATCCATGAGGAGAATGATTTTGTGAGTTTACATGTCGTACTTTATGAACCAGAAATACCAGCCAATACAGGAAACATAGCGAGAACATGTTTAGCAACAAACACTACCCTTCACTTAATTCATCCGCTAGGGTTTTCAACGGACAATAAAATGTTAAAGCGAGCAGGTTTAGATTATTGGAAACACGTGAAGGTGAAAGAATATCATTCGATTGAACAGCTGTATGATCAATATCCAGCAGGATCTTTTTATTACGTAGAAAATTACGGAAAAACGTATTATACAGATCCTGATTTTAGTAACCGAGAAGACGAACTGTTTTTTATATTTGGCAAGGAAACGAAAGGTCTACCGAAACAATGGCTTGTCGAAAATCCTTCCCAATGTATTCGAATTCATATGAAAGATCAAGTGCGATCACTAAATTTATCAAACGCAGCAGCGATTATAATTTATGAAGCATTACGTCAACAAGGATTTCCGAACATGTCATAAATGATAGACTGACTCAACCGCCAACATGTGCACAAAAAACCGTCAACAAGAAAATGTGACGGTTTTTTAATGCGACGAACGAGAGAGATCTTACTGCGAACTTTATTAAATGCCTCGTGTCAGATGATATTTATTGATTGTCTTTAGGTATTCCAGGTTTTGCTTCATATCCTGCCGTAAAGAATGAAACGATAAACACAAGAGCAACTCCTAGAATGAGTGCTAATTTCATGATTGTTCCTCCTTTGATTGAGTGAATACGTCAAAGTGTATATTGAAAACGTTACATATCATTATAACGAATAACGGGCTTAAAGTGAACTAGAAAGAGTACAAAACAGTCAAAGCGGCGTGACGCAATATACTGAAAAGTGGGACGAATCGGTTGAAATAATGTAAAAAAAACAATCAGACAATCGTTCATTGTTTCCATTTGAAAATTAGAGTATATTAGTTGATGAATTCATATATGAGTCCTATAATGTTATGTGTATGTGGAAATCCGTGAACAACGGGGAATGTTAACTTCTAATGGGGGTATAAGACGTGGCACAGAATGAAGAATCTATACAAAGATTCTGGAAAAGATTTCATGGTCCAAACTTGGGCTATATGGAGGAGCAGTATGAGTTATATAAGGATGACCCTGAAACTATTGATCCATCTCTTAAAGAAATATTTGATCAATATGGGGCACCTGCCTGGTTATCAAAACAAAGCCATGTGATTCAGGGAGAGTCAGAAGGCGCTTCTATTGAAAACGTTCAAAAATTGACTTCAGCGATGAAACTTGTTGAAGCTATTCGACGTTACGGGCACTTAGAAGCCGATATCTATGCTGTCGGTCTCCATGATGATCGTCAATCGGAATTGGTAGATCCACAGACATATGGTTTAACGGAATCAGACTTAAAAGCAATTAAAGCTTCATGGTTATGGGAGAAAGCACCTTCCCATGTCGAAAATGGTTACGATGTTGTACAAGAGTTGAAAAAGTATTATACAGGTACAATGGCTTTTGAATATGACCATGTAAACAACGATGAAGAGCGTCAATGGTTACGTGATTTTATTGAATCAGACGAAGCCCGTATATCTTTATCTGATGATGAAAAAAAGCAATTGCTTAAACGATTAGCTAGTGTTGAGGGCTTTGAAGATTTTTTACAGAAAACATTTGTCGGTCAGAAGCGTTTCTCAATTGAAGGCTTGGAATCAATGGTTCCAATGTTAGATCGAATTGTGAAATACGCAACTGAAGATAAAGTTGACGATATTATGATGGGGATGGCCCATCGAGGTCGACTAAGTGTGCTTGCACATGTTTTAGGTAAGCCAATTGATATTATTTTCTCAGAGTTCCATTATTCACCGAACAAAGAATTAATACCTTCTGAAGGTTCATCAGGGATTAATTATGGTTGGAGTGGAGATGTAAAATATCATTTTGGTGCGGTAAAAGAAGTAAAACATGGTGATAAAGAAACGACGCGAATTACGTTAGCACATAACCCATCCCATCTTGAATTTGTAAATCCAGTTGTTGAAGGCTTTGCACGTGCTGCTCAAGATGATCGTACCCAACCTGGATATCCGAAACAGGATGTCAATAAAGCGATTCCTGTTTTAATACATGGAGACGCTGCTTTTATCGGTGAGGGTATAGTTGCCGAGTCACTGAACTTAAGTGGACTGTCCGGATATTCGACAGGTGGAACATTGCATATCATTGCTAACAACTTGGTAGGATATACAACAGACCAGGAAGAAGGGCGTTCCACAAGATATGCAAGTGATTTAGCTAAAGGGTTTGAAATTCCAATTATTCATGTCAATGCAGATGACCCACTTGCATGTATTTCTGCAATTAATATTGCCTATAAATACCGTCAGAAATTTAATAAAGATTTCTTAATTGATTTAGTTGGTTATCGCCGTTACGGTCATAATGAAATGGACGAACCGCGCGTAACACAACCACTTCTTTATAAAAAAATTGATGAACATCCTACAGTAGCACATCTTTATGCAGATGTCCTTCAAGAAGAAGGTGTGATTACTGAAGAACAATTTAAAAACATTAAAAAGGATGTCGAAAATCACTTACAACAAACATACGATGGTATGAAAGAATTCGATGCAAGCGACGTCGAAATTCAAAGTATGCCAGACGTATTGGATAACTCACTTGATGAGTATGAAACAGCTGTACCACTTGAAACGTTGAAATCCTTAAATGAAGGATTGCTACGTATACCGGACGGATTTAATAAAAACCGGAAGTTAAGACGAGTTTTAAAACGTCGTAAAGGTGCATTCGATGAAGGGAATGTAGCGGATTGGGCTACAGGAGAGTTAGTGGCGTATGCTTCCATTCTCAATGACGGAATTCCTATTCGTTTGACAGGGCAAGATTCAGAGCGTGGTACGTTTGCACATCGACATGTTGTACTATATGACGAGGAAACGAATGAAAAATATAGTCCAATGCACGGATTAGAGGAAGCAAAAGTGTCCTTTGACATTCATAACAGTCCACTATCTGAAGCAGGTGTGCTAGGCTTTGAATACGGATATAGTGTTCATTCACCTAACACCCTTGTCATTTGGGAAGCACAATTCGGTGATTTTGCGAATGCTGCCCAAGTGATTTTTGATCAATTCATTTCATCAGCCCGGGCAAAATGGGGCGATAAATCGAACATGGTTATGCTTCTACCGCATGGTTACGAAGGCCAAGGACCAGAACATTCTAGTGCACGTCTCGAACGCTTCTTACAAATGGCAGCGGAAAATAATTGGATTGTTGCAAATGTAACTTCATCTGCACAATTTTTCCACCTGTTACGTCGGCAGGCGAAAATGCGTGGACGTGAAGAGGCAAGACCACTTATTTTAATGACGCCGAAGAGTAGTCTATTGCGTAATCCGCGCATGGCTTCCGAGGCAAAAGAGTTTGCCGATGGAAAGTTCCAAACGATTCGTAACCAACCGAAATTGAGAGTGAGCAAGAAAAATGCTAAACGACTCATTTTAGGAAGTGGAAAGGTTATGGTTGACATCGAAGAAATTATCGATCATTCCGATGAAACATATAATTGGTTACGTGCATTACGCATTGAGCAAATTTATCCGTTCCCGAAAAAAGAGCTTGCCAAAGAATTGAAACAATTACCGAACTTAAAGGAAATTGTTTGGGTTCAAGAAGAGCCGAGAAATATGGGCGCATGGAATTTTGTACAAGAGTATTTAAGAGATGTATTGAAAGATGGTCAAACATTGCGATATGTCGGTCGTCCAGAGCATTCTTCACCTGCTGTAGGCGAACCGAATGTCCATAAAGCAGAACAAAACAAACTGCTAGAAGAAGCACTTAACCCCGAGATCTTAGGAGGAGATTCCCAGTGAAAGAAATTATAATACCAGAACTTGCTGAATCGATCGAAGAAGGAACAATTGCTGAGTGGTTAGTAAAGCCAGGTGACATGGTCGAAAAAGGTGACCCTGTCATTGACCTGGAAACTGACAAGGTGAACGTTGAAGTCCAATCAGATTATACGGGAGTTATTACTGAAATTGTTGTTGAAGAAGGCGAAGATGTTGTTGTCGGAGACGTTGTCGCTAAACTAGATGAAAATGCTGAGGCTGGAGTAGTTTCTGAAGAAGCACCGGCAGAGGATCCTAAAGAAGAGGTGAAAGAAGAACCTAAAGAAGAAGAAAAACCTGAAGCCAAGCCAGAAGCAGAAGAAGGTAAACAAGATGATGTTATCGCTTCACCAGCTGCTAGAAAACGCGCTCGTGAGTTAAACATTGATTTGAGCGAAGTGAGCCCTCGTGATCCATTAGGCCGAGTTCGCCCAGAAGATGTTGAAGCAGCTGCGAAAGGTGAAAGCAAACAAGCACCAGCTAAGAAAGAAGCACCAAAAGTTGAAAAAACAGAATTTGATAAACCGGTTAGACGTGAAAAAATGACACGTCGTCGTCGTACAATTGCTAACCGATTAGTCGAAGTGCAACAGGAATCAGCGATGTTAACTACGTTTAACGAAGTTGACATGACAGCGATTATGAACCTTCGTAAAGAACGTCAAGAACAATTTGTTGAAAAACACGGTATAAAACTCGGTTTCATGTCATTCTTTACAAAAGCTGTCATCGGTGCATTGAAAGAATTCCCATACTTGAATGCAGAAATTCAAGGGGATGAAATTGTCCTGAAAGATTTCTATGATATTGGAATTGCCGTATCAACAGATGATGGCTTAGTCGTTCCAGTTGTACGTGACGCAGACAAATTGGATTTTGCAGGAGTAGAAAAAGAGATTAAACGACTTAGCTTGAAAGCACGTGATAATGAGTTATCCTTAAGTGATCTCCAAGGTGGATCATTTACGATTACAAACGGTGGCGTCTTCGGTTCAATGATGTCAACACCAATCTTGAATGCACCTCAAGTAGGAATCTTAGGAATGCATAACATCGTGAAGCGACCTGTTGTCATGCCTGACGACACAATCGAAGTACGTCCAATGATGTACTTGGCTGTATCCTATGATCACCGCATCGTTGATGGTAAAGAATCGGTACAGTTCCTCGTTCGCATTAAAGAAATGCTCGAAGATCCATATGATTTATTGCTAGAAGGGTAATGAATCGAATACAATTTGAATAATCAATGAATGAATTCCCGAATAGTGGACTCTTTTGACAAAGACCCTATTCGGGTTTTGTTTTGAAATGGGACGCCATATCCGTTATTCTTTTTTGGATGTGGGTGCTTTGTATGTATTATTGATTATCTCAATCTTTATAGGAGTTATTGGAATCTAATACATGCAACCGGAATGTTGGCTCTTTCCGGTTGCATCTTAATTATGTATTATCATTGATAGCTTTATTGACAGTGTACTTTTTCTGAACATATAAGAGGCGGGTGAATAAGGCAATGGCCGCGACACTTAAGCCGACGATAATACCGATCCAATAGCCAAACGGTTGAAGTTTTGTATAATTTGCTAAGATCCATCCTGTCGGAAGCCCGACCTTCCAGTAGGACAACAGAGCGATTACTGACGTCATATTCACGTCTTTGTATCCACGTAGCGCTCCTTGAATGGGTGCACCGAATGCATCCGCAAGTTGGTAGAAAACGGCGTAAAAAATAAATTGTTTCGTCAAAGCAATAACTTGAGGATTAGTGTGATAAAGACCGGCAACGAAATCATCAAAAACATACAAAATCACTCCAGCAAAAATAGCAATAAAAATCCCACTACTCAGCCCAATATACGTATATGTTCGGGCATCTTGAAAGCGATTCGCTCCGACCTCATAACCAACGGCAATCGTCAAAGCGATGCCTACGCTGAGAGGTACCATATACAACATAGAAGCGAAATTCATAGCTGCTTGGTGAGCGGCAATCGTATACGTACTATACACGCTCATCAAAAGGGTTACTGCAGCAAAAATGCTCGTTTCAAAAAAGATTGCAAAACCGATGGGAATACCGATTTTCAGTTGTTCCCACCACTCGGAGAGGAGAGGTTTTTCCCACTGTGAAAAGACTTGATACGTACGAAAGGGACGGACTTTGTATACAATACCAACGGAAATGAAGCATACCGTCCAGTATGTAATGGCTGTCGCTATTCCCGAACCGATCCCGCCTAATGCAGGTACACCGAGTTTTCCAAAAATAAATACGTAATTAAAAAAGATATTTAATGGCAATGAAATTAAAATAATAATCATTGATATACGCGTTTTCCCGAGGGCGTCTATAAAGCTTCGCATCGTATTAAAAATAAATAAGGGTACTATTCCTGTACTTATCGAAAGTAAGTAGTATTTCGCAATATGGCGAACAGAAGGATCGATATCTATCGTATTCAAAATCGGTAGCAAAATAAATAAAATAACGAATAACATACTACATGCAATGGCTATTGCTAAGTATAAACCTTGTTGAATTTTATGAGAAACATGTTTATGTTCATGGGCTCCAATCAGTTGAGCTACGATGGGGGTAATGGCTAAAATAATCCCGTTTACTCCTGTAAAGATTGGCACCCACAGGCTCGAGGCAATGGCAACGCCAGCTATATCTTCAGCACCAGCATGCCCGGACATAATCGTATCAAAAAAATTCATTAAATACATACTTACTTGGGTGATAAGAATAGGAATTAATATGATGAAAAATAATTTTAGTTTTTCTCTTAAAGTAATCGCCTCATGCATAATACTCTTCCTTTTTTCATCGATTTCGATTAGGATATGAAGTGGACTGCATATATGTTATATGCAAATATGTACGAAAATATCTTTATTGTTATAAACGTATGACGACATATATACAATATATTTTAGTCATTATACCACTTATTTCGTGCAACAAAAGAAAGGAAGTTCATACGATGAGAAAGAAACGTATTCTGTTTACCGGTGGTGGCACAGCTGGCCATGTCATGGTGAATTTAGCATTAATACCAATCTTTCAAAAAGATGGCTGGACAATCGATTATGTTGGATCAAAACAAGGAATTGAACGAACCTTAATTGAGGAAATAGACGATGTAACGTATTACCCGATTTCGACTGGGAAACTGCGTCGTTATATGTCGATTGAAAACTTCAAAGATCCATTTAAAGTATTAAAAGGCATGATGCAAGCTTGGCACATTATCGGAAACAACAAGCCGAATGTCGTTTTTTCAAAAGGTGGATTTGTTTCCGTACCGGTTATCTTTGCTGCAAAATTGCGCCGCGTACCGACTGTCATTCATGAGTCAGATTACACACCAGGTCTTGCTAATAAATTATCGATTCCACTTGCGAAAAAGGTTCTCGCTACATTTCCAGAAACATTAAAATACTTACCGGAACATAAAGCTGAATATGTCGGTGCGGTCATTCGCGATGAGCTTTTTCAAGGAAATCGGCTAAAAGGATTGCAAATCTGCCGGTTTACAGATGAAAAGCCAATTCTTCTCGTAATGGGAGGTAGCGGTGGTGCTCAATCTATTAATGAAATGGTGCGGCAAAGTTTAGATGAATTACTCGATCACTTTCAAATCGTTCATATTTGTGGTCAAGGAAAGATTGATTCCACTGTTCAACGAAAAGGATATCGACAGTTCGAATATATTAATGACGAATTAAAGCATATTTTTGCGATGACTGATTTCGTCTTATCACGAGCTGGTGCCAATGCTATTTTTGAATTTTTAGCGCTGCGAATCCCGATGCTGTTAATTCCTTTACCAAGATCGGCAAGCCGAGGCGATCAAATTGTCAACGCTCGTTCATTTCAAAAGAAAAAGTATGCTCGTGTCATTGAAGAAGAAGATCTGACAAAGGAGTTGCTCATAAAGGAGCTTACAAGCTTAAAAGAAGCAGGGGATGAGATGAAGGAAACGATGAAAGAGTTTTCTAGTGATCAGTCACGTGATCGTATCGTAAAAATTATAAAAGAAGTTGAAAAAAGTAAGCTGTAAACGATTGATGTAAATGTTGCTTGACTGACATCGAAAGATAAACAAAAGGCGCTTCTCAACCGAGCGCCTTTTGTTGTTATTCACTATCTTTTAAACGGCCACCAATTTTTATTTCCGAACAGTTTAACCATCGTTGGGACAAATAGTGGGAGCATGACAAACGCATAAAGAAATAATCCCGTGATGACGGCGGTTGCAATTTGCAGTAAAGATAGGACACCTGATGGTAGCATGGCCGCAAATGTTCCCCCTAAAATAACAGCCGCTGAGATAATCACTGTTCCCATATTTTTCATCGCTTTTAGCAATCCTTCTTTAATTCCTAGATGATGGTATTCGTTAAAACGGTCCATCAAAAAGATACTGTAGTCGATGCCAAGGGCAATGAGGATAACGAATGTGAAAAAGGGAGCCGCCCAAGTTAAACCATCGAAACCTGCGATATTGACAAAAATAATTTCCGTAATTCCCATGGAAGTAAAATAGGTTAACACTAATGAACCGATTAAATAAGTTGGTATAATGATTGACCGTAGTAAGATGACTAAGATGATAAAAATACCGATAATCATGAACACGACCGTTCTGTAGAAATCATCATCAGACATTTGTTGGAGGTCATGATTCATGCTGCTGATGCCACCTATTTTCGGTGAACTCTCCGCAAAAATTGTTCCTTGCTTCGCATTGTTCGCCTTTTGTTCGATGTGTTCGATCATTTGAATCGCTTCGCTAGAGTATGGATTATCCTCTAAGACGACATCGAATTTTGTAATCATTTGATCATCGGATATATATGGTTTTGTTCCGTCGATGAAGTCTTCATCGGTAAGTGCTTCTTCTGGAATAATGACAATCGGGTTTTCTTTATCGAATTGAATATCGTCGAGATAAACGACGATGTCCGACAATCCCGTATCAATCTCTTGTAGCCCGTCTGACCCGTCAGCTAGTCCATCGGAAAGGGTTTCAAGACCATCTTTCATTTCATCAAAAGCACTGGTTAACTCTTCTTGACCACCATAAATTTCTGCTAAGCCGTCAGTTACGTTTGACGTATGATTGACGACTTCACCTTGACCATCTGAAGCTTGATTCAAACCTGATTTGAGTTCATCGACTCCAGATATTAATTCGTCAATGCCTTCAGCAAGTTGTTGTTGAGCATTGATTGATTCGCTTAACCCTTCATTTAATTGATTCAGCGGGTTAATCACTTGTTCTTGTAGTTGTCCTTGGGCTTTTGCAAGTTCTTGTAGTTGACCTTTCATATCGGTAATTCCGTCAATGACTCCACCAATTTGGCCTTCAGCTGTCATATACGCTTCTAAGAAATTCGGATCTTCTTGTAAGTCTGGATTGGTAGCAACAGCCGTATGAAAGACTGTTTCCATTTGTTCTTTGGCACTTTCTAATGTTTCAACTAATTGATCCAATTCATTCGCATCAATTGATCTACCGCCGCCAAAGTCTTCTAGCCCTTCTGCAATCGCTTCATACCCCTCTAACAATTGTTTGTTACTCGTCGTTAATTCGTTAAGGGAATTTTGAATAAGTTGTAAGCTTTCTTTGATGTCATCGATCCCTTGTGTTCCAGATTGAATTCCTGTTTGAATTTCTTCTAATGCACTGCTTATATCTTCAACGCCACTTTTTGCTTCATCTGTGCCTTCCATTAATTGCTGCAGGCCATCTTTAGCATCTGACAATTGAGGAACAGCTTCATCTATTTCGGTAGTGGCTTCGCGTAATGCGTCTTCAATTTCTTTTATTCCGTCTAAACTTTGATTGATCCCATCTGCTAATATTTTACTCTGTTCATCAACGAGAAATTCTTCAATCACTTCTCCGGTTGGGCGGGTAGCACTGCGTACTTCTTTGATGCCATCCATTTTTGATAATTCCTGGGTAATCGTTTCGATATCTTGATAGTCATTCACAGAGCTAATTTGTTGATCCGTTTCTAATAAAATAGTCGTTGGCATCGTTTGGCCTGGACCGAAACTGTCAGCGATTTTATTAAAGCCAATGACTGATTCATAGTCGTCACCAATTTCTTCTAAAGAGTTGTAGGACTTCGTGCCATCGTACAATAAAAGTGGTGGAACGATAATAATGGCAACAATGAGCAAAGATAATAAAGGTCTGGACCATGCGAATGTACCGACTTTCCCCCACAATTTGCTTTCCTTATGGTTAACTTGTCGGTCGAATGGCCAAAACAGCTTTTTCCCTAACAAGAGGAGAAAAAAGGGCACAAGTGTGAATAAAGCAATCACTACAACGGCGACACCTACACCTACAGCAACAGCTGATTGATAGAGGGAAAATGTTGATAGGCCATTGGTGGAAAAACCGATTAATACCGCTAAGCTTGCATAAAGTATTGTTTTCCCACTCGCTTGATATGTTTTAATGACAGCTTCTTTTACTGAATCATAGTTCGCAAGCTCTTCTTTAAACCGACTGATGATTAAAATGCAATAATCTGTTCCGATACCGAACATGACGGCAACCATGAAAATTTGCGTGTATGTAGATAAGGGAAAATTCATCGTGTTTGCTAAGATGGCCACAATTCCTTGGGCAGCTAAATAGCTAATTCCAACAGTGAGTAAAGGAATGAATGGGGCAACAAATGATCGAAAGACGATGAACAAAATAATTAAAATTAAGACGATTGTAATTTTCTCCGTCTTTTTTAATCCTTTTTCTGAATTCGTTATGATGTCTTGCTCGATATATCGTTCACCTGTTAAGTAATGATCAACTTCAATGTCTCTTAAAGTTTCATATATTTTTTCACGTGATTCCTCGATTTCTTGGTTTTCTAAGGATACTTGAAAAGGGATGATGATTGTTGTTTCATCTTCTGATACGGTTTGTTCTTCAATAGCTGGATCATCCCTGAAGGCAACAATATTTGAAATAGCAAGCTCTTCTTTATGTTCTTTCAGTTGGTCGATGGCTCGGACGACTTCATCTTTTTCCGCTTCGCCTAACTTTTTTTTATCGTGGAAAACAAGTACAGCGTTTTCTTTTTGACGAACACCATCATCATCCATCTTGTCGATGAGTCGAGCAGCTTTTTGTGACGGGTATTGTTCTGGTATCGTAATCTGTCCTTTTTCCCGAACAAGTTCCTGAAGATCCGGTGCTAAAAAAAGCAATCCAGCCGTAGCGATGATCCATAATATAGCAATCGGCCAACGAAAACGAATAATCTGCTTCATCTATATACCCCTTTCATAGTTGAATGAACGTAGTTTTTTGTAATTCCTTTACAGAAAAATAACTAATTGCGAAATGTTTCGTTCTCCATCATATGTGCGATTTGTTCCAATGATTGGAGAAAGGGATACATTTCCCCAACTTTTAATGGTTGTAAATATGTTTCAAGGATTTCATACAATTTTTGCTCGACTTCGCTGAAAGCCCTTTCACCTTCATCTGTTACATGTAAATAAACTATTCTGCGGTCACGATGATTTCTTGTTCTTTCGATGTAACCTTTTTCAACCAATCGATTTACTTGAGCAGTCACCGCACTTTTACCGATCCCAAAAGATTGAGCAATTTCTGTACTTGTCCATTTTTGCCTGTTTTGAATAAAATGTAGCGTTGAGAACTGATCGGTTGTTAAGTCTGTTTGAATCGAATGTTTTAAGATGTTGTTAATTTTTCGATTAATGGAACTGATCGCTTATTGAATTCGATGAATAAGTTCCTTGAATTCCATCTACATCACTCCATTTCGAAAAAATTATTCAATCATCAAATTATTTATCTATAGAACTATATTACTAATAAATCAAGGAGAGTACAATTTAATACCTTAGTAAATCTAGCGTAGAACTAAAATATGTACAAATGATAAAATAAGGGTACCTACATCGTGCATGAAAAAACAACTTATGTCTATCGTAAGTATCCCTGAATTTTATATGCCCATCGTTATGGCCATTATTTAACATGGATGAAGCGGTTCTTCGTTGTTTTAACTTATGAAAGTTGAATAAAAATAGGAAGTTCGGTATGGTATTATATTGTATACATGTAGTCGTATGTTTTTTAATTGACGAACTGTCTATATTCATTGCAAATATGCTTGAAAAAGTGTTTAATAATTATATTTTAATTTGTACATAATTGTGCAGAATATAGATAGACAGTTGATTAAAGAAAAAGATGTTTTTAATAAAGAAGGAGATATAAGATGAGGAAATTCATGTTGTTTGTAACAGCTATGTTCGTCCCCATTTTGTTTCTAGCAGGATGTGGCGGTGATTCGGATTCAGAAGCGACAGATGAAATTGATAAGGTAGTCTTCGCCGATGCGGGATGGGACAGTATGCGCATTCACAACCATATTGCGCAAATGATTATTGAAGAAGGTTTAGGTTATGATACCGATGTAACGACAGGTTCTACGGCAGCGACAATCCAAGGTCTTCGTGAAGGAGACATTAATGCCTACATGGAAGTTTGGACAGACAATATTAAAGAAGTGTATGATGAAGCTATTGAATCAGGAGATGTTGTAGAAGTGTCGACAAACTTTGATGACAATGATCAAGGTTTGTTCGTGCCGACATATGTGATTGAAGGAGATCCTGAGCGGGATATTGAACCGATTGCTCCCGATTTAAAAACGGTGGAAGATTTGAAAAAATACCCTGATGTCTTTAAAGACCCTGAAGATCCAGGCCGTGGCAGGATTATTAACGGTCCAAGTGGTTGGTCTGTTGAAAAAGCAATCACGACAAAAATTGAAACCTATGGATTAGATGAAACGATGAATAACTTTGTACCAGGTTCTGACTCCGCGGCAGTAGCTGATCTCGTGAATGCATATGAAGCGGGGGAACCATGGGTCGGTTACTATTGGTCACCAACTTGGGTTACAGCAAAATATGATTTAACCCTATTGGAAGAACCGGAATACGATGAAGAGAAGTGGGAAGAAGATAAAGGAACGGCATTTCCACCGAACGATGTCGTTGTAGCTGTTAATAAAGATTTGCCAGATCAAGCACCAGAAGTCGTCGAATTTCTAGAAAATTATGAGACGAGCAACGATTTGACGGAAGAAGCTTTAAAATATATGGAAGAAAATGATGTGTCAGCTGAAGAAGCGGCGACTTGGTGGATGGAAGAATATGAAGATGTATGGACAAGCTGGATTTCAGATGAAGTAGCAGAAAAAGTGAAAGATGCTCTTAAATGATGAATGATTGGGAGCAGCTGACCGGTTTGGTTGGCTGCTTTTCTAAAGTTTACTTAAAAAATACAAGAGAGGTGAGATGACTGCAGTTGCAGTCAGCCTATGGGAAGTTTTCCTAACATACGTACGAACTTAGGTGATTATGTAGATCAGTTTATCGGATGGTTGGATCGAACACTTGAAAGTTTCTTTGACTTTATTTTTTCAGTTTCTTCAGCAATGATTAACGGGATTGATGATTTTTTAGTTTGGTTACCATGGTGGTTTTTCATTCTCGTTATTATCTTACTTACATGGTATCTTAAATCCCTGTCTTCAGGATTATTGTATGGTTTCTTTGTGTTTTTAATCGGAACATTTGGCCTATGGGAAGATATGATGACGACGATTGCTATTGTTACAGTAGCTGTATTTGTCAGTTTAATTATCGGTATTCCAACCGGGGTGTGGATGTCATTTAGCAAACGATTTTCCACTATTATGCGGCCATTGTTAGACGCGATGCAAACGATGCCGAGTTTCGTCTATTTAATTCCTGCTATCTTTTTCTTTGGATTAGGTAACGTTTCGGCAATTTTTGCGACATTGATCTATGCGCTCCCTCCAGTCATTCGCTTGACAGAGTTAGCCATTCGTGGCGTTGATCAAGAAGTCATTGAATCTGCGATTTCATTCGGTTCTTCAAAATGGCAAATGTTACGCAAGGTTCAATTACCACAGGCGTTACCGACGATTATGGCAGGAGTAAACCAAACGACGATGATGGCACTATCCATGGTTGTTGTTGCCTCTATGGTCGGTGCGAAAGGCCTTGGTGAACAAGTACTCGTATCAATCAACCGGATCGATATTGCCCTCGGTTTTGAAGCAGGTATTAGTATCGTCTTTTTAGCAATTATCATTGATCGCTTAACCAATGGAATTGCGAATAAGTTTCAGAAACATAGGAGGGAGTCTGAATGACAACACAAATTAAATTAGATGGTGTCTCGAAAATCTTCGGTCCGAAACCGAAATCTGTCATTCCCCTCATCGACAAAGGGATGTCAAAAGATAAAATTTTAGATAAAACTGGACATACGGTCGGTGTCTATGATGTATCTATGGAGATAAAAAAAGGGGAAGTTTTTGTCATCATGGGTTTGTCAGGAAGTGGAAAATCAACACTCATCCGTTGTTTTAATTTATTGCACAAACCAACTTCGGGTTCTATCTATATTGATGATATTGATATTGTAAACTGTAGTAAGGCTGAGTTGAAAAAGGTCCGGCAAGAAAAAATCGCGATGGTTTTTCAGCACTTCGGTTTATTTAATCATCGAACGGTTCTTTCCAATGTTGAATATGGATTAGAAATTCGACAAATGCCGAAAGAAAAACGTGAGGCAATCGCTCGAAAAAACATTGAAATTGTTGGTTTGAAAGGGTATGAAGACAAATATCCTGATGAATTATCGGGAGGAATGCAACAGAGAGTTGGGCTTGCCCGAGCACTTGCCAATGATCCGGATATTTTACTAATGGATGAACCTTTCAGTGCATTGGATCCGCTTATTCGCCGAGAGATGCAACTTGAGCTTCTTGATATACAAGATCGTTTACAAAAAACGATTATATTTATCACTCATGATGTAAACGAAGCCTTTAAGTTAGGGGACCGTGTAGCGGTAATGAAAGATGGCCGTGTCGTTCAAGTCGGTACTCCAGAGGAAATCATTGAAAGCCCTGCAGATGAGTACATTTCCGAGTTCATTAAAGATATTGACCGTTCGAAAGTATTTAAAGCAGAACACATTATGATTAAGCCGAATGCGTTAGTATCTACAAAAGATGGGTTAAATGTTGCCATTAAGGAAATGGAGGAAAATGGTATATCAAGCGTTTTTGCAGTCGATCGCCAACGTCGAGTACAAGGAATTGTTACGATTGAAGATGCGATTCAAGGAATTAAAGAAAAGAAATCATTGGCGGATGTATTAAATCAAGACTATATGATCGTTGATAAGGACGAATATATCAATGATTTAATTCCGAAAGCGTTGGAAACGAAATTTCCTCTAGCAGTAATAAATGAAGAAGAGAAATTAGTTGGGTTTATTTTACGTGTCCACGTCTTATCTGGTCTCGTTGACAACAATGACTCACCATAATAGAGTCTGCGTCATTTGAAACGTGAACATATTCGCGTTCGAAGTCGAAGAGAACAAGAGGCTGGCCTATAAGTTGGAAATGAATTGATTATAGATAAATCATAAAAATAGAACCGTATGAAATCAAGGTTTTTAAATTAGATTTCATGCGGTTTATTCATTTTAAAAGAGTCTTGTCCTAGCCTCTTTTAAAGTAGTTATCATCAATTTATCAGTCATACTACTTATTCGTACCATGTCCATGATGTTCATACTTCGGCAACATTACATTAGGAAAGTTTTCTCGTTTTTTCAATATGCTTTCGAGCTGTTCAATTGCAAGTAGAAAAATCGTCTGTTTTTTCCTTTTGTCTTTTATGCTTAGGATTCTCTTGAAGAGTCCATGTAGATTTATTATATAATTAGAATGTAAATCGTTTTAAATGTCGAAATGAAGAGATGATCGTCTTACATCGGACAATCAATATTTGTTTAAACATGTTAAAATAAAAGAAAGATTAAGAGTTATGTGTAATCACATCTCTGTGGGGTGGCTTATGAAAGAGGATCACAAACATCATTCAGATATTGTTGATGAAGATTTATATGAAGAATTTGATGATGAGGAGTTATATGAACTCGTTGAAGAAGCTCGAAAAAAAGCTGTCAAGAAGTCAAAGCAAAATGAACAAGACGGAAAGTCAAAACGCCCTTTTCCAAAGTGGTCGTTTTGGTTAATTGCTATAGCGATGATTTTTAATATTGTTGCCCTTTTACCACAGACTTTTTCAGTTCCAGCGCTTGATTTTTTAAAAACGTCGGCAAAATTATCGGTTCATGATGACATTCAAACGTATAAACAAGCGGTTGTCGTTATTGAAACGGACGACAGTAGAGGAACTGGATTTTCAATTTCTGATGATGGAGTAATCGTTACGAATCACCATGTCGTTGAAGATCATCATACCGTTACCGTAGCGTTTCCAAACAGTGGTTTATTTGCTGCTGAAGTGATGGAAACATATACTGATATTGATTTAGCTGTTTTAAAAGTGAAGTCAGACGAGCCATTACCGACATTAGAGCTTGCTACACATTCAACTGTTTCCGAACATGAAAAAGTTTATTTTATCGGTAATCCGTTACGTTTTCAAGGGATTGCCAATGAAGGGACAATCATCGATGACATCCATTTAAACGATTGGGAGAAAGAGGTACGTATGATCAAGGCTCCTATATATCGAGGGAATAGTGGCAGTCCGATCATTGATGGAAGCGGTCAAGTCATTGGAGTTGTGTTTGCTACATTACATCATTCTCAACACGGTAAAGTTGGACTCTTCATCCCAATCGATTACTTATATGAAAAAAATGATGCTTACATGAGGTAATCTTAAAACCATTTCGTACTTGGGGGAATGCACCATTGAAGTGCACTCCCCTTACTTATACTTCTAACACATCGGTCGGTACATGGTTCATTGCATGGTCTAAATAATACATAAGATTATCATGGGATTCAACAATGCTTTTTTCATCGGTTGAATAATGGTAGGCGTGTAAAAATTGTTGGATTCTTTTAGAAAGAATATCATCCTTTGTCCGTACCATGAGCACGAGTAAATCGTCCCATTGGCCCCACAACGTGTAGTATAAGGCTTTGTCGTAATCTTTAATTTTCATGTTGTTCCCCTCCTCAATTCAAAGGGTCATCATTAGGTTCCCCGTATAATATATATATTTTCTAAAACAAAAATGGTGTAGTTACCATTTAAAGGTTGACGTGAAAAAAGAATAATCCCGATGAACGGATACATAATAAAATTAAAATTGTAAAGGAGGAAATGATTCCATGAAAAGAAAGTTCTTCAGTATTGTAACGGTGCTTACTTTCGCCCTTGTAGGGTGTCAAGGGTACAATCAAGAAGGGCAAATGAACGATAACAACACAATACAACCGACCCGATCAAATGATGCAGGTGATAGAGTAAATCAGGGTCGAAATGATACGATGGACCGGGATGGCGACCGTTTTGGGGATAATCGTAGTAATATGACTACGCGAGAAAATCGAACCGATGTAAGAACGAGAGATGAAGCGGACGAAAGAAATGACCGCTATGAAGATAGTCGCTATGAAGTTGCTGAAAAAGCTGCTGATGAAATCACGAGGAAAATAGAAGAAATTGATCAAGCATATGTTTTAACGACAAATAATAATGCTTACGTTGCAGCGACATTGGACAATGACCGGAACAACCGAAACAACCGAAACAACGATAACAACGATACAACCAATCGAAATATGGAAAATAATAATCAAAATACGAACGTTCGCAATGTTGAGCAAGGAGAAGAACTAACCGAAGATATTAAGGAAGAAATATCTGATATTGTTAAATCAGTTGACAATAATATCGACAATGTATTTGTATCAACGAATCCAGATTTTTACGATTTAACGAACAATTATGTAGACGATGTAAATAATGACCGACCTGTTAGAGGTCTTTTTGATCAAATGGGTAATATGATTGAACGACTTTTCCCTCAAAACCGCTAAAATACTTTTTAACGAGTGCCAATGGTGCTCGTTTTTTTATTTATAGTTACTTTAATCATTTTGCAAAATATACACCATATGATACGTTTAAATAAGGAACGAAGCCAATAATGAACAGGTGAAAGAAATGAGGAATATAGATGTGTGAACAACCCCTTGCATATTTGCAAACAAACCGTAATCAATTGTTACAATCATTAAAAGAATTTTTATCGATTCCAAGTGTGAGTACGGATCGTACGTATACGGATGATATTCATAAAGCGGCTAACTTTTTAGTTGATTATTTACAAGAAATCGGCTTTGAAAATGTTCACAAACAAGAAACAGAAGGGCATCCGCTCGTTTATGCCGACTACATGAAAGCAGAATCACACGCTCCAACAGTACTCGTTTATGGTCATTACGATGTCCAACCAACTGATCCGATTGATTTATGGGAAAGTGATCCCTTTGAACCAGAAGTTCGTAACGGTCGTTTATACGCTCGGGGAGCAAGTGATGATAAGGGACAAGTATTTATGCATTTAGCTGTGTTTGAAGCGTATATGAATACAATAGGCGAGCTTCCTTTAAATGTAAAAGTATGTATTGAAGGCGAGGAAGAAATCGGCAGTGAGAACTTATATCATCTCTTACAACAAAAGAAACAATTATTTCAAGCTGACTTTGCTGTCATTTCTGACTCCGGAATGGTTGCAAAAAACCAACCGACCATTCTTTATGGGTTAAAAGGGTTTACAGGTTTAGAAATTACTGTTACAGGACCTGATCATGACTTACATTCAGGAATGTATGGGGGTGCCGTTCGAAACCCTCTAATGGCTTTAGCGTACATCCTTGCTTCGATGAAAAACGAAGATGAAGTCATTACAGTGGATGGTTTTTATGACGATGTCTACCCTTTAACAAATGAAGAAAGAGAGCTTTTAAAGCGTGTCGAGGGAGAAGATTTTGTTGAAGCGACTGGTGTTTCAGAAACTGTATCTGAAAAAGGCTATACGGCACAGGAACATACGATGGCCCGACCGACGCTTGAAATCAACGGAATGTATGGTGGATATCAAGGGGAAGGGACGAAAACAATTATACCGACGTCTGCGACTGCAAAAATAACGTGTCGCCTTGTTCCTGGTCAGCAACCAGAGAAGATTCAACAGTTACTTGAAGATCACATTCAAAAAGTAGCTCCATCTGGTGTTCACGTACATGTAAAAAAAGAAAAACTGTCAGCGAAAGCGTATAAAGTAGAGCCTAAACATCCACTCATTCAAAAAGCGGCTGAAAGTTATACGAAAGCGTTTGGAAAAGAAACGGTTTATGTTCGCATGGGAGGTTCGATTCCTGTCGTTGAATGGATTGATGCACTATATCAAATTCCAATTGTGTTATTAGGATTTGGCACACCAGAGGATCGTTTACATTCGCCTAATGAAAGCTTTCCGTTAGACAGTTTTGATTTAGGGATGAAAACGCTCGTCTATTATTGGGAGTCTGTTAAAGGTTTATAGATCGACTTGACCATCCATTTGGATGCATAACATAAAGGAGGAAAAACAATGAAAATTGCTGTCATTACCGGTGTTTCGAGAGGGCTTGGAGAATCAATTGCCAAGTTATTTTTACAAACAAAAATTCAAGTGATTGGTATTTCAAGAAGCGAGAATGAACACTTATTTACATACGCCGAGAAGAGCGGTACAAACTTTTTCCATTACACATGTGATTTAAGTAATAGAGAAGCTATTCAAGAAACATTTCAAAAAATCTTTACCGAGCGACTGTCAAAGGAAAAACCTTCAACTGTCTATCTCATAAACAATGCAGGGGTTGTCGGTCCGATTACGCAAGCGATGCATATGAATCATGAGGAATTAGCTTATCATGTTCAGGTGAACACGATTGCTCCGATGATGTGGATGAATTCCTTTTTGCAAAAAGCGACAGAACATGGTTTTGAATTGATTGGTGTAAACATTACATCCGGTGCAGGAAGTAGACCTGTGTATGGATGGAGCGCCTATTGCAGTACGAAAGCAAGTATAAATATATACACTGAAACCGTAGCTTTAGAACAAGATGAACGACAAACAGGACATAAAGTAATCGCTTTTAGTCCGGGAATTATGGATACGGACATGCAAGGTGAAATACGCGAAAGTACATATGATGAATTTATTGAAATCGATACGTTTAAAAATTATAAAAAACAAAATAAGCTACGTCACCCCGACGAAGTAGCTAAAGTACTTTATCATATTTTACTGGATGAAGATCATCTTGAAAATGGAAAAATTTACAGATTGTATGACTATGTATAAACCGCAAAAAGTCTGCTTCGCTCTTGAAAGCAGACTTTTTACGGTTCATTTCTCACTTACGATTAATCATACTTACTATAACTCCCGACACTAATTCCTTTTATAACTACTCTCCTATGAACGGACACCTCCTAATGATATATGTCCGAACTGATATAGGATTAAAGCGTTTTTTGTTCTATGACTAATGAACAGTAATGTAAAGTTTAAGGGGTATGAGTAAAATATTTACGGGGACATAATTGGAATATTCCTTCAATTTCAAGGAAATAAGAAGAGGACTCTCTCCTTTGATATAATAGTTTTTCACGAGAAAACAAAACAGGAGGAGTCCTCATGAGTAATGATATCAACAATCTGCCAATATTAAAAGAAATTGAACAAAATCTTTTTCAGGAACTTCAAAGCGTGTATCAAAATATCCTTGTTTCTCTTCTGGAAGAAATCGATGTATGGCTTAGAGA
>DASUXY010000024.1:0-106491 GCA_036377675.1 Bacillota bacterium
ATTCACGTTACGAATCTTAAGAGCATTTAAAATGTTGTATTTTAAATAACTAAGGGTGGTACCGCGAGTCTTCTCGTCCCTTTTTGGGATGTGAGGACTTTTTTTATCGTGAATGAAGGTCAAAGTGGATAGCTGACCGTCATACTCGATAATTGGAACGACTCTTGAATGGTAAAACAATCCACTAGAGAAGAGAATAGTTATGTGATTCAATTCTATATATTGACAACTATAAGGAGGAAATAGGCGATGAGTTACAAGAGCACATTATTAATTCCAAAAACAAAATTTCCTATGCGGGGAAATTTACCGAATAAAGAACCTCTTCGACGAGAAAAATGGGAAGAAATGAATCTATATGAAAAGGTACAACAGAGGACAGAAGGAAGGCCGTTATTCGTTTTACACGATGGCCCGCCATATGCAAACGGTGATTTGCACATTGGACATGCATTAAACCAAATTTTAAAAGATTTTATAACGCGTTATAAATCGATGTCTGGTTACCACGCACCGTACGTTCCAGGTTGGGATACGCATGGATTACCGATTGAAGTATCCCTTGAGAAAGATAAAAAGGTAGACCGCAATCAAATGAGTGTAGCTGCTTTCCGACAAAAATGTGCAGATTATGCGATGGAACAATTAGACCGTCAAAGAGAACAGCGAAAACAGTTAGGAGCCCTTGGAGATTGGGATCATCCTTATATTACTTTAACAAAAGATTATGAAGCCGCTCAAATTAGAGTGTTTGGAGAAATGGCTAAGAAAGGGTATATTTATAAAGGTTTAAAACCCGTTCATTGGTCACCATCATCTGAGTCAGCTCTTGCTGAAGCAGAAATTGAATATAAAGATAAACGCTCTCCATCCATCTATGTATCTATGGAAGTTAAAGATGGAAAAGGGTTACTAGAAGATGACGTTAAGTTTATTATTTGGACGACAACGCCGTGGACGCTTCCAGCAAATTTAGGAATTAGTTTACATCCGGATTTAGATTATGTCGTCGTTAAGGTAAATGATGATAAATATGTAGTTGCCGAATCATTATTCGAATCAGTTGTAAAAGAATTACAATGGGAAAATCCGGAAGTCATTCAAACGTTCAAAGGTATTGACGCAGATAAAATTATCGCAAAGCATCCATTTTATGATCGAGATTCACTCGTAATGATCGGTGACCATGTGACAACAGAAGCTGGTACTGGCTGCGTTCATACTGCTCCAGGGCATGGAGAAGATGACTTTTATGTCGCACAAAAATACGGAATCGAAGCTTTATCTCCAATTGATGATAAAGGGTATTTTACGGATGAAGCCCCTGGTTTTGAAGGTTTGTTTTACGATGATGCGAATAAAGAGGTTACTAAGACATTAGAAAAAGGCGGTAACTTACTAAAATTATCGTTTATTACACACTCGTATCCGCATGATTGGCGAACGAAGAAACCGACTATTTTCCGTGCAACTTCACAGTGGTTTGCATCGATTAAAGCGTTTCGCGATAACATTCTTGATGAAATTAAAAAAGTGAATTGGTATCCAAACTGGGGAGAAACACGGATGTATAACATGGTACGTGGTCGCGAAGATTGGTGTATTTCTCGTCAACGAGTTTGGGGTGTTCCCATTCCGGTCTTTTACGGAGAGGACGGGACTCCAATTATTACGGATGAAACGATTAACCATGTTTCCGAACTTTTTGAAAAACATGGCTCAAACGTTTGGTTTGAGTGGGACGCTAAAGATTTACTACCAGAAGGTTTTACCTCTGAACATAGTCCAAACGGTACATTTACAAAAGAAACCGACATTATGGACGTCTGGTTTGACTCGGGTTCTTCTCATGAGGCTGTATTATTAAATCGAAAAGACCATCGTCGACCAGCGGATGTTTATTTAGAAGGTAGTGACCAATACCGTGGTTGGTTTAACTCATCCCTTTCCACTTCTGTTGCCATTACAGGAAAAGCACCGTATAAAAATGTAGTAAGTCACGGATTTGTTATGGATGGTAAAGGAAGAAAGATGAGTAAATCATTGGGGAACATTATTAAACCATCAAAAATTTTAAAACAATTCGGAGCAGATATTTTAAGACTGTGGGTTGCTTCAGTTGATTATCAAGCAGACGTACGAATTTCAAATGGAATTTTACAACAAGTATCCGAAAGCTATCGAAAAATACGAAATACATTCCGATTCATGCTTGGTAATGTAGCTGATTTTAATCCTGAAACCGATCGCGTCGATGAGGCAAATATGGAAGAAATCGATCGCTATATGTTGTATCGTTTACAACAGTTGATTAAAGATGTTAATGAAAGCTATGAACGATTTGAGTATTCTCCTATTTTTCACGGAATCCACAACTTTTGTGCGGATGATTTAAGCTCATTTTATTTAGATTTCGCTAAAGATGTTCTTTATATCGAAGCAGCTGATCATCCACGACGTCGTAGCATTCAAACAGCGATTTATGAAATGTTGACGAGCTTAGTGAAATTGTTGACGCCTATTATCCCACATACGATGGATGAAGTGTGGGAATACATCCCAGGTACAGACGTTGAAAGTGTTCAACTAACAGATATGCCAAAACCGAGAGAAATTACTGATTTTAATGGTTTAGAACAAAAATGGGATCATTTCATGAACGTGCGTGACGACATATTAAAAGCTTTGGAAGAAGCAAGAGATGAGAAAGTCATTGGAAAATCACTCGAAGCAAAAATAACAGTCGTCCCTAAAGATGAACGTACGAAAAAAGTATTGTCGACAATCAATGATTTACATCAATTAGTCATTGTGTCAGCTGCTGTATTAAGTGATGATGAAACGGATGCAAATGAATACGATTATACGCATGTAACCGTGGAAAAACATCCAGGTGAAAAGTGTGATCGATGCTGGATGTTCTCAGAAACGGTCGGAGACAATCATGAGCACGAAACATTATGTACACGCTGTGCCGATGTTGTTAAAAACCACTATTCCGAACAATGAACGAAAGTTAATGTTCCCGAACAATCGTTTCGGGAACATTCTTTTTCTTCATTTGATTCGAGTGATCCGATTCATCGCTTCTTCATAAGAAATCATTTCGAATTTGTTCCTAGAGCGAATGTTTGTTATTGTATTTCTTGTACATATGGTAAAATGCAAGGAAAAGAGAAGCGGAGGGTGTAGAATGATTTGGTACTATTTCATTGCAGCACTCATTATTGCGATTGATCAATTGACAAAGTGGTTCATTATAAAATATATGGATTTATACGAGCAAATCCCGATTATTGAAAACTTTTTTTATATAACGTCATTCCGCAATAAAGGAGCGGCATGGGGTATTTTACAAAATCAAATGACCTTCTTTTATATCATTACTGTCCTTGTCATCATCGGGGTTATTTATTATCTTCATAAATATGGAAAAAGTAGCATTGTATTTGGCGTTGCATTGAGCTTTATATTAGGTGGAGCAATCGGCAATTTTATCGATCGTCTCTTTCGTAAAGAAGTTGTCGACTTCCTTGATTTCATTATTTTCAATTATGATTACCCTATTTTCAATATTGCTGATTCTTCACTCGTAGTAGGGGTTATACTCGTCGCTATCACTATTTTTTTAGATGAAAAGAAAGGGAATTTAAAACGATGACTTTTGAGCATAAAGTTCGCGAATCAGAAAATGAAATGCGTCTTGATAAATTGTTGACAACGATTATAAAAGATAAGTCTCGCTCGCAAATACAAACATGGATTAAAGAGCATAATGTCACTGTAAACGGTAGACGAGTAAAAGTGAATTATAAATGTCGGCTGAACGACTTGATTCAGTGGACGATTCCTGAAGAAGATCCCGTCGAAATCATCCCTGAAAATATACCATTAGAAATCGTTTATGAAGACGATGATTTATTCGTCATTAATAAACGAAAAGGAATCGTTGTTCATCCTTCGCCAGGACATCGAAAGGGAACGCTCGTTCATGGACTTTTGCACTATTATCCAAAGTTGTTAAGTGTAGGAGAATTTGAAAGACCAGGTATTGTTCACCGTTTGGATAAAGATACGAGTGGTCTATTAATCGTAGCTAAAAATAATCGTGCCCACTTAGAGTTATCAAAACAATTCGCACAAAAAGAAATCGAACGTACATATGAAGCTATTGTCCATGGCACATTGTCTCATGATCGAGGAAAGATTGATGCGCCGATTGGAAGAAATCCGAACAATCGCCAACAGATGGCTGTCGTCACTGGTGGGCGACAAGCGATTACACATTTTCGTGTCATTACTCGTTATGAAAATTATACCTATGTGGAATGTCAATTAGAAACAGGCAGAACACATCAAATTCGTGTACATATGAAATATATTAACCATCCGCTTGTTGGTGATCCAAAGTATTGTTCACGCCGCACAATTCATATGAATGGACAAGCTCTACATGCAAAAGAGCTAAAATTTGTGCATCCAATTACAAAAGAGCAACTACACTTTCAAGCTCCACCACCAAAGGCTTTTCGAGATTTTTTGACAACTTTAGATAAGAAGTCTTGACAGACGACTTATAGTTTGTAATAATTATCCTGATGAATAAATGATCCTTTAACATAGTCCCGTGAGGCTAATAAGGACCGGATATATAGGCTAGGATTGTATCCAAACCCCTTTTTCCTCATGGAAGAAGGGGTTTTTTAAAAAAAGGAATTTAAAAATAAACGGGCAGATTGAACAACGGTATAACGGGGGGTAAAGAATGAAAAAGAAAGCGGTACTATTAGATCAACCTGCTATTAATCGAGCCTTAACACGAATAGCTCATGAAATATTAGAGAAAAATAAAGGCGGAGCGGATGTTGTTCTCGTCGGGATTAAAACGCGGGGTGTTCCATTAGCTAAACGATTACAAGAAAAGATAAAACAAATTGAAAATTTGATGCTTCCCATCGGTGAATTAGACATTACCTTATATCGTGATGATTTAGAAAAAGCTGTACCAGCTGACCCTGAGTTAAAAGATACGAATATACCTATTGATTTGACGAATAAACGAGTCGTTTTAGTCGATGATGTTTTATATACGGGAAGAACTGTCCGAGCAGCTATGGATGCGATTATGGATCATGGGAGACCATCGCAAATTCAATTAGCAGTCCTCGTTGATCGTGGTCATCGCGAACTACCTATTCGGGCAGATTATATTGGGAAAAATATTCCGACTTCGAATCAAGAAAATATCGTTGTCGATGTAACAGAAGTTGATCAAATCGATCAAGTGGCTATTTATGAAAAGTGAATCGTAAGACCTTTAATTAAATCCAGAGAGATTTACAAGGTCGCAAAAAACGTGTGTAATTTTACACGTCTACCTCTTTGCGACCGAATGCAAAGAGTTTTTTTTTTGAACGGATGCCGGTGATAAAGGGACATTAAAAGTGAACAAAAAACGAATTGCGATGGATGTTCATGAAGTTCCGAAGAAGCCAAGCGAATGGATTCTTCTAAGTATTCAACATTTATTCGCTATGTTTGGTGCAACGATTCTTGTACCATTTTTAACAGATTTATCTCCAGCGGTTGCCCTCATTTCAAGTGGAACAGGAACGATTGCTTACTTGTTAATTACGAAAGGAAAAATACCAGCTTACTTAGGGTCGATTTCGTCCCGTCATTCTAGTTATCGGAATAGGGGGAGCAATTATCCAAATTACCGAACATGTACAAATTGCTGGAATGGGCTTGTCAGCAATTATCGGTGTTTTATTAAATTTACTGTTACCGGGTAAAGAAAATGGATATGGAAATGACGCACTTTTTGGAGATAAGGCAATAGAAGAAGAACAGTTGACAAACTAAGACACGACTACTTTGTATAGGAGGATCATGATGAACCATTTTATTTCTGTCAGTCAATTACAGGAAGAGGAAATCTTCTCCCTCTTACGACTCGCTGCTCACTTGCGTAAAGAAAATGATCAAACATTCGAAAAGCAGTTTTTCGCCGCGAATTTGTTTTTCGAGCCGAGTACGCGAACGAAAATGAGTTTTACGGTTGCTCAAAAAAAGTTAGGTTTCGACGTATTAGATTTTCATGCTGACCAGTCGAGTGCAAAAAAAGGTGAATCATTGTATGATACAGCAAGAACGTTTCAAGCGATTGGGGCAAACTTACTCGTCATTCGTCATCCAGAAGATAACTGGATGGATGAACTAGAAAATATATCAATTCCAATTATTAATGCCGGGGCTGGGAAAGAAGAGCACCCAACCCAATGTTTATTAGATTTATTAACGATTTATGAAGAGTTTGGAACATTTCATGGGTTAAATGTCTCGATTGTAGGAGACATCAAACATAGTCGAGTTGCCCATTCCCATGCAGATGCGTTAAAACGTCTTGGAGCAAATGTTTATTTTAGTGCGGCACCTCGTTTTGCAGATCGTTCAATCGACGTTCCCTATATTACGATTGATGAAGCTGTTCAGATAAGTGATGTCGTCATGCTGTTACGTATTCAACATGAACGGCATGATCATCCTCTAAGCGTCACCACCGATTATCTTCAATCATATGGATTGACGAAATCGCGAGAGAAACAAATGAAAGAGCGAGCGATTATTTTGCATCCCGCTCCAATTAACCGCGGCGTAGAAATCGATACAGACTTAGTAGAGTGTGATCGTTCGAGAATTTTTAAACAGATGGAAAATGGTGTCTACATGCGAATGGCCATTATGATAAAACTATTACAAAAGTGGGGGATTATTCATGAAAATTTTACTCAAACATGCGAAGATCTTAACCGAGTCAAATAAACTAAAACCGTGTGACGTTCTGATTAAAGGGAAAACGATTCAAAAAATGAAAGAAGGACTTACGGATCGCGCCGATCAAGTGATCGATTGTAACGGTCATCTATTAGTACCAGGGTTTATCGATGTCCACATCCATTTGCGTGAACCAGGTGGAGAACATAAGGAAACGATTGAAACAGGTACAAACGCAGCAGCACGGGGTGGTTTCACGACAGTTTGTGCAATGCCGAATACGAATCCTGTTCCAGATAATCTAGAAAAGGTAAACGAGCTTTTTGAAAAAATTAAACAAAATGCTGTCATTCGCGTATTACCTTACGCTTCTATTACAAAAGAATTGAAAGGGGAACAGTTGACGAACATTAAACAACTCTCAAAAGAAGGGGTGTTCGCCTTTACAGACGATGGTGTAGGCATCCAATCAGCTGATGTTATGTTACGTGCTATGGAGGAAGCGGCTGCGAGTGACATGCCGATTGTTGCTCACTGTGAAGATAATTCACTTGTATATGGTGGTGTCGTCCATCGCGGAAAAGTAGATGAACGGTTACATTTGCCCGGTATTCCGTCCGTAGCTGAATCGGTACAAATTGCTCGTGATGTTTTACTTGCGGAAGTTACGGGTTGCCATTATCACGTCTGCCATGTCAGTACAAAGGAATCTGTTCGTGTTATTCGCGATGCTAAAAAAGCAGGTATCCGTGTAACAGCTGAGGTAGCTCCTCATCATCTTCTCCTTAATGAACAATCAATCAAGGAAGACGATGCTGATTTTAAAATGAATCCACCGTTACGTAGTAAAGAAGACCAACAAGCATTGTTAGAAGGTTTATTAGATGGAACTATTGATTGTATCGCAACGGATCATGCCCCACATACAGCGGAAGAAAAAGCAGTTGGTATGTTAAAAGCACCATTCGGAATCGTCGGTTTAGAAACGGCTTTTCCATTGCTTTATACACACCTCGTGCAAACGAACAAAGTCACTCTCCGTCAATTAATTGATTGGTTAACGATTAAACCAGCAGAAATTTTTAATTTACCTTATGGTAGACTTGCAGAGAATGCACGAGCGGATGTAACGTTAATCGATCTGAATAAAAAAGCGAAGATTGATAAACATACATTTTTATCAAAAGGAAAAAATACGCCATTTCACGATTGGGATGTGTCTGGATGGCCAATCTTAACGATTTCTGATGGTATAATTGCTTATCAAGGAATGGGGGATCTTTCATGAATAAACGTCAGCTAGTTCTCGAAGATGGCACAGTATATAAAGGTGAAGGTTTTGGAAGCCAACGAAAAATTAGTGGAGAAGTTGTATTCAATACATCGATGACTGGATATCAAGAAATTATATCTGACCCATCGAACTGTAATCAAATTGTTGTTATGACATACCCTTTAATCGGTAATTATGGGATCAATCGGGATGACTTTGAATCGGTTGCTCCGTGTATGAACGGTTTGATCGTGAAAGAAGCTTGTAGTTATCCGTCGAATTTTCGTAATGAAGAAAGCTTGGACAGTTTTCTAAAGGTCCACGATATTCCTGGAATTTCAGGAATCGATACGAGAAAGCTTGCCAAACACCTGCGAATCCACGGAACGATGCGAGGTTTAATTATGGATCAAGGTGAAGCAATTGAGCCGATTATTCATGCGTTGAAAAATATGCCTGAGCGGAAAGATCAAGTGAAACAGACGTCAACGTTAAAGCCATATATTATTCCAGGCCGAGGAAAGCGAATTATTTTAATTGATTTTGGCGTTAAACATGGAATTTTAAGAGAGTTGACGAAGCGAAATTGCCATGTAACAGTCGTTCCATATGATTACGGCATCGAACAAATTTTACGTTTAAAACCAGATGGTATTTTACTCTCAAACGGACCTGGTAATCCAACATATGTACTTGATGTGATGGAAATGATTCAAGTATTATTGAAAAAATATCCTCTTTTTGGGATCGGTTTAGGTCATCAATTATTTGCCCTAGCGTGTGGTGCCGATGTGAAGAAAATGAAATATGGCCATCGTGGTGGAAATTACGCCGTTAAACATTTGGAAAGTGGTCAAACGCATATGACAACTCAAAATCATGGTTATGAAGTAGTGAAAGAATCTTTACAAAAAACGGATTTACGAGTAACCGAAATTTCGTTAAATGACGAGTCCGTTGAAGGGATTAAACATAACACCTATGACGCATTTTCCGTTCAATATCAACCAGAAAGTTCTCCAGGGCCTGAAGATATGAGCTTCTTATTTGATGAATTTTTACAAATGATCACAAATTCACAAGAAAAGAATGAGGTGGATAAACATGTGTGAACATAAACAGATTAAAAAAATACTCGTCATCGGTTCTGGTCCAATCGTTATTGGTCAAGCGGCTGAGTTTGATTATTCAGGCACGCAAGCATGTCAAGCATTAAAAGAGGAAGGGTATACAGTTGTGCTAGCCAACTCGAATCCAGCTACGATTATGACAGACCATACTGTCGCTGACCGTGTGTATATGGAACCGTTAACGGTTAAGTTTTTAACTAAGATTATCCGTAAAGAACAACCCGATGCTCTTCTGCCGACGATGGGTGGACAGACTGGGTTGAACTTAGCGATGTCTTTGGAAGAGACAGGTATTTTAGAAAAATATAACGTTAAACTATTAGGAACATCCTTAGATGCCATTCAACGAGCAGAGGACCGTGAAAAGTTTCGTTCGTTAATGGAACAATTAAATGAACCTGTACCAGAAAGTCGTATCGTTCATACGGTTGATGAAGCGTTGGACTTTGCTGATGAAATCGGTTATCCATTAATCGTTCGTCCAGCCTATACATTAGGTGGTACTGGTGGTGGAATGTGCTATAACAAAAAGGAACTTCAGGAAATTACGCGGAATGGACTAGCTCTATCACCTGTGAATCAATGTCTCGTCGAAAGAAATATTGCTGGATTTAAAGAAGTTGAATATGAAGTCATTCGTGATAAAAAAGACCAGGCAATTGTCGTTTGCCATATGGAAAACTTCGATCCTGTCGGTATTCATACAGGTGATTCAATCGTTGTTGCTCCATCACAAACGTTAAGTGATCGCGATCATCAAATGCTTCGGAACGCTTCTTTGAAAATCATTCGTGCATTAGAAATTGAAGGTGGCTGTAATGTCCAATTAGCAATAGATCCAAATAGCTTTGAATATTACATTATCGAAGTGAACCCTCGTGTCAGTCGATCATCTGCATTAGCTTCGAAAGCGACGGGTTATCCGATTGCGAAAATAGCTGCCAAAATAGCTGTGGGTCTTACGTTGGATAAAATTATTAACCCAGTAACAGGTACGACATATGCCCTGTTTGAACCGACTCTTGATTACGTCGTTACAAAAATGCCACGTTTTCCTTTTGATAAATTTACTACTGGTGACCGAAAGCTCGGCACACAAATGAAAGCAACCGGGGAAATCATGTCCATTGGTCGTAATTTTGAAGAATCACTTATGAAAGGAATTCGTTCGCTCGATATAGGAACAGAAGAGTTGCGTTTGAAAAACTTAACTCATTTAACAGAAGATGAATTAATGGATCGTTTGTTAGATAAGGATGATGAACGTCTTTTTGTCATCGCTGAATTGATGCGAAGAGGAAAAACTGTTGAACAATTGTTTGCAGTGACAAAAATCGATCGCTTTTTCCTCGTTAAACTTGAGTCACTCATTCGTCTAGAAGAAGAATTAATGAATGATAAATTTTCTAAAGAGATGTTAAAAAAAGCGAAGAAACTAGGTTTTTCTGATGAACATATCGCACGTTTATGGGATGTTACAGTTGATGAGGTCTATGAATTCCGCCAGACAAAACAAATCACTCCTGTCTATAAGATGGTCGATACGTGTGCTGGTGAATTTGAATCAGAAACGCCTTATTTTTACAGTACATACGAAGAGGAGAACGAATCAGAACCATCCACCCGTAAAAAAATACTCGTCTTAGGTTCTGGTCCGATCCGAATCGGCCAAGGAATCGAATTTGATTATGCAACTGTTCATTCTGTTTTAGCAATTAAAGAAATGGGCTATGAAGCGATTATTATGAACAATAATCCAGAAACTGTTTCTACAGATTTTAGTATTTCGGACAAGTTGTACTTTGAACCGTTAACAGTTGAAGATGTGATGGATGTCATTCATTTAGAGCAACCTGAAGGAGTTATCGTACAATTCGGTGGGCAGACCGCAATTAATTTAGCCGCTGGTCTCGAAAAACGTGGTGTAACGATTTTAGGAACGAATCTTGAAGCGATCGATCAAGCAGAAGACCGTGATAAATTCGAACTTCTTCTCCAAAACTTAGACCTATTACGTCCGAATGGAAAAGCAGTTTTAACAAAAGGTGATGCGATCCAAGCTGCGAAATCAATTGGATATCCCGTCTTAGTGCGACCTTCTTATGTCATTGGTGGAAGTCGGATGGAAATTGTCCATGATGAAGACGAACTTCTTGCTTATATCGATAAAACAATGGATGAAAACAATAAGCACCCTATTTTAATCGATCAATATTTAACAGGGATGGAAGTTGAAGTCGATGCGATTAGTGATGGTGAAACAACGATTATCCCTGGAATTATGGAACATATTGAACGTGCAGGTGTTCATTCAGGGGATTCAATTTCTGTTTATCCTCCGCAGCGAATTAGTGACTCGGCAAAGCAACAATGTATGGAGGCAACTGTGAAAATTGCAGAGGCTCTTGAAATTAAAGGACTCATTAACATTCAGTTTATCATTCGAAACGACGATGTCTACGTTCTTGAAGTGAATCCACGTGCTAGTCGAACGATTCCTTTTTTAAGTAAGATTACAGGTGTGACGATGGCGAATTTAGCTACGAAATGTATTTTAGGCGCGAAGCTTAAAGATCACGGCTATGAGTCCGGTATTTTACCAGAAGAAACAGAACAAGTGTCTGTTAAAGTTCCCGTATTTTCATTTGAAAAGTTACGCAGTGTAGACACAACTTTAGGACCAGAAATGAAATCAACAGGTGAGGCGATTGGTTACGATAAAACGTTGGAAAAAGCATTGTATAAAGGTTTACTCGCTTCAGGATTGTCGCTTCCTCAGCAAGGAGCTGTGTTGTTAACTGTTGCTGATAAGGATAAAGAAGAAATGCTCGACATTGCCAAACGTTTTTACGAATTAGGTTTTCAATTGTATGCGACAGAAGGTACAGCAAAGTTTGTCCAAGACCGTGGAATACCTGTTACTAAAGTAGAAAAAATCGGCTCAGACAAGCCAAACGTCGTTTCAATTATTAAAGACGAAGTCGTTCAATTTGTTGTTAACACGTTAACCTCAGGAAAACAACCACGTTCCGACGGCTTTATGATTCGCCGTCAATCCGTTGAACACGGCATTGCTTGTTTGACAAGTTTGGATACTGTCGATGCGATTTTAAATGTAATTGAATCGACAACGTTCGTCGCTAAGCCGATGGCGAATAAGGAGAGTGCTTTCTAATGGTGAAAAAGCAATTCGTAACAGTTAAATCTGTATCTACAATTGCCCGTGATACGATTGAAATGGTTTTAGAAAATGAGTATATAAGCAACCATGCTCTTCCAGGGCAGTTTGTACATGTACTCGTTCCTAGTCATACATTAAGAAGACCGATTTCTATTGCAAATGTCGATCAAAAAAACAACACAATAACGATCTTATTTAAAGTGATTGGTTCTGGTACAGAAGCATTAGCAACACATCAGCCCGGTGATACGGTTGATGTGTTAGCTCCATGTGGAAATGGGTTTAATCTACAACTTAACGACATGCAAACGGCTCTTTTAATCGGTGGTGGTATCGGAGTTCCACCATTATACTATCTGGGAAAAGCGCTCGCTGAAAAAGAAATCAACGTTATTTCTATACTCGGCTTTCAATCAGCAGATCATATATTTTACGAAGAGGAATTTTTAGCTTTAGGAGAAACGTATATAACGACAGATGATGGTTCATATGGACATCGTGGATTTGTTACTGACGTGTTACACGAAGTCGGTCCTTTCGATCAGTTTTATTCATGTGGTCCAACCCCGATGTTACAAGCTGTAACGAACAAGTTGAAAGATAAACGAGGCTATATTTCATTAGAAGAGCGAATGGGTTGCGGTGTCGGTGCTTGTTTTGCTTGTGTTATACCGACAAACGATGATCGAGGTTATCAAAAAATATGTAAAGATGGTCCTGTTTTTAAAGCAGGGGAGGTCGTATTATGATTGACTTATCAGTAAAATTACCTGGTTTACAGTTAAAAAATCCCATTATGCCTGCATCGGGTTGTTTCGGATTCGGTCGCGAATATAGTGAGTTTTATGATTTAAGTAAACTGGGTGCGGTTATGATGAAGGCAGCTACTGGCTCTAAACGTCCTGGCAATGCTACGCCACGTGTTGCCGAAACTTCTTGTGGAATGCTCAATGCAATTGGTTTACAAAACCCTGGCGTTGAAAAAATTATTGAAACTGAAGTTCCTTTTTTAGCTTCGTATGACGTTGGAGTCATTGCCAATATTGCTGGAAGTACGATTGAAGAATATGAAGCTGTTGCGCGCGCTTTCAATAAAACAGACGACGTACATGCTCTTGAGCTGAATATTTCATGTCCGAATGTAAAAGAAGGTGGAATTCAGTTTGGTACCGATGTAGCGATGGCTCAACGTGTGACAGAAATAGTGAAACAAGCGAGTCGGTTACCGGTATATGTCAAACTTTCCCCAAATGTAACGGATGTTGTAAAAATGGCTAAAGCTGTGGAAACAGCAGGTGCGGATGGACTATCCATGATCAATACACTTACAGGTATGCAAATTGATCTTAGACGCCGAAGACCATTAATTGCTAACCAAACAGGAGGCCTATCTGGTCCAGCGATTAAACCAATTGCCATTCGGATGATTTACGAAGTGAAACAACACGTCTCGATTCCGATTATCGGGATGGGTGGAATAACAAATGCTGAAGATGTATTGGAATTTTTACTAGCAGGTGCAAGTGCTGTCGCTGTAGGAACGGCAAATTTTCAAAATCCATTTGTTTGCCCAGAAATCATAGATGAGTTACCACACGTATTACAGAAATATGGCTTTCAATCCGTTCAAGAAGCGGTTGGAAAGGGGATAGCAAGATGAGTCGTTCCATTTATTTAGCTCTCGATTTTCCAAATTGGGAACGTGCAGATCAGTTCATAAAGACAAATCGCTTACACGGTGTTCCTGTAAAGGTAGGTATGGAATTATTTTACCGCGAAGGACCTCGAGTGATTGAACAATTAAAAGAGAATAATCACCCGATATTTTTAGATTTAAAACTACACGATATTCCGACGACGGTGATGCGGGCGATGAAAAATATTGCTCAATTAGGTGTTGATTACGTTAACGTTCACGCATTTGGTGGCGGTGAGATGATTCAACGTGCTAAAGAAGGCTTGGTCAGTGCAAGTAATCAACCTCCAAACCTACTTGCCGTTACGATGTTAACATCTTTAGATCAAGAAGCGATGAATCAAGAGTTGTTATTACAAGGTAGTGTAGAAGATAACGTCCTTCACTTTGCCCAATTAGCAAAAAATAATGGAGCCGATGGTGTAGTATGCTCTGTCCATGAAGCAAAACAAATAAAAAAATTATGTGGGCCATCTTTTCAAACGGTAACGCCAGGAATTCGCTTAGAAAATAGTACAAAAGATGATCAAAAACGAATTGCTACACCCGCGTTTGCCCGCGAGAACGGTGCTGATATCCTCGTCATTGGTAGAAGTATTACACGAGCAATTGATCCATATGAAGCATATATGCAAGCTATAAAGGAGTGGGAAAATGGAAACGAGTCGTGAAATTGCAAAAGATTTATTAGCAATAAAAGCTGTACAAATTAATCTAGAAGATTATTTTACGTGGACGTCGGGAATTAAATCCCCTATTTATTGTGATAATCGCTTAACGATGTCATATCCTAATGTGCGAAATAAAATCACTGAGGCTTTTGTGAAAATAATTGAAAAGATGGACATCCAACCTGATGTGATCGCTGGTTGTGCAACAGCAGGTATTCCCCATGCAGCATGGTTAGCCCACCGTTTAAATTTACCAATGGTTTACGTGCGCTCAAAACCAAAAGGTCATGGGAAAGGAAATCAAATCGAAGGAGACGTCAACAAAGGACAAAACGTCATCGTTATCGAAGATCTCATTTCAACAGGAGGTTCAGCGATTGAATCGAGTAAAGCACTTCAGGAAGAAGGGGTTAATGTCCTTGGTGTCCTCGCTATCTTTACATACGGTTTGCAACAATCAGTGGTAAATTTTTCTGAAGCAAACATACCTTTCCAGACGATTACAAATTTTAATCAGTTATTAGACGTCTTAGTTGAAGATGGAAAACTACAAGTGAATGAAAAAAATGAGTTATTATCGTGGCGAGATGGATTTTAAACAAGTCTATAAAAAAATCGCTATCATTTATCATGGCTCTGATCTGTATTTAAATAAAGATCAGAGCCATGACATTTTACGTTTATTCATTATTCGTATGAGAGTAAATCATCAATCGCTAACATAGCTAATGATGGGATGAAAATAAATAAACTCAAATAAATGAAGTTCGGCTGTAACAATATAAATCCTAAGATTGCTGAAATGACTGACAAGGCGAGTGCACCTTTAAAAATGAATGCACTTAAATTTCGGGTATGATGACTCTTTTCTTGTATGTTATGAATGATGATCCCAAGTATAAGCCCGGCTAACAATAATAAAATTGAAAATAAAAACATCATTCTTACTCCCCCTCGTAGTAATCATGAACGTTTTAAAGCGGTGACGTTTTCCCCACTTACTTGCATTGATGAAAAATGGACTATAACGATTCCCATGATTGCGTCAATCAACTAAGAAATAGCGTCACCTTACTCCATTGTAACATAAAATTCATTATTTTGTAACATTTTATTCACATATTTCAGCGATTAAATATATTAGTATCTCCATCAATAATAGTCCGCTTTCATTGTTGAATGTTAAGGAATGCGTAAAATATAGTATATAATTAAAAGTAATAACAAATACTTATTAGAGGGCGATTCAAATGAAGATAGACGATTATGCATTGTTACTCAAATTGAAAGAAGTAGGCACGATACGGGGTACTGCTAAAGCAATCTTAATCTCACAACCGGCGGTTACGCAACGACTAAAGTTTATCGAAAATTATTTCGGTGAAACGATTTTTATTCGAACACCGAAGCAGCTCATCTTAACGCCGAGTGGCGAAATTATTTTAAAACATGCAAAAGAAGTTATGGAAAGGGAGAGAGAGATAAAAAATTTGCTCGCCCAATCGAGTAAAGACGTGCAAGGGACACTGTCAATTGCTTGTTCTTCATTGATTAGCCAACGTTTTTTACCTTCCATATTAGGTGAATATACAGCTCAATTCCCAAAAGTAACGATTGATTTAGTGACAGGGATTAGTGAAAATATTAAGCGCAACCATAAAGATTACCACGTCTGTATTATTCGAGGAGAGAAGTTAAAGGATAGTACGTGTGTCCGTCTGTTTAGAGATCCCCTTTACATATTTGATACAGAATCATTTACGAAAAAAGGCTTAAAAAAACGACCGTTAATCTCGTTCAAAAGTGACGACCGTATGAATGAAGTCGTCGATCATTGGTTATATCATCATAGTGACCAAATTAAACCATTGAAAATGATTCGTGTGGATCAAATTGAAACGTGCAAACAATTTATGAAACAAGGCATCGGTATGGCTGTATTACCTGAAAGTGTTTCAGAATCAATGAAGCATGAATATCCTTACGTTCCTTTAACTTTAAATGGTAAAAGTGTAACACGAGATACGTGGGTCTGTTATCAAAAAGGAATTCGTAAATTACCCCAAGTCGATGAATTTATTACTGCTTTAACGAGCCGAACATTTCTCGATGCGTAGTAGTAGACTCATAACGCAATATACAATACGGGGTAGGGTATAAAATGTAAAGGAGAATGAAAAATGGGTAAAGTATTATTTTCAACAAAAGCTACTTCACAAAATGGACCAGCTGGTGGTTACGTAAAGTCAGAAGATGAGTTGATTGATTTAAAATTAGTTAACCCTCTTATGAAATCTAAGGAAGTCGGATCGAATCCTGAGCAACTATTTGCTGCTGGCTATTCATCATGTTTTGATGGAGCATTGAACTTTGTTGCTATGAAGAAAAAAATTAAAGTAAAGTCTGAAACTACGGCAGAGGTCAGCTTTTTAAAAGACCCAGAAGATCAAGGATATAAAATGGGTGTAACGTTACATGTAAAAGTAAAAGGTGTTAGCAACGACGAAGCTGAACAACTATTAGAAGCAGCTCATCAGTTCTGTCCATTTTCCAAAGCGATTGAAGGCAATGTTGATGTAAAGATCAATCCACAAATAGAAGCGTAAAAGCGTCTGTAAATACACACATCCAAGGAAGATTCCTTGGATGCTTTTTTATATTTTTAATTTGTTTATTATCGATTGTTTAGGTGTAACAAATAAAGTTTTTTGTTGATCATACGTAACAAATCCTGGCTTTGCCCCTTTTGGTTTTTTTACATGTCGAATTTTCGTATAATCAACGGGTACAGAAGACGAGTCTCGCGACTTACTGAAGTAAGCGGCAAGCATAGCAGCTTCCTCTAATGTTTCGTCACTCGGATTTTTCTTTCGGATGACGACATGTGAGCCGGGAATATCTTTCGTATGCAGCCAAATGTCATCACGATGAGCAATGCGCATCGTTAAATATTCATTTTGTTTATTATTTTTACCGACGAGTATTGTTGTTCCATCGGATGACTCAAATGATTGTGGAGTAGGTTTTTTCCGCTGTTTCTTTTGACTTCGTTTTTGTTTTTTCAAATATCCTTCCTCGTGCAATTCTTCGCGTATTTCTTCAACGTCATTGATACTGGCAACTTCTAATTGTTGAAGTAATTGTTCAAAATAGGCTATTTCTGCTTTTGTTTTGACGATCTCTTTTGTAACGACTTGTTTAGAGTTCGTTAATTTTCGGTATTTGCGGAAGAAGTTTTGTGCATTTTCGCTCGGTGTTTTCGTCGGGTCTAAGTGAATGGTTCGTTCCTTTTGCTCGGGATCGTAATAATCGATAACAATCACTTCTGAATCTCCTTTAGAGACCAAATGCATATGTGCGGTCAATAGCTCCCCTTTTTTTTGGAAATCATCTGCTCGTTTTGCTTTTTTAATCGTTTGTCTATGCTTTTTTAATTTCCGTTCATTTTTAGATATTTCATTTTTTATAAATCGAGATAAGTCTCTCGTTTGTTGGACAACGCGATCGCGTTCTGCTTTGCCAGTATAAAATTGATCGAGCATTTCATTTGTGGAAGAAAATGTCGTGACATCTTCTTGAATGGACGTAATTGGTAAAACATGAAAATCCTCTTTTTTATTTTTGTAAATCGCCGGGATATAAGTGCGATTGTTAAGTTGGTTTTGGAATGCATGAAACATTTCTTTATAAACCGTTGGTGAGCCAAGATTCGTGCGATAGACGAGTTCTCGAGCAATAAATGGTGATAATCCAAGCAATGTTTGAACAATTTGCCGATCTAATTTTCCTGCATTGAAGTCAAGTTTTTTAATAAATTCATTTCCATCAATAGTTAACGGATTGAGTTTGTTTTGTGGTGGAGGTGGTTTATATACGGCGCCTGGTAATATCGTTCGGTACGTATTTTGTGCACTAGAAATATGTTTCATACTATCGATAATGTGCCCTCCATCGCGATTGACTAACATGACATTACTATGTTTACCCATAATTTCAACGATGAGTGTTTGTAGTGTTTGATCGCCAATCTCATTTCTCGATCGAATCGAAAATGTAATCATCCGTTCCAAGCGATCTTGCTCAATATTTTCAATACGTCCACCTGATAAATGCTTGCGTAACACCATGCAAAACATCGGGGGCTCCTGTGGGTTTTTATATTTTTCATCTGTTAAATGAATCCGTGCATATGTTGGATGGATGGAGATCAGTAATTTGTGATTTTTACGGTTACTGCGAATCGTTACGATCAGTTCTGTATCTGTTGATTGATAAATTTTTGTAATTTTTCCAGGTACTAATTTGTCATACAGCTCTTCCGTCACAGCTTTCGTGACAATTCCATCAAATGGCATGTATTTCACCTCGTTAGTAATTATATCATTTTTTTGGACAAGTCTGCATAAATATTGTAGAGAATAGTTTTAACTTGAAAACAATCATGGCAAGCTTGATGTATACCATAGTGGAGGAATGCGATGTGAAAAAATGGTACCAATTAGATGTTGAACGTGTAGAACAAAAGTTGCATGTAACGACAAATCGAGGTTTAACTTCGAAACAAGTCAATGAGCGGAGAAAAAAGTTTGGTGCAAATGTATTGCAAGGTCAGAAGCAGACACCTAAGTGGTTGATTTTTTTACAGCAATTTCAAGACTTTATGGTCATCGTGTTGTTAGCAGCCACTTTAATTGCGGGAATGCTCGGTGAATATATCGATGCAATTGCAATTATGATTATTGTTTTAATCAACGGTTGTATTGGGTTTTTCCAAGAACAAAAGGCTGAAAAATCATTAGAAAAATTAAAGGAGCTCTCTGCACCAATGGCGACCGTTTTTCGCGATAAAAAGTGGGAAAAAGTTCCCGCTCTTGAAGTTGTCGTCGGTGATGTTGTAAAAGTTAAAAGTGGCGACCGAATTCCTGCGGATATTCGCATCACAAAAGCCGTTAGTTTAGCGACTGAGGAGTCTGCCTTAACAGGTGAGTCTTTACCGGTCGTAAAACATGCTCAATCTATTAACGAAAAAACTTTGGATGCTCAAGACCAAGTAAACATGGGGTTTAAAGGAACGTTAGTGACCCGAGGATTTGGCATCGGTATTGTTGTCGGAACAGGGATGAATACGGTGATGGGCCAAATTGCTTCCTTAATGACAGAAACTAAAAATACGGTTACTCCATTAGAACGGAAACTGGCAGAATTAGGGAAGTTGTTAATTGCCGTTGCATTATTTTTAACTGTATTAGTCGTCGTGATTGGAATTTATCAAGGGCATCCTGTGTACAATATGTTTTTAGCAGGTGTTTCGCTTGCGGTAGCAGCAATTCCTGAAGGACTTCCTGCAATCGTAACGGTAGCTTTATCGTTAGGTGTTCAACGGATGATTCGAAAAAAAGCGATTGTCCGTCGGTTAGCTTCGGTTGAAACGTTAGGTTGTGCTTCAATTATCTGTTCCGATAAAACGGGTACAATGACTGAAAATGAAATGACTGTGAAAGAAGTGTATGTCAACGGTGAATATCTTTATGTAACGGGGGATGGATATGACATCCACGGTAATTATTTTTTGGACAACGAGAAGGTAGATCGAACCTTCCCACACTTAGAATCGATGCTTTTATACGGCATGTTGTGTAACCACGCAACGTTACATGTGAAACGGGGAAAATATTATGTTGAAGGTGATCCAACGGATGGAGCCTTACTTGTCGCCGCTCGGAAGATCGGACTGACCGCTATGATTGGAGAAGACTATCGAATCGTTAAAGAAATTCCTTTCGATTCCGATCGCAAACGGATGAGTGTCGTCGTCGAGGATGAAAATGGGATGCGGTTCTTAATTACGAAAGGTGCTCCTGACGTTTTATTACCTCGCTCGACTTATCAAATGGGGGAAAATGGAAGAACCCTTTTACGAAAGAAAGAGCAAGCGAGGATTGAAAATGTCGTCAACGGAATGGCAGACAAGGCGCTACGAACGATTGCTATTGCGATGAAACCTTTAGCAAAAAATGATTCGTTACAAGCAGCCTTTTTGGAAAGAGATTTAACATTTATCGGGTTGTATGGACTCATTGATCCTCCGAGAAAAGAAGTAAAACAAGCGATCGAAGAGTGTAAACAAGCTGGAATTAAAACTGTTATGATTACAGGTGACCACGTGAAGACTGCTCGAGCGATTGCAGAACAACTAGATATGCTTCCTCCAAATGGTCGCGTATTAGAAGGATATGAATTGAATCAAATGTCTTTTGATGAGCTCGTCAATATCATTGAAGATGTGTATGTATTTGCCAGAGTCACTCCCGAACATAAGTTAAAAATTGTTAAAGCCTTTCAAGAAAAAGATCATATCGTTGCGATGACTGGCGATGGGGTAAATGATGCACCAGCGATTAAAGCGAGTGATATCGGAATTAGCATGGGGATTACTGGAACAGACGTAACAAAGGAAGCGTCCTCGTTAGTTCTAATGGATGATAATTTTGCTACGATTAAGTCGGCCATTCAAGAAGGACGAAATATATATGAAAATATTCGAAAATTTATCCGTTACCTACTAGCATCGAATGTTGGAGAAATATTAGTCATGCTGTTTGCTATGTTACTAGCGTTTCCTTTGCCACTCGTCCCCGTGCAAATATTGTGGGTGAATTTAGTAACGGACGGGCTTCCAGCAATGGCCTTAGGACTTGATCAACCCGAAGAAAATGTCATGAAACAAAACCCAAGAAATCCTCGAGAAAGTATTTTTTCGAGAGGATTAGGCTATAAAATTATTAGTAGAGGTTTATTGATAGGCATTGTTACGCTTATTGCCTTTATCATAGCTTATCAAAGTAATCCTGATCATTTAACATACGGGCGGACCGTTGCTTTTACAACCCTTGTGATGGCTCAGTTAATCCATGTTTTCGATTGTCGAAATGAAAACTCAGTTTTTGACCGTAATCCATTTGAGAATATATATTTAGTATTAGCCGTTATTTCTTCGCTCTTATTATTATGTATCGTTATTTACTGGGAGCCTTTGCAACCGATTTTTCAGACAACTTACCTCGGCATTCGAGAATGGTTGCTCATTATTGGATTAAGCGCATTACCAACGGTATTGTTCGGTTTCACGAAAAAATAAAGACTAACCCCTTGTTCAAAACATCATCCACGTAGGCAAAAAACGAGCATTTCTGGATGTAAATGTTTTGGGGAGGGGTTTTTATTTTTTCATTAATAATTGTTATAATAAAGTATATTTACCAATGGATGTGATGGAAATGATAAGGAGTATGACTGGATATGGCAACGATACGATACACGTAGATGAGACGATGGTCACCGTCGAGATCCGAACGGTTAATCACCGGTTCTTCGATTTTCATGCGAAAATACCACAGACACTGCTATTTATGGAAGATAAAATAAAACGGTTAGTACAATCATATGTTGAACGTGGTAGAATTGACGTTTATATTCGAATTCAAGGAAGTAGTTTTTTACAAAAAACGTTGCAAACAGATTGGGATTTAATGGATCAATACGTACATCTGTTACAAAATGTAAAAGAACGTTATCAGTTGACAGAAGATAAGTCGAGAGCAATCGTTCCCGAGATTCCAGACCTCATCACTATAGAGGAATATGAAAAAACCCCTCCCGAGTTAATCGATTGCATCATGGAAAGCATTGAACGTACGTGCCAACAAGTTCTGCAAATGCGACAAGAAGAAGGTCGTTTTTTAATAAACGATATCAAAAAACGGATGAAATCTATACAAGATATGTTATTATTAGTTGAAGGAAGAAGAAAATATGTTATTCAAGAATATCGAGAGCGAATTGAAGAGAGGCTCGTTGAATATTTAGATGATACGAGCATAGATCCAGCTCGTATGCATCAGGAAATCGCTCTTCTCGCTGAAAAAGGAGACATCACTGAAGAAACGACACGTCTACATAGCCATATTCATCATTTTTTTGAAACCGTTGAGGAAGGTGGAGCTATTGGGCGAAAATTAGAATTTATTATCCAAGAGATGCAGAGGGAAACAAATACGATTGGCTCCAAATCGATTGATTGTAAAATTGGAGAATGGACAGTTCAATTAAAGAGTGATATGGAGAAAGTTAAAGAGCAAATTCAAAATATCGAGTAACATAGTTACGTAAAGATACGAATAGGTGTTTGTTTTTAATAGGAACTATATTTCACGTTTACTGTGAAACGGTTACGAAAGGTAAAACGAGGGGGACACATTTTGGGCTTGCAATTAATTAATATAGGTTTCGGCAACGTCGTGTCGGCGAACCGAGTCATTTCAATCGTCTCGCCGGAATCAGCACCCATTAAACGTATTATTGCAGTTGCCAGAGAAAGCAATAAATTAGTTGATGCAACATATGGTAGACGCACACGTGCAGTTATTATTACAGATAGTGATCATGTCGTCTTATCAGCTGTACAACCAGAGACCGTAGGACAACGTGTGATTAGTCATGATGAATTTAGCGACGAATAAACACGGAGTTAACGATGTAGAAATATATTTTTTAGGAGGAAAACGGTTGGCAAGCAAGCGTGGGATTTTATTCGTATTATCCGGTCCATCTGGTGTAGGAAAGGGAACCGTCAGAAAAAAATTATTTAAACGAAAATCAGATTTAAAATATTCGGTTTCCATGACAACTAGAAAAAAGCGACCAGGAGAAAGAGATGGAGTAGATTATTTTTTTAAGACTAAAGAAGAATTTGAACAGTACATTCGTGAAGGAAAACTTTTAGAATATGCCCAGTATGTCAATAATTATTACGGAACCCCAAGAGAGTATGTAGAAAAAACTTTAGCAGAAGGCTATGATGTATTCTTGGAAATTGAAGTACAAGGTGCCCTACAAGTTAAAAAGAATTTTCCAGAAGGCGTATTTATTTTTCTCTTTCCACCGAGCTTACAAGAATTAAAAGAACGTATTATGAGACGTGGAACAGAGTCGAATGATTTAGTGAAAAATCGCATGAAAGAAGCGAAAAAAGAAATTGAAATGATGAAAGCTTATGATTATGTCGTCGTTAATGACGATGTCAATCAAGCGGTTAGAAAAATTCAATCGATTATTCAAAGCGAACATTGTAAACGGGAAAGAATTGCTCATCAATTTAAAAATATATTGGAGGATGAATGATTAAATGTTAGAACCATCCATTGATGTGTTACAAAAAAGAATTAATTCTAAATACTCGCTCGTCATCTTGTCCGCAAAACGTGCGAAACAACTTCGGGATTTAAAAAATCCAATGATTGAAAATCCGAAGTCAAAGACGTGTGTAGGTGTGGCTTTAGAAGAAATTGAAGCGGGAAAATTAACATTGGAGTAAAATGATTTTGATTGATGTAAACGAATCCCTCGCTAGAATGATGTGCGAGGGTTTTTATTTCATCTTCATCCAGTAATGCTACATGTATCCTTCGTCGACATCGAGAATAGGGATGAATAAGTCATCCGTTCTTTTTTTCGTAGAAATATAGCCATTTCAATTTTCGTCAAAACATCGAAGTCGAAGAGGGTTTCGTTCAGAAAGAGGGGTTATCACAAATGGTATACAAAAAGAATATTTTGCTAGGGGTTTCCGGAGGGATTGCCGCGTATAAAGCGTGTGCATTAACGAGCCAGCTAACTCAACAAGGTGCAAATGTTAAAGTGATGATGACAGAAAGTGCAACACAGTTTGTAACACCGCTCACATTTCAAGCGCTGTCAAGAAATCCCGTCTATATCGATACGTTTGCTGAAAAAGATCCAGAGGTAATTGCTCATATCGATGTCGCCGATTGGGCAGATCTTGTTGTAATTGCACCATTAACAGCGAACCTTATTGGAAAGTTAGCTAACGGAATTGCGGATGACTTTATTTCTACAACTGTTTTAGCAACAAAAGCACCTGTTTATTTAGCACCAGCAATGAACGTGAATATGTATGCCCATCCTGCAGTCGTTAAAAATATGAAAACGCTTGAACGATGGGGATATTACTTTATTGAGCCAGGTGCAGGGCATTTAGCTTGTGGTTGGATAGGAAAAGGGCGACTAGAGGAGCCTGAAAGTATTATTGAAGTTATTAAGAAGCATGAATCACGTAAACGTTTATGGGCTCGTAAAAAAGTATTGATTTCGGCAGGACCTACGCGAGAAGCAATCGATCCTGTTCGCTTTTTAACGAATCGATCCTCTGGAAAAACAGGATTTGCTTTAGCGAAGGCGGCTTCACAGTTAGGAGCTGATGTTACTTTAGTAGCTGGCCCTGTAAGCTTACAGTTGACTGACCCTAATATTAGACGCATTGATGTTATAACAGCTGAAGAAATGTATGACGTTATGCACGAGCAATTTCCAACGCACGATATTGTCATAAAGTCGGCAGCTGTTTCAGACTATCGGCCAAAGGTTATTCATGATGAAAAAGTAAAAAAACAACCTGGTGAAGTATCAATTGAAATGGAACGAACGAAAGATATTTTGCAGTCACTTAGTGAAAAGAAGACGGACCAGTTTCTTGTAGGGTTTGCTGCTGAGACGACAAACCCGCTCGAATATGGTGTCGAAAAGTTACAAAGAAAGAATTTGGATGCAATAGTTATTAACAACGTTTCCGTAGAAGGAGCTGGTTTTGAAGGCGACACAAATATCGTCACCTATATGAATAAAGATATGAACAGGTACGATGTTCCACTTGCATCAAAAGACGAGGTAGCTGAAAAAATTTTACAATTTATCCATCGTGATTTAGAGGATGAGCTCGAGTGAAAATTGCGAAGGTTATTGTGGATGTACCGACAAGAGAGCTCAACCAATCCTTTGATTACCTCATCCCAGAACGGCTCAAAGATATTGTTACGACAGGGATGCGAGTCATTGTTCCTTTTGGTCCCCGAAAGATCATGGGCTTTGTCGTCGGGTTAACATCTTCTTCCTCATTTGATAAACTAAAAGAAATAACTGATGTACTTGATTTAATCCCCGTATTAACAGAAGAGTTGTTACAGCTTGGTAAATGGCTTGCTGATCAAACGTTAAGTTTATATGTTACAACATATCAAGCGATGCTTCCGCACGTTTTAAAAGCGACTTATAAAAAGGAACTCGTCCGTAATACGAACAATCGTTTATCAGATGAACTCGAAGCTCTCTTTGCTGGACGAACCTCTATTCCATATGACAAATTTATTCATTCAAAAGTCCAGCTAAAGCAATTGCAAAAGGCAGTTCAAACCGGAGATTTGACAGTGAATTACGTCGTGAAATCAAAGGCAAGGAAAAAATACACAACGATGATTCAGCCAAAAAATGAGCGTCATCATTTAGAAGAATCGTTACTTCACTTACATAAAAATGCGACGAGTCAACGGCGTGTAGTGCAATTTTTTATCGATCATCCAGAGGCAATTGAACAATCATTGTTGTATAAGAAAACGGGTACGAATCGCTCGATTGTAAAAGCTTTGATAGAAAAATCGATTCTTGAAGAGTACAAGATTGAAGTGTATCGCAACCCTTATGATCAGCCATTTTCTAAGACGGTACCTCTCCAGTTAACGGATGAACAAGCTCTTGCTATTCGTCCGATAAAAGAGCAAATTGCTAAAAATAATCACGATGTATTTTTGTTACACGGCGTAACGGGAAGTGGGAAAACCGAAATCTATTTACAAGCGATTGACGATGTCATTCAACGGGGCGAGGAAGCGATTGTACTCGTACCAGAAATCTCACTGACACCACAAATGGTGAAGCGGTTTAAAGGACGATTCGCCTCAAATGTCGCTGTTTTACACAGCGGCTTATCCAATGGGGAAAAATATGATGAATGGCGAAAAGTTTTCCGCAAAGAAGTGCAAGTTGTCGTCGGTGCACGTTCAGCAATCTTTGCTCCCTTTGAAAACATTGGACTGATGATTATCGATGAAGAACATGAAACATCGTATAAACAAGAGGATCAACCACGCTATCATGCACGAGATGTGGCGATTAAACGAGGACGCTATCATAAATGTCCCGTCATCCTGGGAAGTGCGACACCGACTTTAGAATCATACGCACGTGCGAAGAAAGGCGTTTATCAATTAGCAACGCTGACAAAGCGGACGAACGATAAAGAAATGCCGAAAGTAGAAATTGTCGATATGCGCGAAGAACTTCACGCTGGTAATCGCACAATGTTCTCGCGAAAACTAAAAAACAAAATCGAACGGGCGATTGAACAAAACGAACAAATTGTTCTCCTTTTAAATCGTCGTGGTTATTCTACATTTGTTATGTGTCGAGACTGTGGTCATGTTACTGAATGTCCTCACTGTGACATTGCTTTAACATATCATAAACAGAACAACCAATTAAAATGTCATTACTGTTCTTATGAAGAACCGATGCCTGTCATTTGTCCTGCCTGTGACAGTGACTTAATCCGATATTTTGGAACGGGAACCCAACGGGTAGAAGAGGCATTAACTAAACTTATTCCTCAAGCTCGTATATTACGAATGGACGTTGACACAACGCGGAAAAAAGGTGCACATGAAAGATTATTAACGCAATTTGAAAATCAACAAGCTGATATTTTGCTAGGAACGCAAATGATTGCCAAAGGACTCGATTTTAAAAATGTGACGTTAGTCGGTGTGTTAACGGCCGACTCCATGTTGCATTTACCAGATTTTCGTTCTTCAGAAAAGACATTTCAATTGTTAACACAAGTGAGTGGACGAGCGGGAAGACATGATTTATTAGGTGAGGTCATCATACAAACGTACACTCCAGATCATTACAGTATCCAGTTGGCAAGTACGTATCGTTTTACACAATTTTTTAATCAAGAAATGAAAATGCGTAAAGCATATCGCTATCCTCCCTACGTTTTTTTAGCCTTATTAACGATTTCCCACCCAAATCGAATCAAGGCGATTCAAGTGGCACAAAAGATCACAAAACTACTGGATGCATGTGTTCAGGAAGATACGATTGTGCTCGGACCAACTCCATCGCCTATTGCAAGAATCAAAGATAGATATCGTTATCAATGCATGCTAAAATACAAAGATGAACCTCATTTAAGAACAAATATTAAAAAAATTATACAACAATTTCATGACGATATGCAAAAAGACGATTTACAAATAAAAGTTGACTTACAACCGTATCAATTTATGTAGAAAAGAAAGAAGGGACAGAAAGATGAAACGAATTGTTTTTATGGGAACTCCCGATTTTGCTGTGCCGATTTTACATCAACTCATTCAATCGGACTATGAGGTCGTTCTTGTCGTAACACAACCTGATCGGCCGAAAGGGAGGAAACGAGTGATTACACCTCCACCTGTAAAAGTAGAGGCAGAAAAGCATAACATACGTGTCTTTCAACCAAACAAATTATCCGAAGATTTTCAGCCGATTATCGACTGCAAACCTGATTTAATTGTAACGGCAGCTTACGGACAATTGTTGCCAAAAGAGTTATTAAAATCTCCCGTCTATGGATGTATTAATGTACATGCATCATTACTTCCACAATTACGTGGCGGAGCACCGATTCATTATGCTATTTTAGAAGGGAAAAAGGAAACGGGAATTACGATTATGTATATGGCTGAAAAGCTAGATGCTGGCGATATACTTACCCAAGAAAAAGTAACGATTGAAACAGATGATCATGTAGGCTCGTTGCACGATAAATTATCAGAAGTTGGTGCAAAGCTATTAATGAGCACATTACCTAAGCTATTTTCCCGTGAATTAACTCCTATTCAACAAGATGAAGAACGAGCAACATATGCACCGAATATTCATCGAGAGCAAGAAAAAATAGACTGGACAAAATCGCATCTCGATGTTTATAACCATATTAGAGGACTCCATCCATGGCCGGTCGCCTTTACGACTTATAAAGGAAAAAATATGAAAATTTGGTGGGGTATTCCTGTTGATAAACAGTACGAAGGCGTTCCAGGGGAAATAGTCGAAAAAATTGACGAATCATCTTTTGTCGCCGTTTGTGGTAATCAAAAAGGAATCAACATCACCGAAATACAACCTGCTGGTAAGCGACGAATGAGCGTAAAAGACTATTTACTCGGTTCAAGTGATCGAATTGAGATCGGGGCGGTATTGGGTGAGTAAAATAAAAAAGCATCTACTCCGGAATACGGTCATCGATCTGTTGTTACGGATTGAAAAAGGTGGATATAGTCACTTACTTATTCATCAAGCGATTCAATCACGCCAACTATGTGAAAAAGATGAACGGCTGTTAACGGAAATTGTGTACGGCACAATTCAACGGAAACTTACGTTAGATTATTATATTCGTCACTTCGTGAAGCGCCATAAAAAGAAACAGCCTTGGGTAACGATGTTGTTACGGATGTCCATCTATCAAATGGTTTATTTAGATCGAGTTCCTGATCATGCTATTATTCATGAAGCGGTTGAAATTGCGAAACAGAGAGGGCATAAAGGAATTGCTTCATTTGTCAATGGTGTTTTAAGAAATATCCAGCGCAAAGGATTACCTTCTATTCAATCGATTGAAGATCCGATCAAACGGTTATCGGTAGAAACGAGCCACCCCGAATGGCTCGTAAAACGTTGGACATCTTTATACGGTTATGAAAAAACGAAAGAAATGTGTGTCGCTAATTTAGAGCGGCACATTATATCTGTCCGTGTACATCCTTTGAAAATTTCCCGTGAAGAGGCGATCGATCATTTAACAGACGAAGGTTTTCGCGCTAAACCTTCCCAATTTTCTAACCAAGGGATTATTATCGAACAGGGCAACGTGTTAACATCTACTTTATTTAAAGAAGGACTCGTTTCGATTCAAGATGAAAGCTCGATGCTCGTTGGAGAAATGCTCGATGTTTCTCCCGGAATGACTGTCCTCGATGCTTGTAGTGCACCTGGAGGAAAATCAACACATATTGCTGAAAAAATGTCTGATCAAGGATTGATTTATGCGTATGATTTACATGCAAAAAAAACGAAGTTAGTTGAGAAAAAGGCGAATCAATTAGACCTCTCCATTATTAAGACACGCCAATTAGACGCTAGAAAGTTACAAACCATTCATGAAGCACAAAGTTTTGATCGTATTCTCGTCGATGCACCGTGTACAGGTTTTGGGGTCATCCGTGCTAAGCCGGATATAAAATATCGTAAGCGAGAAACGGACATTTATAATTTGGCTACAGTTCAGTTACAAATATTGACGAGTGTAGCTCCTTTGTTAAAAAGGGGCGGATTGTTAGTGTATAGCACGTGTACTGTTGATCGTGAAGAAAATGAAAAAGTTATCGAAAAGTTTCTCGAAGGCCATAAGAACTATGCAGTGGATCCTCATTTTTTCGCATCGTTACCTGCAGAAATGAGGCAATCTCCAGGTGTTTCAAAATTTGGCTTACAACTTTTCCCACAAACGTTCCAAACGGATGGATTTTTTCTAACACGGCTAATCAAGAAGTCATAACTTTCTTTTAGTAGAGTATGTATACATGACAGTTTTATATGAACGAATGTGTGTCATACTTATAAAAGAATCCACCGAAAGAGGTGTAAATATGGAAGGACAGTTCTTAACGCATCAAGGTCTCATTCGTGATCTTAATGAGGATGCAGGTGGTATCTATAAAAATGAAGCTAATCAATCGCTAGCGATTATCGCTGATGGAATGGGTGGACATCGTGCAGGTGATGTCGCTAGCCAAATGGCTACGAACATCGTTCAGGAGAAATGGCGTACGACAAGAGCGATTCAGATGCCTGAACAAGCCGAACGATGGCTTCATGACGTCCTCAATGATGTCAATCGATTGTTATACGACCATTCACTAAACTATGAAGAGTGTGAAGGAATGGGAACAACGATTGTTATAGCTATTTGTACCGATCAGTTTGTTACCGTTGCCCATATCGGAGACAGCCGATGTTATTTGTTGAATGAAAATGAATTTACACAAGTTACAGAGGACCATTCATTAGTGAATGCACTCATTCAATCGGGTCAAATTTCTAAAGACGATGCTCAACAACATCCGAGAAAAAATATTGTGTTAAAAGCTTTAGGTACGGAGGAAAATGTCACTCCAGAAATTCAATCACTTGCTTGGAATCAAGGAGCAAAATTATTATTATGTTCAGATGGACTAACAGATAAAGTGACAAATGATGAAATAAAAGAATGGCTTCAATCTGATGAAAAGTTAGCAGTGCTCGGTGAAGAACTGATTGCTTTAGCAAATCAACGAGGTGGGGAAGATAACATCTCTCTCGTTCTCATGGTGCATGCGTCAATTGAGAAACTAGGTGATTCATTATGATAAATGGACACCTCCTAAATGATCGCTATCAACTTAAAGAAAGAATAGGTGGCGGGGGAATGGCCAATGTGTATTTAGCTACCGATCAAATTTTAAAGCGTGATGTCGCTATTAAAGTACTGCGTATGGAATATGTCAATGACGAAGAGTTTATTGCTAGATTTGACAGAGAAGCACAAGCAGCTACAAGTTTATCGCATCCGAACATAGTGAACATTTATGATGTAGGTGAAGAAGACCACATTTTATATATGGTAATGGAATATGTCGATGGAATGACATTAAAAGAATATATTCAACAAAACGGTCCCTTACCTGTTGAAGAAGCTATTCCAATCATGAAGCAGATTACGTCAGCGATTACGCATGCCCATGAAAATAATATCGTTCATCGTGATATTAAACCACAAAATATTTTAATGGATACGTATGGAAATGTGAAAGTAACTGATTTTGGCATTGCCGTTGCCTCAAGTGCTACTGCGTTAACAGAAACAAATTCCATTCTCGGTTCTGTTCATTACTTATCACCTGAGCAAGCAAGAGGTGGAAAAGCTACAAAAAAATCAGACATTTATTCGTTAGGCATTGTATTTTATGAACTATTAACTGGTGAGTTACCATTTTCTGGTCAAACGCCGGTGTCAATCGCTTTAAAACATTTACAAGCTGATCCTCCTTCTGTTCGACACTTTGATGAAAAAATCCCACAAAGTGTCGAAAATATTGTGTTACGAGCTATGACAAAAGATCCATTTCACCGTTATCAAACCGTCTCTGAAATGGAATCTAGCTTAAATCAAGCATTAAAACCGGAACATTTAAATGAGGAAAAATATGTTCCACCGGTAGAAGAAGGAGAGGAAACGAAGGCGATTCCAATCATTCGCGATGATGCTTTTGAAGACAGTGATGCACATATGATTCATGATGAGAACACAAAGAAAATGCCTGTACCAAAAAAAGAGAAAAAAAGGAAGAAAAAATGGCTAATCATCATCGTCACGTTATTTGTTTTACTTGCTTCAAGTATTGCTGCGATGTTTATCGTCCCTTACTTGGCCAAGCCAAAAGATGTCAAAGTGCCTGATGTCGTAGGTATGGAGTATAATGATGCTGTCGACCAGTTAGCCGAACATCATTTAAAAGCAGAACAAGAGCTCATATATTCAGATGATGTAGAAGAAGGTTTTGTCGTTAAAACGGACCCACGCGCTAATCGAACGGTCAAAGAGGAGTCAACAGTCAACGTTTACGTCAGCCAAGGAAAAGAAAAAATAACATTTGATAATTATGTCGGCAGTGATTTTGAGCAAGTCGAACGCTTGCTAGAAGAAGAAGGCTTTGAGGACATTATCGCTTACGAAAAGCATTCCGATCAGCCAGAAGGTGAAATTATTACACAAATTCAACCGAATGCAGATACAGAGGTCGTTCCGAGTGATACGAAAGTCATTTTTGAAATTAGTGCAGGTCCAGAGAAAGTGAGCTTAAATAACCTCGTTGGTATGACGGAAGACGAAGTAAAACAATATTTAGAGGACAACGGTTTAGTCATTAACCAGACAAAAAAGAATTCAGATCAACCAAAAGGAGAAGTCATTCAACAAAGTCCAAAAGCGAATACATTATTAGAAAAAGGAAGTACAGTCGATGTGACGATCTCTCTAGGACCTAAGGAAAAACCACCAGCATCACATACGGTTTCATTTACAGTTCCTTATCGTCCCGAACAAACTGCCGATGAGAATGAGGAACCTGTGGAACAGACGGTAAAAATTTATATTGAGGATACAGATCACAAAATATCTGAGGTTTATAAAGAAGATAAAATTACGAAAGATACATCATATAAGATTACGTTAACGGTTCCTCCAGACAGTCAAGGCGAATATAAAGTTGTCCGTGATGATGAGTTATTAATTAATAAAACTGTTTCGTACGAGGAAGGTGAATAAATGGTAGCAGAAGGAAGAATTATCAAAGCTTTAAGTGGATTTTACTATGTAAAATCCGGAGAAACGATTTATCCGTGTAAAGGGAGGGGGGTTTTCCGGAAACGAAAAATCACCCCGCTCGTCGGGGACTTTGTAACCTTTCAGTATGACGGTCATAGTGAAGGGTATATTATGGAAGTTCACGAACGAAAAAATGCTCTTAAACGTCCCCCGATTGCCAATGTGACACAGGCAATGATTGTCAGCTCTGCTGTACAGCCAAATTTTAGTACTCTTTTGTTGGATCGTTTTTTGGCGATTATAGAATATCAACGGATTACTCCGATTATCGTCTTAACAAAAATCGACTTAACGACCGACGAAGAGAAGGAAATGATTCAGCATTATAAAGAGGATTACGAACGAATCGGCTATCATGTAGAGTTATTTTCATCCACAACACCGAAAAATGTTGAGAGCATTGAGCGATACTTTAAAAATGAAATCACTGTTTTAGCTGGACAGTCAGGCGTCGGTAAATCGACTTTATTGAATACGTTAAAACCATCTTTACATTTAAAAACAGCTCGTATTTCAGGCAGTTTAGGCCGTGGAAAACATACGACGAGACATGTAGAGCTGATTGAGCTTAATGGTGGTCTTGTGGCGGATACACCAGGATTTAGCGCACTCCAATTTGATGATGTTGAGTTACTGCAGTTAAAAGACTGCTTCCCTGAGTTTAAAAAAAGACGAGGTCAATGCCGTTTCCGTGCTTGTATGCATTATAAGGAACCAGGATGTATAATAAAAGAAGCTGTACAAAAAGGTCATATTCAACCATATAGGTATGAACACTATGTTAAATTTTATGAAGAAATACAATCTAGAAAGCCGAGGTATTCATAATGGTTAAAATTGCACCATCAATATTGTCTGCTGATTTTTCAAAGCTTGGACAGGAAATAAAAGATGTTGAAAAGGGAGGGGCGCACTACATTCATGTCGATGTAATGGATGGACATTTCGTACCAAATATTACAATTGGCCCGCTCATCGTCGAAGCGATTCGACCGGTTACTTCGTTACCATTAGACGTTCATTTGATGATCGAAAATCCCGATCAGTATGTTCAGATGTTCGCTGAAGCGGGCGCATCAATTATTACAGTGCATCAAGAAACATGCCCCCATTTGCACCGAACGATTCAAACGATTAAAAATGCCGGTGTGAAGGCAGGAGTGACGATTAACCCAGCTACGCCTGTTGAAATGATTAAACATATTTTACAACATATCGATCTCGTCTTATTGATGTCGGTAAATCCTGGTTTTGGCGGGCAATCATTTATTCCAGAAACAGTCGAGAAAATCCGCCAATTGGCTAACTTGCGTAAAGAAAGAGGATTATCTTTTGAAATTGAAGTCGATGGCGGTGTTAACGTGGATACCGCTAAACAGTGTACAGATGCCGGAGCTGATGTACTTGTAGCGGGAAGTGCTATTTTTAATAAGGGAGACCGCGAGCAAGCGATTCAGAACATTATTCATGCGACTCAATCGAGCGAGTAACGATGAAGACAGTTGGAATTATCGGTAACGGACCGATTGATTTGCTTCCAGACTTATCAGCTTATGTTAACGAAGTCGATGTTTGGATCGGTGCTGATCGCGGAGCACTTACCCTCATCGAGCAACAAATAGAAGTCGATTATGCACTTGGAGATTTTGATTCGATCAATGCTGATGAACAACAATTAATTTATACAAACACACGTGTCTACAGGTCATATCCTAACGAAAAAGATCAAACCGATTTAGAACTTGCATGCTTACAGGCGATGGAGTTGAATCCTACGAAAATTTATTTGTTTGGAGCGACAGGTGGGAGAATGGACCATACGTTAGCAAACATATACCTACTTGCAACATGTAAAGAGAAAGAGATTACAAGTTTGATTGTCGATCAATATAATAAAATTGAATGGACAGAACCTGGTGAACACGTTGTTACATACGATCAAGATTATCCGAATATATCATTTATACCTTATACCCGTTATGTAAAAGGGTTGACTTTACATAATTTCTATTATCCGTTAACCAATCAAACCGTTGCTTTTGGCTCCACACTTTGTCTTTCAAACAAACTTCTTGGAAATCGTGGTACTTTTTCGTATGAAGAAGGCATACTATTACTAATAAAGAGTTGCGACTAACGACGTAAATGATTTTTAAGAGCAAGTTTGTTTGGAAATAGAGGAGGGGGAACTCATGAAATTTTATACGATTAAACTCCCACGATTTATTGGCGGATTTATTCGCGTGGTCATTAGTGTGTTTAACAAGGAAAAATAGAAGTTAGCCTGCTTTTGTCAATGTGCATGACAGAAGCTCCTTTTTTGTCAAAAAAGAAGTAGACGACAACTTCTCCAAACGTATTTGTAGAATAGTCGAACAAGCCGTTGTGCATGGCGCTTTATCTAAAATGAACTTCATTTGCGATTATTAAATAGTTCATATGAAAAAGCACCCAATCCTACTTTGGGTGCTTTTAAGTATGGTGCGACTGTTATATTAAACGCGTTTAACTTTTCCTGATTTTAATGCTCGAGCAGAAACATAAACTCGTTTTGGTTTACCATCAACCATAATTCGGACTTTTTGCACATTCGCTTTCCATTTGCGTTTCCGCGCATTTAAAGCATGTGAACGTTTATTCCCTGTTCGGGTTCTACGACCTGTAACAACACATTTACGTGCCAACTTTATCCCTCCTACTTAACCACGTGTCATACAATACTCATACAATTTACCATAATGTTTTATAAAATGCAATAGTAGAAAACGCACTTGACAGAAGTGTCTATATCGGTCATTGTTATAAGTGGTAAAATATCTCTTATTAACGTTTATCGTTGGTTACAATTACCCGATTTGTACAAATATCTAATCGTGTTTTGAGGGAACAGAAGCCTTGTCTGCTTTTAAATTTTATCACCTTGTAGTAAAATAACCTTATGATATAAGCGTTAAGGAGGATGAAGATGTCCATAGAATTAAATACAAAAGACGGTCAAGTTACGATTACAAATGAAGTGATTGCTACAATAGCTGGTGGTGCAGCTGTTGAATGTTACGGCATTGTCGGCATGGCATCCAAAAATCAAATAAAAGACGGGATTGCCGAAATTTTAAGGAAAGAAAACTTTTCCAAAGGTGTCGTCGTTCGACAAGAGGATAATCGCTTACATATTGATATGTACATCATTGTAAGTTACGGTACAAAAATCTCAGAAGTCGCACATAATGTTCAATCACAAGTTAAATACATGTTGAATCAATCTCTCGGATTATCGATTGATTCCGTTAATATTTATATACAAGGAGTACGTGTGGCGAAGGATTGATGATCGTTCGCCGACTGAGGAGGAAATATTGTGAAAGAAGTACAAACGTTAGATGGCACCTTATTCACGAAAATGGTTCGCTTCGGAGCACACCATTTAAAGAACAATGCTGAACTGATTGATGCGTTAAATGTTTTTCCTGTTCCAGACGGAGATACAGGTACAAATATGAATTTATCGATGACATCCGGTGCTGAAGAAGTAAAAAAAGCATCATCAGATCATATATCCATTGTTGCCCAAGCCCTCTCCAAAGGGCTTTTAATGGGAGCAAGAGGGAACTCCGGAGTTATTTTGTCACAGATTTTTCGCGGGTTTTCCCAAGGAGTTGGAGAAAATTCTGCTCTAACAACAAAAGATTTAGCAGTCGCTTTTGAAAGTGGTGTAAACACCGCTTATAAAGCTGTTATGAAACCCGTTGAAGGTACGATTTTGACAGTTGCTAAGGACGCAGCCAACAAAGCGATGGAAGAAGCGCGTAAGGAAGTAGATATTGTTACCCTCATGGAAGCTGTCGTAAAAGAGGCGAAAGCTTCTTTGAGACGTACACCAGACTTACTTCCGGTTTTGAAAGAAGTCGGTGTCGTCGATTCTGGTGGACAAGGACTCGTAACAATTTATGAAGGGTTCTTAGCTGCTTTAAAAGGTGAAGAACTTCCTGAAGAAATCGATACTGTTGATATGAGAGAGATGATTCGAGCAGAGCACCACAAAATTGCACAAGATTTTATGGACACATCCGATATACAATACGGTTATTGTACAGAGTTTATGGTCAAATTTGAAGATGAAAAAATTAAACAACATCCATTTAGTGAAGAGGCATTTCGCAATGAATTAAGTAAACATGGTGATTCGTTACTCGTCGTCGCCGATGAAGATGTCGTTAAAGTTCATATTCATACGGAATATCCAGGTAATGTCATGACGCTCGGTCAAAATTACGGTAGCTTAACGAATATGAAAATCGAAAATATGCGTGAACAACATATGTCAATTGTAGGAGAGCAAACAGAATCAGCAAGTCAAGAAAAGTCAGACTATGCTATTGTAACCGTTGCTCTTGGGTCAGGTATAAAAACATTATTTGAAAGCCTGGGAGCGACGGTCGTTATTGAAGGCGGACAAACGATGAATCCGAGTACGCAAGATATTTCCAATGCGATTGCAAAAGCGAATGCAAACAACATCCTTATTTTACCAAACAATAAAAATATTGTAATGGCTGCTAAGCAAGCTGCAGAATTGGCTGATGAAAACGTTGAAGTTGTTACGACGAAGACGATTCCACAGGGGATTACCGCTTTATTGGCATTTCATCCGAATGAGCCGATTCATAAAAATAAGCAGAAAATGGATGATGCTTGTACAGAAGTGAAAACGGGACAAGTTACATACGCCATTCGGAATACCAAAATTAATGGTATGACAATTGAAAAAGGCCATTTTATGGGAATTGAAGATGGAGAAATAAAAAGTTCTCACAAAGATCACATGAAAGTTGTGAAAGATCTTTTAAACGAAATGGTTACAGAAGATGACGAACTGTTAACGATTTTAAAAGGTGAAGATGTAAGCGACAAAGAAGCTCAAGAACTAGTAGCATATGTTGAAGAAACATATGAGGATTTAGAAGTTGAATTACATGACGGTAACCAACCGATTTATTCCTATATTTTTGCAGTTGAATAACCAAGAGTTACATAAGAAATTCGCCCCTTCTCGGGTGAATTTTTTATGTTCACGGATAAACGTTTTGGTGTTATGATCCATTTTTAAATGATAAATAGGACAATGTTTGCTATAATTTTAGCGACGTTACATCTCGGCATGCTAGGTGAGGGAAATCAATTTATAGATAGAAAGAGTGGTTTTAATGTTAAATGATTCCATCACGTGTTTAAAAGGTGTCGGAAAGAAAACTGCTGAAGATTTAAACCGTATGGATATATATACGGTTGAAGACTTATTGTTTTACTTTCCTAATCGATACAACTTCTTCGAGATAAAACCTTTAGAACAATTGCTTCATGAAGATAAAGTAACTATTGAGGGAACGGTGTTATACGAACCTTCCCTATCTTTTTTTGGACGGAAAAAATCACGACTGACGTTTACGATCCAAGTTGAAAATGTGGCGGTTAAAGCGGTGATGTTTAATCGAGCTTTTGCTAAAAAGCATATTAAAGCAGGTGATGTCATGACGCTTACCGGTAAGTGGGACGCACATCGTTTGCAAATTACTGTTGATACGTATAAAAAAGGCCCTGCCAAAAATTATGCAAACATTCAACCTGTCTATTATGTGAAGGGGAAATTAACGAGTAATCGATTAAAAAAGTTCATTCAACAAGCACTGAACGAATATAGTGATGACATTGATGAACTTTTGCCTGTTGATTACTTAACAAGCTATAAAATACCCACTCGGAAAGAGGCTTTGCAAACGATGCACTTTCCGAGTAATCGATTATCACTTAAACATGCGCGGAGACGTTTTACATATGAAGAGTTTTTAATCTTTCAATTGAAGATTCAACTGCTTAAAAGGCTTAAACGAGAGGAAACGGTAGGGGTCGTTCATCATTATGACCCTATAAAAGTACAAGATTTTATGAACACATTGCCTTTTTCTTTGACGGATGACCAGAACAAATCGTTACAGCAAATTTTGGCGGATATGAGATCATCGTATCAGATGAACCGTTTGTTACAAGGAGATGTTGGTTCTGGAAAAACAATCGTAGCAGCGATTAGTTTATATGCTGCCATTACCGCAAATAAACAAGGAGCTTTAATGGTTCCAACAGAAATCTTAGCAGAACAGCATTATCAATCATTGGTAGATCTGTTCGGTGATTACGTAAACATTGTCTTGTTGACAGGGTCTATTAAAGGGAAAAAACGCGAACAGATTGTTGCCGCTATTGAAAATCATGAGGCACATCTTGTGATCGGGACACATGCCTTAATTCAAGATGACGTGTTCTTTCATGATTTAGGCTTAGTCATTGTCGATGAACAACATCGTTTCGGGGTAGAACAGCGCCGAATGTTACGAGCTAAAGGTCTACATCCCGATGTCTTGTTTATGACAGCTACTCCTATTCCGAGAACGTTAGCCATTACGGCATTTGGAGATATGGATGTATCGCTTATTAGGGAAATGCCTGCGGGAAGAAAAGAAATTAAAACGTATTGGGTGAAAGAAAACATGTTCGAACGTGTCTTATATTTTATTGGAAGACGAGTAGCTCAAGGAGAACAAGCATATGTAATTTCTCCTCTAATTGAAGAGTCAGATGAACTCGATATTCAAAATGCTGTTGATCTTCATCGTCAATTACAACAATTTTTTCCAAAACATATCCGGGTAGGACTTATGCATGGGAGACTGGCGAAAGATGAAAAGGAGGAAACGATGAGAGATTTTGCACAAAACAAAGTGCATGTGCTCGTATCTACCACCGTCGTAGAAGTCGGTGTTAACGTCCCGCGAGCAACGATTATGATAATCTATGATGCGGAGCGTTTCGGATTAGCACAACTCCATCAACTGCGAGGAAGAGTCGGTCGTGGCGATCAACAAAGTTACTGTATTTTAATCGCCGACCCAAAAGGAGACATTGGGAAAGAACGAATGCGCATTATGACTGAGACGAGTAACGGCTTTGAATTAGCGGAGAAAGATTTACAATTACGTGGGCCTGGTGACTTTTTTGGTAAAAAGCAGAGCGGTTTACCTGACTTTAAAATCGCTGATGTTGTCCATGATTATCGCGCCTTAGAGACGGCTCGACATGATGCTCAAGAGATAATTGAAACGAATGAATTAATGGAAAATCCAGCTTTTCATCATTTACGTAAACATTTAAAAGAAGACGATTTATTAACAGCTCAACTCGATTAAATATACCTTGCAATAATAACTCTGGTAATATATATTACTATTAGGACCAAGTCATAAAGTATGATGCAATGTGTACATATCGCAACATTCGTTAAATGAATAAGATGGTAGTGGATGGTGCTATAGATGAGAAAGGCAAAGCGAAAACGCCAACAATTATTAAAAGAAACGATTCAACAAACGCCTTTTATAACCGACGAAGAACTTGCTAAAAAATTTTCCGTTAGTGTACAAACCATCAGATTAGACCGTGTGGAATTAAACATACCTGAGCTTCGAAAACGAATTAAATCAGTAGCTACGTCACAATGGAATGAAACGGTCAAATCATTAACTTTGGAAGATATTATTGGGGAAGTCATTGATCTTGACCTTGATCGACGGGCGATTTCTATATTGGATATCGGTAAGGAACATGTTTTTTCTAAGAAGAATATTGCCCGGGGGCATCATTTGTTCGCTCAGGCAAACTCTTTAGCAGTTGCCGTCATTGATGATGAGTTAGCATTGACGGTTCAAGCGACAATCGAGTTCTCGCGACAAGTAAAAGAAGGAGAGCGCGTCGTCGCCAAAGCAGTTGTTGAAGAAATAAATGACGATGGTTTAACAATCGTTCATGTGAATAGTTACGTTGATCAAGTTCATGTATTTAAAGGTACTTTTCATATGTACCGATCGACTGAATGAAGTGTGAGCTATGTAAAGGAGAAACGTTTATGAGACTTGCAATCGATGCAATGGGAGGCGACCATGCACCAAAAGCTGTCGTTGAAGGTGCTGTAGAGGCTGTCTCGCAAATAGATAATTTACATATTACATTAGTTGGTGATCAAGCAAAAATCAAACCGTTCCTATCGAATGAATCAAACATCGATATTTTACATACGACAGAAGTCATTACAGGGGATGATGAACCTGTTCGATCTGTCCGTCGAAAACGAAACTCGTCCATGGTATTAATGGCTAAGGAGGTAAAAGAAAAACGAGTTGATGCGTGTATATCTGCTGGAAATACAGGCGCTTTAATGAGTGCCGGTTTGTTTGTCGTCGGTAGAATTCCTGGAATTGCTCGCCCTGCCCTTAGTCCAACATTACCAACGTTAGACGGAAAAGGTGTGCTCCTTCTCGACGTAGGAGCGAATGTAAATGCAAAACCAACCCATTTGTTACAGCATGCAATTATGGGATCGATCTATGCAGAAAAGGTCCGTCTCAAGAAAGAGCCTACCGTTGGCTTGTTAAATGTTGGAACAGAAGAAGGAAAAGGTCATGATTTAGCAAATAAAACCTTTTCACTTTTGGAAAATGCCCCGATAAACTTTATGGGCAATGTCGAAGCACGTGACATTTTTAATGGTGTTAGTGATGTTGTTGTGACAGACGGTTTCAGTGGAAATGTGACGTTAAAAACAATCGAAGGAACAGCACTTATGATATTTTCTTTATTAAAGGATACGTTGATGTCGTCCATGAAAACAAAATTAGTAGCAGCTCTCATGAAAAATGATTTAAAAAAATTAAAGGATCAATTAGATTATTCAGAGTATGGGGGTGCCGGACTATTCGGTTTAAAAGCACCTGTCATTAAAGCACACGGTTCATCGAATAGCCGAGCGATCTTTAATGCCATTCGCCAAGCATGCCATATGGTTGACAATGAGGTTACAGAAACGATTCAAGGAACAATCGCATCTATCCGAAGAGAACAGGAGGAGCGGCAATGAAACGAATAGCCTATATGTTTCCAGGTCAAGGTTCACAAGCAGTAGGTATGGGGAAAGATATTTACGATGAATTTTCTAAAGTTCAAGCAATGTACGAACAAGCAAATGACACGTTACAGAAAGATCTCCGGTCAATTATGTTTGAAGGACCGACAGACAGATTAACAGAAACAGAAAATGCTCAACCTGCTTTACTTTTGTCAAGCATCGCCATTCATTCATTGTTACAAGATGAAGGTATTCAACCAGATGTAACCGTAGGGCATAGTCTCGGTGAATATAGTGCCTTAGTAGCTGCAGGTGCCCTCACACTTAAGGAAGCATTGCCGCTTGTAGCGACACGGGGTAAACTAATGGAGGAAGCCTTTCCGAAAGGCCAAGGGACGATGGCTGCGGTTCTTGGTTTATCCGAACGAGAAATTGGACATGTTTTAAAGCAAGTAACAGATGAAATTGTTGATTTGGCAAATATAAATTGTCCAGGACAAATCGTTATTTCCGGTTCTGTACAAGGTGTCGAGAAAGCTTCTAATTTGTTAAAGGAACATGGAGCGAGAAGGGTTATTCCATTAAATGTGAGTGGACCTTTTCATTCACGATTAATGAAATCGGCTAATGTTGAATTCGCTGATTATTTACATAAAGTGAATTTGAACGATGCCTCGATTCCTATTTATGCGAATGTAACCGCCACACCGGTTACACAAAAGGAAGAAATTAAGGAATTGCTCATCAAACAATTGTATTCTCCCGTAAGGTTTGAAGAATCGATTCGCAACATGATGGAGCAAGGTATAGATGCTTTTGTTGAAATCGGTAATGGCAAAGTGTTAAGTGGACTCGTAAGAAAAATCAATCGACGTATGAAAACATTTGCTGTTCAAGATGTAGCCTCATTAAAGAAGTTTATAACATGGTATAAGGAGGATTGAGAATGCTCAACGATAAAAACGCTCTCGTTACGGGGGCATCTAGAGGAATTGGTCGCGCTATTGCCTTGGAATTGGCTTCAAAAGGGGCAAATGTAGCGATTAATTACGCAGGGAATGAAGCAAAAGCCGAAGCAGTTGTCGAAGAAGTTCAAGAATTAGGTGTTAACGCTTTTAAAATTCAAGCTGACGTATCTGATGAAGCAAGTGTCAAAACAATGATTAAAGAAGTGACGAAGCAATTTGGAAGTCTTGATATTCTCGTAAATAACGCCGGCATTACACGTGATCAATTATTAATGCGGATGAAAGAAACAGACTTTGATGATGTCATTAACACGAATCTTAAAGGAACCTTCCTCTGTATGAAAGCAGCGTCACGACCGATGATGAAACAAAAATCGGGAAAAATAATTAATGTTGCCTCAATTGTCGGAGTAACAGGTAATCCAGGGCAAGCGAACTATGTCGCTGCAAAAGCAGGGATCATCGGTTTAACGAAATCAGCAGCGAAGGAACTAGCTCCACGAAATATTTTAGTAAACGCTGTTGCACCCGGATTTATATCAACTGATATGACCGATGCTTTAAGTGAGGAACAGAAAGAACAGATGTTATCCTTGATTCCACTCGCCAAACTCGGTACACCTGAAGATGTGGCAAAAGTTGTTCGTTTTTTAGCGACGAGTGATTCTGATTATATAACTGGACAAACGATTCACATCGACGGTGGCATGGCCATGTAAATGATTTAAACAGCCCCTTGAAAGGAGGTGAGTGATGATGGAAGATATTTTTGAGCGTGTAAAAGAAATTATTGTCGATCAACTTGATGCTGAAGAGTCAAAAGTAACGATGGAAGCTTCTTTCAGAGATGATTTAGAAGCAGACTCATTAGATGTCGTTGAATTAGTGATGGAACTTGAGGACGAATTCGACATGGAAATCGCCGACGAAGAAGCTGAAAAAATCAATACGGTTGGTGATGCTGTTGAATACATAAACAGCAACAAGTAAAACTTATATATGTATGAACAGCTCGTCCCCATGGACAATCTGATTTATTGAAAGTCTCGCATATGCGGGACTTTCGATATGCTTTTAATGGCAAACAATCGAGGTGGAATTGCGAATGAGTGTAGCTCAGTTAGAAAAACAACTCGGATTTACATTCAAAAATCCTAAATTGTTAAAGCAGGCTTTTACACATTCATCCTATGTGAATGAGCATCAGGATAAACGTTTTTCGGATAATGAACGTCTCGAATTTTTAGGAGATGCTGTTTTAGAGTTAGGAGTTTCCCATTATTTATATAATGAAAAACAAAATATGGCCGAAGGTGAGATGACGAAACTGCGAGCATCGATTGTCTGTGAAGCCTCATTAGTTGATTTTGCCAAAGCTTTGAACTTTGGTCATTACATTATGCTCGGTCGCGGGGAAGAGCAAACAGGTGGTCGTAATCGGCCGGCATTATTAGCTGACGTATTTGAAGCATTTCTTGGTGCTTTATATTTAGATCAAGGTCTTAAAGCTGTTTTACATTTTTTAGAGGAACATGTTTATCCGAAAATTAATGAAGGTGCTTTTTCGCATGCGATGGATTATAAGAGTCAATTACAAGAGTTTATCCAACAATTTAAAAACAAGCCGATCGAGTATCGAATTGTTGAAGAAAGAGGACCATCCCATAACCGTGAATTTGTTTCGCAAGTTTTCATAAAAAACAAAATTTCTGGTCATGGGGTAGGTCGGACGAAAAAAGAAGCCGAACAACGGGCAGCGAAACACGCTCTCGATCAATTGAATCGGTAATACTAACGAATGAAACAAATGTGTAAGAAAGAAAAAGACTGTTATTCAACAACCGACGAATTACAGTCTTTTTCTATCGATTACTCTTTTCTTACAGATCGTAATTCATCAATAAATGCCTGTGTTTCCGAAGGACTTAATCGCTCTTTCTGGACGACGAATTCGTACATGTCCTTCAATTCGTCGTATTTATTCAAATCATAGCCCTCAGGATCCATGATTAAGCGATTAGCAACATCAAGTCGTTCTGACAACTCATCTAATATGTATTTCAAATTTTCAGGAGTTGCCTGTTCTAAATTCATGTAAACACCTCATCATTTAATTTTTAATGAGCGAATGAATCGTTACGATTCGCTACGATCTTCTTTTGTTCTTATATGTATGATAGAATATATGCGTTAAAAAACCAAATATTTAAACATATGAAGTATTCATCGACAATCAATCGGCTTACTAAAGATTGTCTTTAAGAAATTATACTTCGATAATGATAGATAGTACACTGCTCAAAGTGTTTGCAGGACTAAAAAGTGCAGTTATCAATTTGTAGACTTAACTTGCCTTTGCATGTGAATGTCGTAAAGGAAATTCCGTTTTAGGAGAATGTGTATGTATTTGAAACGATTAGAAAGCGTAGGCTTTAAATCTTTTGCTGAACGAATCAACGTTGAATTTGTACCTGGGGTGACAGCAGTAGTAGGTCCGAATGGGAGTGGGAAAAGTAATATTACAGACGCCATTCGATGGGTGTTAGGTGAACAATCGGCAAAGTCGCTACGAGGATCAAAAATGGAAGATATTATTTTCCAAGGTAGTGATACCCGAAGGCCCTTGAATGTTGCGGAAGTTACCTTAGTCCTTGATAATTCGGATCAGTTGCTTCCACTTGAATATGGCGAAATTAGTGTGACAAGACGTGTCTATCGTTCCGGTGAAAGTGAATTTTATATTAATAAGCAATCGTGTCGACTGAAAGATATTATCGATTTATTTATGGATTCGGGTCTTGGCCGCGAAGCATTTTCAATTATCGGTCAAGGACAGATCGAAGAAATCCTTAGCTCGAAAGCTGAAGAACGACGGACGATTTTTGAAGAAGCGGCTGGTGTGCTGAAATATAAACACCGTAAAAAGAAAGCGGAATTTAAATTAGCTGAAACAGGTGAAAACTTAAGTCGCGTAAATGACATTACGTACGAAATTGAACAACAATTAACTCCTTTAGAAAGTCAAGCGAAGACAGCTCGAACATATCTCAAGTTGAAAGATCAATTGCAAGAGAAGGAAATATCTTTACTTATTACGGAAATTGAACAATTTCATGAAAAATGGCAAAAACGATTGCAGCAGTTGGAACAAGAACGCGTTAAAGAAATTGAATGGAAGACGAGTATCCAAAAACAAGAAGCGGTCATCGAAAAAGAACGACGATCAATCGAACAGCTCGATCAGTCGATTGAAAAGTTACAAGAACAGTTACTAGCTACAACTGAACAGTTGGAACAACATGAAGGGAAAAAGCGAGTGTTATACGAACGCATTAAACACTATGCTGAAGATAAACAAAAACTACAATCCCATATCGTTGAAACAGCTCGAGAGAAAAAGCGATTTATGCGAGCGTATAAGAATGAAAAAAAACAACTCGATCATTTAACAAAAGATAGGTCGGACACGAAGAAAGAGTTGGAACGGATCGAACAACAACTCGCCGTTGAGCACGAAACAATTACTGAACAGATCGAAGACTTAACATCCGATTACATTGAACATTTGAATGTGCAAGCGGCGAAGCGAAATGAGCAACAATCGATTCGGCAACAATGGAAGAAGTTAACCAATGTAAAAAAGCTCCAATCCGAAAAGTATGAGCAGTTGGTCCAACAACAGAAGAAAATGAATGAAAAAAGCGAGGCGTCTAAACAACAGTATGAAGCTGCAATGACTACATATGTTGAACACCGTCAAGCGATTGAACAACTTAAAAAAGAGTTAGTAAAAGAGCGCTCCAGCTTTCAAAGTGCGCAAAAAAAGTTGTATCAAAAGTATCGATATCTTGAAAAGATGAAATCACGAAAAGAAATGCTGGAAGAGATGAAAGAAGACTTCCAAGGCTTTTTTCAAGGTGTTAAATACGTTTTGCGAGCTCAAGAAAATAAACAACTTACACATGTATATGGAGCAGTTTTACAGTTAATAGATGTTCCACAACAATATGTGACAGCCATTGAAACTGTCCTAGGGGGGCAAGCGCAAAACATAGTCGTTCAAAATGATGAGACAGCAAGGAAAGCAATTGGTTGGTTAAAACGGACGAATCGTGGACGAGCTACCTTTTTACCGCTTGAATCGATTCAACCACGCTATATTACAAAGCGCGTTCGCTCCAAAGTTGACAACCATCCCGGATTTATTGGCGTAGCGTCAGAAGTCGTATCGACGAATGAAAAATACGAAGTCGTTGTCAATCATCTCATGGGACATGTAATGATTGCAAAAACGTTAAAAGATGCTAATGAGCTTGCAAAGCTTGCGTCTCGTCGCTACCGTGTCGTCACTTTAGAAGGCGATGTTGTTTTCCCTGGAGGTTCGATGTCAGGGGGAGCTAAAAAACGAACGAACCAATCGCTATTTACGAGAGAAAAAGATTTACAACAGTTAACTGAAAAACTGAATGTCGTCAGCCAAGAAGTGACCGACTTTCGAAACCGTGTTCAACAACAAGAAGCTCATATGACCGAAAAAGAACAAGCGCTTAAAAAGATGGAGCAGTCTCTACATGCGAAACAGCAAACGGTTGAACAATTAAAAGCGACGCAGACAGAATGCAATATGAAATTACAATCGTTAACCGATCAACTTACTTTATTTAACCGAGATCATAAACAGATACAGAATGACAAAGAGCGGTTAATTGATCGCGACCGTGAACTAACAAATGAGCTTGCGGAACTTGACGAACAATTAAAATCGCTTCAACAGACGATTGATGAATTAACAGAACAAAAACATACTTTTCATGAAACGAAAGAACAACTCGAATATGAGTTTCATCGTCTACAAGTATCGTTGGCAGAACAGGAAGAACGGATTAAACATCAACATGAAAAAACGACCTCCATACAAGCAGAAATGGAGCGATTGACGCAACGCGAGCAAATGTATACGAATGATTTACATGAACTCATTGAATTGAAGGAATCCGAAATAAGCGAGGATGAACTTGATCAAAAAATAATCGAAAAACAACAGCTGAAAGAGGAATTGTTACAAAAAATTCAAGATTACCGTTCTGATCGGACGAAACGGTCGCAACGATTGCAAGATGAGGAAAGGGAAGTGCGCGAAGAAAATAAGCAACTCCAAATTTTTCTTCGTAATATGCAAGAAACAGAAGTTAAAGCGACACGCTTGGACGTTGAATTAGATAATCGGCTTCATCAATTAGAAACAGAATATACAATGACCTATGAAAAAGCGCAACAGACGTATCCGAAAATTGAAAATATAAATGAAACGAAACAAACGGTTGAAGCATTGAAACGACAAATAACGAATCTCGGTACTGTAAACCTTGGAGCCATCGATGAATATGAGCGAATTAGAGAGCGATATTCATTTTTGACAGTTCAAAAGAATGACCTCGAAGAAGCGAAACAAACCCTTCATGAAGTCATTGCCGAAATGGATGAGGAGATGGAAAAGTTATTCGCTGATACGTTCCACCAAATTAAGAACGAGTTTACAATCGTTTTCAAACAATTGTTTGGTGGAGGACGGGCGGAGCTAAAACTTACAGACCCGAAAGACTTATTGGAAACGGGTATAGAGATTATCGCTCAGCCACCCGGGAAAAAGTTACAAAACTTAGGTCTTTTGTCAGGAGGAGAAAAAGCACTCACCGCCATAGCATTGTTGTTTGCCATTTTACGTGTTCGTCCCGTTCCTTTTTGTGTATTAGATGAGGTTGAAGCTTCATTGGATGAAGCAAACGTTGTGCGCTTCGCTAAATATGTAAACATGCATAGTGAAAGCACTCAATTTATTGTGATTACGCACCGAAAAGGTACAATGGAAGAAGCAGATGTTTTATACGGTGTAACGATGCAAGAATCTGGTGTTTCACGACTCGTATCAGTTAAATTAGAAGAAACTGAAGAGCTCATGGAAGCTTAAGAAGGAGATGATAAACAATGAACTTCATTCAACGATTGAAAAAAAAATTTACAAAAAGTGATAAAAAAGAAGTGTCGACAAAATATAAAAAAGGTATGGAAAAAACTCGTCATTCTTTTACGAGTAAAATTAATGATTTAATCGCTCGCTATCGTAAAGTGGATGAAGATTTTTTTGAGGATCTAGAAGAGGCACTCATAACTGCTGATGTCGGCGTAGTAACCGTCATGGATCTTGTCGATGAATTAAAAATGGAAGTGAAACGCCAAAATATTAAAGAGCCTGAGGAGATGAAAGATGTCATTTCTGAAAAGTTAGTAGACATTTACTATGGAGATGAAGACGAGGAAATCGAGGAACTTCATTTACAAGAAGATGGGTTGTCGATTATACTCGTCGTCGGTGTAAATGGTGTTGGAAAAACGACATCGATCGGTAAGTTAGCGTATCGACTTAAACAAGAAGGAAAAGATGTTGTTTTAGCAGCAGGTGATACCTTTCGAGCAGGCGCTATCGAACAATTGGATGTGTGGGGAGATCGTGCCGGAGTCGAGGTCATTAAGCAAAGTGCTGGAAGTGATCCCGCTGCTGTAATCTATGATGGAATTCAAGCAGCAAAAGCTCGTAATGCTGATGTACTCCTTTGTGATACAGCAGGAAGATTACAAAATAAAGTGAACTTGATGAATGAGTTAGCTAAAGTCCATCGGGTCATTGAGCGAGAAGTACCAGGTGCCCCGCATGAAGTATTGCTCGTCCTCGATGCAACGACCGGCCAAAATGCTTTAAGTCAAGCAAAAATCTTTTCAGAAAGCACGGATGTTACCGGAATTGTTTTGACGAAACTAGATGGAACTGCTAAAGGTGGAATCGTTTTAGCGATTCGTCATGAAATGGACATCCCTGTAAAATTTGTTGGGCTTGGCGAGCAAGTCGAGGATTTACAAGTATTTGATCCACAAGCGTTTGTATACGGTCTGTTCTCCGATACGATCGATGAAAAACAAGCGTAATAGATCTCGGAATATTTGGCTTGCAACCGCCACTGTTTTCCGTTATGATTAATGTTGTAAAGGTATTTCACTTAACAAGGATGAGCGCAATGCTTGAAAAAACGAATCGTGTCAACTTTTTGTTTGACTTTTATCAAACGTTATTAACACCTAAACAGTATAACTATATGAAAATGTACTATTTAGAAGATTACTCATTAGGTGAAATTGCCAAGCGGTTTCAAGTTTCACGTCAAGCAATTTATGACAATATCAAGCGCACAGAAGCGATGTTAGAATCCTATGAAGAAAACTTGCATTTGTACGAAAAGTTTCAAAAGCGGTTTAAGCTCATTGAACAATTAGAGGAGCAGTTGCTTGACAAAAAGTGTGATCAACTACAGCCTATAATTGATGAATTAAAACAATTAGATTAAGGGGGGAACTTAAAATGGCCTTTGAAGGACTTGCTGAGCGTTTACAAAGTACAATTAAAAAAATAACTGGTAAAGGTAAAGTTACCGAACAAGATGTTAAAGAAATGACGCGTGAAGTTCGGCTAGCATTGCTTGAAGCGGATGTTAACTTCCGTGTCGTTAAAGATTTAATCAAGCAGATTAAAGAACGAGCTGTCGGCCAGGAAGTCATGGAAAGCTTAACACCTGGACAGCAAGTTATTAAAGTTGTTAAAGATGAATTGACGAATTTAATGGGGAAAGAGCAAAGTAAAATAGCTGTTGCTAAGCGTCCACCGACCGTAATCATGATGGTTGGCTTACAAGGTGCTGGTAAGACGACGACGACTGGAAAACTGGCGAACCATTTACGAAAAAATCATAATCGGTCACCACTCTTAGTCGCTTGTGACGTCTATCGCCCAGCCGCTGTCGATCAGCTGCAAACACTCGGGAAACAACTGAATATGCCTGTGTTTTCTAAAGGAACAGACGTTAGTCCAGTCGATATTGCGAAGGAAGCGATTGAACAGGCGAAAGAAGAACATCATGATTATGTCATTATTGACACGGCGGGACGACTACACGTCGATGAAGAGTTAATGGATGAACTCACACAAATAAAAGAAACTGTCCAACCTGATGAAATATTTCTTGTCGTCGATGCGATGACTGGACAAGATGCGGTTAATGTTGCTGAAAACTTTAATGAACTGCTCGATATTACTGGGGTTGTACTTACGAAACTAGATGGAGATACACGTGGGGGAGCAGCACTCTCAATTAAAGCCGTTACTGGTAAACCGATAAAATTCGCTGGTATGGGTGAAAAACTTGATCAATTGGAACCATTTCACCCCGATCGAATGGCTTCGAGAATTCTCGGCATGGGTGACGTGTTAACACTCATTGAGAAGGCTCAAACACAAGTCGATGAAAAGCGAGCAAAAGAACTCGAAGAAAAAATGCGGACAATGTCGTTTACGTTCGATGACTTTTTAGAACAAATGGATCAAGTCAAAAGTATGGGACCGTTGGATGAATTAATTGCGATGATTCCAGGTGCGAATAAAATGAAAGGGTTAAAAAATGCGCAAATTGATGAGCGCCAAATTGCCCAAGTTGAAGCGATTATCCAATCGATGACGAAACAAGAACGCCAAGACCCTAGTATTATGAATGCGAGTCGTAAAAAGCGCATTGCTAAAGGATCTGGCACAAACGTTTCCCAAGTCAATCGTCTCTTGAAACAATTTGAAGAAATGAAGAAAATGATGAAGCGAATGACGAATATGCAAAAAGGTAAAAAAGGTAAAGGATTTAAACTTCCTTTCATGTAATGGAAAAATACTTTACAGACATTCGAGTTTCTGATACAATCTAAAATTGTGAAAAACTATTCATTAGGAGGTGCTCTTACATGGCCGTTAAAATTCGGATGAAACGTGTTGGTTCAAAAAGAAACCCATTTTATCGTATTGTTGTAGCTGATTCACGTTTTCCACGTGATGGACGTAATATCGAACAAATTGGAACATATCACCCGGTTTCAAATCCTGTTCAGTTAGATATTGATGAAGAGAAAGCTCTTAACTGGATGAAAAATGGTGCACAACCAAGTGATACTGTCCGTAACTTGTTTTCGAAACAAGGCATCATGAAAAAATTCCACGAACAGAAAAATTAATAAGCAAAGTAGTGTGATCTCATGAAAGCCCTTATTGAAACAATTATTACTCCACTTGTCGACCATCCAGAGGACATCGTAGTTACAGAGACAGAAGAAGAAACGAAAATCGTATACCATCTTACTGTCCATGAAGAGGATGTCGGCAAAGTGATTGGAAAAAACGGTCGGATTGCTAAAGCAATTCGCACTGTAGTCTATGCGGCTAAATCAGATAAAGACAAGCGGATTTATTTGGATATTATGTAAAGGGAAAGGGTGCACCTTTCCCTTTTTCCAAAGAAAAGAACAGAATGATGACGAATATTTGTCGGATCGGACAATGTTCTATTAGCATCCAGCATGTAAATGTGAAGAAGATTACTGTATGAATGATGAGCCATTTTGAGAGTGAGGAAAAAATAGTGAAAATCATTCAAAAAGTGCAAATCAAACAAATTATTACAGAGAAGAGTAAAAAACAATTACAAAAGAGATTTTTGAATCGCCACATGCGGCTTGAACAAGAGTATCAACAGTTATTATTTGAACAGCGGAAATTACAAAATAAAACAGGTTTTTCTAAACAAGAGGTAGCTCGCCGCTTTCAACAAGAACTTCGCAATCGCCAAGAAAAAATAAAATTGCTTCAATTTAAGATGGAGCAGTTAGAAATATTGGAAGTTGGTAGCGAAATCATTGAAACAGAAGTTGAAGCTCTCGTTGAAGTAACAAAAGGGATGCGTTGGGATGAAATGATGAATGACCAAGCAATCGTTATTAAAGATGGGATTGTCGTTCGAATCGATAAATAGCGAGCAGGTGAGAATATGACAGAAAAGATGTTCGAAATAGGGAAAATAATTAATACACATGGGATCCGTGGAGAAGTAAAAGTGTTTCGAATCACCCATTTTGAAGAACGTTTTTCCGTTGGAAACACTGTCTATGTTGTGAAGGAAGAGGATAAACCGCTCCAACTGACGATTGATGGCCATCGAGTGCATAAAGGGTATGACCTTCTTCACTTTGAAGGCTACAATCGAATTGAAGATGTCGAAACATTTAAAAACGCTTATTTAAAAATAACCGAAGAACAGTTAACAGAGCTAGAAGAAGGCTCTTATTATTACTATGAAATTATTGGCTGTTCTGTCTATACAAATAAAGGTAAAAAAGTCGGTGATGTCAAAGAAATTTTATCACCCGGAGCAAACGATGTTTGGGTCGTTATCGATGACGTAGGAAATGAAACACTTATACCTTTTATTACAGATGTCGTTACAGATGTCGATGTCAAAAGTAAAAAAATAATTATTCATCCAATGGAAGGACTGCTAGATTAATGCATATTGATATTTTAACATTATTTCCTGAAATGTTTCATGGGATATTGAATACGTCTATATTGAAAAAAGCACAGGAAAATGAAAGCTTTACATACAATTTAATTAATTTTCGCGAATATTCAACAGATAAACATCAAAAAGTTGACGATTATCCCTATGGCGGTGGTGCAGGTATGGTATTAACACCACAGCCCATTTTTGATGCAGTTCAAGCAGTTACAAAAGATCAAAAATCAAAACCTCGTATTATTTTAATGTGCCCCCAAGGTGAAACGTACAACCAACAAAAAGCAGAAGAATTGGCAACTGAGGAACATCTCATTTTTATTTGCGGCCATTATGAAGGTTATGATGAACGCATACGAAAACATCTCGTTACGGACGAACTATCGATTGGAGATTATGTATTAACCGGTGGAGAACTCGGAGCGATGGTTGTCATCGATAGTGTTGTTCGTCTGTTGCCGGATGCACTTGGAAATGTGGAATCTGCGCCTCAAGATTCTTTCTCAACCGGATTGTTAGAACATCCACATTATACGCGACCGAGAGATTTTCGAGGAATGACCGTACCAGACGTCTTACTTTCTGGAAATCATGCAGAAATTGCTGCTTGGCGCCGAAAAGAATCGTTGAGAAGAACGTATGAACGTCGCAAAGAATTGCTATTAGAACAAACGTTAACCGAGGAAGACCGTAAAATGTTAGAAGAAATTAGACGAGAGCAATAACATAGCACTAGATTTTTCACTTCAAACATCGAAGAGACGTTGTAATAAAAGACACGCTTCATGAAATAGGATTGTGTAAACATACTTTTAGATCGACTGAAGTTTTACGACATTCGGCCGAAATATTATGATATATTTAGTTGAATCACTAATACGTTTATGATATATTTAGTGTTGTGTTTAAGTATCATGCTTAAGCTTTATAAACGATGTTCCGCTATTCGCTTAATGGGATAAGAACATTGGTTTGGAAGGAGTGAAGCATCATGCAACAATTAATTGAAGATATTACGAAAGATCAACTTCGTACAGATCATCCTGATTTTAACCCAGGTGATACAGTAAGAGTTCATGCCAAAGTCGTTGAAGGAAGTCGTGAACGTATACAGATTTTTGAAGGGATTGTTATTAAGCGTCAAAATGGTGGAATTAGCGAAACATTTACCGTTCGAAAGCATTCTTACGGTGTAGGTGTAGAGCGTACATTCCCATTACATTCCCCACGAGTGGCGAAAATCGAAGTGATTAGGCGTGGAAGCGTTCGTCGTTCAAAACTTTACCACCTTCGTGAATTAGAAGGAAAAGCAGCACGTATTAAAGAACGTAAAGCATAGTTACGTGTCTACGAGTCTTTCGTACTGCAAAATGCCGATTTCATCATTGCTGTTCGGCGATTAGACATAGGTCGGAAGGGAGCTTGGCAATATTGCACAGGCTCCTTTTTATTCTTTACAGAGAGCGATTACGTTCGATCCGATTAGAGACACGTTTTTTCGTGTACGAGATTCCGCGCCTAACAAATCATTCATTAGGTTCATGAGTGAGAAAGATTGTACATGGTCTGGATGTGGCTTAATATATAAATATAGTTGTGCTGTCGGAGGGAAGGTTATGGCGAAAAAGAAAAATGAATGGTTTGAATGGGTAAAAGCTTTACTAATTGCAATAGCGTTGGCATATGTTGTAAGAACGTTCTTTTTTGCTCCTATTGTAGTAGATGGGCCATCGATGTTACCCACGTTGCATGACCGAGATCAAATGATTGTTAATAAGTTTACGTATCGCATTAAAGATCCAGAACGATTTGATATCATTGTTTTTCATGCTTCACAACAAAAAGATTTTATTAAACGGATTATCGGTTTACCAGGTGAACATGTAGAAGTGAAAGACAATGTACTGTACATTGATGGGAAAGCAGTTGAAGAACCATTTTTAGCAGAAAATAAAGAATATCTAGATTCCTATCAAACAGCTGACTTTCGGTTAGAAGATTTACCTGGGGGCTATGATAAAATTCCTGAAGGACAGATTCTCGTACTTGGGGACAACCGTGGTAACTCTACAGATAGTCGTTTAATGGGCTTGATTTCAATGGATCAAATTGTAGGAAAAACGAGTTTAATTTATTGGCCATTTGAACGGTGGCAACTTCTAAATGATGAAGAATAGCAAATGAATCTAGTTAACCATGAGCTGAAGGGTGATGTTATGAGTATACAATGGTTTCCAGGACATATGGCAAAAGCGCAACGGGAAGTGAAAGAACAATTAAAGCACGTCGATTTTGTAATGGAATTAGTAGATGCCCGAGCACCACAATCCTCACAAAATCCGATTTTGCAAGATATTTTACAGCAGAAACCGAAAATGGTACTTCTTATGAAAAAAGATTTAGCAGATGATCAAGAAACTAACAAGTGGCTTTCATACTTTAAAGAAAGTAATCTCCCTGCAATTGCCGTGGATGTAAACAATAAGAGTGATTTGCAACGTGTCATTCAAACCGCTAAGCAGTTTGAAGCGGAAAAGGCGACTACGTTTCACGCTAAAGGAATTAAATCTCATGTCATCCGTGCAATGATTTTAGGCATCCCAAATGTTGGGAAATCTTCTTTAATTAATCGATTAGCCAATAAAAAAATTACTAAAACAGGAGGCCGTCCGGGTATAACGAGACACCAGCAGTGGATTAAAGTGAAGGGTGGATTTGAAATTCTTGATACTCCGGGTATTTTGTGGCCTAAATTTGAGGATGAACAAGTCGGCTATCGCTTAGCAGCTCTTGGCACGATTAAAGATCATCTGACTCCATTGCAAGATGTTGCAGCGTATGCGATCAAGTACATGATGACACATTATCCAAATCAGTTAGAATCCCGTTATGAAACGGAACTAGACATAGATGATATGTGGGAAACATTTATAGCGATCGGGAAAAAAAGAGGTGCGCTTGAAAGTGGTGGTCGGGTCAATTTTGATAAAGTAGCTGAAATTGTTTTAAGAGATTTGCGCGTAGGAAAACTTGGAAAAATCACCTTAGAACGTGTAGATGAATAGCTCGTACATCATGTTCGTGTAAAAACTGTTGATTTGGAACATAAAGAGAAGGAATCGTTACGATGAAAAAACAAACAATTGCTCAACTCAAACAACTATATACGAATGGGAAATTTACGAACGAACTTGTTGAGAAGCTGAGGCGTGATCAGCGTAAAGGCGTACAAGTATTAGTGAACCGGTATGAGAAAGATCAACGAAAGCAACAAACCTTAGAAACAGCATACTTTAAAATGTGTGCATATGAAAACAAACTTATAAATCAAGGTTATCACTTCATTGCTGGAGTTGACGAGGCAGGGCGTGGTCCGTTAGCAGGTCCAGTCGTTGCTGCAGCAGTTATTTTACCGGCTGATTTTAAATTACTCGGCTTAAATGACTCTAAAAAGTTAACGGCTAAGACCCGAAATATGTATTGCGCATATATTAAACAACAGGCAGTAAGTTATGGTATCTCAGTTGTTCATAATGATGAGATTGATCGAATCAATATTTTTGAAGCGACGAAGATCGCCATGCATAAGGCTTTAAATCAATTGGATCCAGCGCCTACGTATGCACTTATTGATGCTGTAGAATTGCAAGGATTGCCGTACAAGTCACGCTCTATAATAAAAGGCGATGCGACGAGTGTTTCTATCGCAGCTGCCAGTATTATCGCTAAAGTAACCCGTGATCGCCTCATGGAGGAGATGCATGAAAAATACCCACTTTATGATTTTAAGTCAAATATGGGTTATGGTACAAAACACCATTTAGAAAGGTTAACACAATATGGACCATCACCTATACATCGCCAATCATTTGCCCCTGTTAGAAAAGCAATTTATTCATAGAGAAAAAACGTTCATTGGATCATTTACATAGTAGTCATCATTTGCAGTAGTAACAAACAGTGCAGGTAAAAAATTGTTTCGACTAGGGCTAATTGTCCAAAGAAAAGTGTTAACCAAATGGAAAATCAGAGATTCAAGTAGTGAACAAGCAGAGTTGCACAACTTAAAGCATCTTTAACAAGAGGTGGAACGTACTACTTTCAAACAACGAAGATTAAATACTTTAGTTGACTGTTCTCGCTACATGATTGAATGTGAGCCAATAATCGATATCGCCATTCACCTTCGTCATTTGAAACAGCAACCGACGAAGGACAACTTTTCTTTTATGCGAGAAATTACTCATGAGCAAATTCCAATTGACAAAGACCGTATGATACGAGCATTCCAACTTGTGAAAATATTCGGACATCACGGCGAATAAAACATATTTTGAAAGGCATGCTTCGTAGTGGTTTATCAATTGATGGATCTGCGAGAGGTTTATCTACTAATCTTACTAGCAGTTTAACAGAACAAATGAAGTCATTTTTACGATGTATAAATGTAAATCAAACGATACCTAAATCTCAGCAATTGTTGATGAATCAAATACGAATGATGATTGAACAGCCACAGTTTGTGGACCCTATATTGATTCATCGAGCAATGGTGGAGCATTGAACAAATAGCCAATCTTATTTCGGGTTTTACAACTGACCGGTGTAATTGAACGATCAACTCACTGTTCGTTATGGAAGGAGGAATGGGGTGATGATTTTATTTTAATTGTCTAAGCGCATATTTTTTCCGTTTAAAGCAGGAAATTTCTGCATAGGTTGTGAATTATGTAGATTTTTAATACAATAGAAGTTGGAATGGAAAATTGATGGGAGGAAAAAGAATGAACATTCATGAATATCAAGGTAAAGAAATTTTACGCAATTATGGAGTGAACGTTCCTCTTGGGCATGTTGCTTTTACTGTTGATGAAGCAGTTGAAGCAGCAGAAAGGCTTCAATCAGATGTAGCTGTAGTAAAAGGACAAATCCACGCCGGTGGACGGGGGAATGCCGGTGGGGTGAAAGTAGCTCATAATTTAGATGAAGTGCGTACATATGCGAATGAAATTTTAGGTAAGACGCTCGTTACGCCACAGACAGGTCCAGAAGGTAAAGAAGTGAAGCGCCTGCTTATTGAAGAAGGCTGTGATATCGATCAGGAATATTATGTTGGACTCGTCTTAGATCGAGAAACTTCCCGAGTTGTCATGATGGCGTCAGAAGAAGGCGGGACAGAAATCGAAGAAGTTGCAGCGAAGACGCCAGAAAAAATTTATAGAGAAATTATCGACCCGGTCGTTGGCCTATTACCATATCAAGCTCGCCGGTTGGCATTTAATATAAATATCCCTGAACAATTATTATCAAAAACAGTCCAATTTATGTTAGGACTTTATCAAGCCTTCGTCGACAAAGATTGCTCGATGGCTGAAATTAACCCTCTTGTTACGACGAAAGATGGGGAAGTACTAGCACTAGATGCGAAATTAAACTTCGATGAAAGTGCGCTATATCGTCAACAAGAAATTGAAGCACTTCGTGATTTTGACGAAGAAGATGAAAAAGAAATTGAAGCATCCAAATACGATTTAAGTTACATCGCACTCGACGGGAATATTGGTTGTATGGTAAACGGTGCAGGTCTTGCCATGGCGACGATGGATATTATTAAATATTATGGTGGGGAACCAGCTAACTTTCTCGATGTTGGAGGAGGAGCGACTACGGAAAAAGTAACTGAAGCATTCAAAATCATCTTATCGGATGCTCATGTAAAAGGAATTTTTGTTAATATTTTTGGTGGAATTATGAAGTGTGATGTGATTGCCGAAGGAATTGTAGAAGCGACAAAACAAGTCGGTCTTGACTTACCATTAGTCGTTCGTTTAGAAGGAACAAATGTGGAACTCGGTAAACAAATTCTCGTTGACTCAGGACTAAATATAACGTCAGCGAATTCCATGGCAGATGGTGCAAAGAAAATTGTTTCCATGGTTTAATAGACAGATAGAAACAACAATGCAAAGGGAGGACGGTTGATTATGAGTATATATGTAGATCGAGATACTAAAGTCATTGTTCAAGGGATAACAGGAGATACGGCTAAATTTCACACAAAAGAAATGCTAGAATATGGGACTAAAATTGTTGCTGGTGTAACACCAAAAAAAGGAGGAACAGAAGTCGAAGGCGTTCCTGTATTTAATACGGTTGAAGATGCAGTAGAAAAAACAGGAGCGACGGCCTCTGTTATTTATGTTCCTGCTCCTTTTGCAAAAGATGCAATTATTGAAGCTGTCGATGCAGAGCTAGATCTCGTCATCTGTATTACGGAACATATCCCAATTATGGACATGGTTGAAGTTAAACGCTATATGGAGGGTAAACATACGGTTTTAATTGGACCGAATTGTCCTGGCGTTATTACGGCAGATGAAAGCAAAATTGGCATTATGCCAGGATATATTCATAAAAAAGGACATATTGGAGTCGTATCTCGTTCAGGAACATTAACGTATGAAGCTGTTCATCAATTGTCACAAAAAGGATATGGACAATCAACAGCTGTAGGAATCGGTGGAGACCCAGTTATTGGAACAAACTTCATAGACGTCTTGAAAGCGTTTAATGAAGATCCTGACACATACGCTGTCATTATGATTGGTGAAATTGGTGGAACTGCAGAGGAGGAAGCAGCTAGATGGGTTAAAGAAAACATGATAAAGCCTGTTGTCGGATTTATCGGTGGAGCGACTGCACCTCCAGGAAAACGAATGGGCCATGCTGGAGCGATTATTTCAGGTGGGAAAGGAACTGCTGCAGAAAAAATTCGCGTCATGAATGAGTGTGGAATTGCAGTTGCTAAAACGCCAGCAGAAATCGGAGATACAATGATTAAAGTTTTAAAAGAAAATAATTTACAAGATCAATGTAAAACACATCAAATACAAATCTAAAACTGATAAATTCAACATCATAACAGGAACCTATAAGGCGAAGAGCTTCATCCATTGCTATAGGTTCCTGTCATTTATCTTTTCCCTAGGATGATTTTAAGAGAAAGGAAGTGTGCATTTGAAATCAATTCTCCGAAATCGACTCATTCATTTACATCGCTGTCGGCATATCACTCGTCGCATCATTCACAAAATTCTTCGTATTGACCCCACATTACATCACATATATTCTTTATCTACAACAGCTATTAGCGATTACTTTTCACTCCCAATTGAGAAAGCCTCGACTGTCTATACAGACCTACACAGTGAACATTTATGGTTGCAAATTCAACGGGATTTAACACGTTATCATATTATAACAATAGTTGACGATAACTATCCACGTATGTTAAAACCTATTCATGACCCTCCAATCGTTCTATACGGCCTCGGGAAACTTAATTTATTACATTCTTCACCGCTGATTAGTGTAATTGGAACGAGAACTCCTTCTCGAGAAGCTCGAGGGAAAACGGACTTCATTGTCAAGTCATTAGTCGAACATGATTGGGTGATTGTAAGTGGAATGGCTAAGGGAATTGATAGCTTTGCTCATCAATTATGTCTTCAATACGCTGGACAGACGATTGCGGTATTAGGTGGCGGATTTCACCATATTTATCCGAAACAACATCAATCCTTATTTAAACAGATTGCAAAGTATGGACTAGTGTTATCGGAATACTCTCCCAATCAAAAGCCACGTCCTTATCACTTTCCCGAGCGGAATCGCATCATTAGTGGATTAAGCTTTGGCACCGTCGTCATTGAAGCGATGGAAAAAAGCGGAACTCTTATTACCGTCGATCAAGCTCTCGACCAAGGACGTGAAGTGTATGCTCTTCCAGGCTCACCACTCATCCCTCAAGCGAAAGGGTGTAATCAAATGATTCAAGAAGGGGCTAAACTTGTCCAGCATGCAAATGATATATTGGAAGATTGGGAAGGGATCCGATTACATCAATATTCATGAAATATTCGCTTTTCTCAAGCAAATGTAACCAGTATGTTTGACAAAAGCTCTATATATATTTACTATGAGTAAAGATTTCTTAATAGTTCTGAACCTCATTTTAGGAGGAAAACGATAATGAAGGAATATTTAGTAATTGTTGAATCACCTGCAAAAGCAAAAACAATCGAGCGTTATCTTGGAAAAAAATATACGGTAAAAGCGTCGATGGGACATGTACGTGATTTACCAAAAAGTCAAATGGGTGTGGACCCTGAAAATAATTTTGAACCGAAGTATATTACGATTCGTGGCAAAGGCGATATTTTGAAAGATTTAAGGTCGTCTGCTAAAAAAGCGAAAAAAATCTATTTGGCAGCTGACCCGGATCGAGAAGGGGAAGCGATTGCGTGGCATTTAGCTCATGCTCTTAAAGTAGATGAAAACTCCGACTGTCGTGTCGTGTTTAATGAAATAACGGAAGATGCGATTAAAGAATCATTTAAATATCCACGTTCCATTGATTCAGATTTAGTAGATGCTCAACAAGCGCGGAGAATATTAGACCGCTTAGTAGGTTACAATATCAGTCCGTTACTTTGGAAAAAAGTGAAAAAAGGTTTAAGTGCAGGACGTGTTCAGTCTGTTGCATTAAAAATGATTATTGACCGAGAAGAAGAAATTAAAAATTTCAAACCAGAAGAATATTGGTCGATAGATGCTGATTTTCATATCGATAAAGATTCCTTTAAAGGGTCTTTTTACGGTATTGACGGAAAAAAGCATAAATTGAACTCAAAAGAAGATGTCAATCAAGTTTTAAAACAATTAAAAGGTGATCAATTCTCAATTGACAAAGTTAATAAGAGAGAAAGAAGAAGAAATCCTGCCCAACCTTTTATCACGTCCTCCCTTCAACAAGAAGCTGCACGTAAGTTGAACTTTCGAGCACGGAAAACGATGATGATAGCTCAGCAACTTTATGAAGGAATTGATTTAGGGAAAAAATCTGGCGGTATTACCGGACTCATTACGTATATGCGAACAGATTCAACCCGAATATCGGATTCGGCAAAACAAGAAGCTAGAAATTATATCGCTAAAACATTTGGCAATCAATACGTTGGCATGAACAAAAAATCCAAACAGAAAAAAGGTGCCCAAGATGCTCATGAAGCAATCCGGCCTACATCTGCTCTTAGAGATCCGAAATCTTTAAAAGCAGTCTTATCACAAGATCAATACAAGCTATACAAGCTTATTTGGGAGCGTTTCGTAGCAAGTCAAATGGCTCCAGCTGTGTTGGATACGATGACTGTTCATCTATACAATAACGATGTTGAGTTTCGGGCAACGGGGTCGAAAGTGAAATTTAAAGGATTTATGAGTGTCTATGTTGAAGGAAAAGATGACAAAAAGAAAAAGGAAGATAAATTTTTACCGGATTTATCAGAAGGCATGGTTGTCGCTGCTAAAAAAATTACTCCGAATCAGCATTTTACACAGCCACCTCCAAGATATACTGAGGCTAGACTCGTTCGAGCTATGGAGGAAAAGGGAATTGGACGTCCGTCAACTTATGCACCAACTTTAGATACCATTCAGCGTAGAGGCTATGTAAGTGTTGATAATCGCCGCTTTATTCCAACAGAACTCGGAACGATCGTCATCGACATGTTAAAGGAATTTTTTCCTGAAATTATCGATATTGATTTTACTGCTGAAATGGAGAACGATTTAGATGCCATTGAAGAAGGAAAAGTAGAATGGAAAAAAGTGTTGGATGAATTTTATCAAGGCTTTAGCAAACGTCTTGAAAAAGCGGAAAAAGAAATGAAAGAAATTGAAATTAAAGATGAACCGGCTGGAATAGATTGTGAAAAATGCGGCCATGAAATGGTTTATAAAATGGGACGATATGGAAAGTTTATGGCATGTTCAAACTTTCCAGCGTGTCGAAATACGAAACCGATTTTGAAAAAAATTGGAGTCACTTGTCCGAAATGTAAACAAGGAAATGTTGTTGAAAGAAGATCTAAAAAAAGAAGAAAGTTCTACGGATGCGATCGCTATCCAGAGTGTGATTTCGTTTCATGGGATCAGCCGATTTCAAGACCTTGTCCGAAATGTGAATCAACGCTTGTTGAAAAGAAGCGTAAAAAAGGAAAACAAATATTATGTACGAAGTGTGATTATAAAGAAGAAGAGCAAACGTAATCGAACAAACTGCCTATTTATAAAAAAATAGGCAGTTTGTTTATTCCATTTTAAGGTATACATGTAATCTTCTAAACATACTTGTATGTCTTTGAATTCATTTTATTGACTAATTTTAATGGTAACGATATAATTTACTATTGGTGAGTTGATTAAGATAAACGTTCAACGGAGTATATCATATACGTCGTTCAAACAATGCTCATTATATAACAACTTCAACATTCAAATAATTGTCGCTAATCAATGTTTAAATAAACGCTATAATGGAAAAGCTAAGAAAAGACTGAATTGAACATTGATATTTACACTTCGGTTGTAATTCTGAATTTTGTTACAATTTAGTTAAATCCATTGCTTTGGACATTTGTGTATGATATGATTTATGCGCTGTTTTAGCGGGGTGAAAAATTGTTCGAAAAAAGCTCACATAACTTTGAAGAATATTTACAAATAGAAAAGAACGCATCGCCTTACACCGTTAAATATTATCTGAATGATCTAAAAGATTATTTTTCCTTTTTAAAGGATGTAGGAATTCGCGATTTAGATGATGTGGATCATCGAACAGTTCGTTTGTTTTTAACCGTTTTGTATGACAAGCAACTGAGTAGAAGAACTGTTTCTAGGAAAATATCTAGTTTACGGAGCTTTTACAAATTTTTAGAAAGGGAAAATAAAGTAGATGCGAATCCTTTTATTCAAGTTTCATTACCGAAAATGAATCAACCACTTCCAGGATTTTTATATAAAGAAGAACTAGAGAAATTGTTTCAGATCAATGATGTGACAAAGCCTTTAGGTCAAAGAGATCAAGCAATCTTGGAAACACTTTATGCCACAGGCATGAGAGTTAGTGAATGCCAAGGCTTAAAACGAAAACATATTGACTTTTCAATTGGGACGATGATCGTTACCGGAAAAGGCAGAAAAGAACGTTATATTCCGTTTGGAAGCTTTGCCGAAGAAGCTTTAAAAACGTATCTCAATGATGGTAGGCAAAAGCTATTAAAAAAAAGTGCCAACCCAACAGATTCTGTCTTCCTAAACGCTCGTGGTCAACCAATCACGACTAGAGGTATTCGCTTAATCTTAAGTAAAATGGTGGAACGAGCAGCTTTGACAGTACATGTTCATCCGCATAAACTCCGTCATACATTTGCAACTCACATGCTAAATGAAGGGGCTGATTTACGGACAGTCCAGGAATTACTTGGGCATGAAAATATATCATCTACGCAAATTTATACACATGTTACAAAAGAATATTTACAGAGCGTCTATATGAATAGTCACCCAAGAGCGAAAGACGAATAAATTTGGAGTGAGGTGATATGATTGACTCAAAACATGCACGCTACTACCATCTTTGCTGTTATGCACAATGGACAGTGTGCCATGAGTGGAGACGGTCAAGTGACCCTCGGAAATGCCGTTGTTATGAAACATAAGGCAAAAAAAGTTCGCAAGTTATTTAATGGGCAAGTTTTAGCGGGATTTGCGGGTTCGGTTGCCGATGCTTTTACATTATTTGAGAAATTCGAGGGGAAATTAGAAGCGTATACAGGTAACCTCCAACGAGCAGCTGTTGAATTAGCTAAAGAGTGGCGTAGTGATAAAGTTCTACGCAAATTAGAAGCGATGCTCATTGTGATGGATCGACAACATATGTTTATCGTTTCTGGAACAGGAGAAGTGATTGAACCGGATGATGGTATTCTCGCAATCGGTTCTGGCGGAAACTATGCTTTGAGTGCTGGTAGGGCGCTCGTCAGGCATGCAAATCATCTTTCTGCAAAAGAAATTGCTCAAGCGGCCTTGGAAATTGCCGGGGAAATTTGTATATATACAAATGACCAGATTACTTTAGAAGTACTGGAATAGTAAGGAGGCCACTTATGGGAATTGAATATACCCCAAGACAAATTGTTGATCAATTGGATAAGTATATTATCGGACAAAAAAGTGCTAAGCGCTCCGTTGCAGTTGCTTTGCGAAATCGCTATCGGCGCATGCTACTTGATGAACAAATTAAAGATGAAATTGTACCGAAAAACATCTTGATGATTGGCCCAACAGGCGTCGGGAAAACAGAAATCGCTCGAAGGTTAGCGAAATTAGTTGGCGCTCCTTTTACGAAAGTCGAGGCAACGAAGTTTACGGAAGTCGGCTATGTCGGACGCGATGTCGAGTCGATGGTACGAGACCTTGTTGAAATGGCAGTAAGAATGGTTAAAGAAGAAAAAATGGCTGAAGTAAAAGAAAAAGCTGAAGCAGAAGCGAATAAAAAACTAGTAAAACTTCTTGCGCCTCAGGCGAAAAAGAAAACGAACATGAAAAATCCATTTGAGGTATTGTTCAATCAAGAGCGAGAAACTGACGAGACGACTGATGATGCTCCAAATGAAGAAGCGATACGGACAAAGCGACAGCGCATTGCCCATCAACTTGCGCTAGGAGAACTAGAGGATCGTATTGTATCAGTGGAAATTGTAGAAACTCCCCCATCGATGTTCGATATGTTACAAGGTTCGGGCATGGAGCAGATGGGAATGAATATGCAAGATGCTCTCGGACAATTTATGCCAAAAAAGAAAAAGAAGCGTAAACTTCCTGTTCGAGAAGCTAGAAAAGTAATTACACAACAAGAAGCACAAAAGATGGTTGATATGGAAGAGGTAACTCAGACAGCCATTGAACGTGCAGAACAGTCGGGAATTATCTTTATCGATGAAATTGATAAAGTAGCGGGCACGCATGAACATTCGCCAAATGTATCTAGGGAAGGTGTTCAACGTGATATTTTACCAATTGTTGAAGGATCAACGGTTGTAACAAAACACGGTCCAATAAAAACAGACCATATGTTATTTATTGCAGCGGGTGCCTTTCACATGGCGAAACCATCCGATTTAATCCCGGAACTACAAGGTAGATTTCCCATACGTGTAGAGCTGGAAAAACTATCCGTTGAAGATTTTAAACGGATTTTAACTGAACCATCCAACGCTCTACTAAAACAGTACCAAGCATTATTAAAAACAGAGGGTATACAAGTCGTGTTTACAGACGATGCTGTAGAAAGACTGGCAGAAATTGCTTTTCAAGTTAACCAAGATACAGATAATATTGGAGCGAGAAGACTCCATACCATTCTTGAAAAGCTGTTGGAAGATTTATCTTTCGAAGCGCCAGATATTAACATGGAGACGGTCGAAATTACACCTCAATATGTTAATGAGAAGTTGAGTACCATTATTGAGGATAAGGACTTAAGTCAATTTATCTTATAAAAAATGGGATATGTTAATGAATGAAATGGAGGATTATTGATGAAACTTTTAAATCGTGCAAGAAAAATCAATTCAATGTTACAAAAGGTTACAGGAAAATCAGTGAATTTTAATGATATGGCTGTCGTATTACGAGATGTTATTAAAGGAAACGTATTTATCCTTAGCAGAAGAGGAAAAGTGCTCGGATATGCTATTAATCAAGAAATCGAAAACGAACGAATGAAACAAATGCTAGAGGAAAGACGTTTCCCAGAAGAGTACACAAAAGGGTTGTTTAATATCCATGAAACAACAGCAAACTTAGATATCGATAACCCACATACGGTGTTCCCTGTTGAAAATCGAGATTTATTTAAAAACGGTCTAACAACGATTGTGCCGATTATCGGTGGAGGAGAACGTTTAGGAACATTGGTTTTGGGTAGTTTAACAGAAGAGTTTAATGAAGACGATTTACTGTTAGCAGAATATGGTGCGACGGTAGTCGGTATGGAAATTTTACATGAAAAAACAGAAGAAATCGAAATGGAAGCAAGAAGTAAAGCGGTCGTACAAATGGCAATTAGTTCACTATCCTATAGTGAATTGGAAGCTATCAACCATATTTTTGATGAATTAGATGGTCACGAAGGATTGCTCGTAGCAAGTAAAATCGCTGACCGAGTCGGTATTACACGTTCAGTCATCGTTAACGCTTTACGGAAGTTAGAAAGTGCTGGTGTAATTGAATCACGATCCCTAGGAATGAAAGGCACATACATCAAAGTGTTAAATGATAAGTTTTTAGTAGAACTTGACAAAATTCGTTCGAATTAAAAAATCACCAACAAAAAGCTAGATTCGTCTAGCTTTTTTGTTGGTATAAATTTCAAACTATACGATGTATAGAACGTCGGTAATCGTTGTAGAACATAGCATACTACAACTTTAACCCTAAGATGAAAGAGCTATTAATCCTATAAATATTGTTCTAAACAAACGAATATTATTTCAGGAAAATCGTGTAATATTATGTGAAAAATTTAATTTATAAACAAAAAATAAGTAAGCAAAAGGTCATAAATAGCTCTGTAGTTGTAGGGTTTGATCTCTTTTTATCGTATTTTATATGAAAGAGCTATAATCGTAACTTTTTCGATGAAAATCCTGCATCGTCCTATCCATCTATTTTAGGGAAGAATCTAATGAAGATGAATGGGTAACGGTCGATAATATCTCACGAGATGCAGAATATTCGCTGAACGATTCTGCCCTTAAAAAAACTTACTTTAACAAATATAGCAAATATGGTACATCTTGATATCAGTCTAAAGATGTAGTCCTCTAAGATTTCGATAAAAGGTACTATGAAAGGCAAAACTGTTTCAACCTTATCGCCTGTCATACATATTAATATTAAAACGAACAATATAAACGATAATCATAATTTTTAATTTTTTCTAGAAAGCAATGCAACATATTAACGAAACAGAACCTATTGGAGCGAGAATCATTAGCCATTTACCGAAAGTCTTTCTTGTTGTCGATTGAAAAAATTGCTCGTACGTTAAATTGTGGATCGACAGAAGTCTAATGAACAATTATACTTTATGCCTAAAAACATTAAGGCTTGCTTGGCGGTATGTGATATGATATATTTATTCTTGGTGTAAATGTATGTTTTTTGAGAAACATATACGAAATACACACGTTTGCTGATTTGGATAAGTGGTGCCTCTATGTATGACACATACGAATGAGTAGAAGGTTGTTTAGCGTTTGTCTGTAGGAAACGTCTCACCTTGAACGTTCGTATATGAGGAGGTCTATATCTAGAGAAGATGCAAACGGAGGAAAAAACCAACTAGGAGGAAAAACATGTCAATTATTTCAATGAAGCAATTGTTAGAAGCTGGCGTGCATTTTGGTCACCAGACACGTCGCTGGAACCCGAAAATGAAAAAATACATTTTCACAGAACGTAATGGGATTTACATTATTGACTTACAGAAAACAGTAAAAAAGGTTGAAGAGGCGTATAACTTTGTAAAAGATATCGCTGCGAATGATGGGACGATTTTGTTCGTTGGAACTAAAAAACAAGCACAAGATACTGTTCGTGAAGAAGCTACGCGTTCAGGCATGTTTTATGTGAACGAACGTTGGTTAGGCGGAACGTTAACAAACTTTAAAACGATTCGCAAAAGCATCAACCGCCTCAAAGATATTGAGCGTATGGAAGAAGATGGAACATTTGAAGTGTTGCCGAAAAAAGAAGTCGGTGAACTTATAAAAGAAAGAGATCGCTTAGTTAAGTTTTTAGGCGGAATTAAAGAGATGAAAAAGCTTCCAGATGCTGTTTTTATTATTGACCCACGGAAAGAATATATTGCGGTAGCTGAAGCTCGTAAATTAAATATTCCAATCATTGCAATGGTAGATACGAACTGTGATCCTGATGAAATTGACTATGTAATTCCAGCGAATGATGATGCGATTCGTGCAGTACGATTGCTCACATCCAAAATGGCCGATGCAATATTAGAAGTGAAACAAGGGGAAGAATTAGAAGAAGTACCGTCAGAAGAGTCAGCTGAACAAACAGATGCTTCCGATTCTAAAAAAGAGTAATTTGTAAAAAGGTTAGGTGATAAGGGGATAGACCTTTTATCACCTTTTTTACCACAACATAAAAAATAAACGACCTATCTAAGGAGGATGCAAGATGGCAGTAACAGCTAAAATGGTTAAAGAGCTTCGTGAAAAAACAGGTGCGGGTATGATGGATTGTAAAAAAGCCCTTGAAGAAACAGGTGGCGATTTAAGTAAAGCAATCGATTATTTACGTGAAAAAGGAGTAGCAAAAGCAGCGAAAAAGGCAGACCGCATTGCTGCAGAAGGTCTTACACATATTGAAGTCGATCAAAATACCGGAGTTTTATTGGAAGTGAACTGTGAAACGGACTTTGTAACGAAAAACGACCAATTTAAACAATTGTTGGCTGAACTAGGCAAACATCTCGTCAAACAAAAGCCAGAAACAGTTGAAGAAGCTTTACAACAAAAACTTCACGGTGAAGGAGAAACGGTTGAAACCTACATAAATTCTGCCGTATCTACAATCGGTGAAAAGATATCTTTACGTCGCTTTACAATTATCGAAAAAACTGACGATGATGTCTTTGGCACATATTTACATATGGGTGGACGGATTGGTGTCTTAGCCCTTCTTGAAGGAACAACAGATGAAAGTGTTGCTAGAGATGTCTCTATGCATATAGCGGCGATCAATCCAAGTTATATCTCTCGTGATGATGTAGCAGAAGAAGAAGTGAATCATGAACGTGAAATTTTAAAAACACAAGCCTTAAATGAAGGTAAACCTGAACATATCGTTGAGAAAATGGTTGAAGGTCGTCTCGGCAAGTTTTTTGAGGAAATCTGTTTGTTAGAACAAGAATTTGTTAAAAATCCAGATCAAAAAGTGAAAGACTTTGTAGAAGAAAGCGGTGCAACAGTTAAAAATTTTGTCCGTTATGAAGTTGGCGAAGGAATTGAAAAGCGCGACGAGAATTTTGCTGATGAAGTCATGAGTCAAATTAAAAAATAAACATCAGTTAGCCTTTCGAGCGTATTTTTACGAGAAATAGATCAAGGCAACAAATCGGTTAAAATCACTACTGTCGATTGACGTGATTTATCTTAATAACTGAGTAGTGCAATAAGTAGATGGGGGACATGTATTGTTCCCTATTTCTTAATAAAATAATTGAAATTGAAAGAGACAGCAGAGAAAAACTATAAATTAAAGTTCTATGGAGGTTATCATGACAACAGCTCGTTACCGTAGAATCGTATTAAAACTAAGTGGAGAAGCATTAAGTGGTGAGCGAGGATATGGGATCGAACCATCAGTTATTCAATCGATTGCAGCACAGATTAAAGAAGTTTCTGAACTAGGTATTGAAATAGCTATCGTTGTTGGTGGTGGAAACATTTGGCGTGGCAAAGTAGGCAGTGAGATGGGAATGGACCGTGCAAATGCTGACTATATGGGAATGTTAGCTACAGTTATGAATGCACTCGCTTTACAAGACAGCTTAGAAAAGATCGGAATCCCTACTCGAGTACAGACATCGATCGAAATGCGTCAAGTTGCCGAACCGTACATTCGAAGAAAGGCAATTCGGCATTTAGAGAAAAAGCGTGTCGTTATTTTTGCCGCTGGAACAGGAAATCCATACTTTTCCACAGATACAACAGCAGCTTTACGTGCAGCAGAAATTGAAGCTGATGTCATATTAATGGCAAAAAACAATGTTGATGGGGTTTACTCAGATGACCCTAAAGTAAATAAGGATGCCAAAAAATATGATAACCTATCATATATGGACATGTTAAATGAAGGTCTCGGTGTCATGGACTCGACTGCATCATCATTATGTATGGACAATGATATACCATTAATTGTATTTTCTATTACAGATGAAGGTAATATTAAAAAAGTCGTTTTAGGTGAAACGATCGGAACAACGATAAGGGGGAAGTAACATGGTACAGTCAATTATGAACGAATTACGCGATGAAATGTCCGAAGCGATTCAAGCTTACTCCAAAAATTTGGCAACCGTAAGAGCCGGAAGAGCAAATCCAAATATTTTGGATAACGTCTTTGTTGAATATTACGGCGCACCTACACCACTTAATCAATTGGCATCAGTTTCCGCACCAGAAGCCCGACTGCTCGTCATTACTCCTTATGATAAATCTGCACTAGGAGACATTGAACGGGCTATTCAAAAGGCTGATTTAGGTTTTTTCCCATCGAATGATGGAAATGTTGTACGTATTAGCATTCCAGCCCTTACAGAAGAAAGGCGTAAAGAGTTAGTAAAAGTAGTTGGGAAATATGCCGAGGAAGCGCGCGTCCAAATAAGAAACGTCCGACGTGATGGTAATGATCAACTGAAAAAAGCAGAGAAAAATGGCGACATAACTGAAGACGAATTACGTGCTTATCAAGATGACGTTCAAAAAGAAACAGATAAATTTATAAATGAAGTCGATGAGCTTGCTCAAAAGAAAGAAGAGGAAATTATGGAGGTTTAATTCTTCGGTTCCACCATTTGTGACAAATAGATGTGTCAAAGGCCCTCATGTTTAGGAAGGGGCCTTTTGTTTTTTGGTTAATAAACAGTTATAATAATTATTGTGTCTTCATGATATAAAATGGTTTGTTTATAAATATACATATGGAAAAGTTTTATAAAATTTAGTTGTGTTAATTAGTAGTTGGGGGACAAATTATGCCATTTAAACTTCCTTTTTTTAAAAATAATGAACCAAAATCATCCATGCCACTCCATTCGGATGAACTATACAACATACCACATCACGTAGCCATTATTATGGATGGTAATGGAAGGTGGGCGAAAAAACGTGGGCTACCACGAGTAGCTGGCCATAAAGAAGGTATTAAAGCCGTTTCAAACACTGTTCAAGCAGCAGTAGATTTCAATGTTAATATACTTACATTGTTCGCTTTTTCAACAGAAAATTGGAAACGTCCTAAATCTGAAGTGAAATATCTTATGCGCCTTCCGAAAGAGTTTTTACATTTTTATTTACCTGATTTAATTAAAAATAATGTACGGATTGAAACGATTGGTCATTTTGATGGTTTACCCGAAGTAACGAAGGAAGCTATCTTATATGCAAAAGAAAAAACGAGCAAAAATGATGGTCTTTTAGTAAACTTTGCTATGAATTATGGTGGGCGATCGGATATTATCCATGCGATTAAAAAGGTAGTGTCAGACATCGATCGTTATAAGCTTTCTATAGAAACTTTAGATGAAACTGTTTTTTCACGATATTTATACACAGAAGACTTGCCGGATCCTGATTTATTAATCCGAACAAGTGGGGAAAAACGTTTAAGTAACTTCTTATTATGGCAGTTAGCCTATTCAGAGTTTTGGTTCACAGATGTTTTATGGCCAGATTTTACAAAAGAGACATTTCGACAAGCACTGCTCGACTATCAACAACGAAAAAGACGTTATGGAGGGATTGAAGGTGGTGAGTAAATTATGAAGCAACGGATTATCACAGCTATTGTAGCACTACTTATCTTTGTACCGATTGTCTTACTTGGGGACTGGCCTTTCATTCTTTTAGTATATGCGATGGCTACGATAGGTATAATGGAATTAATGCGGATGCGAAAGATAGCTTTTTTTTCACTTCCTTCAATTGTAGCAACCGTTCTCGTCTGGATTATGTTAATCCCTTCTTCAGTAAACATTTCTTTAACGATTACGAAATTAGAAGTGCTCGCTATATTTGTGTTTATTTCACTTATTTATACAGTTTTAGTAAAAAATAAGTTTACGTTTGATGACGTAGGGTTTATGATGATAGCAGCTCTTTATATAAGTATCGGCTTTTATTATTTTCAAGAAACACGCCTGTTTTCAGAATTAGGACTACCACATGTATTTTTTGGATTGCTCATCATTTGGTCGACGGATACGGGTGCATATTTTTTTGGCCGTTCACTAGGAAAAAGAAAGTTATGGCCACAGATCAGTCCGAATAAGACGATTGGTGGCGCACTAGGTGGAATTTTTCTCGCGTTAGTCGTTGGTTCAATTTATCACTTCATCTTTCCGATGTCTCATTCGTTTTTAATCGTCGTCATTGTAATTGTGATGGCATCTATTTTTGGACAAATTGGTGATTTAGTAGCATCGGCTTATAAACGACATTACAGAGTAAAAGATTCAGGTAAACTTTTGCCAGGACATGGTGGAATCCTTGACCGAATGGATAGTATGCTATTCGTCTTTCCTTTATTACATTTGATTCAATTTTTTTAAAAATGATTTCTTGTACAAATGTAAGTAAAAGAGTTAAAATGAACGTATATTAAAAAAAAGTTGTTTTGTTCAGTCCAATAACGATACGTGAATCTTTTCTCGTAAAGGATGGTGCTCTTTTTTGAATACAATTATTGCTTTTATTTTCATGTTTGGTTTGCTCGTGTTTGTCCATGAGTTAGGACATTTAATCTTTGCGAAGCGTGCGGGGATGCTCGCGCGTGAATTTGCAATCGGCTTTGGTCCTAAAATATTTGTGTTTATGAAAAATGAAACGTTATATACGATTCGCCTACTTCCTATTGGCGGGTATGTTCGGGTCGCTGGAGATGATCCAGAAATTGTCGACATCCGACCAGGGCACCATATTGGACTCGAGTTCAATGATGAAGGTAAAGTGGATAAAATAATCGTTAACAATAAGTCAAAACATCCCAATGCTCGAGTAATTGAAGTTTCGTTTTGTGACTTGGATCACCGTTTAAAAATTGAAGGTTATGAACCAGGAGATGACGAAGGAGAAAAGCTTTGTTTTGATGTCGATCGAAAAGCACTTTTTGTAATGGATGAAACGGAAACACAAATCGCTCCGTATGATAGACAATTTGCATCGAAAAGTGTTGGACAACGTGCGATGCAATTGTTTGCTGGACCGATGATGAATTTTTTGTTAGCGATTTTTATTTTCTTTATTTTAGGAGTTATCCAAGGTGTTCCTTCTAAAGAGGCATTTGTTGGGGAAATTATGCCTGAAAGTCCGGCAGAAGAAGCTGGTTTTCAATCAGGTGACAAAATCGTTCTAATCGATGGGAAATCGATTCATTCATGGGAAGAATTTACAACAATTGTTCGCGAACACCCGGGTGATGAATTGACGATGACTGTTGAACGAGATGGGATGACCGAGCAGTTGGAAGTTGTCCCTAAAAAGGTGGAAATAGAAGAAGATATGACGATTGGCCAAATCGGGATTAGCGCACTGTATGAAAAATCCCTTATGAAATCCGTTCAGTTTGGATTTACGTACACATATGAAGTGTCCACCTTAATCTTTAAAAGCCTCGGAATGCTGATCAGTGGTCAATATTCACTCGATATGTTAGCAGGTCCTGTAGGAATTTATGATTTAACGGATCAAGTTGTCCAAACCGGATTTATGAATTTTCTCATGTGGACGGCCATTTTAAGCGTCAACCTCGGAATTGTTAACTTATTACCATTACCAGCTCTAGATGGTGGACGATTATTATTTGTCGGAATTGAAGCTGTTCGCGGTCAACCGATTGATCCGCAAAAAGAAGGACTCGTCCACGTTATCGGGTTTCTATTACTTATGTTATTGATGATTGTCGTTACGTGGAATGACATTCAACGTTTATTTTTATAAACGACAACGATTCTTGAGATACAGATTGACAATCATTTACAAATAGTAGAAAATCAACGCAAATGATTACGAACATGTTAAAATAAAAGCTAAACGATGAAAACCCTTGTCTCGTATTTGTTCGACAAGGGTTTCAATGATTGTAGCTCATTTGTACGTTTGAGGAGGGATATGTAATGGAATTATCGAAGCACGATCAAATGAATATATTATTAAAACAGCTACATATGCCCCGAGAATATGGTGAATCTTACTTTAAAGATGCTCGCTTTAAGCGTTTAGATGTATATAAAAATAAAAAACTTTGGCATTTTCATATCCATTTACAAAAGGTGTTGCCATTTGAGATTTACGAATTATTACGAGCTAAGCTTCATGAAGCTTTCCGACATATTGCCCAGACGGATTTAACCATTGATACGGATGACAATCAATGTCCAGACAATACGGTTCATGCTTATTGGCACGACTTCTTACATACATTAGATCATATTTCTCCAGCTTATAAAGATTTGGTTTATAATCAAACCCCAGAAGTGAAGCATCAGAAGCTGATGATTGTAGCAAGAAATGATGCAGAGGCAACTGCTTTAAAGAAAAGGTTAGAAGGTCATTTTCAAAGATATTGTAAAAAAGTTGGTCTCTCTTCCTTCACAATTGATGTCGAAGTGAAGACAGAGAAAAAAGATCTTCTTAAATTTAGAGAACAAAAGGCTATAGAAGATAAAGAAATCGCTTTAAAAACTGTTCAGGACAAAGAAAAGCGTGATTTAGATCGAATGAATAAAGAACAAAATAAGCCTTTCTTGCTCGGCTATCCAATCCAAGATGAACCGATCCAAATGGAAGAAATTCAGGATGAAGAACGTCGAGTAACGGTTCAAGGGTATGTTTTTGCTGTTGATATCCGCGAACTTCGTTCAGGAAGAAGCTTATTAATTGCTAAAGCGACCGATTATACGGATTCATTAGAAATTAAAATGTTTTCCAGAAATGATGAAGATGCAGAAGCATTTGAACAGTTGACAAAAGGGATGTGGATAAAAGCGAGAGGCCGCATTCAAACAGATATGTATACGAACGAATTGACGATGATGGCAAACGATATTCATGAGGTGAAGGTTGAATGTCGTACAGATGAAGCTCCTCCTGAAGGGAAAAGAGTTGAGCTACATGCGCACACGACGATGAGTCAATTAGACGCTGTCGTCTCTCCTGAACGATTAATTCAACAAGCTGCTCAGTGGGGACACGAAGCAATAGCGATTACGGATCATGCGGTTGTTCAAGGGTTCCCTGAGGCTCATTTTGCAAGTAAGGAACATGATGTAAAGGTTATTTATGGTGTAGAAGCTAATTTAGTAGATGATGGTGTACCGATTGCTTATAATGAACAAGATGTAGATTTTGCAACGGGAACCTTTGTTGTTTTTGACGTAGAAACGACGGGTTTATCCGCTGTATACGATACAATTATTGAACTTGCAGGCGTTAAAATTCATCAAGGAGAAATTATCGATCGTTTCGAATCGTTTGCCAATCCACATCGACCTCTATCAGATACGATTGTACAGTTAACGGGTATTACGGATGAGATGGTTGAAGATGCACCAGAAATCGGAGACGTGCTTAAAAAGTTTTATGAATGGACGAAAGATACCGTTTTAGTTGCTCACAATGCAAATTTTGACATCGGTTTTTTAAATCAAGGATATAAAAGAATAGACTATGAAGAAGTTATGCAACCCGTCATCGACACGTTGGAGTTAGCTAGATTTTTATTTCCTGGATTACGCAATCATCGTCTAAATACGTTATGTAAACATTTAGATATCGAATTGACGAATCACCATCGAGCTATTTATGATGCAGAAGCGACAGGATATTTGTTTTGGAATTTTGTTCAAAAGTTAACGGAAAGAAACATTACGAACCATTTGCAATTAAATGATCATATAGGTAAAGGTGATGCTTATAAACGTTCGCGACCTTTTCATTGTATTTTGCTTGCCCAAAATGAGGAAGGACTCAAAAACTTATACAAGCTCGTGTCCTCTGCTCATATCGATTACTTTTATCGCGTACCACGTATTCCACGTTCCTTGTTACAACAATTGCGCTCAGGTATTTTAGTCGGTTCTGCTTGCGATCAAGGAGAAGTTTTTGAAACGATGATGCAAAAGTCGGATGAAGAAGCAGAACGAGTAGCTGAATTTTATGACTATATTGAAGTTCAACCACCGACAAACTATATTCATTTACTTGATCGCGAATTCGTTCAAAATGAGGCACAAATATTAGATATTATTACAAAACTCGTTAACTTAGGAAAGCGTATGAACAAGCCTGTCGTAGCAACGGGAAATGCGCATTACATTGATGATCATGAAAAATTATATCGAAAAATATTAATCGCTTCGCAAGCAGGCAATCCTTTAAATCGGCAAACACTCCCCGATACACCGTTTCGGACGACTGATGAAATGCTCGACTGTTTTTCATTTTTAGGCGAAGAAACGGCAAAGCAGATCGTAGTGACGAATACGCAAAAAATTGCTAACAGCATTGGTGATGTATCACCGATAAAAGATGGTCTATATACTCCAGTCATTGATGGTGCTGACGAAGAGATGAAAAATCTTTGTTACAGTCGAGCGAAACAAATTTATGGAGATCCCCTTCCGGAAATCGTTGAAAAACGTTTAGAAAAAGAATTGTCTAGTATTATTGGACATGGTTTTGCGGTGATTTATTTAATTTCTCATAAACTCGTAAAAAAATCACTAGACGACGGGTATCTCGTTGGTTCACGAGGATCAGTCGGGTCCTCACTTGCTGCAACAATGGCAGAAATAACAGAGGTGAATCCTTTACCACCGCATTACGTTTGTTTACAATGTCATTATCATGAGTTTATTACGGACGGTTCAGTCGGAAGTGGCTTTGATTTACCTAATAAACAGTGTCCACGATGCGATACATCGTTAACGAAAGACGGTCAAGACATTCCGTTTGAAACGTTTCTCGGCTTTAAAGGAGATAAGGTTCCTGACATTGATTTAAACTTTTCCGGGGACTACCAGCCGAAAGCGCACCATTATACGAAGCAACTGTTTGGAGAAGATTTCGTATATCGTGCCGGTACGATTGGTACGATTGCAAATAAAACGGCCTATGGATACGTAAAAGGCTATGCAACGGACAAACAGCTCATTTATAAACAAGCGGAAATTGATCGTCTCGTTCAAGGTTGTACTGGTGTGAAACGAACTACTGGACAGCATCCCGGCGGAATAATAGTCGTTCCTGAAGATAAAGAAATCTTTGATTTTACACCGATCCAATATCCAGCGGATGATCGGAAAAGCGAATGGAAAACGACTCACTTTGACTTCCATTCTATTGAGGATAACTTATTAAAGCTAGACATTTTAGGGCATGATGATCCGACTGTTATTAAAATGCTTCAGGATTTAAGTGGGATTAACCCAAAAAACATTCCAGTCGATGACCCGGATGTTATGAAAATATTTTCTAGTACAGAAACGATCGGGGTAACCCCAGAGCAAATTAATTGTAAAACAGGGACACTTGGTGTTCCAGAGTTTGGAACACGATTTGTTCGCCAAATGCTTGAAGATACAGAACCGTCTACATTTGCTGAGCTCGTCATTATTTCCGGTCTATCACACGGAACAGACGTTTGGTTAGGGAATGCTCAAGATTTAATTAATGATGGTATTTGTGAGTTACCTGATGTTATCGGTTGTCGGGACGATATTATGGTTTATTTAATGCACAAAGGGTTAGAAGCTTCGCTAGCCTTCAAGATTATGGAATTCGTCCGTAAAGGTAGAGGCTTGAAAGATGAATGGATTGAGGAAATGAAAAAGCATGACGTTCCTGACTGGTATATCGAATCATGTAAAAAGATTAAGTACATGTTCCCTAAAGCACACGCTGCCGCTTACGTGCTAATGGCTGTCCGAATTGCTTATTTCAAAGTCCATTATCCCATCTTGTTTTATGCAGCCTATTTTACAGTTCGAGCTCAAGATTTTGAACTGGACACAATGATCCGTGGATCGGACGCCATTCGGGCAAGAGTTGAAGAAATAGTCGCTAAAGGAAATGATGCCTCACCTAAAGAAAAGAACTTGTTAACCGTTTTGGAAGTTTCACTCGAAATGTGTGAGCGCGGCTTTTCTTTCGGCCAAGTAGATCTATACGAGTCGAGTGCTACACAATTTATTGTGGACGGTGATGAGTTAATCCCACCATTTCATGCAGTAGATGGTATCGGAACGAATGCGGCTCTTAACATCGTTAAGGCTCGCGAAGAGGGTGAGTTTTTATCGAAGGAAGATTTACGCGAACGAAGTAAAATCTCCAAAACTGTTCTTGAACATTTGGAACGCTTCGGTGCGCTAAAAGGGATGCCGGAAAAGAACCAACTCTCTCTGTTTTAATTATGAAATAAACAGATACCTCAAGGTCAATCTTGCACGTTTATTTTTCTTATGGTATATTTTTATTAGAGTAACGGATACATTTAACAGGAAAGAGTGGGGTTGTTCCCACTCTTTCTGCGTAACTAACGACTCATCCAATGAGTTACTAGCTCCCTTGCCCACTCTTAACTGGCAAGGGTTTTGTATTGAAGGCTTCAAATGAAAAAATGAAATTGGTTCATAATAAGCATAATTACGTTCGAAGTTAGGAGGGTGACCGATGAGTTCGACAATCATTCAGATTACTGAGCAATTGGTGCAACCAATTTTACAGGAAAAAGGTTTACAGTTGGTCGATATTGAATACGTTAAGGAAGGTCCAAATTGGTTTCTTCGTGTGTATATTGACAAAGAAGGTGGAGTTAATCTCACGGAATGCAGTGAAGTGTCTGAAGAGTTAAGTACACAACTTGATCTAAAGGATCCGATTGGCCAAGAGTATTTTTTAGAAGTTTCTTCCCCTGGTGTAGAGCGTCCTTTAAAAACAAAACAGGACTTTAAAAACAATGTCAATAAAAATATTTATGTAAGTCTGTACGCACCGTTCGAGGGGGAAAAGGAATATGAGGGAATTTTAACGGCGTTTAATGACAATCACGTAACGATTGAGTACAAAGTGAAAACACGTACAAAAGAAGTGAACATACCGTTCGATAAAATTGCCAAAGCAAGGCTTGCGGTTTCATTATGAAGGAGGAACAAAGACGTGAATAGTCAGTTGTTTGAGGCAATTGATCATTTAGGGAAAGAAAAAGGGATCGATAAAGAAACTTTATTGGAGGCGCTTGAAGCGGCACTCATTTCAGCCTATAAGAAAAATTTTAAATCAGCAACGAACGTTCGTGTTGATTTAGATGAAAGTACGCATACGATGCGGTTATTTTCTAGGAAGACTGTCGTTGAAGAAGTCAATGATCGCCACCAGGAAATATCATTAGATGAAGCGAAAGAGATCGATCCGAATTATGAATTAGAAGATATTATTGAAGTTGAAGTAACGCCGGAAAATTTTGGGCGCATCGCAGCTCAAGCGGCAAAACAAGTTGTAACCCAGCGAGTTCGTGAAGCCGAACGAAGTGTTATTTACGAAGAATTTATTGATCGAGAAGAAGATGTCATGACCGGTATTATTCAACGAACGGATTCTCGGTTCGTATACGTGAACTTAGGTAAGATTGAGGGAAAACTCGCTAAAGCAGAGCAAATGCCTAATGAAGAATATCGTGTACATGATCGGATTAAAGTATTTGTTACGAAGGTAGAAAATACGAGTAAAGGACCACAAATTTTCATTTCCCGCTCACATCCAGGTTTGTTAAAGCGATTATTTGAGATGGAAGTTCCAGAGATCTTCGATGGAACAGTAGAGATTAAGTCTGTCGCTAGAGAAGCAGGCGATCGTTCAAAAATTTCTGTCTATGCGACAGATCCTGATGTAGATCCCGTCGGCTCCTGTGTCGGCCAAAGGGGGCATCGAGTTCAAGCAATCGTTGATGAACTAAAAGGGGAAAAAATTGACATCGTTGAATGGTCTGATGACCCTGTCGTTTACGTGTCTAATGCACTGAGCCCTTCGAAAGTAATCGATGTCTTCGTCAACGAAGAGGAAAAAGAAACGACAGTGATCGTGCCTGATTATCAACTTTCACTAGCTATCGGTAAACGTGGTCAAAACGCCAGATTAGCTGCTAAGTTAACAGGATGGAAAATCGATATTAAAAGCGAAACAGAAGCAAAAGAACTCGGTCTTTTATCAGATGAAGGAACAAGTGAAACATTTGAATTAGAGACAGAAGAAGTAGATGAGGATTTATTCGAGTAAGAGGAGGGGGATTGTATGAGCAAGCAAAGAAAGGTTCCTCACCGTAAATGTGTTGTAACACAAGAAATGAAACCGAAACAAGATATGATCCGCATCGTCCGTAATAAAGAAGGAGAAGTATTTGTTGACCCGACTGGGAAGAAAAATGGTCGTGGAGCCTATTTAACGATGGATCTTGCAGTTATTGAACAGGCAGAAGCTTCCAGGGTTTTAAACAATCATTTACAAGCCGATATCGATCCTAGCATTTATGAAGAACTTAAACAATTAGTAGCTCAAGGTCATAATGAAAAATAATTATTTAAATATGGTTGGATTGGCATTCCGAGCAGGAAAGTGTTCTTTAGGCGAGGAAAATATTGTAAATGATATTAAAAGGAAGCGTGCTTATCTCGTTTTATTAGCGAACGATATTGGGATGCAAACGAAAAAGAAACTTACTGCTAAATGTAAAACATATGAGGTACAATATCGGACTGTTGACGATCGAGAAACGTTGTCACAAGCGATCGGAAAAACAGGTAGAGTAGCTATTGCAATTTTAGATAAAGGATTTGCAACAAAGATTCAATCGCTACTCGTGTAATTAATTTCGGGGGTGAACGTATGAGTAAAATGCGTGTATATGAATATGCAAAACAAAAAAATATGGCTAGTAGAGATGTAATTAAACATCTTCAAGAAATGAATGTAAATGTGACGAATCATATGTCGACGATTACAGCTGATATTCGAGAAAAACTCGATCAGAAAATAGATCAAACGTCAGAGACAGCTAATGATAGCCATGGAAAGAGAGATCAAAAACAACAAGCGAAAAACAAACAGAAAAATGGGAGAAAGTATAAAGATAGAAAGCAAGGGAAAAAAGGTAAACAGAAGAAAATGAACAAAAGCAAAAAAAGTTCTTCACAACAAAAACAGCCCGTTCAAGAGGAACCACCTAAAGTTATTACGTACAGTGGAACATTAACCGTAGAAGAATTAGCAAATAAACTGCATAAAGATACGTCAGAAATTATTAAGAATTTAATGTTTCTTGGCGTAATGGCGACGAAAAACCAAGATCTTGACGACGATGCCATTGAATTAATATGTTCTGAGTATGACGTCGAAGCAAAAAAGGAAATTATTTTAGAAGATACGGACTTAAATAAATACATTGAAGAAGATGACGAAAAAGATCTTGTTGAGCGTGCACCTGTCGTTACGATTATGGGACACGTTGACCACGGGAAAACGACTTTGTTGGACTCCATTCGTGAAACAGAAGTAACGGAAGGAGAAGCAGGAGGAATTACGCAACATATCGGTGCTTACCAAGTGGAGAAAAATGGTAAAAAAATAACTTTTTTAGATACGCCAGGACACGCTGCTTTTACGAGTATGCGCTCACGTGGTGCCAAAGTGACGGATATAGCTGTTTTAGTTGTAGCAGCCGATGACGGAGTGATGCCACAAACAGTAGAAGCGATCAGTCATGCGAAAGCTGCTGACGTACCGATTATCGTTGCTGTAAATAAAATGGACAAAGAAACTGCAAATCCTGAGCGAGTGATGCAGGAATTAACGGAACATGGGTTAATCGCTGAAGATTGGGGTGGCGATACAATTTTTGTTAAATTGTCTGCCATCCGAAAGGAAGGAATCGATGACTTATTAGAGATGATTCTTCTCGTTGCTGAAATATCTGAATTAAAAGCGAATCCGAATAATAAAGCATTCGGAACTGTCATCGATGCCCAACTTGATAAAGGTAGAGGATCGGTTGCAACGATGTTAGTCCAAAATGGAACGTTGCAAATAGGAGATGCACTCGTAGTAGGAAATACGTATGGACGGATTCGTGCGATGGTAAATGATGTAGGAATCCGCGTTAAAAAAGCAGAGCCATCGACACCGGTTGAAGTTACAGGATTAAATGATGTACCTCAAGCGGGAGACCAATTTTTAGTATTTACTGATGAGAAAAAAGCACGCCAAATTGGCGAAGCCCGTCAGCAAAAGCAAATTCTCGAAGAACGAAGTGAACAATCGAAAGTAAGTCTCGATGATTTGTTTGAGCAAATTAAAGAAGGCGATATGAAAGAAATTAATCTAATTATAAAAGCAGACGTACAAGGTTCAGCGGAAGCATTAGCATCTGCGTTAGAAAAAATCGAAGTCGAAGGTGTCAAAATAAAAATTATTCACGCAGGTGTCGGTGCAATTAAAGAATCAGACATCATCTTAGCATCTGCTTCCAATGCAATTGTTATCGGTTTTAATGTTCGACCTGATGCGAATGCTACAAAAGCTGCTGAATCTGAAAAAGTCGATATTCGTTTACATCGTGTTATTTATCAAGCCCTTGAAGAAGTTGAGGCTGCAATGAAAGGATTGCTGGATCCTGAATATAAGGAAAAAGTAATCGGCCAAGCAGAAGTTCGTGAACTCTTTAAAGTATCAAAAATTGGTACCATCGCAGGTTGTTATGTAACAGATGGTAAAATTACACGAAATGCAGGCATACGGCTGATTCGTGACGGGGTCGTTGAATATGAAGGAGAAATCGATTCGTTAAAACGATTTAAAGATGACGTCAAAGAAGTCGCTCAAAACTATGAATGTGGAATTACGATTAAAAACTACAATGATATTAAAGAAGGCGATATGATCGAAGCCTTCATTATGGAAGAAATTGATCGAACATGATTTTCTTTTTAGAAGTGGAATGTATGATTTATGAAGGACATTCCCTAAAAGAAAAACGCTCTCTTATGAAACGTTTAATTGCGCGGTTGCGCAAGGACTTAAATGTAGCAGTTGCCGAATTAGATTACCAAGATTTATGGCAACGAACAAAAATCGGAGTAGTTACGATAGCAAATACGGTTAAACATGGAGAACAAGTGATTCAAGAAGTTCTCCGTGTCATCGATACCTACCCGGAACTCGAACGGACGATTACACATGTTGAGCAAAGATAGGTTTCAAGTTCACGACGGATTTTATATGAACGATGTTATGAACGCTGAACCAATCAAAAAAAGAGGTGATTGTTAACATGGGAAAATTGCGTGCGAACCGTGTAGCCGAGCAAATGAAGAAAGAATTAGGGGAAATTATTTCACTTAAATTAAAAGATCCACGAATCGGTTTTGTCACCGTTACGGATGTCGAAGTCACCGGAGATTTACAACAAGCGAAGGTGTTTATTTCCGTCCTAGGCGATGAGGAAGAGAAACAGGAGTCATTAAAAGGGTTGTCCAAGGCGAAAGGCTTCATCCGTACGGAGATTGGAAAGCGAATCCGCCTACGTAAAACGCCGGAAATCATTTTTGAATTTGATGATGCGATTGAATACGGTAATCGTATCGAAACAATTTTACGTGAGCTAAATGAATAAGGTTAACGAATCTGACTCATTGATGCATCGATGAGTCAGATTTTTAGTGGAAAACTTTTAGTTTGCGGAATAAAGCGCCTACGTTAAAGGAGGGTTACACCATGAACGGAATTTTACCTTTGTGGAAACCTAAAGGATTGACGTCACACGACTGTGTCATAAAAGTAAGAAAATGGTATAAAACGAAAAAGGTCGGTCATGCAGGTACATTGGATCCAGAAGTGGAAGGTGTTTTACCTATTTGCATCGGACAAGCTACAAAAATCGTTCCTTTCTTAATGGATACAGATAAAACATATATTACAGAAATGAAGTTAGGAATAGCGACAGAAACGGAAGATCAGCAAGGGAAGGTAATTGCTGAAAAAGAAGTTAACAATCCTCCCTCTCAACAAGAAATAGAAAACGTGTTACAATCTTTTCAGGGAACAATTACACAAGTTCCTCCGATGTATTCTGCTGTAAAAGTGAAAGGAAAGCGATTGTATGAGTATGCTCGCCAAGGATTACATGTTGAGCGGCCGAAACGCCAAATTACAATTCATCAAATCGAACACTTACCGAGTGAACAATCTGATAGAACAATTCGGATGAAAGTTGTTTGTTCAAAAGGGACGTATATTCGAACATTGTGTGTAGATATTGGTAAGCGACTTGGCTATCCAGCCCATATGTCAGATCTAGTTCGTATCGAATCTGGTCCGATCCGCCAACAAGATACGATCCATTTACAAACAGTTGAAAAGGCTTTTACACAAAATCGTCATAGTGAATTGTTATTGCCAATTGAAAGAGGAATCGAACATTTAGATACGCTTTTCGTTGATGAATCGACGAAAAAAAGAGTGTTATTCGGTCAAAAGCTACCAAAGCCAGTCGGACAATTACAAACAAATCCTTTTGCAGTTAAGTACGACAATCAATTATTAGCTATTTATCAAATTCATCCTAAAGTACCACATGAGATCAAACCGGTACGTGTTTTTAATGAGTAAAAAGTGAAGGTGAACAAGATGAGAACGATTAAACTTACCTATCCCCATATATTATCGCCTGAAGAATTGCCGGAAACTGTATGTGCAATTGGCTTTTTTGATGGGATTCATAAAGGACACCAAAAGGTAATTAAAACGGCAGTTAAACAAGCAAAATCAAAGCAGATGGAAAGTGCTGTAATTACTTTTCATCCACATCCTTCGGTCGTCCTTGATCAAGATCATGCTCAAGTTAAGTACATTACACCGATGCGAAAAAAACAAGAAATTTTGCAACAATTAGATGTTGATCGCCTATATGTTATCACGTTTAATCAAGAGCTTGCGAGTCTCACACCACAACAATTTATCGATCACTTTATTATCGGATTAAATATAAAGCATGTTGTTGCAGGATTTGATTTTACGTATGGTCATAAAGGGCAAGGAAATATGAACGTAATTGAGAAGCATGCTAAAGGTGCGTTTACATATACAATCATCAATGAAATTCAACTTGATCAGGAAAAAATTAGCTCTACTAAAATAAGAAAACTACTTGCCACAGGTGACGTGGAGAAGGTGAAGACATTGTTAGGCCGGCCACTGACGGCGACAGGTGTTGTTATTAAAGGCGATCAACGTGGCCAATCCATCGGTTATCCGACAGCAAATTTACAAATAACAGATGATGTTTTACTCCCTAAATCGGGAGTGTATGCGGTAAAAGTAGTCTATCGAAATGAATGCTATGAAGGTATGGCTAATTTAGGTACGAAACCGACCTTTACAAAAGGCGAGCAAGACCGATCACTAGAAGTGAATATTTTAGATTATAATAATGATTTATACGGGGAAGAATTAACAATTGAATGGCATACATTTATTCGAGATGAAGTGAAATTTTCTACTGTATCTGAACTTGTTGAACAAATCTCTAAAGATGAACAAGTAATCCGATCCTATTTTTTAAAGAACGATCAACATGATTCATAATTAATATTCATTTCATTATCTTTCACTTGCAATTTTCTTGAAAAAGATGTACGATAAACAACGTAAAACCGTCGCTTGGCAAATTGTTACTCCGACGTTTGCTAGGGGATTGGGGCTATGAATATGGTTTAGGAGGTGAGCCAGGTGGCTATAGCAAAAGAGCGTAAAGCTGAAATTATTAATGAATATAAAATACACGAACATGATACTGGTTCTCCAGAGGTACAAATTGCTGTACTTTCTGAAGAAATTACGAAGTTAAACGATCACTTACGTGTTCATACGAAAGATCATCATTCACGTCGTGGTCTTTTAAAAATGGTTGGTAAACGCCGTAATCTGCTTAATTATTTGCGTAAAAAAGACGTTACACGTTACCGCAAACTAATAGAAAAACTCGGTTTACGTCGTTAATCTACTGTAAAAAAGCAGGAGTCATCCTGCTTTTTTTGTACGATGTGGATTATTTGTAAGCTTTGATGTTCAGATTACGTTTTAAATTTACATTGTCATCGATTAGCTATAAAATGATAGGTAAATGTTTATTGGAAAGGAGCATGTACGATTAATGGCAGAAGAAAAAAAAGTATTCTCCACACAAATAGCTGGTGAAGATTTTATTGTAGAAATTGGAGAAATGGCTAAACAAGCAAATGGAGCAGCTATGATTCGTTACGGTGACACATCGGTCTTATCTACAGCGACTGCTTCCAAAGAACCGAGTAGCTTGCCGTTTTTTCCATTAACGGTTAACTATGAAGAGCGTTTATATGCGGTTGGAAAAATACCTGGAGGTTTCATTAAACGAGAGGGAAGACCGAGTGAAAAAGCAATCTTAGCTTCACGGTTAATTGACCGCCCGATTCGCCCTTTATTTCCTGAAGGTTTCCGTAATGAAGTACAAATTATTAGCACGGTGATGAGCGTAGATCAAAACTGTTCATCGGAAATTGCTGCGATGATTGGTTCATCGATTGCTTTATGTATTTCTGACATACCTTTTCTCGAACCAATTGCAGGTGTTCAAGTTGGACGTGTCGACGGGGAGTTCATTATTAATCCGACCGTTGAACAACAAGAAAAAAGTGACTTAGAATTAACAGTTGCTGGAACAATCGATGCGATTAACATGGTCGAGGCTGGAGCTGAGGAAGTTTCGGAAGAGGTCATGCTAGAAGCCATTATGTTTGGTCATGAAGAAGTAAAGCGGCTCGTTGCATTCCAACAAGAAATTATTGAAGCAGTCGGTTGCGAGAAGACTGACGTTGATTTATTCCGAGTCGATGAACAATTGGCCGAAGAAGTAGAAAGCGAAGCAAAAGATCAACTTATTCAAGCGATCCAAGTGAAAGAGAAACATGCACGAGAAGAAGCGATTAATGAAGTGAAAGAAGAAATTGTCGCGAAGTATGAAGACGACGAAGATCCTGAAATTACGAATCAAGTAGAGGCTGTTTTGGACCGAATGGTAAAAGAAGAAGTACGTCGTCTCATTACGAAAGAAAAAATTCGTCCGGATGGGCGTAAAATTGATGAAATTCGCCCACTATCTTCGAGAGTTAATCTACTTCCACGTACACACGGATCGGGGTTATTTACACGTGGACAAACACAAGCATTGAGTGTATGTACGTTAGGAGCTCTTGGAGATGTGCAAATCTTGGATGGACTCGATTTGGAAGAGTCGAAACGATTTATGCACCATTATAACTTTCCCCACTTTAGTGTAGGAGAAACGGGCCCAATTAGAGGACCCGGTCGTCGAGAAATTGGACACGGAGCGTTAGGAGAACGAGCCTTAGAAGTTGTCGTTCCGTCGGAAAATGAGTTCCCGTACACCATTCGGTTAGTTTCCGAAGTTTTAGAGTCGAATGGATCGAGCTCACAAGCAAGTATATGTGCAAGTACTTTAGCAATGATGGATGCAGGTATTCCTATTAAATCTCCCGTAGCTGGTATTGCCATGGGACTCGTCAAAGAGGGCGAAGATTATTCCATTTTATCAGATATTCAAGGGATGGAAGACGCTTTAGGTGATATGGACTTTAAAGTAGCTGGTACTCCACAAGGAATTACTGCACTACAAATGGATATTAAAATTGAAGGATTGTCTAAAGAAATATTAGAGGAAGCTTTACAACAAGCAAAAATCGGACGAATGCATATTCTTGATACGATGCTCGAAACAATTAACAAACCGAACGAGGAACTTTCTCCATATGCACCGAAAATTTTAACGATGGAGATCGACCCTGAAAAAATTCGCGATGTCATTGGTCCAAGCGGAAAACAAATCAATGAAATCATCGATGAAACAGGAGTCAAAATCGATATCGAACAAGACGGTAGTGTGTATATTTCATCAAGTGATGCGGCAATGAATGAAAAAGCAAAAAGCATTATCGAAGACATTGTTCGTGAAGTAGAAGTGGGAGAAATTTATCTCGGCACTGTTAAACGGATTGAAAAATTCGGTGCTTTCGTCGAATTATTTAAAGGAAAAGACGGACTTGTCCACATTTCCGAGTTAGAAGAAAAACGAACGAATAAAGTAGAAGATGTCGTATCCATCGGAGATGAAATCATGGTGAAAGTGAAAGAAATTGACAATCAAGGGCGAATTAATCTTTCCCGTAAAGATGTTTTAAGAGATCAAAAAGCAAAGCAATCAAAATCAAGACAATAATGTAACAATGACAAGAAGCTGGAACTCCAGTTTCTTTTTGCTTTTATCGATATTTTATCAAGTTGTTAAAATGCACATAACTTGTCCCCTCTAACGTATATATCAGGTAAGGGGGAAAGGGATATGCATCATTATCAAAAAGCGGTTCATTTACTCGTATTTTTAATTCTCGTCAGCTTAACGGTTCATTTTCAATATAACCCGTTTACGCCACTAACAACAGACGTTGCAACGATAGATGTTTCCAAAGTTAAAGATGATTTATATCAAGAAATTAAACAGAAGAGCGTTACATACAACGAAGCGGCACAAGATGCATATATTGATCGGGTTTGGAAAAAAACGCCTGGTAGAAATGGACTTGAGGTAGATGTGGATGAATCGTATGAGCAGATGAAAAAGAAAGGGATTTTTGATGAATCTTTGCTCGTTTATGATGAAATTCCACCCAAAATAACGTTACGAAAATTACCACCGGCACCGATTTATCGGGGACATCCTGACAAAGAGATGGTTGCACTATTGATCAATGTGTCCTGGGGCGAAGAACATCTTCCAAAAATATTAGAAGTATTGAACGATCATCACGTACAAGCGACTTTCTTCATTGAGGGAAAGTGGGCAAAACGGCATTCACAATTTGTGAAAATGATTGATGAACAAGGACACGTTATCGGCAACCATGCATATAACCATCCGGATATGGCGAGAATATCGAATCAAGCGATTACCGATCAATTATCGCAAACGAATGACATTATTAAGGGAATCATTGGGAAAACACCTCAATGGTTCGCCCCACCTAGCGGTAGCTTTTCTGATGATGTCGTTCAAATTGCTACCCATTTAAAAATGGAAACGATCTTATGGACAGTGGATACGATAGATTGGAAGAATCCTTCTGTTTCTGTTATGATTAATCGAGTCATGGGAAAAATTCATCCAGGTGCAACTATTTTAATGCATCCGACACCGTCTGTAGCTAAAGGACTCGATCAACTCATCGTAGATATTAAAGCTGAGGGATATAAAATAGGAACGATTGAACAATTATTAAGTGAAGGAAGATAAGTGTAGAGGTTAATTTAGGTTTAGGAGGACATTCGTTGATAGAAAAGCATACGTGTAAAAACGGACTCCGGATTGTCATGGAACAGATTCCATCAGTCCGCTCAGTCACCATTGGTATTTGGGTGCTTGCAGGGTCTAGAAATGAAACAGAAACAAATAACGGTATTTCGCACTTTTTAGAGCATATGTTTTTTAAAGGGACAAAAACGAGAACGGCCCAAGAAATCGCTGAATCTTTTGATTCAATCGGGGGTCATATCAATGCCTTTACGTCTAAAGAATATACGTGCTATTTTTCAAAAGTTTTAGATACGCATAAGCAGTTTGCTTTAGAGATGATGGCAGATATGTTCTTTAACTCCACGTTTGATGCAGAAGAAATGGAACGTGAAAAAAAAGTTATCGCTGAAGAAATAAAAATGTATGAAGATACACCTGATGATTTAGTGCATGATTTACTCGCACGAGCTGCCTTTGGAAACCATCCATTAGGCTATCCAATTCTCGGAACAGAAGAGCATTTACATACGTTTACGCCCGAGACATTACATCAGTTTAAAAAGGTATATTACGCACCAGAAAATGTCGTCATTTCTGTGGCAGGAAATGTTGATCAATCGTTTATGAAGCAAATTGAAGATTATTTTGGTACATATGAAACATTTTTACCTCAGCTTTCCATTAAAAAACCAGTCTATTTAGCAGAGGAAATCAAACAAAATAAAGATACGGAGCAAGCTCACCTTTGTCTAGGATTTGACGGAGTAGCGATAGATGATGACTCTATGTACAGTCTAATGGTTATGAATAATATCCTTGGTGGGAGCATGAGTTCACGATTATTTCAAGAAGTAAGAGAGAAGAAAGGTTTAGCCTACTCTGTTTTTTCCTATCATTCTTCGTTTTTGGATAACGGCCTTTTAACGATTTACGCAGGCACAGGAAATGAGCAATTACCTATACTAAAAGAAACGATTCAAAAAACGATTGATGATTTAAAAGAAAATGGAGTAACAGATAAAGAATTGCATAACAGTAAAGAGCAGTTGAAAGGAAACTTAATGCTTAATTTAGAAAGTACGAATAGTCGAATGAGCCGCAACGGCAGAAACGAATTGCTGTTAAAGCGTCATCTCACATTGGATGAAATGATTCAAGAAATCGATGATGTTAGTCATGCATCCATTCAAGATGTCATTCAAACGATTTTTAATCACATTCCATCGGTCGCCTTAATTGCTCCGAAACGAAGTCTCGTCAAAGCGTAGTTAGTGTTACATAACTTACAATAAAAAATTAAGTCTATAACCTATGTTCATCACATAGGTTATTTTAATGTGCATATATATATATTAATCACTATAATGGAGGTAAAAGATGCGCTATAAAGAGATGAGTGGTAAAGAAATTGTTAATATTAAACATGGAACTCGATTAGGAATATTAGGCCAGACCGATTTAGAAATTGACCAACAGACTGGTCAGATCAAATCATTCATCATTCCGAATTATAAGTGGTTTGGATTGAAAAAAGAAGGCGAAGAAATAAAAATACATTGGGATTCCATTAAAAAAATCGGAAAAGATATGATATTGATTGAAGCTGAAGAATAATCTCAGTTTACTAGTATGAATCGTCCATACTAGTTTTTTATTGTTCATAATCGCATATGTTTAATCACTAACAACTCCTAAAAACATAAACTATACAGAGCATATTTTAAATGATGTAACCGATCACATCCGGCTGCATACTATGTAACGATAGTTTGGAGGTTATGGACAATTATGAGTCAATCAATAGCTGTAATAGGTGGAGATGCCCGTTATTTGGAACTCATACGTCAGTTCCAAACAAAACGCGATTCAGACATCTTGCTAACAGGATTTGATAAGCTAGAACAAGGATTCACTGGATCAAAACAAGTAGATTTTAATGACTTAAATCTTGAACATTTAGATGTCGTAATCTTACCGATTACGGGTACCGATTTACAGGGAAAAGTGGAAACTGCTTTTTCTGATCAAGAAATATATTTAACAGCTGAATGGTTTCAACAATTAAATCCTTCAGCAATTGTTTTTACAGGAATTTCTAATGATTATTTAACTAAGGTGACGAACGAGACAAATACAACACTCATTTCGTTATTAAATCGAGATGATGTTGCAATATACAATTCTATACCGACGGCTGAAGGAACCATTATGATGGCGATGGAGCATACCGATTATACGATTCATTCTTCACGTGTCATTGTTACTGGTTTTGGTAGGGTCGGTCATACAGTTAGTAATAAATTTGCTGCGCTCGGTGCAATCGTTTCTGTAGCAGCAAATCGTATTCGTGAACTTGCTCGGATTACAGAAATGGGATTAGGAGCTATTCCGTTACACGATCTTCATAAACATACAAGTGAATGTGATATTTTAATTAATACGATTCCAGCAAATGTCATCCAAAAAGATTCGATTCAACAACTACCGTCACATGCGTTAATTTTTGACCTCGCTTCTTATCCAGGTGGTACAGACTTTAAATATGCAAAGCAACGGGGAATTAAAGCAATCTTAGCACAAAGTTTACCTGGAATTGTTGCTCCTAAAACAGCAGGTAAAATTTTAGCTGATGTTATTCAACAAATTTTACAAGAAAGGAAGGATTCATAATTATGAGCTTAGAAGGAAAACGAATTGGATTCGGGTTAACAGGGTCTCATTGCACGTATGAAGACGTGTATCCACAGTTAGAAAAATTAGTTGATTTAAAAGCAGATGTCATTCCGATTGTTTCATATACTGTTCGAAATACAGATACAAAATTTGGAAAAGCGGAAGATCATATCGAAAAAATAGAATCGATTACTGGGAAACGTGTTATTTCTACGATGCCAGAAGCAGAGCCTCTAGGTCCGAAGCATCCACTTGATGTCATGGTCATTGCTCCGTTAACTGGCAATTCAATGAGCAAACTTGCGAATGCTTTAACAGATTCTCCCCCATTGATGGCAGCAAAAGCGACGATGCGTAATCAAAACCCAGTCGTCGTTGGTATATCAACCAATGATGCTCTCGGTTTAAATGGCGTTAACTTAATGCGTTTAATGGCAAGTAAACTGATTTATTTCATTCCATTTGGCCAAGATCATCCGTATAAAAAACCGAATTCATTAGTTGCTGACATGAAATATATCCCAGAAACGATCGAATCGGCCCTACAATTTAAACAAATTCAACCTGTCATTATCCCTCATCACAATAAATGTGTTAAAATAGAAGACTAGTAGACTTATAATTATGATAATCCATTTGAAAAAGACTTGGAAAGGGAGTTATAACAATGGCTGAACAAACAATATACAATGTAGCTGTAGTAGGCGCAACTGGTGCAGTTGGTCAAACAATTATGAAAATTTTGGAGGAAAGGAACTTTCCGATTAACACGGTTAAGCTATTATCATCTAAACGGTCAGCAGGGAAAAAAGTAACATTTAAAAATGAAGAAGTCACCGTTGAAGAAGCAACTCCTGAGAGTTTTACAAATATTGATATCGCTTTTTTCTCCGCTGGAGGTTCTGTTTCTAAATCACTCGTACCAAAGGCAGTTGAAAAAGGGGCAGTCGTCATCGATAATACGAGTGCATATCGAATGGATGAAAACGTTCCACTAGTCGTTCCAGAAGTGAACGAATCAGACATTCAAAAGCATCAAGGTATTATCGCTAATCCCAACTGTTCAACAATTCAAATGGTCGGTGCTTTAAAACCAATTCAAGAAGCGTTTGGACTATCCCGTGTCATCGTTTCCACCTATCAGTCTGTATCAGGAGCAGGAAAGGAAGCGTGTGATGAACTTGAAAAGCAAGTAGAAAACCATTTAAAAAAAGAAACTGTCCAAGCGGAAATATTACCTGTAAAAGGTGATAAAAATCATTATCCAATTGCTTTTAATGCGTTACCACAAATTGATCTGTTCGATCAAAGTGGATATACGCTTGAGGAATTAAAGATGATTAATGAAACGAAAAAAATTATGCATGCACCAAACTTATCAGTTGCTGCAACATGTGTGCGTCTACCTATTTTTACGTCACATGCAGAAAGTGTCTATATTGAAGTAGATCAAGAAAATCTTACCGTTAAAGATATATGGGATGTATTGGACAAGGCAGAAGGAGTCATATTAGAAGATGATCCATCTACGCAAACATATCCAACACCGTTAAGTGCTGTCGATCAAGATGCGATTTTTGTCGGCCGAGTACGAAAGGATTTTGATGTGAAAAATGGGTTTCATCTGTGGGTTGTTGCAGATAATTTAATGAAAGGGGCAGCCCTTAATACAGTGCAAATTGCTGAAAGACTTGTTAAAAATAATTGGCTATAAAAAAATCAAGATGACCAGTTAGAGGTGTAACCATGCAGATTTTAGTTCAAAAATTTGGTGGAACTTCTGTTCGCTCAGAAAAAAATAGAAGCTACGTAATTGATCATATTAAAGATGCTTTAATGAATGACTATAAAGTCATCGCCGTCGTATCTGCATTAGGTAGAAAACCAGATCCATATGCTACGGATTCATTATTGGATTTAGTGGAATTTCCAGCAACTCAAGCTTCACGGAGAGAACTTGACCTTCTCATGTCCTGTGGAGAAACCATTTCAGCTGTTGTATTATCGAATGAACTTAAAAAAGAACATATTCGTTCAATCGCATTAACAGGTGCACAAGCTGGATTTTTGACGAATGCCGATTACAACCAAGCAAAAATAAAAGAAGTTAATCCAGATCGGATTTTTCGTGAGTTTGAAGATAACGATGTCATCGTCGTCGCAGGATTTCAAGGGCAAACAGAAACCGATGAAATAACAACAATTGGCAGAGGTGGCAGTGATACAACAGCTGCTGCCTTAGGTGCGAGTGTACAGGCAGAATGTGTAGAAGTTTTTACAGATGTTAATGGAATTATGACAGCTGACCCACGTGTCGTTGAAAGTGCACGTCCACTTGATGTAGTGACGTACACGGAAATTTGTAATTTAGCTTATCAAGGAGCGAAAGTTATTCATCCTCGGGCTGTTGAAATAGCGATGCAGGCAAAAATACCGATGCGTGTTCGCTCGACATACTCAAAGGATAAAGGTACATTAGTAACGACATCAAGAGATCCGAATCGAGGGATGGATATTGCTGATCGTTTAATTACTGGAATTGCTCATATGTCTTCCATTTCACAAATTAGAGTCCAAACAAAAGTAGAAACACACCGATTGCAATCCGAAGTGTTCAAAGCAATGGCTGATGCAGGTATTTCAGTTGATTTTATTAATATTTCACCAACGGGAGTCGTCTATACAGTTCCTGAATCATTAACAAAGAAAGCCGTTCATATATTAGAAACACTCGGTTTCCAACCAGATGTCACTGAAAAATGTGCAAAAGTTTCTGCCGTAGGAGCGGGAATGACTGGAGTCCCTGGTGTAGCATCTAGAATTGTGGGAGCTTTAACAAATGCGGGCGTTCAAATTTTGCAGTCTGCTGACAGCCATACGACCATTTGGGTCCTCGTTCAGGAGAAAGATTTGAAGACCGCTGTTAATGCCTTACATGATGTTTTTGAATTGAGTAATGGCAGAAGGTTCCTCATTAACAATTGAAAGGAAAGTGAACGATAATGAATTTTGGAAAAGTCTTAACAGCTATGGTAACTCCTTTTGATTCACAAGGAAATGTAAATTTGGAACAAACAACGGTTCTTATTGAACATTTGCTCGCCAATGGTACCGATGGGATTGTCGTCTCAGGTACAACGGGAGAATCACCTACATTGACGATTGAGGAAAAGGTTAGCTTGTTTAAACATGTTGTTGAACTTGTCAATAAGCGTGTACCTGTCCTCGCAGGTACAGGGAGTTACAATACGAAAGCATCGGTCGAGCTAACAATAGAAGCTGAAGCATGCGGTGTTGATGGGATTATGCTCGTGAATCCGTATTACAATAAGCCGAACCAAGGAGGTTTATACGAACATTTTTCTACAATTGCGCATGAAACATCCCTTCCAGTTATGCTTTATAATATTCCAAGCCGCTCAGCTGTAAAAATGACTACAGAAACGGTTGTGGAATTAAGCAAAATAGATAATATCGTATCGATTAAAGAGGCGAGTGGAGATTTAGATCAAGTGTCTGAAATCATTGAGAAAACAGATGACGATTTTTCAGTATATAGCGGTGATGACAGTTCAGCTTTACCGATTCTATCGTTAGGAGGAGATGGGGTCGTTTCAGTTGCCTCACACATCATTGGCAGTGACATGCAATCGATGGTCGATGCTTTTAATGCAGGCGATGTGAAAAAGGCAGCAGCGATTCATCGACAACTATTGCCTGTGATGAAAGGATTGTTCAAAGCTCCTTCACCAGCCCCTGTAAAAGCAGCTCTACGCATGAAGGGAATCGATGTCGGTAGTGTTCGCTTACCACTAGTAGATGTAACAGAAGAAGAAGCAACTGATCTACATCATTTGATGAAACAATTAGAACTTGTCTAATTCGCAGTGAATTTTATAAAAAGATACCGGTTTTCGGTATCTTTTTATTTTTGCATTGTTTTCCCGCATGTATCTGTCGTTGTTCGAACATACTACTACATAAAGGAGCGTGTTCATGCAATGGATCAAGATCAAATAAAAACAAATCCAAATCCACAAAACCCACAAGACCAAGGAAATCAACAAAATAAATCAAATTTAGTACAAAAAATTCAGCAACTCGGGCAGACGAATGTCCCGCAAGCACCTGATTCAAACATACATGTGTTATCCATCATTGGACAAATTGAGGGACATGTTCAATTACCCCCCCAAAATAAAACGAGTAAATATGAACATATTATTCCCCAACTCATTGCCATTGAGCAAAATCCAAAAATTGAAGGGCTTATCGTAATTTTGAATACAGTCGGTGGAGATGTTGAAGCAGGATTGGCATTATCTGAAATGATTGCGTCCATTTCAAAACCGACCGTTTCGATTGTACTCGGAGGCGGTCATTCCATCGGAGTACCGATTGCTGTTGCTGCAGACTATTCATATATCGTTCCGACGGCGACGATGACGATTCATCCGATCCGGTTAACAGGACTTGTCATCGGTGTGCCACAAACATTTGAATATTTGGATAAAATGCAAGAGCGCGTCATTCAATTTGTCGTGACGCATTCAGACATACCAGAAGAAGAATTTAAACGTTTAATGTTTGCCAAAGGCAATTTAACGAGAGATATTGGAACAAATATTGTTGGTAAAGATGCCGTCGAATATGGATTAATTGATGAAGTCGGTGGAATAGAAGATGCGATGTATACAATTAATAAAATGATCAAACAGAAAAAAGAAAGTGGATCAGAGGTGATTCAATGATACTGTACACTCCTCTATCTGAAACGGATATTTTTCCCACATCTAGTGAAATTTATAGCAATAGACACTGCGTAACATATGATGGGAAATCATGTTTTGTAGAAAAACAGGCAGATGGAACTTATCAATTGTTACAGTTATTATCAACAGATCCGAATGACTTTTTAAATGAAAATTATACACCTGGAACCATTTTAAAATGAAATATTTTCCAACTAGATCTCACATGTATGGTATAATAAACGTGACTCTTTTAAATAAACCCTTGCCATCCTACAGGCAAGGGTTTGTTTATAGACGAGACAGATAAGTGCCAAAAAGAGGTGAGATGATGGCGAAAAAAAGGAAAAAACGTAAACGTAAAAGTAAACATAAATCAAGACAAAAAATGAAAATAGAATTACTAGGACTTTTATTTATATTTCTAGCCATTTTTGGAAGTGGGGCAACTTTAATTAGTGATGGGGCTGTTCCAGGTGGTTTGGAACATATTTTTAAGTTCTTTTTCGGAATATGGTATTTTCTCGCATCATTATTTTTATTAGTGACGGGAATATATTTAATGGTGAAAAGACGGTATCCTGATTTTTTTCACCGTAAAATGGTAGGTTTATATATTTTGTTAACGGGTGTTTTGTTAATTACACACATTCAAACATTTGAGCATTTACTGCTTTCAGCTGATGAAGTGTCGATTATTCAGGCAACTTGGCATCACTTTTTTGCATATATCAATGGACAAGGAACGACGATGCAAACAGGCGGAGGTATCGTTGGAGCTGTTTTGTATGCGTTTTGTTATTATTTATTTTCAACGGCTGGTGCAAAGATTGTTGCCGTATTCTCTATGATTATCGGTTTTATTTTTTTAACGGATTTTTCAGTAGGTGATTTCTTCACGACATTCATACATAAAATACGGGAAATCGCTCGTCAATGGAAGATGAAATGGCAGCAGATGATCGATGAAAAAAGAAAAAATGAAGAAGAGATTCACGTACCAACGCTGGAGATGATGGAAGAAAATGATGGAGTGAATGATACGCCTCTCATTCAAGATTTCACAGATGTATCTTATCCGATCGACAATCATCATTCACAAGATGAACGACTAAACATGGATGAATCCAATGAACGAAAGGAACATCGAGATCCAGCCCCGATTGTTAGTGCAACGGGTAATGAAGAGTATGAGCTTCCTTCGTATGATTTATTAGATGAACCGAAGCACAATTCACAACAGCAGGAAAAATCCTCTGTTCAGGCTACTGCTCAGAAATTGGAGCGAACGTTTGATAGTTTTGGCGTTCAAGCTAAAGTAACGAAAGTACATATTGGCCCAGCCGTAACGAAGTATGAAGTAACTCCTGCTGCTGGTGTTAAAGTAAGTCGAATCGTTAATTTGCATGACGATATTGCTCTAGCTCTAGCTGCAAAAGATATACGAATTGAGGCGCCAATTCCTGGTAAATCGGCAGTCGGAATCGAAGTGCCGAATAAAGAAACAGCAATGGTTTCTCTTCGGGAAGTTTTAGATAGTGTAATCAGCCACCAATCATCTAAATTATTGGTCGCTTTAGGAAGGGATATTTCTGGCGGAGCTGTTGTTGCGGAGTTAAGTAAAATGCCCCACTTATTAATCGCTGGAGCAACAGGGAGCGGAAAGAGTGTTTGTATAAACGGTATTATAACTTCCATTCTTATGCGAGCGAAACCACATGAAGTGAAGATGATGATGATTGATCCGAAAAAGGTAGAATTAAATGTATATAACGGCATTCCACATTTGTTAGCTCCTGTCGTTACTGAGCCGAAGAAGGCCTCCCGTGCCTTACAAAAGGTAGTTATGGAAATGGAAAGAAGATATGATCTATTTTCTGAAAGTGGGACACGTAATATTGAAGGGTATAACGAGTATATTCGCACCCAAAATCAATCTTCCCCTAAGAAAGAGCAACCGAGCTTACCGTATATCGTCGTCATTGTCGATGAATTAGCTGACTTAATGATGGTCGCGTCTGGTGATGTTGAAGATGCGATTACAAGGTTAGCACAAATGGCTCGGGCAGCTGGTATTCATTTAATCATTGCTACTCAACGTCCATCCGTCGATGTCATTACAGGTGTCATAAAAGCAAATATTCCGTCTCGGATTGCTTTTAGTGTTTCATCACAAACAGATTCTCGGACGATTTTAGACTCTGGTGGAGCTGAAAAATTGTTAGGACGAGGAGACATGTTATTCCAACCTGTTGGCTTATCTAAACCGATACGTGTCCAAGGGGCGTTTTTGTCGGACGAAGAAGTTGAGCGAGTGGTTGAGCATTGTATGGACCAACAGGAAGCTGTATATCAAGAAGAAATGATTCCAGAGGAAGTAGACGAAATTGCCAATGAAGTTGATGATGAACTATATGACGATGCTGTAAGATTAGTGATCGATATGCAAAAAGCTAGTGTTTCCATGTTACAACGTCGTTTTAGAATTGGTTATACGCGGGCAGCCCGATTAATTGATGCGATGGAAGAGAGAGGTATTGTCGGTCCTTATGAAGGAAGTAAGCCGAGAAAGGTGCTCGTAGCGGACATCAAGGATCAAGAAAACATAACATAAGGTAAATAATAGGCTTATAGAAACATATAAATAACGGATAGACGACGAAGACAGTATGGATTGACTGATTTTCTGCAATTCATACTGTCTATTTATATATAAAACGAATGATTCTTTCATGGACAATGATGTGTGCACACATTCGTCAAACTATTGTGTCGATTCTAGTAAATTTCTAGTTAGTCGTTTATTTATACTCAATTAAATGATATATTGATGATGGCACAGCGAGTCATCTGTCAGATATGTGATCTCTCGTTTATACATATGTCCAAAATGATAGAGGGGAGGCGAACGATGAAAATAAAAACCGACTCACGTCAACTATATTTACAAGTAATTGATCAAATTAAACATGATATCGAAGTTGGGAAGTATAAAGAAAATGAAAAGTTACCATCTGAATTTGCACTATCGAAGAAGTTAGGCGTTTCTCGAGCTACGTTAAGAGAAGCATTGCGCATATTAGAAGAAGAAAACGTTGTTAAAAGACGTCACGGTGTCGGAACTTTTATTAATCGAAAGCCGTTGTTTACATCGGGGATTGAGGAATTAACGAGTGTAACGGATATGATTATTGCAGCGAATAAAACACCAGATTCACAGTTTTTATCGATTGATCGGGTTGCATTAACGAGTGAAGAACGTAATCTATTTGCCCCATTAGCGATTGATACACTCATAAAAATCGAGCGTGTTCGCACAGCTGACCAAGAACCTGTCGTCTTTTGTATTGATAAAGTTCCTGAAGGGTATATTCCGTTGGAAGCTGCACATACAGAGGATTCACTGTTCAAACTTATGGAAGATCATATGGGCCAACGAATTACGTATGCGGTAACACATATCGAGCCAATCAGTTACAATAAACATGATCGCATTTTTAATATATTAAAATCTGAACCAGATGAAGCATTGCTTTTATTAAAACAAATGCACTATACAGAAGATGACGAACCTGTCTTATATTCAGTAAATTATTTTCGTTCGGACATATTTAGCTTCCATGTACTCAGAAAGCGTATGTAGACAATCTATTTTATTGTCGGAGGTAATTGTTGAACAATTTCAAGCATACACATACATAACCCATATTATATAGATGTAATTTTAAAAGAGGAGGAACAAACTATGTACAAAAGAAAGCTATTTATTTCATTGCTCCTATTCGTAAGTTTAACAATGATTTTAACAGCTTGTGGCGGTGGTGATGCGGATCGAAAAGACAATCAAGATAAAGATGCTTTTAAAGGCGAAGAAAAATCTGATTATTCAGTCGCTATGGTAACGGATGTCGGTGGAGTAGATGATAAATCATTTAACCAATCGGCATGGGAAGGTTTACAAGCGTGGGGAGAAGAGCACGGCCTTGAAAAAGGATTAGGTTTTGACTACGCGCAATCAAATGATGATGCGGATTATATGCCGAACTTAACACGGCTCGTGAAAAATGATTATAGCCTCATTTTAGGCATTGGTTATAAGCTGGAGGATGCAATTCGTGAAGTAGCTGAACAACATCCAGATACTGATTTTGCCATCGTAGACGCTGTTGCAGATGAGCCAAACGTAGCAAGTATTACATTTGCTGACCATGAAGGTTCCTTTTTAGTTGGCGTTGCGGCAGCGATGAAGACGAAAACGGATAAAATTGGCTTTGTAGGTGGGATTGATTCTGATCTCATTAATAAATTTGAAGCTGGGTTTATCGCAGGTGCAAAATCAGTAAAACGAGATATCGACGTACAAGTTCAGTATGCAGGTGCTTTTGATGCAGCAGATGATGGAAAACTTATCGCTACAAACATGTACAATGATGATGTTGATATCATTTATCATGCATCAGGTGGTACAGGGAACGGTATATTTGCGCAAGCAAAAGATATTAAAAATAACGATCCTGATCGAGAAATTTGGGTGATTGGTGTTGACCGCGATCAACATGAAGAAGGACAAATTGGGGACGATAATATTACTTTAACATCGATGATTAAACGAGTCGATAACGCTGTTCAACAGATAAGTAATGAAGGTTTAGATGGAAACTTTCCAGGTGGAGAAATACTAGAGTTTGGTGTAGCTGATGAAGGTGTAGGCGTTTCAACTACAAATGAGGAAGCGATGACCGATGATATTATCTCAGCGATCGAAGAATGGAAGGAAAAAATCATCAATGGTGATGTAGACGTTCCACAAACGCATGATGAGTTAACACAATTCGAAGACTCTTTATAATATTCATCGATGTATGAAAGAAGGCTGGGAATTTCCAGCCTTTTTTGTCGAGGATAGAAGCTGTGACCATTATGGCTGTACCTGCGTTCGTTTAATAAGCGTAAACACGCCATTTGTTGAAAAAGGAGTGACATAAATGGAGTATGCCATCGAAATGTTGAACATACGTAAAGAATTTCCTGGTGTTGTTGCCAATGATAATATTACATTGCAACTTAAACAAGGAGAAATCCATGCTTTATTAGGGGAAAATGGTGCAGGAAAGTCAACATTAATGAACGTTCTTTTCGGTTTGTATCAACCTGAGGAAGGAAAGATTCGCGTAAAAGGCAAAGAAGTTAAAATAACCGATCCAAATATCGCCAATGAACTCGGAATTGGGATGGTACATCAACATTTTATGCTCATCGACCCATTTACAGTTACACAAAACATTATATTAGGTCATGAACCGACAAAAAGGGGAAGTATTGACCTAAAAAAAGCCGAGGAAGAAGTACAACAGTTATCAGATCGCTATGGTCTTCGTGTAGATCCAAAAGCAAAAGTAAGAGATATATCCGTCGGCATGCAACAGCGAGTCGAAATATTGAAAACGTTATACCGCGGTGCAGATGTTCTCATCCTCGATGAACCGACAGCCGTATTAACACCACAGGAAATTGATGAATTGATGCAAATTATGAACTCGCTTATTAAAGAAGGTAAATCAATTATTTTAATTACACATAAGTTAAAAGAAATCATGCAAATTTGTGATCGTTGTACCGTCATTCGTAAAGGGAAAGGAATCGGTACGGTAAATATAAAAGATACAACAGCTCATGAGCTTGCTTCATTAATGGTTGGACGAAAAGTACACTTTAAAGTCGATAAGACACCTGCTCAATCAAAAGAAGTTGTTCTTAACATTAAAGGTTTACATGTAAAAGATTCACGAAAAGTTGAGATGGTTAAAGGATTAGACGTATCTGTTCGGGCGGGTGAGATTTTAGGAATCGCCGGGATAGACGGGAATGGGCAATCTGAATTAATTGAGGCAATTACGGGATTAAGAAAGGTTGAATCCGGTACGATTCTGTTGAACAATAAAGAAATTACTCATTTGTCTCCACGAAAAGTTACAGAAAGTGGACTCGCACATATTCCTCAAGACCGACATAAACACGGACTTGTACTCGATTTTTCAGTCGGTGAAAATATCGTATTACAGACGTATTACCGACGACCGTATTCTGAAAATAAAATTTTAAATTATAAAGAAATTTATAAAAAGGCTGCTGAATTAATTCAAGAATATGATATTCGGACTCCTAGTGCTTTTACAAAAGCAAGATCTTTATCGGGTGGAAACCAACAAAAAGCTATCATTGCTAGAGAGGTCGATCGGTCGCCTGATTTATTAATTGCGGCTCAGCCGACTCGCGGATTAGATGTTGGTGCCATTGAATTTATTCATCAAAAACTCATTGAAGAACGGGATCGTGGAAAAGCCGTCCTCCTTATTTCATATGAGTTAGATGAAATCTTACATGTAAGTGATCGAATTGCAGTAATCTCTGACGGGAAAATAGTTGCTGACTTACAGCCAGAGGAGACATCTGAACAAGAATTAGGGTTGTTTATGGCAGGTAGTCAGGAAAAGGCAGGTGGAGACAGATGAGCTCCAATCGAATGCTTAATTTATTAGTACCTCTTATCTCTGTTGTCATCGGGTTGTTAGCTGGTGCTGTTATTATGCTCGTCTTTGGATACAATCCGATTGCAGGTTATCAGGCATTGTGGCTTGGGGCCTTCGGGGATATGTACTTTTTTGGCGAAACGATTCGCCAAGTCACTCCGTATATATTGACGGGGCTTGCGGTTGCTTTTGCCTTCCGAGCCGGTTTATTTAATATTGGTGCGGAAGGTCAAGTCATCGTCGGTTGGCTTGCCGCGGTGTGGATCGGTACGTCTTTTGATGGACCGATGATTATTCATTTACCATTAGCCGTTTTTGCTGCAGCGGCGGCTGGTGCATTGTGGGGATTTATACCCGGCTTATTAAAAGCACAACTCGGTGTCCATGAAGTCATCGTGACGATTATGCTTAACTATACCGCTCTTCATAGTGCAAATGCACTCGTCCGGAATGTGCTCAGCGACAATCAAGATAAAACAGAAAATATATCACCGACTGCCTCGCTCAGTTCGGAATGGCTCCAAAGCATAACTGGCTATTCACGTGTCCATTACGGAATTATAATCGCATTGATTTTTGCACTTTTTATGTGGTTTTTAATTGAGCGAACGACGATTGGTTATGAGCTCAAGTCAGTAGGATTTAACAAACATGCTTCCGAATATGCGGGAATGAGCGTAAAAAGAAACATTATTTTAGCGATGGTCATCGCCGGGGGTTTTGCTGGCTTGGGCGGTGCGATGGAAGGGTTAGGAACATTTGGCCATATGTCTGTTCAATCAGGTTTTACGAATTTAGGATTTGATGGAATTGCTGTTGCTTTACTCGGTGCGAATACAGCGATTGGAGTTGTTTTTGCAGCGCTTTTATTTGGCGCCTTAAAGGTCGGTGCTTTAAATATGCCTACGGAAGCCGGTATACCAACAGAATTAGTCGATATTATAATCGCATTAATTATTTTCTTCGTTGCATCAAGTTATATCATTCGCTGGGTTATTCTCCGTTTAAAAGAAGGAGGAAAAAATAAATGATTGATATTTTACAATCCATTATTCCACCAGCATTATTTTTCTCTGCCCCTTTAATCTTCACAGCTTTAGGGGGCGTGTTTAGTGAACGATCAGGGGTCGTTAACATTGGATTAGAAGGGTTAATGGTGATGGGAGCGTTTGTCGGGATCGTATGTAACCTTGCTTTTGCTGACATATTTGGGAACTGGACTCCATGGGTTTCAATTGGTATAGCAATGATGATCGGTGCTCTCTTTTCGGTTATTCATGCAGTTGCTTCAGTCTCGTTTCGAGCCGATCAAGTTGTCAGCGGAGTTGCGATTAACTTTTTAGCACTCGGAATTGGCTTATTTTTAACGAAACAATGGTTTGGAAAAGGCCAGACGGATATGGTGACGAAACCATTTTATACACGAGATATTCCGATTTTGGCGGATATTCCGATCTTCGGGCCGATTTTTTTTCAAGGTGTGTACGTCACTTCGTATGTAGCCATTATTTTAGCGTTTATCGCCTGGTATATTCTTTATCAAACCCCATTTGGATTACGGCTTCGTGCTGTTGGCGAACATCCAATGGCAGCCGATACGAATGGAATAAACGTGTACAAAATGCGCTATATTGCAGTAATTATTTCCGGTGCATTAGGTGGTTTAGGTGGAGCGGTGTTCGCGTTAACAATAGCTTTAGATTTTTCTCATTCGACAATTGTTGGACAAGGTTTTATGTCACTTGCCGCCGTTATTTTTGGAAAGTGGCATCCGCTAGGAGCTATGGGTGCTGCTATATTTTTCGGTTTCGCACAAAGCTTAAGTGTGATTAGTGCGGGAGTACCTTTTCTTGAAAATGTTCCGCAAGTGTATTTGTTAATCGCACCGTATGTTTTAACAATTCTTGCTTTAGCTGGTTTTATTGGCCGTGCTGAAGCGCCGAAAGCAAATGGTATTCCTTACATTAAAGGA
>DASUXY010000025.1:0-41648 GCA_036377675.1 Bacillota bacterium
TCTTAGCTTTGTTTCATTTGCAATCAACCAAATGTCTCCATTGACGTTTCAAGCCAATCGAAATCTCAGTTGATTGCCGGAAAACACGGAGGTGTTTTCCCTTTTGCATACTCGTTGTTTTGTTCAGTTTTCAAAGAACAAATCATCGTGTGAGTGTAATTACTTAATAGTATAGTAGTTTTTCTCACATCCGATTAGCGATGTCGTTTTTTGACGACAAAATATAGCTTATCATGGTTATCATCTCTTGTCAACAGTTTTGTTGAAAAAAGTTTAGTTTCTTTTTATGCTTTTTTATACTTTTTTCTGTTGAATCATTTCATAAATGACAACGAAAATCATTATAGCATACAATAAAAGTGAATGCAACACCTATTTTCATAAAATAAAATTTCAACTATTATGTCTGCTTATCTCGTAACTGCTCTGCGATGAACTTCAATATTTGTTTCCTTTAGGTACATACTTCTTGTATTCCCCTTCATAGCCATCCGTCGAAACAGTTTATAATAAAATTGATACTTAGCAATTCTTTACTCGTCGGATTGATGCGTGGATCATCTAAATCCCGTTTACATAAATATTTTATGTCTTCTTGTTAATGTCCGACGTAACATTCCTTACCTAATTGAATGTCTCATCTATTTGTTTGTTAAATATGCCTGAAGCACGAGTTACATATCAACAACGTTTGCATACTTGATCGATTTCTGTATCCCATCACCAATCAAAAAATATAGTTACAAAGAGTTACTTTGCTACCTATGGGTAGAGTTGCCCTTCACAATATGAATGATGATCCTCTCTAATGAATTTCATGCCTACGCCTCTTCGTGGACAAACTTTTCACAACAAATTACCGGCTCGTTCATAAATTACCTTTCCTTTCATAAACTTGGATTAAAAGATGAATTTGGACAGGGAGTGGTTGTAATATGCAACATTTTTATGTGTTACGTCTTACAAAATGGAGACAGTGGACGATTATTATTTTATTCGCTTTTATAACTGCTACATTTATATGGTTTAAAAAAGATGGTGTTTTTTCTGTTTTTTCAGAAGAAGAACCCGTAGCGTTAGCACGAGGAAATGCAGATGTGCCCGATATTTCCTTAACGTTTAATATTAGTTGGGGCGAAGAGAAAGTTCATGATATTTTAAAACAACTACAAAAACATCACGTACAAGCAACGTTTTTTGTCAGTGGGGAATGGGCAGAACGGCATCCCGATATATTGGAGAAGATTTCAGAAGGTAAACATGAAATAGGTATGCTCGGATATCGCTACAAAAGTTACTTAGACCAAGAAATTGATGATGTCCGAAAAGATATCCTCTATGCACAAGAACGATTTAAAAAGCTTGGTTACGATGATTTAAAGTTATTGCGAACGCCGAGTGGACATTTTGATGAAGAAGTAATCGAACTCGCTGAAAGCCTTGGCTTACAAGTCATTCATTGGAATGTGAATCCAGACGACTGGAAAAATCCAAGCACTGAAAAAATAGTCGATCGAGTGATGAAAGAAACAGATAATGGCGATATCATCTTATTGCATGCTTCTGATTCGGCTAAACAAACTGCTGACGCCTTACAAACAATTCTACCAGGTTTAACGAACAAAGGTTTTCGTTTCGTAACGGTCAGCGAATTGATCAATCAAGCACATGCTGAATCAAAGCTAATCGATTAAAACATAGTTACCTAAAACGCTCCCGTTTCGTATAAATCCCCGAAGCTACTTCTCGTTCGTAACTTCGGGGGGGTTTATCAAACCTTTTTCGCACGTGCTTTAGATTTAGCCGTATCGTTCTTTTCACCTTTCCTTGAATTGTTTCCTGTCAAACGATGTAAAATGAGGATTTGATACGTGTTACAGGCCAATAACGTAGTAATCATTAACCACGCATAATCTGTCCCACTCGCACGCAACCCTGGAACCCATTCAACAGCTGTAATGACAACCATAAAAAACAGAGCTGGAATAAAGGCACGTCGATGCGTTTCTTTAGCTTTGATTTTTGCAATTATCCATCCATAACCGAAAATAGCAGCAGACATTAAGATAAACCAGAACAGATGTATATCTCCTTCTGATCCTTTATATGGAAAATATACTAAATCAAAAACGACAAACGCAATGATTAACACTTGAACCGTTGGCCAAAATGTTCGAAACAAACTTAAGCCAAAACGATGAATAAATAAATAAGCAAAAAAACCAGTTTGGCTAACGACACTAAATACGAAGCCCAGTCCTATAAAAAAGATGATGAGGCCTAATAATTCCATACCATCAAAAGGGCTTAGAACTTGTTTATAATCGCTCGCTTTAACAAAAAAACTTGTCACAAGCCCCACTAAGCCACCTAAACCTAATGTTTTGAAAAATAAATGTACGACCTTGCGACTATTCAATCTGATTTCCTCCTGTCGCGATGCGCATTTTACACGCCATTTTAACAATCCAATCGTATTTTAACATGAACATCATTATTTTTCCTCATGAAGTGCATATTTTTTTAATTTCCTAACCATATTAAACATACATGTGGAAGGAGAGACTAAGTATGTTTCGGATAATGATGCTATCATTGATTAGTTTTTTTATATTCCTAACGAGTGGCTGTGGAAACAATACGGAAAAAGAAGCCGATTACGACGCTACTAAAAAAATGGTCGTCGATATATTACAAACAGAAGATGGGAAAAAAGCACTTGCTGAAATCATTACCGATGAAAAAATGAAAGAAGAACTTGTTATTGAATCCGATATCGTCAAAAAATCGATTGAAAGTGCTTTTACCTCGGACAAAGGATCAGAACTGTGGGGAAGGCTATTTAAGGATCCGCAATTTGTCAAAAGTTATGCAGAATCTACAAAAGATTACCATAAAAAACTGATGAAACAATTGATGGATGACCCTGATTATCAAAAACTAATGATCGATTTTGTAAAAGATCCCGAACTAACCGAACATATAATACAACTTCTTAAAAGCCAGCAGTTCAACACCCACTTAGAAGAAACGATTCAGAAAGCTATGGAGAACCCTATCTTTCAAGCTAAAATCCAAGAGATCTTATTAAAAGCCGCCGAAAAGCAAGGGCAATCACAAGGGAAAGGCCAAGACTCATCAGGCGGTGAACAAGGTCAACAAGAACAAGGCGGAGGAGGTGGCGATAGTGGAGTTGGTGGAGGTGGAGAAGGACAAGGTTCATAATGCACACCTCTTTGTCAACAACATGACTAAGCACTTTTCAAGAATTATGAATGTAAGCCGTACAAAAAAACTAAGAGTAGCCCTGTGAAAGATGGGACTACTCTTAGTTTTTTATTCATCTCTATTTCAGATGACTCCTAGTAACTACTCTTCTTCCTCTACCTTTGCTATCACTTTGGCGGCAATTCGATGATATTCTTCGGCAAGTGGATGATCTTGCTGATAAACCGATGGAGCAAACTCATCCTCATCCTCATATGGCTGTTTCAACGGCAGTTGACCGAGTACCTTCGTCTGTAAAACTTCCGCCAACTTTTTACCGCCACCTTGACCAAATACATATTCTTTTTCACCGGTTGCTTCACTCTCAAAATATGCCATATTTTCAACAACGCCTAAAATTTCGTGATCTGTTTTAAGTGCCATTTGCCCTGCACGAGCCGCAACAAAAGCAGCTGATGGATGTGGAGTAGTCACGATGATCTCTTTACATGAAGGAATTAATTCATGCACATCCATCGCAATATCACCCGTCCCTGGAGGTAAATCAAGCAGTAAATAATCTAATTCTCCCCACTCCACCTCTTTAAAGAAACTCGTAAGCATCTTTCCTAGCATAGGGCCTCGCCAAATAATCGGTGAGTTATCTTCCACAAAAAAGCCCATCGAAATCACTTTAACACCGAAACGTTCGACAGGTATGATTTTCTCCCCACGAACGACAGGTCGGTTTGCAATGCCCATCATATCTGGAATACTAAAGCCATAAATATCCGCATCAATAATACCGACTTTTTTACCGAGACGCATGAGGGCCATCGCTAAGTTTACCGTCACCGTTGACTTACCGACTCCACCTTTACCACTAGCGATTGCGATAAAGTGGGGGTTTTTATTTCCGTCCATTAATGATCTTTCATGTTCTTCTTCTACAGCAGGTTGATACTTTCGAATGACGTCTTCTGGCAATTGTTCAAATCGTAAGCCAACCGTATTTGCACCGTTCTTCTTTAAAATGTTGACGATTTCTTGTTGTAATTGCATTTGCTCTGCTGTATTCACTTGACTGATGGCAATCTTTACACTAACGTGTTTCTTCTCTTCCTTAATAGTTACTTCTTGAATTCCACCCGTTTCTTCAAGGGTTCTATATAAAAATGGATCTTTAACAGGGTTAAGCAATTGAATCGTTTCTTCCTTCGTTAACATCGTGTGCACCTTCCCTTATATCATCCTTTGACATGAACATGTCCAACGCTAGTATAACATAAATCCTTTAAATACTAAGTGATTTGAATCATCGGTCATTGATGAGGACTGTACATTTTAATCATCTATTTCATCAGGTTTTTCCGTCACATAACGGAGTAGCCCCTCATAAATACTACCCGCCATTTGCCGCTGATAATCTTCTTTTTTCAACAATTGAAGTTCCCGATCATTTGATAAAAATCCGATTTCAACTAAAGCACCCGGCACCCGTGCATGCTTTAATAAGTAAATATTGTTAATCGCTAAAGACGACCGATCCGTTTCTAAATTACGCCTCAACTCATCTTGAATCATTTTAGCTAAATGGCGACTTTCATCACTTTCTGGATAATAAAAGGTTTGCGCACCACTCCAACGACTCGAGGAAATCGCATTTAAATGAATCGTTACAAAAAAGTCCGCTTTCCGATCATGAATAAACTTCAAGCGGTTACGAATATCTTCTGACTTGCGGTTTGAAAGGCCTTTCGTATCCGGATGAGCCAAGTCCTTATCTTTTTCCCTCGTTAAATAGACGAGTGCACCTGATTGTTGTAAATATTGTTGCAATTTTTTCGAGACAGATAAAGCAATTTCTTTTTCTGACGTTTGATCTTTACCGACTGCTCCACCATCCGGCCCTCCATGTCCTGGGTCAATGACAATTGTTTTCCCTGATAACGGCAAAGACCACGACTCCCAAGTCGGCTCCGTTTTTGAAATCGGAAGTTGCAACAAAAATATAAGTACAACGATCCCCATCACCCAACTGATTCGTTTAAAATTCAGTTTCATACAGCTCGCCCCTTATCCAATTAACTTTCATTATTATATGGGACAAGGGGCGAGTTTATAACTTTGTAAACAAAAAAAGAGGTTGCCATTTCCTTTTAACTTGAGCACTTCAATCGAGCCTTATTGCTTACGATATTTAGCTTTTTCCTGTATCGATTGAGCAAAGTTAACGAGTGAAGAAGAAAATGTATGTGTAACTTTACCGACATCACCAACGACATAAAACAGTGGACTCAATTGTTCTAATTTATGATTGACATCTGCAATCGTTTGATTACTTTCACGAATAAGTTGTCCCGTTTCCTTAAACATATCATCTAGTTGATCGGGTAACTTGCCAACTGTCTTTTCCATCTCACGTAATACACTTGCTAAATTATGTAAGGCTTGTGCCGCAAAAATAGCTAATACTAAAAGAGCTACACCAATTAATAATACACCTACTCCAGTTAATGTCATTCATTTTCATCTCCTTTTGTTTCTATCACATTTACGTCCGCATCTTCATCTCCACTTTTGTTGGTGGATGAATCGGTTGCTTCTTTCCATTTGGAATACAATTGAAAAACTCCTATCCCCCACGGAAGACCTTCCTTTATGAAATAGGCTTTGTTTTTCAAGGTGTCCGTAGAAGTCTTTAACACCTGTTTGGCCATTTCATTCACGAGTTGGATGGAGGTACCGGTGTTTTCAATCGTTTGTACAACATCATCTGTCGCCCTAGATTTATGCTCTAAATCATCCACAAGTTTTCCAGTTTCCCGAAGCGATTGCTTGATTTCTGGCGTAATATCGTGCGTTTTTTTCTCGATTTCAGCGAGTGTCATACTCATAGACTCCATCATATCGGACACTCGTTTCAACACGATTGAAATATAAACGACTACAATTGAAAAAGCTACCGCGCAAAAGAATAACATCAAGTAAATAATCCCTTCCATTTAAACATATCGCCTCCTTTACCTGCATTATACCACTACACCTTCTAAAAATAACGCACTTCCCATTGCATCGTATCCTATAACTTGTCGTACGTAACATAAAATGATTAGACAGAGCTGAAAATCGTCCCATCCAACATTTTAAAAGAAGTCAGCGAAAAAAGGTTGTTGTTTAGCAATAAATTGTTCTAAGTGATCAATCGTGCTCATTTCCCCTTGAATGAAGCTAAGTTGGGCTAATTCCTTCGGTCGCTTATAGCCGAGAAACATCGCCGTTAGCCATTGAATGGAGCAGTGAATGATAAGCTTTTCCTCGGCTTTTGTTACATCTTTGACAACATCCACAGACACGCCTTCGCCTGTTCGTTTTAATTGAAACAGCCCATTATTTTCAGGTAAAAATGAGTCCTCGACATGTAAAATAACGGACGCCGATTGCTCACAGCCCCACTTTTCATATGGGTACCGCTTTAAAAATTGCCACACATCAACAATCCGCGCCATGAAATACGGTTTAATGATTTGGGTAAATCGCGGCTCATCGATTAAAAGTGGTATCGGATCATTTTCTGGAACTGTAACATGGACTTTTTCTGCCATCGAATCATGATTGCCTATAAATTCAAGAAGTAACTTCCTCCCGTTATTCGTCTTGCAAACGATTTCTTTAATCGTTAACTCATTTCCTGCCACTTTATAAATGATATACCCTTCTGCTTCTTGAGCTGTATTTTTAGCAACGACTACTTCCCATTTTTTTTGGAAAACACGTTGTTCCCACCACTTTTCATCGCGAACAAGCATGCCCGTATATCCTTTTGCAAACGCGGAATAGATGGACTGCAACAAAGGGATTTCTTTTCCTACTCTTTCAACATATCCTTTACCATTCCATTTTTTCCTTACACAATCGAGAGGAAGTTCATATTTCTTATTCGTAAAAACAACCTCCCAGCCAAATTTACGATAAAACGGTACAGAAAATGGATGTAAAAATGAAATCGTTTGACCTTTTTTTCTCATTTGAATTAGCACATGGTGCAATAATTCCTTAGCGTAGCCTTTACGACGATATTCGGGCCATGTCGCTACAGAACTAATCCCACCCATTTCAAAAGGTTGACCGTTGATATAGCATGATAACGGGATGAGGTGCAATTTAGCAGCAATCTGTCCACCATCCATTACGCCCCAAATTACATGTCGTTGCGCTTCCTCCTGCTTCTGTTTACGTTCTTCTTTGGAAAGTGTATATTGAAAAGCAAATTGCGACAGCTCAAATATATGATCATAATCGGCTGCGCTCAATCGCTTTATCGGCTTCATCATCATTCCCCCCTCCCCATCATACAAAATCATACCAAATTTGCATACTGAAACTACATAAAACGTAAAAAAACAGCTAGATGAAACAATTACGCACTTTCAATCGCAAAACGTACGAAAATCGAATAAGAGGAAAACGGCTGAGCGACATAAATAGAGAAGAGTTCTCTACACAAAAAAGTTGCTGATTTTTATCATCAGCAACTTTTTGTAAATACATACATTTATAATGAGTCTTTTTATTTACCGAATTGTGGAATATGATGATCCTTCATAGAAACATGAATGATTTTTTTCTCCGTATAAAAATCAAAGCCGTAATGCCCTCCTTCGCGGCCAATTCCTGATGATTTCGATCCACCAAACGGAGTGCGTAAATCACGGACATTTTGGGCATTCACCCAAAGCATACCCGCATCGATGTGATGAGCGACTCGGTGACCACGCTTTATATCATTCGTCCATACGAAACCGGCGAGTCCGTAATCAATTTCATTCGCTAATTGAATCGCTTCTTCTTCGGTCGTAAATGTCATGACCGCTAGAACAGGACCAAAAATTTCCTCCTGGCTAACGCGCATCCGATTGTCTACATCTAATAAGAGTGTTGGTGCAACAAAATTACCTTTCGATAGTTCAGGAGGGATATCTCCAGTAATCACTTCTGCCCCCTCTTCTTTAGCAAGCTTTACATATTGAGTCACTTTCGACCAATGATCTTTATGAATTAATGGGCCAACTTCTGTGTCATCATCTAAAGGATTACCTAATTTAATTTGTGCAACTCGTTTCTTCAATGCTTCTACAAACTCATCGCGAATCGATTCTTCGACAAACAACCGCGAGTTTGCTGTACACCGTTCACCATTAAATGAAAAGATCCCCCAAATACAAGCATCTAATGCCCGATTAAAATCGGCATCTTCAAAGACTATAATCGGGGACTTTCCCCCAAGTTCCATAGAACATTCTTTTAACGTATCGGCACTATTTTTTATAATCGTAGATCCGGTCACCGTCTCACCTGTAAACGAAATCAGATCGACATCCGGATGCTTCACTAGAGCATCACCAGCAATCTCACCATATCCATGGACAACATTGAAAACACCTTGAGGAAGTTGAGCAGCGTGAATGACTTCCGCTAATACATTGGCCGAAAGCGGGGATAGCTCCGCTGGCTTTAAGACGACCGTATTCCCCGTCGCCAAAGCAGGTGCCACTTTCCACGTTTCTAACATGAACGGAGCATTCCACGGAGTAATTAAACCTGCTACACCTACGGGTTCATGAACCGTATAATTAATAAACACATCGTCTACTTGATAAGCATCCCCTACTAAGCGACTTTCTACCATTCGAGCATAAAATCTAAAATTTTCGGAGGCACGACTGACCATTCTCCTCGTTTGCCGGATCGGTAAGCCTGTATCTAACGCCTCTAAATAAGCAATCCGGTCAACTTGTTTATCAATAAGATCGGCAATTCGATAAATATAGGCCATTCTCTCTTTAAGCTTCATCGTTCGCCACGGCCCATGATCGAAGGCCCATCGAGCAGCTACTACCGCTCGGTCAATATCTTCAACACTCCCCTCACAAACTACATTTATCGGTTCATTAGTAAACGGATTCACATTCGCAAACGTTACACCGCTTTTGCTTGGGGTAAATTGCCCATTTATATATAGTGAAATCGTTTCTTGAGCTTCATGTATGAAAGAAATATGTTCACGTGTCATACAAATCACCTATTTCTCATATTAATTTTATGCGTTTATACTACCGTTCATTGATGTTGATTGTTTATTTAAGAGTCGTTTCTTGAGGTAAAATATCAAGTCCAACTAACGTTTTGCGAATTTCATCTTGTAATTCGGAAGATGGTAACCCCATGGGCAGTCGTAATGTTGGATTAATTTTACCCATCATTCCAAGCGCTGCCTTTGCTGGTGCTGGATTCGTATCTTTAAAGAGAACGTCATTTAACGGCATTAAATCAAAATGCAAGTCTTGTGCCTTTTGAATGTCCCCCTGATCCCAAGCATTGTACAAAGCGGCCACCCGTTTCGGATCAACATTAGCGGTTGCACTAATAAAACCGGCTCCACCGATAGCGAGCATTGGATAGCAGAGCAATTCAATCCCTGAATATAACAAAAAGTCTCGACCACAATAGAGTAGCACGCGATTGACGTGCTCAAAGTCTTTATTCGATTCCTTGGCACCGATAATATTTGGACAATCTTCTACTAAACGTTTCATCGTCTGTACTTCCATATTAACCGCTGTCCGTCCAGGAATATTGTAAATAATAATCGGTATGTCGACAGAATGAGCTACTGTTTTAAAATGCTCATACAAAGCTTCTTGGTTCGGCCTATTATAGTAAGGTACGATCACCATCGCCGCATCTGCACCAATTTCCTCGGCATATTTTGTTAACTCCATCGTTTCATCGTGATTCGTCGATCCCGTTCCCGGTGTGAAAATAACCCGCCCATCAATCGCTTCTTTCGCCAAATCCATCACGCGTTTTCTTTCAGCGATTGTTAATGAACTCGGTTCACCGCTTGTTCCTGTTACCGAAATTCCGTGACTGCCACTTTCAATTTGCCAATTGACTAATTGTCGAAATGTTTGTTCATCAACTGCACCATCTTCTGTAAAAGGTGTAATAACTGGACAAATCGAACCCCTCAGTTTTTTTCTCGCTTCTCCATATGCCAAATAAATCCCTCTCCTCCCAATATTCAGATTTTTTTGATTAATCGTTAGAGGTGTTTTACGGCCACTCGTCTATATCATATATTAAATGATATATGGTTGCAAGTGTTTGAGAAAGACGTCACACCTCGTTACTCCTGCATAAAGTCGGGTAGTAGTGTCACAATTTGCGGGAAAATGACAATCACAATTAAACATAAAATCATCATGAAGAGCATCGGAATAACTCCTTTGAAAATTCGTTGAACGGGTATGTCTTTAGCTACCCCACTAATGATGTAAACACTCAATCCGAGTGGCGGCGTAATTAATCCAATATTCATAACGAGCACCATCACGACACCAAACCAAATCCCATCAAACCCTAATAAAGTAATTAAAGGATAGACGACTGGTAAAGTGAGGACAAAAATGGCCAACCCTTCCAAAAATAATCCTAAAATAAAGTAAACAATTAAAATAAACGATAAAATAACCATCGGTGACATATTTAAATTGCCTACATATTGAGTTGTAGCTACAGGAATTCGACTCAATGCGAGGAATTTGCTAAAAATTTCAGCCCCGATTAGAATAAAGAAGATCATCGCCGTTAGTCGTGTTGTTTCATTCAATGAGGCTTTAAAATATTGCCAACTCAACCGCCGCGTCACAACCGCCAATATAAATGCTCCAAAAGCGCCGAGTCCACCAGCTTCAGTAGGTGTAAAAAAACCTTTATAAATACCACCAATACTGAGAAGGAACAGAAGCGCAAATGGCCACACACTATTCAATGATTTCACTTTTTCTTGAAAAGGTTTTCGTTCAGTAACCGGAGCTAGCGAGGGATTGCGAAAAGCAATAACATAAATAACGATAATGAATAAAACCATTTGTAACAAACCAGGAAGGATTCCAGCAATTAACAATTTACCAATCGGCTCCATCGTTAAAATCCCATAAAGAACTAAAATAACACTTGGGGGAATGAGGATTCCTAGCGTCCCACCAGCTGCCACACAAGCTGTCGATAACGTTGAATCATATCGGTACTTGTTCATTTCAGGAAGAGCTATCCTTGCCATTGTCGCCGTTGTCGCATTAACCGATCCAGAGATCGAAGAAAATAATGCACTCGTACCGATCGTTGTAATAGCTAATCCCCCTCTAACATGTCCAATCCAAGCATCGACCGCTCGATACAAATCATTGCCAAACCGACTGTATGATAAAAACATCCCCATTAAAATGAATAAGGGAATAACACTTAACGAGTACGAGCTCGCCACAGAAAATGGAGTACTGCCTAATTGTACGAAAGCTGTCTCCCATCCTCGAATCATTGCTAGCCCGACAGTTCCAACAATAATTAATGAAACACTTACCGGAACCTTCAATAAAAATAATCCGAGTAAGGTAATCATTCCAAGCAAACCAATCACTTCTGGACTCATAGGTCATTCACCGCCGCTAACCAATATTTTATTGCATTCAACAGGGCGACGAGTGCAAAAATAACAATTGCAAAGGATGCCACATAAAGAAATGGATAAATGACGATATGCAAATCAATGGTCGTCATTTTTCTATGCATCACACGTACAGCATTTTTAAACATATGTGTAGCCATAACGATTAATGTTATGGAAATCACGAACTCGATGGCGCCATCGAGCACAAGTTTCGTCCTTTTTGACAATTTTTCAACTATAAAATCGATGCTAATGTGTTCCCGATAGCGATGGGTCATCGCCAAAGCGAAAAATACGAGTATTCCTGCACTGAGCTCCGTCATTTCAAAGGTCCCTTTTAACGGCTGATTAAAAAAATTTCGGCCGATGACATCGACGGTAACTATCGTCATCATAAAGAGGAGTAAGCTATTGGAAATGAATTGTTGAAGACGAACGACCCTATTGAGAAAAACTTCCGTTATTTGGACAATTTTAACCATGACAAGCTCACTCCTTATCTAGTTTCTCATTTAATTCGATTGCTCGGTCGTAAACTTCTTGCCCTGGTAATCCTTGATCCTCCATTCTGTCTATCCATTGTTCAATCGTTGGATCGATATATGATTTCCATTTCTCTAACTCTTGTTCACTTAGTTCATAAATTTCAATCCCTTTTTCTTTTGCTTGCTTAACCGCTTCTTCACCTACACGATCAAATACTTTTCCTGCTGCGACTGACATTCTCTCTCCAACTAGCTCTTCAATGGCTTCCTGATCAGCATTGCTTAAAGATTTCCAAACATCCTCATTCATCACGACATAAAAGGTAGTCATATAAAAATCGCCAATTGTTGCATAATCAATAACTTCATCTAAATTCCATGCTTTCACTGCTTCCCATGGAGCAATTGTTCCATCCACAACTCCACGTTCCAAAGCTTCATAGTTTTCATTCATCGGCATCGAAACTGGGGTTGCACCGAGGTTCTCTAACCATTCATTCGTTTCTGCAGATGGAGAGCGAATCCTCATTCCTTCTAAATCCTCGATACTTTTAATCGGTTTTCCGACGGTATATATTTGTCCTGGATCAGATGTAAATAACCATAATGGCTTTGTCCCTTCATATTCGTCAGCGAATTCTGAAAACTCTTCATACATTGTCCATAAAATCTCCGATCCTTTTTCTGCTCGATCGCTCATAAAGGGGAGTTCCATAACTGATGTAAGCGGGAACTCATTCGGATTATAACTATGTACACTGAGAGAAAAATCAACAGCACCCGTCGATGCCGCAGCAAACTGTTCGTCTGGAGCAGCCAAGGACGAACCGGAGTATGAGGTGATCTTCACTTCCCCATCCGTTACTTTTTCTACATCGTCGATGAACTGTTGAACAAATGCTTCTTGCTCATGGGAAGGTGGAAAAAAGTGCGAAAAGTCGAGTGCACGATTTCCTTCTGAATCTTTAGCTCCTGTCCGTTCACTCGATTGACACCCGGGTAATACGATGCTACTCAAAAAAATCGTTACTAAAAATATCATCATCAACGTTTGCCTAAAAGCACATTTCATGACGACTTCACTCCTTTATTTATTCATTGCCAGACGCTCTTTGTTAATCGTTACAAAATAGACGTGCAGGTCATTCAGATGGTCGATGATTCACATGCATTTCTGTTGTTCTTAATTGTGATATATTATATAATATATCTCTTTCTACCATTTATTCGCATCTAATCAGATCATCCGAATATTTTCCGTAAACGTGTAATGAGAGGTCGTTTGCAATGGTATATTTAATCATATATAGTAGGGCTATGGTTAAGAAACTAAATAAACGTCAATATGCGTATCAAGTCATCCGTTCGAGAATTGTTGATGGAACCTATGTTCCGGGACAAAGGATTGTAATCGACCAAATAGCAAAGGAGGTACGCTCAAGTCATATTCCAGTGCGCGAAGCTATTCATCAATTAGAATCTGAAAAACTAATCGATTACAAACCGAATATTGGGGCCGTTGTTCGTGGCATCGATGACACGCTTTATATGGATACTCTTCAAGTTCTAGCTTTATTAGAAGGGTATGCGACTTCATTAAGTGCGCCTCACATGACACCATCTGGTCTACAACAATTAGAAGAAATGAATCAAACGATGAAAACATATCTTAAAAACTATGCTTTAGATAAAATAGGAGTGTTAAATAGAGAGTTTCATTTTGCGATTTACTCATTTTGCCCCAACGAATTACTTATTCGTAACATAAAAGACATGTGGGAACGTTTAGATGTCGTCCGTAAAACAGGCTTTACATTTTTTCCAGAACGTACACCTCAATCCATTCATGAACATGAACAAATTATTACCTTTTTGCGTAATCAAGAAGATGCCACAACGATAGAGAGGTATGCACGAAATCATAAGTTAAATACGCTGAAAGCATTTAAAAACCGTCAATCATAAGCTTTCGCACAGATCATTGTGTTTAAAACCAGCTCATCGACAGCTGGTTTTAAACATTCTCAAATAGATGATCACTTCCAACACACGATGAGGTACAATCACCAGCGATTACTGCTCATATCGATGATGAATATTGTTCTGTTTATACGTCGGACGCTGGAATTCATACACCTCCAGCGATAAGGCCAAATACCTTCGAACGAATAACTGTGAAAAATGATCTTTTATTAGCTGAAAAAGGTCATCACTAAGTTTTTTGATTTGAACCTCTGATCTTCCTTTTCCTAATTTAAGTGTTGCGTGGACAAACGCATCATCTTCTGTACCGTCAGCGATTATGTAGTCCGTTAGTTGGATAGCTCGCGTTCGTAAACCGCCGCTTCGGATGAGATCACGGTGCGAAAGAAGCACTTCGTTCACCTTTTTGAGCAGTTGGGGAATGTTTGCTTCCTCTTTAATGTTATCCGTGTACTCAATGACTACGTGTGGCATAATCCTCCTCCTGACCATCAACTTGTTTAATCATCTATTATTCCAAAATCTTCGTCTCCTACGACATAGTTTACAAGTCTACCGATCCCTTCGATTTCAGTAATCACTTCATCCCCAACCGCTGTATCAACAGACCCTTTTGGCGTCCCCGTAAGTATCAAATCTCCTGAATTTAGTGTCATAAACGAACTTAAATACGCAATCAACTCGGGAATCGTAAACACCATGTCGGCTGTGGTTCCTTCTTGTTTCAGTTCGCCATTTATATATGTGCGTAACGTTAAATTCATCGGGTCTTTAATATCATTTGTATCTACGAACCAAGGACCAATCGGTGTGCACGCATCACGGTTTTTCACGCGTAAGTTTGGGCGATAGTAGTTTTCTAAGTAGTCACGAATAGCATAATCATTTGCAATCGTATAGCCTGACACATAATCATAAGCTAATTCCTTTTTAATATTTCGCCCTGTTTTACCGATGACAACAACGAGCTCACATTCGTAATGCATAAACGTTACATCTTTCGGACGGCGCGTTTGTCCTAAATGACCGATCAATGTATTCGGACCTTTTAAAAAAACGAGTGGTTCTTTCGGCGCCGTAAATGACAATTCTTTTGCATGATCTGCATAGTTTAACCCTAACGCAAATACTGTACGTGGTTGAACGGGGGGTAACCAAACGACATCGCTTTCATCCACCGTTCGTCCATCACTCAACTGGATGAAACTGTCCTTTTCAACCGCAGTCTGAACAACCCCACGATACGCTACACGGGCATGTTTCATCGCCTCTTCCCTCCTAGCCAAATCCTTTCGCCCATCACTCTATTCTCCAGCACCCCAACATTTTCAATTTCAATGCGTATATGATCATTTTCTTTGACTAACGGAGGATCTTCGAAAACACCGACTAGTAAAAGATCACCGGCAGATAGCGTCATAAACTCTGTCACATCAACGAGCAATTGCTCCACCGAACGAACGAGATTGTTCGTATAGCTTTCTTGTTGTAATTCACCATTAATCCATACGCGAATATGTATGTCATTCGGATTATGGACAGCATCCCGCTTCATCACCCATGGACCAATCGGACAAAATCCATCACGAGCCTTTTCTTTAACAGCGGGACGATGAACATTTTGATGAGGGATGGTGACATCATTAACGACGGTATACCCAAACACATAATCAAGCGCTCCTTCCTTCGTAACGCGTGTCGCATCTTTTCCAATGACAATTCCTAAAGTGGCTCCTACTTCTAGCATGGAAATATCCTCTGGAAGGGGAATCGGTGCTCCGAAGCTTGTCAATGTATTTTCGGGTTTAATATATAAAATAGGTGCGATTGGTGGTTTCTTATAAGGTTCTTGGTGCATCAATGGTTCTAAAGCTTCGTATGCTCCTTTATCGTTTAACAGCGTTCCATAAACCGTTCCTTTTACAGGTACATCGAAAGGCAGTTTGTCGATTGCATAATCAATCTCGCTGATCTCTACCGTCTCATTTGCATGATTAACTTTTCCTTCAAGCGCTTGTTCAATACCTCGAAGTCTAAAGTACACTTCGCTCAACGCTCATCACTCCTCATTGAATTCATCTGAAACGTATTTTGACTATGGAATCTTACCGTTACCAGGTTTTAAACCTAATCAGACCAGCCAACTACTGGCCTGATGGGTATGTTTTCATTTAAACAGATTGATAGAGACCGTACTGACCGCCAAAAAATGTTAATGGGGTATCCTCCTTCCACGTCACATGCAGAACCTTTCCAATGTATAACGTATGGTCTCCTACTTGATATGATTCATAAACATCACAAGCAATCGAAGCTAAAGAGTCTTTAATAATCGGTATGTTTTTAACGTAATCAAAATCAATTTCTCGTTTCTCTTTTGTTTGCCCTGCGAAATGCATCGAAATGTCTTGTTGGCTTTCAGATAATATACTTACGGCAAATTTCCCTGATGTGCTAATTTTATGGAGCATATTCGCCTCGTTGTCGATGGAAACCGTGATTAATTTTGGATTTAAAGATACAGACATAAACGCATTCGCGGTCATTCCATGAATACCTTCTTCTGTTTTCGTTGTAACGACCGTAACACCCGTGACAAACTTCCCCATCGTCTTTCGAAAATCGCGATCATCCATGATGACTCCCTCCTAGTCACTTACAAAATAAATTCCGGCTTATATTGGCTTAATATAGCAGGGGTTTGTTCTACTTGTTCACCCGTTAAAATATGTCGTACCGGTGTTGCTTCAGCGAACCACGTATCAGGTGCCTCGTGCCCCCAAAATGTTTGTCGTGTTGGATCGTTCACATCCCAACGAACCGGCTTGAAATCAGGGTCGCTCGTCAAATAATCTCCGTTATATAACTCAATGCGATGACCATCCGGATCCCGTAAATATAAGAAAAAAGCATTGGATAAACCATGCCGACCTGGGCCACGCTCAATATGTTCTGCCATCCCCATCGCAGCTAGAACATCACATGCATGAATTAAAGCCATCGGATCTGACAACCAAAACCCAATATGATGCAGGCGTGGTCCATCACCATTCATAAACGCTTGGTCATGCACGCTCGGCTTTCGATGTAACCATACGGCCCATAACTTCCCGTCCTTTTCATCTGTATACTCTGAACATGAAAAGCCTAATTCCTCTTTAAAAAAATCATTTGCCTGTTGTACATCGGACACGAAACAATTGAAGTGGTCAATTCGTTGCACACGAGCACCCTTATATAAATCGTACCTTTGTAACAGACGTTCAACAGGAGTTATGTCAGCGAAAAACTCAAGAGGAAGTCCACCGACTGCTTGAACACGGAGAGATCTCCCAATCGCATGCTGGCTTCCTTTCTCCATCCATTTCGTTTGATATCCTTTTTCAGTAAATAGCTTTTCCAGCGCTTCTAAGTCTCGGTCAGAAGCTACTTTATAACTTAAAATTTCCAAAGTAGGTTGAGATGCCTTTTTTAAGACAAGGCTATGGTGTGTATGCTCTTCTAAACCACGCAAATAAATATGATTAGCGTCTGACTCTGTCTCCACAAAACCAAGTGCATCGACATAAAATTTCCTCGAAGCTTCTAAATCGGTCACATGTAAGATGGACCGAGCCGCTCTAATAATATTGAAATCCATCATCTTTCCCCCTTTAAACGTGTATGGACACTAATGTAAATTCCTGTTTCATTTAAAAAGCCGGTTTGACAACAAGCTAAGAAAAGCAACAAACGCAATTTCATTTGCACAACTCATCGTTCCATGTTTACATCATAACTTTACACCGGTAGATGTTTTTAAAAAATCTTTTATATATTTTTTATATTTATCTTTTTCAAATCCGTCAAAGTACGTCATCCCCATACGGATGGGATCTCCGAAGAAATAATATTCATAATGCGTCTGTCGAGCACCAAAGGCACTTAACGTTAAATCCCACGCTAGACGGAATAGTTGAACGCGCTCGTAGCCTTCAACATTTCTCCCTTGTAATCCACGATGAATAATTGGGCCTATTTCATCATGATCAAAATCAGCCTGAGTTGGTATGCCCATCAGTCCAGATGCACCTAACACGCGGACAATTTCGACCAAGCTAGGATATATACGTGGATACCAATTTCTGGCCGCATCTAACGCAGAAAAATCCGGGGTCATTGTTCCTGATTCGTCGAGCTTTGCATTGTGCTCAGCACGATAAAGGTGCGATTTCATCGTTTCTAAAACTAACATGATTTCCGTTCCTTTATCTTTTACGTGCTGAAATTGATCAATCCCAATCGCATCCATAATGCTTAATGCTACACCGAGGATGAATTCTGTTTTTACGATATTTTTTGCAACGACTTGATGGGACATATGGACGACAGCATTTGTCTCATGAAAGGTCCGATTACATATAGAGGAATTCCCACAAATAAATACGCGCTCCCACGGTATGAAAACGTTTTCAAAGGAGACGATCGTGTCACCCTCTTCAAAACGAGATGATAACGGATGGTCCCAATTGTTTTTCCCATAATCAAACGACTCCCGGCTTATATGTTTTAAACCAGGTGCATTGTTGGGCACAACAAAAGCTAATGAGTATGGATCATCCCATTCACCCGCTTTCTTCACCGTCGAAGGAAAGACGAGTGTTTCATCGGTAATCGCACCTTGAGTTGCCAACAGCCGAATCCCATCAACAATAATACCGTCGTCACGCTCTTCAACTAAATGCAAAGCGACATTCGCATCTTTTTGTTCATGGGTGCTTTTCGCACGATTCACTTGCGGATGAATTAACGTATGTGTCAAGCTAATATCATTTTCCCTCGCGTATTCATAATAATTGCGTGCGTTTTCTGCAAAACGTGGATCCGCTTCTGCAAAGATACGGTTATTCATTCCCATCGCCATCACTTCTGCATTCAAATAATCTGGCGAACGACCCATCATCCCTCCCGATGTCCTCGCCCATTCGGTAATCGCTTCTCTTCGTGCAATTAAGTCATCAATTGACGTTGGATGCAAAAAAGTCATTCCTACTTCGTTACCTGTCGTCGGGGAGGTATACAACATTTTATCTCGCTTTTCATGCTGTAAATCATACAAATATGCCATTGACTTTACGACATTTTTAAGCGCTGGATGTTCCGTTACATCATCGACTCGCTCCCCGTGTATATACACATTATTTTTTGATTTTTTTAACCGTTCCATATACTGTTTTCCTGTTTTCGCTCCCATTACTTTTCCTCCCTTATTAAACATTCATAGTCAACACCTTTGGAACGAAATTCCTTTAAATCTTTAGTCCAAATCTCCCCTCACGAGGGACCTAGCTTTATATTTTTCAAACCGAAAAATTTTTCTGTCAATTTAATTATCATATATGTTATGGTATATGTAAAATATCTTTTTGATTGCTAATGTATATTTAAAAAATATACTCACTGGAGGGAGCGTTATATGAACGTAAGACAGCTACATTATTTTTATACGATTGCCAACGAAGGGCAAATTACCCGAGCAGCAAAAAAGCTGCATATGGCACAACCACCATTAAGTCAAGCTTTAAAAGCGTTAGAAAATGACCTCGGTGTTCTCCTATTTGACAGACACGGCAGAAAAATGGAATTGACGAAGGCTGGTAAAGTATTGTTCGAACGAGCTACACATATTTTCCAAACAATCGATGATACGAAAACCGAAGTCAAAGAAATAGGTCATGGCGTTAGTGGATCATTATCCATCGGCTGTGTGAAGTCATGTTTTTCCTACTTGATACGGAATATTCGTTTATTCCGCACAGTTTATCCAAAGATTACGTTTAAATTGACAGAAGGGGATTCATTTCAGCTCACAGAACAATTGAAAAAGCGCGATATCGAACTGGCGATTGTACGATTACCATTAGAAATAGATGATTATGCTTCATACAAAATAGCAACTGAAAAATACGTTGCCGTTTTACCGGAAAAATGGGCAAAAAAATGGCACAAAACAGCCATTTCGATTGAAGAGCTTACCAACATGCCTTTATTGTTGTTACATCGTATGAGTGGCCGCGGACAATATGAAGTCATTATTGAAGCCTTTCAAAAACGAGGATTGAAACCAAACATTATTTGTGAATCTCCAAATGTGGATATGATTTTAGGTTTAGTTAACGAGGAAATCGGTGTCACCATCATTCCCCAATCCTCATTATTAACATTTCATCATAGTGGATTAAAAATACTTCCTCTTCTTGATGCTACGATTGAATCTGAGTCCATGATCATCTGGCTCGAAGATCGTTACCTCTCCAAAAGTGCTATCCAGTTCATCGAAATGTTTGAAACGTAACGACTCAACTACGCATCAAATTTTTAAACAAAAAAGCTTGTAAAGAAATTTATATGATAAAATAATCGTAGTTTATAAACAAAATCTTACCCTTGGTTGACGCCGTCGATTCAAAGGTCGGAAAAGGGTCGGTTTCCTTTACACTTCCACTTGCAGACCAACAACAGATAGCAAATCTCCTCAGTAACCGAATAGATCCTTCAACTGTAAGTTTTAAGTACCGAATGAAAACTCAGATACCAACCTATAGTTGTTAGGCATTCCGAGTGAACAAGAAAAGAGACTGGGACAAAACTCTTTTAAAATGAATAAAGCCGCATGAAATCTAATTTAAAAACCTTGATTTCATGCGGTTCTATTTTTATGATTTAATCTAAATCAATTTATTTTTAACTTATGTCCCGGCTCTTTCTTTAATTCTTATTCTTCCTCGTTTGCTCTAGGTCTTTTTTTCAAGAAAAAGGCTAATCCACCACCTGCCACAATTAGGATTGCTCCAAGCAGTAACATATTAAACATTTTTGTTGCAGTGCTTGGCAACTTCTCTCCATCTATTTGATTTTTATCACTAACAGGGGCACCTGGTTCACTTGGTTCACCTGGTTCGCCTGGTTCACCCGGTTCGCCCGGTTCACCTGGTTCACCTGGTGTGAAGTAAATTCCTGCATCCCACGTCATATCATCCACGGTTAAGTTGATCAGCCCTGTACGACCTGTTTCCGGATTTGCGTTGGAATCTTTCGCAGGGTTGTCACCTTGTTTTTCTTTTGTGAATTCGTAACCTTTTGGTAACACGAATTCAACTTCATATTCACCCGGTTCTAAGTCTGTGAAAATGTACTTTCCATTTTCATCTGTTGTCGTTGTTGCAATTTGCTTACCGTCTTTATCGAGTAAATGTACCGTAACACCTGCGACACCTTCTTCATCTTCGTCTTGGATACCGTTACGGTTTTCATCTAACCAGACATAATCCCCGAGTGAAACGAGTGGTTTTTCCTTCACTTCAACGCCTACTTTTAACGGCTCTACGGGGTTCAACCAGCGCTGATTATCTATCCGTTGTGATGTATGAGCAAATGAGTTCCATGCGACTTCTCCTACATTCGCCTCTTCTGGCGCCTTCATCGTCCAAGTAAATTCTTCTACCTGACCTGGTTCGATTACATAACCTTTATTAAATTCAAATTTTAAAGCTGTAACTTCGGATAAATTGCTTGGAGGATCAATTGTCCAATTATTATTCGGATTTTCCTCTCCATTTTCCTCCATTTCAATCGTATCATTTGTACTATATTTGACTGTCATATAGTCTGGGACTTCGATCGGTTCTGTTAAGAGAGGAGTCCATTCGCTTAAACGTTTTTCTGTTGTTGTGACTCCGGTATCACCAATATGTGGTAAAACATCAATTACATACATGTTTTCCATCGTAACATTACCTGTATTTTCAATCACAATTTTATATTGTAAGTGACCACCTTTTGTCGTCTCACCTACAACTGGAGTACGTGACCACTCTTCATCTAAGTCACCTTTCACCCATTTCATTGCATCCATACTCGGATTGGCGGTAGTACTAAATCCGTGTGTCGTTGAGTCTTCAATTCTTTCAGGTTCTTCATCTAAAGGTGTATAGTTAGCTACGGCAATGTTTTCCACTTCTGTTCCTACGGCAATGTTGTCTGGATACGTTACGGTTACTTCAAATATTAATCCATTTCTCTCTTGTTGTTGTTCAATCGACAAGTTACCTAAATCCCAACGAACGGTATGTGTCGCTTCATCATATTCACCATCATCAGTAGCTGAAACAAAAACGGCTTCCTCAGGCAATTGATCTTCAACAAGTACATCTTCGATACTTAAAACGCCGTGATTGTCTCTCCATTTATTATTGGAAAATACAATCTCATAAGTAACTTCATCACCTGGACTAGGTATTCCATTTGGAGATAGTTTAAACTTACCTATTTCCCAATCGGCTTCAGCTGTTGCTGTCGTCGTTACTGGGTCTGATGTTTGCTTTTAGTTCACTATCGACGATTAAGTCCGCAGCCACTGTAGCTTCTGTTCCATTTGGTGTTACATAGTTCGGAAACTTCGCTTTAAAGCTAACAATACCATGGGATCCACCCTCAATATTCTCTTTAAATGTAAATGTTAACTTATGCGTTTCTTCATCATAATGATAGCTCTCAATATGTTCAGTTAGTCCAACACCTTCATTGAATTCTATTTCATCAGGTAATTGAATTTCAATAACCGAATGCTTAAATGTTTCCTGTACACTTCTAAAGCCGTATTCGACTTCGTAAGTAAATGTTTCACCTGACCTTACTTCTTCAGGTGTACTCCACATATCTAGAAAAAATCCTGCTGACATAGGAGTAATCTTTTTCTTGTCTTTTTGTTTTGATTGTTTCTGAGTTTCTACTTTCTTTTCTTTATCTTCACTTTTTTCCTCTAGTTCTTTTTTATCTTGTTTTTCTTTCGCTTCTTCTTGTTTAGATTCTTTCTTGCTTTCTACATTCTTTTCCCTATCCTCACTTTTTTCCTCTAAACCTTTTTCGTCCTGCCTCTTAATGACTTCTTTTGTTTCTTCATTTGATTCTTTAATAACTTGTTGTTTATCAATTTTTGGTTGTTCTACGTTTTCTTGATTCTCAACTGATAATTCAACTTCGGCTTCTTTATCTGAATCTGTCTCTTTATTACCTTCCGCAAAAACTGCTGAATAAGGTGTGATGAGACTAAATACTAACAGAAAAGCTAGAATAATTGACGGATACTTCTGACTCTTCAAATTGAATCCCCCTTATCTTATTTTCCATGGAACATGAAGCCATAGACACACGATTATATTGAATGAGTTAGCAATGGGCTTATGATCTGAACGATTGAATCGATTACCAATTCACCACTTATTTCCCAGGATGTTGTGATCAGTGTCTATTACAAAGTTACATACGAAACTTTAAAATCCACGAATTCAAAAAAAGTAGAGACTGTCCTTTAGCAGATAACCCAAACGAATAGTAACCTAACCTTTTTGTCAACAAATGAAAAATTTAAGTGACTTCATCAAATCCCTCCTTTCATAGTCATCGAAATTCTCGAGTTCTTTTCTGTGGAATCATCTATCTATCCTTTGAAAAAACATTCTAACAATTTCTATACAAACAATGAAAGCCTAAAAGTTCAGAATGGAACGAAAAGTATAAAAGGGCACAAAATTATAAACGTATACAATAGACACTTTTTAAAGTGGTTTTTATTCGATAAAATAGTTCGTATTTATATATATTAACCAAAAGACTACTTATGAACTTCTTCACCATTTATAATCCTCATTCCAGCCCACTTATTTCTGGTAATTGAATATCTAAAAAGACAACATCTACTTTCTGACGTAAAATCCCTTCTCCGCCACAGATTGATTTCGTGAATGTTCCGACTACTTTAACCCCACCTATTTTATTAAGAAGTCGATTCAAATAATCTAAAGCGAGTTGTTCATCATCTACAAGAATGGCTTTCACACGCGTATCCATCTTCCATGTTTTCTAAACGGAATCTTTTATAATCATCTATACTTTACCATTATTTAGGGATAAATCAAATTGTTTAAACTATTCCTATAATAGTTGGCCTGTGAAAATGGTTTCATCATAAATTGGAACTGGTATAATACAAGGTGGACGCTATGGAAAGCTACTTACTTTACATCTAAGAGAAACACATCGACATGAGGAGGAATTACAGTGCACGAACGTGAGCAATGGTCATCTAGACTAAGTTTTATTTTAGCTGCTGCAGGATCTGCAATTGGATTAGGAGCGATTTGGAAATTTCCTTACGTAGCAGGCGAAAATGGCGGAGGGGCATTCCTCCTCATTTTTATTTTATTTACATTAATTCTCGGTTTACCGTTATTGTTAGCCGAATTTACGATTGGCAGAAGAGGACAAGCGAATGCCGTTGATTCTTTTAAAAATATCGCTCCCGATACAAAATGGCATTGGGTCGGTATTCTCGGTATGGTCGCTTCGTTTATTTTACTGTCGTTTTACAGTGTCATCGGTGGTTGGATTATTACGTATTTATATAAAGTGGTTACAGGTGGCTTACACAATCTGACATCGAAACAGTTTGCGGAAATGTTTAGTCGTACAATTTCTGATCCGCTAATCAGTGTAGGCGCTCAGTTTCTATTTATTTTAATCACGATCATCGTCGTATCCAGAGGTATCCAAAACGGTATTGAAAAAGCGAGTCGTTTTATGATGCCAGCGTTAACCGTTCTCTTTATTATACTTGTCATTCGTTCGGTGACACTAGATGGGGCAATCAAAGGGATTGAATTTTTGTTTCAGCCTGACTTTTCAAAAATAACGTCGAAAACAGTTTTAAATGCAATGGGGCAATCGTTTTTTACATTGAGTGTCGGCGTGTCTGTCATGATTACGTATAGTTCATATTTGCCGAAAGAACAAAGTTTGCCACGTTCTGCGCTATCTATTGTCGGAATGAACGTGATGGTCGTCCTATTGTCAGGACTAGCTATTTTTCCAGCTGTATTTTCGTTCGGTCTATCACCTGATGCCGGGCCTGTCCTTTTATTTAATGTACTCCCGACGATTTTCAGTCAACTGCCATTTGGCATGTTCTTTTTTGCGGCATTTTTAATTGTCTTTTTATTCGCTGCTTTAACATCTGCATTTTCAATGTTGGAAATGATCGTATCGGTTATTTCTAAAGGAAATGTAATAAAACGAAAAAAATGGGCATGGATTGTCGGCTTTGCTATTTTCGCCTTTGGCATTCCATCGACCTTATCTTTCGGTTTATTAAGTGATGTTACGATTTTCGATAAAACGATCTTTGATCTTGCCGACTATACCGTCAGTAACGTACTTATGCCGATAGGCTCGCTATTAATGGCTTTGTTTGTGTCGTATCAAATGAAAAAAGCAGATGTGTATGAGGAAGTACGGAGTGGAAGTCGGATTAAAGACTGGGTGTTTACAAGCTGGTATGTTTTGCTTCGTTATGTCGCGCCGGTCTTAATTATGCTCGTCATGTTAGATGTGTTAGGATTTTGGTAAGCTATAAATGATGATTTTCGTCTAGCTGGAAAAGAACGTGAACGATTGGTTTATCCCCTTTATTTCAATGATGTTAAAAACATTAGTCGTTCACGAGCTTCTCCGAAAATCCGTGCAAATTCTTAATCCCTACATTCCCTGAAACGAGAGAACCCCTTATATCTTTTGATATGTTGTATCCCTTAACGAAGCATTAACTTTTGAAATCCATAGGCTACCTATAGCCATAGATTACTGTTTATCTTTTATACTAATCAGACTCACCATACCCTTCTGGCTCGGTAGGGAAAATTAAAACTTCTAGGCTAGAGGGTTTGGGTTCATTATTTGAGTTATAGATTCCCTCAATGCCAATCCAAACCGAGTCATATGGGGAAATGTGTAAATCCTCAGGAAAGGAATCCAGTTTATTTTTTCTGTTTTTTGTTACGTCAGTTTTTAAAATAGTGAACAGTTCAGCTTCATCATACTTTACATTCAATAGCTCAAAAATACCTTTAAAACTATTTTGAACTTCCTCCAGTTGTTTGTTGTTTTTATCGAACTGTGGATTGGTAATCGTTACAAAGAAACTGTCTATTTTTTCATCATGGTGATTGTCAACATAGATTTCAATCGCCTGTTCCTTTCCCGTAAATGTTGCGGCTGACTTATCCTTATTCATGTCAGCTTTTAAATCGTGTGAATCTTTAAAGGTAGCGTATACATCTTTGACCGATAGATCAAAAACAGAAACATCGTTCAAACTTGCCTGCTCCTCCGCTATGGCCTGCTGTTCTTCTGCTAAAGTCTCTTGAATATCATCTGAAGCATTGCCCTCTTTGTTAGATGGCCCACTGCACCCTCCAGCAATGAAAAGCACAACGATGAGACCAAAAAAGACTAATCTATTCATTCCTCGACCAACTCCTATTCGTAGATCTTTTTTTAACTAAGCGCCACTTTAAGCAATAGGTTTAAGTAAAAACCTCTTATGCACTCGTTCCTTCTCGTTCACCGATTACTTTTCCTTTATCAAGTTCATATACAATATCACAAAGGATACGGATATCACTTTCATGATGGCTTGTCAGAAGAATGGTTTTCCCATCACGCTTATATTGTAGAAGCAACCGATGAATCTCTTCTACACCCTTTTTATCTAGGCCATTAAAGGGTTCATCTAAAATAAGAATTGGAGGATCTTCCATAATAGCTTGAGCAATTCTTAGTCGTTGCTTCATGCCGAGGGAATATTTGCCAACCTTTTTATCCTCATGCCCTTTTAACCCTACTTTTTGAAAAACAGCCATGATTTCCTTTTCACTAATTTTATTTTGTATTTCAGCTAGTAGCCGTAAGTTATCGGGCCCTGTTAAGCTATTGATAAATTCAGGAGATTCAATAATCACTCCCGCCTCATCGATAAAATCAATATCTTTACCTATTCGTTTATTATTCACTTTGATTACACCAGAATTAATATGGACGAGCCCACATATCGCCTTAAATAACATACTTTTTCCTGAGCCATTATGCCCAACAAACCCATACGTTTTTCCCTTTTTCAACCTCAGCGTAATATGATCTAAAATAAACTCATCTTTTGACGTCTTACAAATATCTTCTATAACAATATATGAAACCATAACTTCACTCCTTTAAGATCAAGTTTCATATTTTTTTATTACATAATGACCGAGAATAGTTATAACAATATAGATGCTCAACAAGATCAGCAAACTATCGAAGAAGTAAAATTGGTAATCAAACAAAAGGATATTTACTTGTTTCATATTTATATCTACCATCACGATAAATATTGTTAATAAAAGCCCCGTCACCATTGATATGAGCCGACCCTTTAATAAGTTGATGTAAATCATCGCACTGCTCATCGCAAACAAAAAAAAGCACAGTACAATCAAATATCCTACCAAAAGAAAGGTTATTATACTTAGCGAAGCCGATGGATAGTGAGAATAACTCGAAAACAAATCCTTATTAACGAAAAAAACCGTTAACAATAATAAGGTAAATGAAATGACAGCATATAAGATTGCATGTTTAAGGGATGTTTTCTTCATCTTATGGATATAATTTTTTTTATTCTTGTATCTTACCAATTCTAAATAACGATACTGTTGATTTGACTTCATAAAATGTGTAGATGACTGGATGACTCCGATGAATAAAATCGAGACAATGCCTAGTAGCGTCTTAGGGTCTCCCATATATATATAGTCAACAGTTGCTGTTTCTGTATGTATAAATAAAAGTCTAAAAAAATCAAATATATTTACGTCTACATCTGTACTGAGTGCGTGATCCTGTAAGGTTTTATACGTACGGAAACCGATCATGATCAGAACTGATAATATAAGCCCATACCTCAAAAAAAAGATTTTATAATAGAATGTAGATTTTTTCATCTTCTTTTTACCTTCCAAGTCATATAAAAAAACGCGATGAGTGAAAAAAAGTATAAAGAAGTAAATACCACTAACCGAACAATCTCTCCCCAAGAATTAAGCGGAGCTAAATATAAATAAACAGGTGTATATGGATGAGCAGTCCCATCCACAGATACAAAGAACGATGCAATCAAAAAAAGGATAATTGCACAAATGATTGCTATTCTTTCGTTAAATAGGAGGTGGATGACAACGATGAATAAATTTAGGATCAATAAACAAACATGAATAAGAATATAAAATTTTAACGTATAAAACAACGAGATTTCTCGATGGTTTAAATAAAGAATATACAACATGACGAGCGTAAAAATCGTCGTAAAAATAACATTGTGATAAAATAACTTTTTCATCATCCAACGAATCGCATTTTTGCACGATTGATAACGTATTAAGTACATCGAATTGATCGAATCAACATAATAAATGGAAATAAACGCAAAGTAGGTAAGGTAAAAAGCAAATATCGCATGTCTGCTTTCACCAAGTAACGTAAATTCCGACATAGCACCATAGAGTACAAATAAACGTACAGTCATATAATAAATAAATGATAAAAATAGGGCATATGTCACCTTTCTAATAACCAAGATAATCCCCTCGCATCTGTTTGTAGATAATCGCACTGAATGATGCAATAACTGGCAAAATAAGCGGGATAAATATTTCAAATGTCGTATAAAGAGTATTGAAAGCAACGACACTTTGCATGACATTTAATAAGGGTAAACCTAGTGTCTCCGCTAAATTGCCGATGACAAGATAAAAAACCATCGGAATGACGATGACCATATATTTTTTATCAGTCCACAAGACGACTGCACATCCCATGAAGCCGAATGTCACCCCTAGCGCAAAGTAAATCGATGTCGCAAGAAACAGAAAGAATAGAAAAGGATGGTCATCGTAAAAGTTTTCCCCAAAAATAATGTCATAGTTTCCGATATCTTGAAGATGATCCATAATCATCATGTTGCCAATTGAAAAATATATAATGAATGGAATCGTTATACATAAGCCCGAGATCAATGAATACTTAACAATCGTCGTTACCATATAACGGCGATAATTTTTTAATCGAACAAATGCATGACTGAAATAACCATTTTTTTCATGATAAAATTGAATGATCGGTAACAATGCGAAAATCGGAAAAAGGTAAATCGTATATCTCATCGCAAAATCAATATACATTTCCCAATTGTTAATTTGTCCTAGCATTGCCTGAATCGTGGCTTCGCGATCTTGCCCAATTAAGTCCGGCTCTTTTTGAAAATCTGCTTGAAAGAGCCAATAGAACATTTCGCTCGTAAAGAACCATGAAACGACTAAACTAATGAGTAATAGTCCCATCGCCCCTATTGTATATTTATTTATCAATCTGAATTTCTCAATCCGTTTCATCTCTTCCTCCCTTAGTAACAGACTGTTTATTCATCAAATGAGGCAAATCAAGTTTCCACATTTTTTAGAATGAATGTTTGCAAATCTCCATCCATCACTTCATCATGATACCTGCACAAGCAAAGTAAAGGGCTATGAACTTTCTCTTTGCTTGTGCATGAATAACCTTAACTTAAAAATATAATTTGTCATAACTATAGATGAGTTCTCAATGCGTATCCGGAGACCAAGACCCTTTAATTGTTACCGTTCCAGGGTTTGTCTTGGATAAACCCATTCGGTATAAATAATTTGCTGTACCTGTGTTGGAAAAAGTTGCTCTTTTACCTCTTTGCACCTGGACAGAACCTCTAGACTTGCCATTTGAATTTCGCATATGACCAGTTATCCATGCTGATCCAGTATCATTGGACAAATTTAAAACTCCAGCACGATTCGTAACGGACTTTGTAAGGTAACGGGTGTATTTTTCCCCACCATTATATGTGAGCTTAAATTTTGAAAATTGCCCTACTTGTCTGGCGTCTGTAGAAGATGCTCCTACGAATAGTCCAATGACCATTAACAATACAGCAATAGATTTTATTGGATAATTCCCCCTTTTCTGTATATCCATTTTATCACCTCCTCCCGAATACGAAATAGACGAGCAGCCCAAAGCGTAAGGAAAGATAAACAATTCAGTTCTCTCTTATGACGGCAACCTTTTAACGGCTATTTTTCCTTCGATCACCCCCTTAACGTAGTTGGCAAACTATAAGCATAGCCAAATACGGAAAAAGATCACTCTCTAAAGCATTACGCTAATATCATGTCACCCAAATCATATGTACCTTTTTAATTATCAAACAAACTAGTCGTTTGATACGTCTAACGTCGGCTACTCCTTTATTGGAATGGTTACTTTTAAGTCTTCGACTGAGGTTGTGCTCGTGTTATCGACGGGTTCAATCATTAAGTATTTTGGCACTGGATCCATTGGTGGAAGAATTAAGACATTATGATGTCCATTGATTCCAACTTGACCAACCTGTATTTTGTGGTCTTTATATTCTTTTCCTTTATCATAGGTCACAATATATTCGAACGATGGCCATGTATCATTCTCATCCATCTCTTTTGAGTAGTCTAAAGCCAAGTCAATCCTTGTTGAAAGTGGAGAAAATACTACTTTATTTACCGTTAAAGCATACTTGTTGTCTTTTGTTTGTGCTTGTATATGTGGTGTGAATTCTTGAATGTTACTGTCGATTTTGGTAAGTGGGAAAGATACATTCCACCTGCCTTTTTTTCCAAATAAATCTGTTCCATGGACAGCAACATTAATGTGATCACCGAATTCATTGTAATGAGCTAACGTAAATTCACGATGTTCGATTATCGTCTTGGCATTTATTGACTGTTGCCCAACGGTGCCAGTAGCTACTTTAACCTCCTGGCCATTGATGGTTATCGAGCTAACCCCGACAATTTCTTCATCTAAAGAGATCGGCTCATCGCTTTCGTACTCGACAGTAATGATTATACGTCCTCCATCATAGGCGGCTTCTTTCACTCTCATCGTTAAGCCTTTATTATTAACCCGTTTTTCAATAGGGGTAGCTAGTTGATTTTTCGCTATTGTTTCAGAGGCAATGTCATCGAATTGTGCATAGATTGGCCCGATAATGGGGACGTGTGATAATTTTTTTGCCATTGAAGGTGATATAAAACCGCAACCTAAAATAATGATGCACAAACCGCAAGCTATCAGACTGGAAAATTTGGTTGCTTTTTGCCTCTGGCGTTTTTTTTTAACTTGAAAAAAGGCTTCCTTTTCTCTTTGAATTAATTGATCTTCCGGCACGTCAATAGCATCAATATGTTTATTGAATCTTTCCTTACTCATAAATATATCCCTCCTTTAGAATGGGGCGTAATACTTGCTTAGCTCTGTATAAGTGGGATTTTACGGTTCCTTCAGGAAAATGCAGAAGATCGGCAATTTCTTTAATCGTTAAATCATGATAGTATCTTAATAAAATAATTGATTTGTAAGTTGGATCCAAAAACTTGAACGCTTCAGCTAAATCCATTGATTGAGCTAAAGAGTTGAAGTTTTCCCCGTACATAAATTAGCAAATATTTCATCGCTGGCGACAAATTGCTTAGAAGCTTTTCGAATAAAATCAATCGATTTAAAAATGATAATCCTTGTTATCCAACTTGAAAACTTCTCTGGATTTTTTAGTTTTTCCATAGAAAGATAGGCCTCGTAAATCGTCTCTTGATACAGATCAAGGGCATCTTGCTCATTTCTTACGTAGGAATAAGCCGTTCGATATAATTTTTGACGAACAGAAGCAATCAATTGTTCAAATGCTTCGTCATTCCCCTTTTTTGCCTGTTTTACTAAATAGGCTATTTCCACACTTTTTTCCCCCTTTACCATATAGTCGGATGGGTAAGTGAAAAGGTTGCAATAATTAAAAAATTTAACTTCATCATTGTTATTTGAATCACCAGACAAATGATTAAAAAGTGAAAATGATTTGCATCGTGATGTTCCTAGTTTCCCTTCTTATGCTCCAAACAATTGTCTCATTCTCCAAAAATAAGTAAGCGCTTTCTCTAAACTCTAAAAAAATAAAACATCAATCAAGGAAACTAGGCCTGAAAAAACAGACCGTTACAATCTAATATATATTAACGTTTCACAACATAATTTTCGGTAACATCTGCTTGAACTGTTTGATGTTTTGCAAAATATTCGCGAATGAGTTGGACGGTATCTTTTGGAATAACCTTAATCACTCGTTTATTCATAAACATATCATAATTACCACCACCTGAAGCTCGGTAATTATTTAGAACCACATGATATGTACCATCGGGCTTCAATCGTTTTCCATGATATGTAACATCTGCAATGCGTGAGCCGAGAGGACGGCCTACATGAATCGTGTATTCGATTCCTTCCCACATATCATAATTGTAATGTTGCGGTTTTGGATAAAGGTAGCTTCGATTGACAACAATTTCATGTTGATCATTTAACATAAAATATTCCGCGCTTTTTTCAAGAGCCGCTTTGATATCTTTACCAGTTAACTCCAACACGACAAGTGTGTTCGGATACATATAATTAAAAACGACATCCCTCATTGTAACCGTCGTATTAAATCCTATCGTATCATTGTTTAAAAGGGCAGTTACAGAAATGTCAACCCCACTAGCTTCCATCTGTATATTTTGCATTAATTGAATGAATGGATGTTTAACGATTCTCGCCTCGAGTGGATCTTGAATGGTCATATCCCCTTCAATATAACCAATCACTTCATCAAGCCACGCTTGTGTCGAAGCTTCTAAATCTTTCATGTCATTCAGTACTTCAGGATGTGGTTCGATATTTTTTAATGAATGAAGGTGTGCATTCTTTTCAATCACCGACCACCCCCCGTTTTGTTTATCTAAGTGGACTTGAATTTCACCGTACAATCGACCATGACTTCCCGGTTGAACGACACACACATTATTGACGAAACCGGTTAACTGGCGGTGCTGATGGCCGGTCAACATTACATCAACCCCTTCAATCTGTTGACACATTTGGTACGCTTGATTTTCACCCGTTAATGCTTCCGTCGGCTCACCTGTTTGTAAATCACGCTCAAATCCACCATGATAAGAAACGATGAGAAGATCGGGTTGTTCTACCTCTCGTACATAAGCAACTACTGTTTGTAAAGTTTCATACGCATCTTGAAAGCACAAGCCTTGAATATGTTCTGGAGATTCCCAATATGGAATATAGTGTGTCGTCACACCGATGATCGCTATTTTTACTCCGTTCGTTAATCGTTTTATCATATAGGGTGGCCCAAATACTGACTCCTTTGTCTGCGCATCTGCAATATTTGCTGAAAGCCATGGAAAATCAGATTGTTCGACCGCATCTGATAAAACTTTTTTCCCGAAATTAAATTCATGGTTCCCAATAACACTCGCATCGATACCGATTTTATTCATAATATGGATGATTGGATTTTTCTGATGCGCATACTCCTTCACATAATGACTCATCAAAGGTGTTCCCTGAATCAAATCACCATTATCCAAAACGAGCAGATGCTCATGCTTCTTCCGCATCTTTTGTACAACGGTTGCATATTTAGCGAGCCCTACATGAGCCTTTTCCTTTGTTCCATAGTTCACCGGCATGACGTGCCCATGGATATCGCTTGTGCAAAAAATCGTAACCTTAACTCGTCGTTGCACTCTAATCATCCTTTCCATGTCGTTTACCATTTATGAATGGCATTAGTCTTCCATCATATTCATTGATGTTAATTTCCCCTTATTTTACCAAAACTGTAACAAAATAATACCGGCACGTATCAGCCGCGTACAATAAAGCAAAAATAAGCGATGTTAACGCCCTCCCGTCTCCAATAGCTCGTAATAAAGTTGATTACGATTATACTACCTATTCATACAAACGACATTTTTATAGCCATACAATTACACAAAGGCTTTATGTACCCCGTTTTAATTATTTGAACAATGATTATGGGAATCCTCGATCAACCGACATAGAATAAATGAAAAAGGTATAGAAAAGATACGTTCATTTTAACCGTATTTATTAACATTTTTTGAACAAATGGAAATTCATTTGCTTCTTCAGCCAGCAACTGATATATTATGTTATAGGATGTTACAATATGTTATGCGCAAACATACTGTAACGTACCTCTCTCTCTTTCATGAGATCCTCTAGAGAAGCCCCAACCTCTTCTCTAGAGGATTTTTTATGAAAAAGTTTACATGTGTACCATCGTCCTCAATAAACTATACCTGTCTGACTTGCTACGACCCTTCCATTGACATTTTTCCACTTATTCGTCATAATAATAAAAAAGATATCTATCCTTGAACGGTTAGGGAGAACGAGTAGATGAATGTTGCTGTGCTAGAGAGTGGAATTTATAAGCTGAAAGATTTCATCATAAGCACATCATCGAACCTGTCTTCCTCTTAAGTCCTCTATGAAAATAGAGGCGCACGCCTTCAGCGTTATGAAGCAAGTGGGATGTCGCATATACATCCAATTTTGGTGGTACCGCGGAAGCAAAGTTCTTTCGTCCTTATAAAGAGGATGGAGAGCTTTTTTTATTTTTTCATAAATATTAAATTACATTTGTTCAATTACAATAGGAGTCATAAACATGGAAAAAAAGAGAATCGTTGTCAAAATAGGGAGTAGTTCTTTAACGAATGATCAAGGAGAACTGGATGAAGTAAAATTAACGGATCATGTCCGTGCCCTTGCTGCCTTACGACAAGCGAATCATGAAGTCATTTTAGTATCGTCAGGTGCAGTTGCCTCAGGATTTGGACGATTAGGCTATCCATCAAGACCTGTGACACTGAAAGGAAAGCAAGCGGCCGCTGCTGTGGGACAAAGTTTGTTAATCCAATCATATATCGAAAAATTTAGTGAATTTAGCATTATGCCTGCGCAAATTTTATTAACGCGAGGCGACTTCTCAAATCGAGAGCGCTATCAAAATGCTTTTGCAACGATTACCGAACTGTTAGAAAGAGGCATGTTACCGATTATTAATGAAAATGATACCGTCGTTATTGATGAACTAACGTTTGGTGACAATGATATGCTCTCTGCACTTGTCAGTGGTTTCATCCATGCCGACCAGCTCATTATTTTAACGGATATTAATGGTCTTTATGATGATAACCCAACAACGAATCCACATGCAAAACGAATCGACCACCTCGAAGACATTACTGAGGAATTCATGCAGGCAGCTGAAAGCACAGGTTCAAAAGTTGGGACCGGAGGGATGAAATCGAAGTTACAAGCGGCAAAAACAGCACGATCCCTCGGTGTTCCTGTCTTCATCGGCGTTGGGAAAGGAGATGATAAATTACTTCGCATTTTAGAAGGTAAAGGGGATGGAACATATATTACGAACAAATCCATCGAACCGATGAATACGAAACGCCAGTGGATTGCCTTACATTCAGAAACACTCGGACGGTTGTACGTTGACCAAGGAGCCGAGGAAGCCATTTTGTACAATGGAAGAAGTTTGTTACCTGCTGGAATTTTTAAAGTAAAAGGAACATTTGAAAGAGGAGATGTCGTAGAAGTATATGGCATGAACGGCTTATTAGGTAAAGGCGAAGTGAATTATTCATCCGATGAAGTGAAAAAGGAAATTAAAAAAAGACATGAAGAACGAAAGACCGGAGTTCGTGTACCGTCCGTCGAAGTCATCCATCGCAATCGGTGGATTGATTATATTGAAATGTAAAATGAGGAGGACATATGATGAGTGAAATCAAACAAAAAGGGAAATTAGCAAAAACAGCAAGTTTCGCACTAACAACAGCTACGACAGAGGAGAAAAATGCAGCTTTAGCAGCGATTTCTGAACAATTACTTCAAGATCAAAAGACAATTTTAGAAGCAAATCAAAAAGACCTTGAACAAGGGAAAGCGAATGGTCTGACAGAGGCAGTCCTTGACCGGATTATGCTGGATGAAAACCGAATCAAAGCGATGGCAAATGCCGTCCATATGCTCATCAACTTAACCGATCCGATTGGAGAAGTCATGGAAACGATTGAAAAAGATAACGGACTGCTCATTCAAAAGAAACGCGTTCCCATTGGGGTCATTGGCATGATTTATGAAGCGCGACCAAATGTAACAGTAGATGCAGCTACGCTATCCCTTAAAACGGGTAATGCCGTTCTGTTACGAGGAAGTTCGTCTGCGATCCATTCCAACATAGCTCTTGTCCAATCCATTCATCAAGCATTAGAACAGAGCAAATTACCCATTGATAGTGTGCAATTAATTGAAGATACGAGTAGGGAAAAGGCCAAAGATTTCTTTCAATTAAACGAATATTTAGATGTACTCATCCCGAGAGGAAGCGAAAAGTTAATCGATACCGTCATGCGCCAAGCAACAGTACCTGTCATCGAAACAGGAGCCGGCAATTGCCACGTCTTCATCGATGAAACCGCAGAACGAACGATGGCAAACGAAATTGTTTTAAATGCCAAGTTACAACGCCCCTCTGTCTGTAATGCGATTGAAACCGTATTAATCGACAAAACATGGTTTGCCGAACATGGAGTACGACTGCTCGAACAACTCGCCCAACGTGATGTAGAAGTTTTCGCTGATGAAACGATCTGCGAAGCGTTTCCAAAAGCAAAACGAGCAACCGAAGAACATTGGTTTAAAGAATACTTAGGGTTATCGATTAGCGCTAAACTCGTAGACTCATGCGCTGAAGCGATCGACCATATTAATCAATACGGAACCCACCATTCTGAAGCGATCGTGACAGAAAACGAAGCACATGCACAGGCATTTTTACAAAATGTCGATGCCGCCACTGTCTACCATAATACATCAACCCGTTTCACAGATGGATTTGAATTCGGCTACGGTGCGGAAATCGGCATTAGCACACAAAAACTCCATGCGCGCGGACCAATGGGATTACAAGCATTAACATCAAGTAAGTTTGTCATCCAAGGAAACGGCCAAATTCGTAGTTAATAGAGGATGTTTCAGTATAATTGGAGAAAAATGCGATCGTCTGTAGATCGAAATAGGAATACTCCCCAAATGATGCATCAACTAGATGGCAAAGTTTAGCAGAAGTTTTAAACGAAATATTGATCATATTATAAACGACTGAATGGTATTTCATTACAAAACCGTCTCGTACAGTGCCCTTAAGGGTCGACTCACAATAGAGAAAATAACCACCTACTTGCTGGTCAAGCTGATAGGTGGTTATTTTTTGTACTGTATTGCCTAGAAACAATTAAACTCCCAAAACAATGAACAAGAGAATTTGATCCCCTATTCATCATGGGAGTGAGCACCATCCCTGATAGCATACGAACTTTATTATTAACGACTAGCCCAATATAATTAGTAGAATGTTCCCACAACAGGGATTAAATGATTGCTAAAAATAGGAATATTGGCGGTTTTCTATTTTTCTATCTCTGTTAGACTTTGTAAAAAGCCCCTTCACAACTGAAACGATTCTTTTTACAAACTACTAGATAAATATAACTTTAATCCAAGTAATGAACAACACAGCATCCTCCATTCATACATGTTTATGACTATCGGAAACTTCGCTCACCTGTTTCAACAAAATACGGATGGGAGGTGGGTTTTGACACATTTTGTTGGACAGAGAAAAAGCTCATCATCGATAGGGGCAAATTTTAAGGAGGTTTAATTGTGAAACGTTCGCTAAAATTAATGAATCGTGTCGTCCTGTTTCTGGCTGTTTTTATTGGAGGGTTTGTATTTTCTGGACAAGCATTTGCAGAATCAGCTAGTAACTCCAATTCACCTTTTGAGTATATTAAAGGACAACTCGTCGTTTCTATTGATGCACATTCACATCTTGAATCCATGCAACGTGCCGATCATACCATGCTTACTTCTGATCAGTTAGAACAAAGTGGTTTTCAAGTAGTTGACTCATTGTTGGATAGCATTCAATCCGATCCTGCACAAACGATGCGTAATGATTTCAAACTCGATGTTGTTGATAACATGGGTTTGGTTTATTTAATCGAATACCCAGAGTCTAAATATAAAAATGTTGATGAGGCAAAAGAAGAGCTCGAAATAACTTTGAAGGACTTGGGGTTAGATGTCAGATACGTACAAGGGAATTACACGATGTATGCGCTTGAAACAGCACCAGAACTACGATCACCAACAGCGATACACCCTGACCAAGAATGGAATTACGACATGATTAAGGCACCTGAAGCTTGGGAGATTACTCCGGACTCTAACAATACTCGAATTGCAGTTTTAGATACGGGGATTGATCATAACCATCCGAGTTTAAGCGATTTCGTCCATACCTCATTAGGAAAAAGTTTTGTCGATGATGATCCCAGTGATCGTAATGGTCATGGCACACATGTAGCTGGAACGGTTGCGAGCTACGGAGATGTTTCCGGCGTTATGGAGAATGCCACATTGATACCTGTTAAAGTGTTAGGTGACGATGGTAGCGGATCGATGTATGGTATCCAACAAGGAATCACCTATGCAGCTAGTATTGACGCGGATGTCATCAATATGTCGCTCGGTGGGGGTGGATATGATCGCGGAATGGATGAAGCCATCCAAGTAGCAAACAGTCAAGGTAGCATTGTTGTAGCTGCTTCCGGAAATGATGGAGCAGAAAGTATATCATACCCTGCGGCTTATAGTGGGTCCGTTGCAGTCGGATCTGTTACATCCAGTCAAACGCGCTCCAGTTTTTCCAATTATGGGCCGGAATTGGATGTGATGGCTCCGGGATCGGACATTTATAGCACATTGCCGAACAATCAATATGGCACCCTGTCTGGCACGTCCATGGCAACTCCACATGTGGCAGGGGTAATGGGATTGATCCGATCAGCTAATCCCGATATATCCGTTGATGATGCAAGAACCATTTTAAATAACACTGCACAAACTGTCGGATCTGAACTCGAATATGGTCATGGCATTGTTGATGCTTTTGCAGCGGTACAAGAAGCTACTAGTGATGTAGGGAAATAATGGTGATCATGAAGTTTCAATGTAAAATGTAGGTGGGTCATCTTGATCTGCCTCCTGGTAAAAGTTTTTATGGTTAACCACTATTTTTAATCAATTCATGGAAAATCAAAGAACACAACACATTCAAGCGAATGAACATGAACGTTCGAAACAACCGTACAAGTCAAAGGAACGGCTACTATGAGAAGAATGGACTACAATATCAAAGTCAGAGAAAACCGACCGTAGAGTCGTCTCTAGTCGATTAATCGGATGTTTTGATGGATATCGACAAAGAATGGATAGGATCATCTAGATAATATATTAAATTTTAGTTTGGGAGTGCACCCCTTAACAACATTAAGATCATGAGACAAAACATTGTATTGGATTTTACACAAGATTATGGACTTGACTCGGGGAATTGTGGTTCTCGCTCTCATACTATTTTTTAAACTGAGGGAGTTATCCTTGTTTTTCTCTGAAACTCTTGCTGTATGAATACCATACTAGCTGATCCCCCTTAAATCTCCTCCAGAAAAATTAAAGAAAAAAAGGATTTGGCTATCAACAAGTGATGACCGAATCCTTTTTTACTTTTTATTAAGCTGGTGTTGTCCCAGCCTCCCATGATTTTATTTCTCCCGCTCAAAATAACCATTTCGTGTTTTAGACATTCCTGAGCCATTAAGACCGAATGCATCTTCATTTTCCATCGTAATTTTATAAAAGTCAATATCATTTGGATAAAAAAATGTAATTTCCATTCCTTCATCAGATTCACTTAAACTATAGGAAATCTCCTTTTCCTCAGCAAAGACATACACTTTTTCTTCATCAATAAATTCCATTCCTTCTTCATAACCAGGGCACACAGGGGCACCGCCGATTTCTCCATCCTCATATCCATTAATTAGTATCCATTTTCCGCCGATTAGTTGATCTTCAGTTATCACGTTACCACAACCTCCCATCACTATTGTAACTATCATAAGCAGCAAAAATTGCCGACCCATTTTCATGCTTAAACACTCCTTTATTTTCCATACCCGCCTATTTACCAAAAATTCGATCAAGCTCTTTTTTCTCTTGTTCTCTAATCAATTCCTTGTCATCTATATTCTTATCATTTACTTTAAGGATTTCATCACGCAGGTAGTCTGTGGCATCTTTTCCATACTCATCTTTAATTTTATCTAATGCTTTACTGACTTCATACCAATTTTGTGACAAGAAAGCTTCTTCTGGAAAATCAATATGTGGATAATCTTTTTGAGTAGACTGCCATCTTTCAATAGTTTCAAAAGTTTTATCAGTTGGTACAAGCTGGACTGCATTTACATCAGGCGTTCCTGGTCCCGGAATATTACGTGTTTCAGACATTCCAAATTCCATCCCTAATCTTATAGCTGCCTCCATTCCCTCTTTTACTGTAATGTCATTGGTTAATTCTTTATATCCTGCATTATGTTCACCGACATCTTTAGCAAGGCTAAATAGCTCCCCAACTTTAAGAGTACTTGCCGCCTCTGACACTATTTTTCCTAATATCTTCTTTGTAATAAAATCAGCCGTGTATGTAGTCTCTTCATTTTTAGATGTGCTATATTATCATCAATTTTTTCCGAAACAGCATCCGTTCCCTCATAATAACTTATGTCAAATAAACTATATTCTTTTGCGAAGAAATGATCATCTGGATCAAATCTCCAATCCCGGAATTGCTGTTCATTCATAAGGGATTCATCCACATCATATTCTGCAGTCTGCAAAGCTGAAAAAATAAAATGCCCCTGAACACCGGTCTTCTTTCCATCAATCGTGCGCTCACTTTCATATTCCAATCGGTCAACAATGATGACCGTGTTATCACCCATTGTATTTTCATAGTTTTTGAGCAACATTAAATAGGCTTCTAATTTTGCCCTGTCTTCCGATAGTATTTCTGTTTGCCCTGGCTTCATTCCTCCACCCAAATATAGATATGCCTCAATGATTGCAATCTCTCTCTCCAATGTCCCTCGAGAAAAGACTACTTTTTCATTCAATCTATCTTTCAACTTATCTATATTTTCCCCAGTCATATAGTCTGTTATATCGTTGATCTCTTCCTTCGTACCATCAGTCAACACAACATTCTGGAAGATATAATACAGTAATGACTGTTCTTTTGGGGTCAGTGGTTCATTATTTGCAACCTTCTCAAGAAGTGTTTCAAAAATTCCGCCTTCATCCATCATTATTTCTCTTATAGGGTCGACCAGTTCATTTTTATCTACGTTCTTAAACCGTTCTTCCCCTTTATATGATTGGATTTCCTTCATCAATGCCTTCACATGATGAATCATCTCTTTTACACGTTCATTGCTTAACGTTGTGTAAGTCTCCAAATTTGCAATTAACTCCTCAATTAATTCAACGATACGTAAGCGTCAATCCATGCCCACCTTCTATTAGTCCCCCGTCCATGGCATAATCTTCTTAGATGTTATTTCAGGAGGTTTTGCGATGACTAAATCAACCAAAAGAATAGAATGGGAAGCTCGAATTAAAGAGTGGAGATC
>DASUXY010000026.1:0-90244 GCA_036377675.1 Bacillota bacterium
TATGTTAGAAATGTACGTATCAGGTGTATCCACACGAAAAGTATCTAACGTAGTTGAAAAGCTTTGTGGCACATCTATTTCTAAGTCATTTGTTTCTCAATTAACTGCCGAACTTGATCCAATGGTAAGAGAATGGCGAAATCGTTCCCTTTCGGAAACGAAGTTTCCTTACATCGTGACAGATGTACTTTATATCAAAGTCAGAGAAGACCGTAGAGTCGTCTCTAAAAGCTGCCATGTTGCCATCGGAATCAGCGAGAGTGGGAATCGAGAAATTATTGGTCTCATGATCCAAGATGGTGAAAGTGAGTCAACATGGGCTAACTTCTTTAAATATCTGAATAAGCGTGGACTCCATGGAACAAAGCTAGTTATTTCCGATTCGCATACAGGGCTAGTGTCTGCTATTCGTCAATCTTTCACGGGCGTTTCATGGCAAAGATGCCAAGTTCATTTTATGCGCAATGTACTTACTCACGTGCCCAAAAGGGATTCTAAGGCGTTTAGAGAAGCTATAAAGTCTATTTTCCGCTTTACTGACATTGAACTAGCCCGTACAGCTAAAAATGAACTCATAGATAAATTCGCTAGTCAAAAACGATATGAAAAATCCTGTCAAATTCTTGATGAAGGCTTCGAAGATGCCTTTCAATACGCTGTTGTAGCGAAAGGACATTCAAGGTTAAAAAGCACAAATGTCATCGAGCGTTTAAATCAAGAAATACGAAGACGTGAAAAAGTCGTTCGCATATTTCCAAATACAGATTCAGCTACTCGATTAATAGGAGCTGTTTTGATGGATATCCACGAAGAGTGGATAGGATCATCTAGAAAATATATTAAATTTTAAATTTTTCGTTTGGAGGTGCACTCCCAAACAACATTAAGATCAAGGGACAAAACATTGTATTGGATTTTACACAAGATTATGGACTTGACTAAAGGAGACTGTTTAAAATCCTTTTTAAGCAATAAAAAAAGACACAAGAGAGATCTCTCGTATCTTTTATGCCACAATCGCGCCCGATTGTTGAACTACTCTTTAATAAAATAAATTTTGTTTTCTAGCTTGATTTCGACTGTATAATCCTCGCCATTTTCAACAAAGTCTCTTAAATGCTCGTCAAATGTAAAACTATTATCAAAAAACTTTTTAAAACTGTAGTTAAATTGATTAATTCGTTCAAGCACGTATTTATCATCTTCTTGGTAAATCTTTAGTTTTTTCAACCCTTATAAAAATTCCAAACTTCTGTAGAATATTTGGCTAACTTTTTTAGCTTTTTGATCATCTAGACAATCAGCAGTTCCATCATCACCAACAACGGTGACGATGAACAGGCTTAAAAGGATTCTTTTAATTCGTCCGTAGAATTTTCCCAAAAGTCTTCATTGAATTCTTTCAGAAAATCGCCGAGCAATTTTTTTGAATGGTCATCCATGTGACTGACGACGATTTCACCTTTTAACGACTTCTCCATATGTGTCACATGCTCGGGCATCGATTTATAGGCACGTTTATTCGGTTTATCGACTCGAAGTTCACTCGCAGCTACACCAGCGTAATACGGGCCATGTTCATTTCGGTCCATATTTACCCAAACAATCCAGTACAGTTTTCCATTCGGAACTTCATCACGATCTGGATAATACTTTACGCGTCGCTCAATGTCACTTCGAGCATGCATTGCATCCATATCTACATATGCTTTATTCTCATTAGGGTCAACGATTACAGATGACATATTTTCTAAACTAATAGATCCGACACCGTATCCACCGTGACCATCGTTTGAATCATCTTTAATAATCGTAAATGATTGCTTACTTTTTTTATTTGAAGATTGATCATTACTCATCAATGGATATCCTCCTTCTTTCCTTCATTCTTCATTTATTGTAGCATAGGTGTTTAGTTGATTTCATGAACATACATTTACAGCAAACAAACGTATGGCAAAAGAATGAACTGATATGAGTAACAACTTCCGCTCATTAAAAACGAGGATAAGATAAATAAACGCTTCGCTTCTCTTTTCAATATGGACCATTCTCGTAAATATATACTTCTTGTTCGAAGCGATAACAAACGGTCACTTCGCGGCCAAAGGAAAAACGATCTCTTAATAGAAGTTTCCTCCCGAACCCATCTACGTTGAAAATGACCATAACCATTCACCTCGATGATGGGCGATTAAACGAGGAACGATTGAACCATTTTATCAATGAATTGCCACGCTTCTCTCAGCTCTTTTGGACTATAGTTTTGTTTCGGCTTAACGATGGATACTTTTTCCTCTACCTTTTGCGGGGGTAAATGTCTGAAATAAAGCATCGTCGCCACGAGTTCCAAAAAGCGAGCGCTTTGTTGTTGTAACCGTTCAATTTGCTTGGACATTTCTGGCATTTCCAATGAAAATTGTTTTAAAAAACGAACCCCATCATCTGTTATTTCATAATGGTATTGGATGTAGTTACTTTTATCTTCAATCGTTTCTTCTAAAAATCCTAAATTACAAAGTTCTTCCATCCGTAAAGATAACTCTTCTGAATACGGACCGTAAAAGTGATAGCGATATTTTTCTCCAAACGGGATGCCACACACTTGTAAAATGTAAATCATTTTTTGTAATTTTTTGCGCCCTGTTACTTCCTTCGCTTCAACAAAAAAGCGCAATAATTTAGCATGGTTCGTCAACATGTTCGACCTCTCCTTAGTAACCCAATCGTTCTATTATTTCCATGACCTTCTCGTGATGATCATCCATCTGCTCCAACATATCTAACGGAAAATACAGTTTATGATCGGTCCGCCGTTTACCAGAAATCGCCTCAACGAGATCTGACTCTTGGGAAAGCTCCTTTAACTGTCGATTCGGCATAAGTAAATAAATCGGTAGCCTTTCTCCTTCTTCACCCGGACGGTAGAAATCATACGGCAAATCCGATGAAGAATCGACGACTAAATAATAGCGCGGGTCAATTCCGACATCACGAAACAACTCACTCAAGCGCGACAGATCATCCATCTGTTCGTTCGGATTAAAATCGACATATTTAAAAAGCCTCCGGTTCATAAACCGTTCGCATAAATCACACAAAATGGCATCGTCCTCTTCTTGCCACAGCTGAAAATAATAATAAACAACTGCTTCATCGAGACGTAAATAATCTTCTAAACTGACGTCACCTTTAAAAAAAGAAATGAAGTGTGTCGGCTGTAACTTAAAAGCGTAGTTTTTCTCGTATAAATGTTTCGCACGTAAAAGAATTTTCGTTAAAATGACTTCTGCACTTCGCGTCACCGGATGAAAATAAACTTGCCAATACATTTGATAGCGACTCATAATATAATCTTCAACAGCGTGCATCCCAGTCGATTTAATGACGACTTGATCTTCCTTCGGTCGCATGACGCGAAGAATTCGCTCCATATCAAAATGTCCGTAGCTGACCCCCGTATAATATGAATCTCGTTGTAAGTAATCCATGCGATCAGCATCTATTTGACTCGAAATTACACTGACGACTAATTGATCCGAATATGTTTTATTGATCACATCAGCAACATCTTGAGCAAAACCCGGCCTCACACGTTCTAAAATGTCATTGACATATGTATCGCCGACAATAATTTGTTGCGTATAATGCTCATGGTCTAAATCAAATACTTTCTCAAACGAATGAGAAAATGGGCCGTGCCCTAAATCATGTAACAACGCCGCACATAAGCAGAGTAATCGTTCATCTTCATTCCAATGGGGTCTGTCTTGAAAATTGTTGATGATTCGACGTACAATTTCGTACACTCCCAACGAATGATTGAAACGACTATGCTCTGCACCGTGAAACGTTAGATGTGTCGTACCGAGCTGTTTTATTCTACGCAAACGCTGAAATTCAGGTGTTGCGATTAAATCCCAAATGACACGATCGCGTACGTGGACATAGCGATGGACAGGATCTTTAAATACTTTTTCTTCATGTAATTGTTCATCTTTATATGCCACACTTGTTCAACCCGTTTCTTTTCAATTTAGTTATATTATATAATAGTTACACAATAGAAAAAAGGTTTTTTCAACAACTGTCATGAAACCTTTTTAATGAATTCGACATTGTTAAAACACTAAAAAGGAGTTTCACATGAAAAACTGGAAAGATATAGTACAATACGCAAGCTTTCGATATTTCGATCATACGACACAAAAAACATTCAATAACCAACCATATACAGCTTTAACTTCTTTTGCAATTGATGATGCACTTCTTGACGCTACCGAAGATCTATCAATCGCAGCGATGCGTCTGTGGGTTCATCCACGAACGGTTGTGCTTGGCATTGCTGATGCCCGAGTTCCTTACTTAGAGGAAGGCGTAAAGATGTTAGTCGACCAAGGCTATAACGTCATCATCCGTAATTCTGGAGGCTTAGCCGTTGCTTTAGATGAAGGTGTTTTAAATATTTCGCTCATTCTTCCCGATGTTAAACAGTTTTCTATTTATGAGTGTTATAACGCGATGGTTCAATTTGTTCAATACATGCTCCGTGACTTAACGACCGACATTGAAGCGTATGAAATCGTCGGGTCCTATTGTCCGGGTGATTACGACTTAAGTATCAACGGAAAAAAGTTTGCTGGAATTTCTCAACGGCGGATTAAAAACGGAGCAGCTGTGCAAATTTATTTAGATGTTGAAGGAAATACAGAGCAACGAGCAACGCTCATTCGTAAATTTTATAAGCGAAGTATTAAAAACGAGCCGACACGTTTCAACTATCCAACGGTTAACCCCGAAACGATGGCATCTTTATCCGATTTGTTAGACGTCCCTTTAACGGTTAAAAAAATGAAAAGTCGTGCACTCTCAACCCTCCAGCAGTTAAATGAGGACGTCTTTGTTGAAACGAATGGATGGTCAGCTCGTGAACTACAAGCATTCGAGCGACGTCGCAAACAAATGGTGAAACGAAATGAAAGAATCGCCACGATGCAATCATTTGCGGACGAATCTTTTTGACTGCGGGTTATGAAAACGATGTACAGCCATTTTTATACAGATGATGAACACTTATTTATGACAAAATAGCGAACAAATGGAAGCGCATTCTCACGATCAATGATGAATTTGTTGCAGATGAGACAAGGGTTCTCGTCGTTTAAGCGACAATCACCCGTGATGAATATCATTCCCTATTTATGGTATAGTAAAAATGTCAGGTACATCATATCTGAAGGAGAGATATATTATGGTTGAAGCAGTAGAAACAATGGATGGATGGTATAGTTTACATGACTTACGGACGATTGACTGGACATCTTGGAAATATGCGTCCCAATCTGAGCGAGATGAAGCGATAAAAAGCTTCGAAGATTTAGTTACGAAATGGGAAGCCGTTGAAGATGAGAAAAAGGGTAGTCACGCCATGTATACAGTAGTCGGTCAAAAAGCCGATTTAATCTTCATGTTCTTACGGCCAACGATGGAAGAACTAAATGAACTTGAAACAGAATTAGGCAAATCAAAGTTCGCTGAATTTTTAATTCCAGCACATTCCTACGTATCGATTATCGAGCTTGCCAAGTATCGAGATGCACAAGGCGGTGTAGATCCTGAAACATTACCTGAAACACAAGCACGCTTGAAACCGATTCTTCCAAAGTGGGAGCACATTTGCTTTTACCCGATGAATCGACGTCGTGAAGGCGATGAGAACTGGTATACGTTAGAAAAGGATGTGCGTGGAAAATTATTATATGATCATAGTTTAACCGGCCGTAAATATGCAGGAAAAGTAAAACAATTTATTACGGGCTCCATCGGCCTTGACGACTGGGAGTGGGGTGTCACCTTATTTGCACATGATCCGTTACAATTTAAGAAGATTGTTTACGAAATGCGCTTTGATGAAGTCAGTTCCCGTTACGGCGAGTTCGGCGAGTTCTTCGTCGGCAATTTGCTCAAAAAAGAAGATATCGCTCAATTTTTACACGTATAGCATAAGAACCATCCAATCTTAGCACATACTATTTTCACTCATTACATGATTGAATATTGAAGAGCTTGGGCTGCGAACCAAGCTCTTTTTTGTCCGTTTTTTTACTCGAACGGCCCCTCACACATATGGACGGTCGTCAATCGAACAGTAAATAAATTTGATGTCATATAACCTTTTTCAAGGCATACATTTAGTATCGTAGGTTTAGCTTACGGAAATGAGGTGTATGTGGTGGCGGTCGTTCCATACACAGAGGAAGAAATTCGCTTACTTGCAAGGCTTATGCGTGCGGAAGCTGAAGGTGAAGGAAAACTAGGAATGTTAATGGTCGGTAATGTAGGAATCAATCGCGTTCGCGCAGATTGTCTCGATTTTACTGAAATACGAAATATTACGGATATGGTCTTCCAACGTCCAGGTGGATTCGAAGCGACGCAAAAAGGGTACTTTTACCAACGTGCTCGTCCAGTTGATATAGAACTGGCACGTCGTGTCATTAGGGGCGAACGGTTTCATCCGGCAACTTTTTCTTTATGGTTTTTCATGCCCGAGGGAAGCTGTCCCGCCCAATGGTTTGGCCAATGGAATACGGGCAGATATAAAGCACATTGTTTTTATACACCGTTACAATCAGAATGCCCAAGCGTCTTTTAACGCTATCCATACAAACGAAACAATGATTGGCTCTCCTCTGTTTCAAATGCATTTCGGCGCCTTGAAGCCGATGATTAATCTATCATTTAGGAGGTTTTTAAAGTGAGTGAAAATCACGAGCAAATGAATGAACAGTACGGATTCCCACAACAACAGCCTTATTTCTATTATCCAGCATCTTCACCAGCCTATTATCCAGCCTACTATTCCTATGGTTCATATGATCAGCAACGGCAACAGCCTATTCCTGAGGGGGTAGGAATGCTTCCCCTTGAACAGTCGTACATTGAAAATATTTTACGTTTAAATCGCGGGAAACATGCTACCGTTTACATGACGATTGATGGGAATACAAAAGTATTTAAAGGAATTATTCGAGCTGCTGGAAGAGATCACATCATTCTCAGAGATCCCAATACAGAAAAACGATACTTATTATTGATGGTCTACCTCGATTACGTCGTATTTGATGAAGAAATTAATTACACATATCCAATCGATGCTACGGGACAAATGGCTAGTTATCCACCGAGATAATTTCCTAATCGCTTCATGGAAAAATAAGCCAAAAGAGATGGCTGAAGTGAAACGTAGGCCATCCTTCTTATCGTTCATCAATGAAAAACATCTATTCATATGAATCGCCAAACAGTCAACTTCCCAAGGTCTGGGAAGATGGCTGTTTATTACAATCGAGATTGGAGGAAACATGTGGCATCCTTATGAACGATTCATCCAAATCGAACTTTTATCCATTGGAATAGCGACCATCCTATGTATCTTTGCCGTTTTCCAAGGTTATTTCTTCATCCTCGCCCTAACCATGTATATGATTGTACTCAGTCTCATTTGTGATACAGTCATCAGTTTGTACACGTATCAAACAACACATGCTGGAAAACAGCTTCTACGTGCGCTCATCATTTTTTTGTTAACGACATATTTTTTGTTTAAACGGTAGCCTCTTTAACATGTTCAAACGAACTTCATAATCGCATAGCCGAGTATAACCCATCCGATTAAAAAGGTGACGCCACCAAACGGCGTAATCATTGCCAAACCTTTGATTCCTGTCGTCGAATAGAAGTACAAACTTCCTGAAAAAAGCAAAATACCGATAAAAAATAGCCAACCCGCAACTGTCAACGTACCGCTTTGGAATTTAGAGCGAAGAACACCGACGACAAGTAGTGCCATCGTATGAAACATTTGATAGTTGACAGCTTTTTCCCATGTTTTCAATGATTGCTCAGATACTTTCCCTTCTAAACCATGTGCACCAAATGCACCTAAGGCTACAGCCAAAAAACCATTCATCACACCAAGTATTAAAAATAACTTCATTTGTCGACACACCTCTTTTTATTAAAAATCAAAAATAGACTCTCCATTGGCTTCATCATGATCGATTTGAACATCATTGTTAGAGAAACTTGTTGATGTCTGCTCGCTCACACGCCTTTCATCCTCTGATATTTTCACTTCAGCACTAGAGTCATTTGTAACTAATAAATCACCTAACAATTGTAGATGACGGATATGCATGCTCATTTTTTCTCGCTGATGGACAGATCGTTTCGCCTGCTGTAATTCATGAAACATTTTTTGTAAAATTGTATCATATGAGACACCCAATCATGGTCCCTCCTTTAGTAAACGCTTCGTTTTTAGTATATCACTTTTCACTCTTTTTTTAATGATTTATGTATGGAGGTCATCATTCTTCCACCCATTTTAACGACTGGACAATCGAAGTCATATAAACATAAAAAAAGCCTTGAATACATTTCAAGACATTTTAAACGAGCACGGCACCTTATAACATGACACGTAAAAAAAGTTTTTCACATCTCTTCGTATATACAGGGAGTGAGATCATTGCTTTAACAAATGAACACCGACATGTCGGCTGGTCCGGCGAATTTCAAGCACACTTGAAATATACGATTGTACAATCTGTCGTTTAACGCCATGAATACGACGATCGCTCACCATGTTATACAGACACGGTTTATAGTTGGATTTCCTCCTTTTCTTCAACATAGCGTTCAAAAACCCATTGCAAAAACTCCAGCTCCTTTTTCTCAAGCTTACGACCAAGCTTTTCCTCCGCATCGTGACACATTTGCAAAAAGTCTTTCATCCGCTATTCCCCCCAACGGAATTACTATACTTACATGATAGTATAGCTCTCTTTTAGAGAGAATTCAATGAATCTTTTTAAAATTTATAAAATATGCTGAAAATGTCCTATGCAAAAATAGGCATATTAGCCTACTGATTTCATGGTTCATTTTGGAAAATGATTGTTCCTGTTTGATGTTTTCTTAAAAAAAGAATAAAATAGACGTTGTACTTAAATGTATAATCATACATTTATTTATATAATTTATACAATATAGGACAAAAAATGAAGGAGGGACAGCAATGAATAACAACTCTTATACGCGAAGCGATCATTTGAAATTTATCATTCCATCGTTTATCGGTATTATTCTATTTATGTTACCTGTAAAGACGGCTGACGGATTTACAATTACAATTGCTATTTTTGCCGATTGGATACAAGCGATTTTAGCCGATCATTTATCGCTCATCATGATGGTGATTATTATCATAAGCGCGGTCATGACCGTTGTAGGTAAAATGTCCGATGGTCGTTTGTTCAACACGATACCGTTTTTTGAAAAACTATTCTATGTGAGTCCCTTTTGGGCCATTGTGCGAATAATCGCGGCTATTTTTGCCGTAATGGTTTATTTCGAGCTTGGACCAGAGGCCATTTATAGTGATGATACAGGAAAGCTACTGTTAGACGATTTATTACACGTCTTGTTTTCCGTTTTTTTATTTGCTGGTCTATTTTTACCATTATTAATGAACTTTGGGTTACTTGAACTGTTTGGAACGTTAATGACAAAAATAATGCGCCCACTCTTCAAGCTTCCAGGCCGTTCATCCATCGATGCGTTAACATCATGGATCGGGGATGGAACGATTGGAGTACTACTGACAAGTAAGCAGTATGAAAGTGGTTATTATACGAAGCGAGAAGCAATCGTGATCGGTACAACATTTTCTATTGTGTCCATCACATTTACGTTAGTCATCATTAAAGAAGTCGGTTTAGGACATATGTTTGTGCCTTTCTACTTAACTGTAATCATCGCTGGATTTGTGGCTGCACTCATCATGCCACGGATTCCTCCACTCTCACGTAAAGAAGACGTTTATATTGATGGGGCGACTGAAAAAGTCGATGAATCAATCCCTAAAGGTTATACCAGTCTTTCGTACGGCTATAAAAAGGCTTTAGACCGCGCAAAACAAGAAACAAAGATTGGAAAGTTTTTTAAAGAAGGAGTACAAAACGTCCTTGATATGTGGTTAGGCGTCGCCCCAGTCGTGATGACATTCGGTTTGATCGCCTTAATCATTGCCGAATATACACCCATTTTCCAATGGCTCGGGTTGCCTTTTGTACCACTCCTTGAACTGATGCAAGTCCCTTATGCCCAAGAAGCTTCAGAGACGATTTTAATTGGATTTGCTGACATGTTCTTGCCGGCAGTCATCGGCGCGTCGATTGAAGCCGAAATCACTCGATTTATCATAGCAACTTTATCGGTTACACAACTGATTTACATGTCAGAAGTTGGTGGACTGTTGTTAGGGTCAAAAGTTCCTGTTTCCTTTAAGGACTTATTTATCATCTTCCTCTTACGGACAATGATTACGCTACCGATTATCGTTCTAATTGCTCACATTATTTTTTAATTCGTCTCGATAGACATATAGACCTATGTAAAAAAACAAGTGCGTCATTAAAGACAGCAACTTGTTTTTTTACGAAATATATAAACAAAAAAAGGGGGGTATTGTAATATACGAATGAGCTGACAAAAATGTTTCATATTTTTGTAAAATCCTTCAAAACGCTTAGATTTTGCCTATTTTGCTTGCTCTCTCCTACATACGTTTCGCAGCATCGACGTACTTCCTTCAACGAATGGTTGCCATATTCCTAAGACAGGCTTGCTCGATAAGAGAAGGACAATAAGAGCAGACAGCGCACCCAATCCAAATAGATCAAAAATATGATCCACTGCAAACAGATTTGTTTCTCTGAAGTATTGAATAAAAAACCCGTGTAACAAATAAACGTATAATGTTCGCGAACCGAGTATTGTCAATCGGCCTCTTGCAGTTGGAACCCATGCGAGTATACTCATCGCCATTAATGTTGATGTTACATAAACAAGTAATCGAGCTAAACCGCCATATTCTTCTAAGCCTAACGTTCCGTAAGACTTCGATGCAAGTAGCCAACCCGAATTGAAATCAGGAGCTACATAGATCCCGATGGCGACAACTACCATAATAATGAGAGCAGTTACCTTCATCGTTTTCTTCTTCAACAGCATCACATGATCTTTCTTTAGCCAATAACCAAGCAAAAAGAATGGAAAAAAAACAAATGTTCTTGACAAACTAAATGTATGACCAATTTCATCAAAGTAGCCGACAATTAATCCTATTAGAATGGCAATCGTTACCCCAATGACTGGAGGGATTTTTTTAAACCAATAAAGGAGCATATGCCAACAAAATAAGCTAAACAAAAACCATAAAGACCAATGCGGATAAAAAATTCCCGCTTGCCAATCGGATTTTCCAATGAAAAAATAATAGATTGTATATATACTTTGAAAAATGAGGTATGGAAGTAATAGTTTCTTAGCGAGATTCATGATGTATTGTTTATTTCCTGAACCTTTAGCAAAAAAACCAGATAAAAAGATAAAAGCTGGCATGTGAAAGGTATATATCCACATATATAATGTGTCGATTCCACTTGATTCGCCCGTGAAAGGTTGAATCATATGGCCAAAGACGACTAAAAAAATCAATAAAACTTTAGCATTATCAAAATAAGCATTCCGTTCCACGTCACTCATCCTTTGTTAATCTATGATTAGCTATCGAAAGATTCTTTTTGACATGGTTTCGCTAAAAAGTTAAGATACTCTATATTCATCTTATCTGTTTATCGATCGAACTTCATGGATTTTGCAGTAATTTCACATGGTTGTTAGTCCTTTGTTAATGAATTGACAAATTGAAAAGAAATTGTAAACTTTATGAAAATGAAAAGTGTGACGTGACGTGGAAGCGACATGTGCGCTAAGCTAAAGACTCACAGAGCGAATCCTTTTTCTAGTGTGAAAAAGAAGCAATCGTGTCGGTACGAAGTATCTGTTTCATTAAATTACGGATTGTTCTCGGGATGAGTGCAAGTTACTGGACAACTTTTTTTCTTTTAGAAGGCGCTTTTTGTTTATCTTCCGTTGCACGCTTCAGCGATAATTCCAACGCATCCATTAAATTCGTCACATTATCGGGTGTCGTTTTTTCTTTAGCAGTAACTGTTTCACGTTCCCCTTGTTTCTCTTCAATCAAGTCAATAAGTGCTGTTCGATATTCATCAACATATTTTTCAGGGTCAAACGTAGTCGTTAATTGATTGATTAACAATTTCGCTGTCTCTAACTCCTTCTCACTCACCTCTACCTGTTCTGGAATGTTCGGTACATCCATCACTTGACGAACTTCATCTGGATAGTGTATCGTCTCTACAACAATCGTCTCTTCATACACACGGATCACAGCCATTCGTTCCTTCGAGCGAATCATCATTTTCGCAACGCCTATTTTCCCCGTATCTTGCAAAGCTGCTCGTAGTAAGCCATACGCTTTTTTTCCGCCTTCATTTGGCGATAAAAAATAACTTTTATCAAAATAAATCGGATCAATTTCCTCTAAGCTCACGAAATCAATAATTTCCACAGCTTTATCGACGGTCTCTTTTTTTAACGCTTGTAATTCGTCGTCTTCCAAAACAACGAATTTATTTTTGGCATATTCATACGCTTTCACTATTTCATCATTCGTCACTTCACGCTCACATACGGGACAAACTTTTTCATATTTTATCGGTGACTGACATTCTTTATGGAGCTGCCGAAGCTGAATATCTTTATTTTCTGTTGCGGCATGCATTTTTACTGGAATATTAACTAATCCAAAACTAATCGTCCCTTTCCACATCGTGTGCATATAAAAAACCTCCTTTGTAAATAGTTTGTCGACTTCTCCTTTGTTTATCCGTATCATTTCATTTTTTTGACTCGCGATGTCCATCCAAGTTTTTTGTACCACATATGTGACATGGGTCATCAGTGCATTTGGGTAACGTCAAAATGGATGTATTTAAAATATAAGGAGAACCTAATCGTATGAGAAAATGGTTCTGCTACAAACGACATCATCTGATTTGTCAATAGCAAGAAGGCGATATGTATTTAGATCACAAACGATTTTAGTGCAATCTTTAAAAAACATGTGGATTACACCTACTCAGTATAAACAAACTGTCGAAACTTATTTTTATAAAAGGAGGGTTTATGCGATGGAGCTCATGAAGCCTATTGCTCGGACAGAAATCCCTGTCGGCAAAGATTGGGTATATGAAGTGAAATATGACGGATTTCGCTGTCTACTCCTTTGGACAAGTGACGATGTTCAACTTAAAAGTAGAAATCAAAATGATTTAACGAACAAATTTCCGGAAATTATCCGTTTTTGCAAACAAAAACAACCGTTCGTTGAATCACTTTTACCAGTCATCCTTGACGGAGAATTAGTTGTGTTAAATAACGAGTTTCAAGCGAATTTTTCTTGGATGCAAACACGGGGACGATTAAGCAACGAAACGTCCATTCATCAAGCGGCAACTACCCGACCGAGTACTTTTTTAAGTTTTGATTTTTTACAACTTCAAGGGGTGGACGTTGGGGAAATGAGCTATATGGAGCGAAAAAAAACACTCCATACGTTCATTTCTCACCTTCGTGAAGAACGACGCTCGCTGAATCGGATTGAATACGTTGACACGTTTGCTTGTCCAGACGATATTCAATTCTTACTATTTAACCATAAAGGAGAAGGGATCATCGCGAAGCGGAAAAAGAGCGTCTATCAACCCGGGACAAAACATCACGATTGGTTCAAAATTAAAAATTGGCGCACATTGTACGGATTTCTAACGGCTTACAATCACGACAATGACTATTTCACAGTGAGCATTTTCAAAAACGGAATGACTACAAAGATTGGAACGTGCAAACACGGGACAAGCACCCATGTGCTCCAAACGATGAAAGATTTCTTTATGGAAAAAGGTTCGAAGCGAGAACATCTCTATACCCTTCCTCCGGCGATCTGCACTACGATTCAGTCGCTTGATTTTCATAACGGCGAACTACGTGAACCACAATTTAAAGACATTGCGATTCCTTTATCACCTAAGGCATGCACCTATGAAAAGATGCAACTCGACATGGCGATGCTTCCAAAAAACGTTGACATTACAAATACGGACAAAGTTTTTTGGCCTGATGTCCCTGTGACAAAAGGCGAATTACTCGTCTATATGCGCGAAATATCGCCCTATATGTTACCGTTTTTAAAAAATCGTCTACTGACGATGATTCGCTGTCCAGATGGTGTGACGAAGGAAAGTTTTTACCAAAAGCACCTTCCGTCGTATGCCCCTTCTTATGTTAAAGGCGTCCAATTCGAAGAAGAAACATTCATCTGCTGTGATCGACTCGATGCATTACTTTGGTTAGCCAATCACGGAGCGGTAGAATATCATATCCCTTTTCAAACGATTCATCATGATGACCCGGTGGAAATCGTTTTTGATCTTGACCCGCCCCATAGAGATCAATTCGATTTAGCGATTGAGGCGGCTCGACTCATCAAACAGCTACTCGATGACTTACAACTTACTTCGTTTGTGAAGACATCCGGAAACAAAGGATTGCAAGTGTATATTCCCCTTCCCGAACGCCAGATGACGTATGACGAGACAGCACTTTTTACAAAAGCGATTGCCAAAACAATTGAACAAGCCTACCCACAATTCTTTACAACGGAACGATTTAAAGAAAAAAGAAAAGGCCGTCTCTACATTGACTACGTCCAACATGGAAAACATAAAACAATAGTCGCACCATATTCTCCTCGGAAAACAGCAGAAGCCTCCATCGCTACACCACTCTATTGGGAAGAAGTGAAAGAAGGGTTACGTCCCGAACAATTCACCCTTCCCGATATGCTCGACCGAGTCCAAACGAACGGCTGTCCATTTAACACTTATTTTGAAGCCGGAAAGCACCAACATATCGTTCCGTTAAAAAAATTAATTACCCCATAAATAAAAGGCTACACACAACTTGTGAATAGCCTTTTTAATCGAATGCTCATCAAATGAATGTTCTAGATGTTTGTTTTCTTATTTTCCTCTTTTTCACTAGCATTGTAACGTTAACGTCGTTTCTGTTTCAACTTCGGACTTGAAGCAAACCAACCAACGAGTGCAATACCGATTAAAACGACGTAAAATGTTATTTTCCAACCTGTTGATTGTGGGAAACTTTGTGGAATGATCGCCACATCCTCATGTGCCAATGTAATAATCGCTAATTTAATCCCTACCCATCCAACAATCACAAAAGCAGCAACTTCTAAACTGGGCCGTTTATGTAGCAACCCTACGAAAACATTCGCTGCAAAACGCATTAAAATGACGCCAATCATTCCACCTGCAAATACAACGATAAATTGACCAGTATCGAGACTACCAATTTGTCCCAACCCTGTTGGTGGTAAGGCAACAGCTAAAGCGACTGCCGCTAAGATGGAATCAACAGCAAATGCCAAATCAGCAATTTCCACTTTCAATACCGTCATCCAAAAACCGCTACGATTTCCTTTCACTTTTACATCGGCTTTAGGAGAAGGAGAAAATTTACTATATAAACTTTTAATCGAGATGAACAATAAATACGCGGCCCCAATCGCTTGTAATTGCCAGACGTCCACTAAAAACGAGATGATGAATAATGAACCAAACCGTAAAACGAACGCTCCTACCAATCCATAAAATAGTGCTTTCCGACGCTCTTTCTCTGGTAAATGTTTCACCATAATGGCTAAAACGAGCGCATTATCTGCCGCTAAAAGACCTTCTAGCCCAATTAAAATGAACAACACCCATACGTACTCAAACAATAATTGCATGTCCATTTCTGTTTCTCTCCTTAATCAAATTCAAATCCGACTGCAAAAAAAGAGAGGTAATGTTAAGCGATGTACTGTTTTCTCGTAACAGATTTATACATCCCCATAAAAAAATGATCCTCACCTATAGGCAAGAATCATTTAAAAAAGACCCTTACCCATCTACGGTAAAGGTCTCGCTAACAACAAATGTTGCCAACTTAAGCCGGAGAAGTTACTCTCGTATTGACGACTTAGGTTGTCTAGCTACTCCCCTTTATACATTTATTCATACTTGTATTAAAGCATTCTTTGATGAAAAGTGTCAACTATTTAAACATACCTTTACCTCGATTACTATTAAGTTACCCATTTATGAACGGATTCATACATCTATTTAACCCTCTAAATCATAGGGTTTAAGAAGGATTACTTCTGCCAAAACTAGATAAAGAAGCAATTCATAGCAACACACTAGAGATTTTTTACATATTTTTAGTCCTACTTTCTATTTCACTCATAAACAATTAAAATAGAACATATCATTTAGATAGGTTGTGATTGTAATGACGAACAAACGGTGGTTTCAAGTGCTCGTTTTTTTTATTTTAGTATTTCTATTAATCTTTCTCATCGCGAAGACTAATTTTATTTTTGATCCATTGCTTAAATATATAGGAGCTGTCGCCATACCAATCATCGGCGCAGGCATTTTATACTATGTGACGAAACCATTAATGATCTTCTTTGAAACACGCTTCAAGATGAACAGGACAATTTCAATCATTCTCGTTTTTCTCGTATTAATCATCATCGGTTCTCTCGTCTCAACCTATATCGCACCGATTGCTCAAACACAATTTTCTAATCTCGTCGACAATATTCCAAAAATGGTTGATTGGGCTCAACAAATGATTGCGTATTGGCAAGCGAACCAAACGATTATTCCTGATGAAGTGAACCATACAATTAATAATTTTACCGAAAATATGCAAACACATTTGGAAAATGTATTCAATTATTTATTTGGCTTTCTCGGACAGCTTATTAGCTTTATTGCAGCACTCGTCCTCGTTCCATTCTTTTTATTTTTCATGTTAAAAGACGGTGAAAAACTCGTCCCCTTTATTACACAAATTTTCAGCAAAAGGAAGGCCGACAATATACGTAGCCTCTTATACAAAATTGATGACACGTTAGCTTCATTCATTCAAGGACAACTCATTGTAAGTTTTTTTCTAGGAATTTTGCTGTTTATAGGTTATTTACTCATCGGTTTAAAATATTCGCTAACGTTAGCTCTCTTCGGAATGGTGATGAATGTTGTCCCGTTTATTGGACCTTTTATCGCTGTCATTCCTGCTTTAATTGTCGGTGCTATTGAGGATTGGAAAATGGTTGTTTGGGTCTCGCTTATTACGATTATTGCGCAACAACTTGAAAGTAACTTCATTTCACCAAATGTTATGGGGCGCAAACTAGCGATTCACCCATTAACGATTATCACCGTTATACTAGCTGCTGGAAGCATTGCAGGATTTTTAGGTATTTTATTTGCGGTTCCTTTTTATGCTGTTATTCGTACGATCATCGTCCATATCTATCAAACGTATCGACAATCAAAGCAACATGAGGAGGACGCCTTAATTTGAAATAAATCTATCTTCGGTTAAACTAGACATAGGGGAGTGAGAGATCATGAAAAAGAAAGAATTAGAAGGCCAACTGGCCGAATTAAAATCAGACTATGTTCGCATCCAAAGCGATATGGATAAATTGGAATTCGTCGGGGGAAGAGTCTCTTCAGCTGAACAACAATTAATCCGCCTCGAAAAAGAAATTGCTGACATACGTGAAAAAATTGACGCATCTTAAGATATATAAACATCAAAACTACTAAAATAGCACCGTCGATGGCGGTGCTTTTATGATGGAAAAAAATCTTAATTAAACGTGCACGAACGCGTTGCCTCAGTGGACAGCAATCTTAACATGTTGTACGATATTTACGTTATCTAGTACAATCGTTTTAAAGAACTGCTCTAGCACAAACCGTGGTTCGCAAACCTCCCACGCTAAAAAACTAAGGAGTGAATGAAAAATGAAATTGAAAACGCTTGTAGCCAATGGGCTGCTGGCTTCTCTATATATTGCCGTCTCACTGACGATTCAGCCGATTGCCTTTTCAAATATCCAATTCAGACTGCCCGAAATGTTCAATCATCTCGTCGTCTTTAATAAAAAATATGTTTATGGAATTATTTTAGGTGTTTTCATTACAAATCTATTCTCCCCTCTAGGAATGTATGATTTAGTCTTCGGTGTCGCGCACTCAGCGATTTCGTTAGGCATGATTATGATATTAGCTACCGTGTTTAAAAATGTATGGACGTTACTCGTTGTGAACACATTGATCTTTACCTTTAATATGTTTATCATCGCTTTTGAACTAAATCTCGCTTTTAAAATTCCATTTTGGCTTGGATGGCTCACAACGGCCGCTGGAGAACTCGTTGTTATGGCTGTCGGTATACCGATTATGTACGCACTAAATAAAAAACTGAATTTTGCTGAACTCATTCGATGAAAGTTGGCTTGAGATGTGAAACAGGAGTAAAGTCATAGGCGACCTTACTTCTGTTTCGAACGTTTTTTCCCATTGTTTTTTCCGTTATTACGCTGGTCTTCTAATTTCGCTTGTATTTTTGCTTGCTCTTTAATCGGTGGTGTTAAACTTACGACCGTAGCGCCTGCTGTTGGAGACGTCCGCATGTCGTCTGAATAAAACTTAATTTCTCCAGACGGCTTAATCCAGTATAAAAATACCGTTGAGTGATCTTTTTCTTTTACGTATTGTTTATACGGAAACTGATTCGTAATCAATGTCTGACGAAAGACGTAACCTTCACGTAGTTTCCTATTTAAATCATCCAATGTAACGTGTTGATCGAATAGGACTCTTCCTCCTACTTGCGAAACGGTCTCATTCGGACTGACAGCATAAGGATCATATTGAGAGATTTTAAAAACATTCACCCGATCATACTCCGGAATAAATGTCGTACAAACGAGCGAGTTATATGAATGATTATCCGAGATCGCTAACATATACTCATACGGAATCGTATCCAAATTATATTCCGTCTGTTCGGACAACATATCCCCATGATAAAAAGGAACTCCCGCTTCTCGGGCGATACGCAGTCTCTTCCAGGAAGAATCGACGATAATGACTGGAACATTCACTTTTTCTAATGATTGCGCTAGGCGAACCGTAAATGGATTACTACCGACGATTAAGACACCCGGACGCCCTTCTAAAGATAAGTTTAATTTCCTCGCGACCCAACGAATTGAAAAGCCGTGGGCAATAACTGTGAAAAACACGAGCCCAAACGTTAACGTCGTTAAAATGTTCGCATCTTGATAACCAGCATCTTCCAAGATACCTGCAAAATAACTAGAAACGGTTAACGCGACAATTCCTCGCGGGGCGATCCATCCGACTAAAAGTTTTTCATTCAAAGATAAATTCGTTCCAATCGTTGATAAAAAGATAGATAACGGTCGAACAGCAAACATCATTAAGAACACATAACCGAGAATGTTCGGACTGAAAATTTGCAACAACGTCTCCGCTTTTAACGAAGCTGTTAACATGATAAAGATTGCCGAAATGAGCAAAATAGAAATATTTTCTTTAAAGTGGCGCATATCTGCAACAGAACTAATCCCAATATTCGCCAAGGTAAGCCCCATCGCCGTCACGGAAAGAAGTCCGGTTTCATGCATAATTTCATCGGCAACTGTAAAGCACATAATGACGACAATAAATACCGTTGGTGACTTTAAAAATTCAGGAATGTGTCCTTCCTCAAAGACCCAACCAATACCGCGACCACAAAGCCAGCCAAAAACTGCTGCAAAAATTGAAGCCGCGAAGAACATAAATAATTGTGTGCCGTCAGGATCGTGTGCCGTTAAAAATGAAATAATTTCAAACGCAAACACAGCTAATAACGCACCGATCGGATCAACGATAATCCCTTCCCATTTCAATATTTTGGCAGGTCTCGGTTTTAGTTTCGATTGTCGCAATAATGGCAAAATAACAGTCGGACCTGTAACGATGAAAAGTCCACCGATGACAAACGCAACAGCCCAAGAAAGCCCGGCGACGTAATGAGCTGTTAACGATCCGAGAATCCACGCGATAAATGCACCAATCGTCGAAATCCGAAAAATCGGCCGACCGACTCCGCGTAACTCTTTGAAATTTAAACTTAAGCTCCCTTCAAATAGAATAATCGCCACAGCGACAGATATAATCGGATTATATAAATTACCAAAGTCTTCTTCAGGATTGAGCCAGCCAAATACGGGGCCAACTAATAGCCCGGTAACAGACATGACGACAATGGCCGGCATTCGATAGCGCCAAGCAACCCATTGTGAACCGATCCCTAAAAGACCGATGAGCATAATTTCAAACAGTAATGAAGGTACCATCCTCTACCCCCTGTCTCTTTATTGTTCATTTTTCTATGAAAATATGTGTAATATTCATTATCGCTTATGGGCAACTCCCCTATCCCATCTCATTTCAAAACAAAAGGTTGTATGTCATTAATTATAGATAAAGACATTCTAAATGGGATTCATCATAAAGTAAACTATTTTAAGCAATGTTTTTTTAAAAAAATATTTCACCTGCGAAAACCATTGATATAAATGACTTTATAGAGAGATGATTATATCTTGGGAATTATGGGATAATTGTTAAAATCATATCCGAGCTCATTCATTCCCCGAAAAATGGAATAATATGACTGTTTTCTGAACAACGTCATAGATGGAATCTTGCAATGTATGATAAAGTAAGAAGGATAAGAGAACCGATGTTTCCATAATGAGGGAACGATTTTTAACCATTTAAACGAGACGTTTTTTGTTATAAAATACGAATGAGGAAGATTATGATGAATAATGAACAACACATTTTACAAACATACTTTGGCTATGAATCATTTCGACCTGGTCAACAAGAAGTCATCGACCAAGTCATTCAGCATAAAAATACGTTAGCCGTCATGCCGACCGGTGGTGGTAAATCGCTCTGCTATCAAATCCCCGGCCTTATGCTCGATGGAATTGCGCTGATCATTTCCCCGTTAATTTCACTTATGAAAGACCAAGTCGATGCGTTACAAGCATTGAATATACGTGCTACCTATATAAATAGTTCATTGTCTGCTGCTGAACAGCAACAACGATTACAAGACATAAAAGCGAATGCGTACAAATTTGTTTATGTTGCACCTGAACGTTTTGAATCGGGAACATTTTTACATGCGATTCAAACGTTGCCGATTGCCTTAATCGCTTTTGATGAAGCTCACTGCATTTCACAATGGGGACATGATTTTCGACCGAGTTATCGCTCTATTGTTCCTCGCTTAAAAAACGTAACCAACATTCCTGTTTTCGTAGCATTAACGGCAACAGCTACCGAAGCAGTTATATATGATATTCAAGCGCTCCTTCATATTGATGAAGAGAACGTTGTAAAAACAGGATTTGAACGAGATAATTTATCCTTTCACCTCGTCAAAGGGAAAGATAAACAGACGTATATCCGTTCCTTTTTAAAGAAATATCCGAATGAATCAGGGATTATTTACACAGCTACTCGTAAACAGACCGATTCATTATACGAACAGCTCAAGCAACGCGGTGTTTCTGTCGCTAAATACCATGCCGGTTTAACAGAGGAAGAGCGCCAACAAGCACAAACAGATTTTATCCACGATGAAGTAACCGTCATAATTGCAACGAATGCTTTTGGCATGGGGATTGATAAATCAAATGTTCGCTACGTCATTCATTATGCGATGCCGATGAATATTGAGTCATATTATCAAGAAGCTGGCAGAGCGGGGCGCGACGGAGAAGCGAGTGATTGTATTTTATTATTTTCTCCAAGGGATGTCCAATTGCAAAAGTTTCTCATTGAACAATCACTTATGGATGAAGAAGCGAAGCAAAATGAATACCGTAAATTACAAGAAATAATCAAATATTGCCATACACACGGTTGTTTAACGGCCTTTATTTTAAATTATTTCGATGATGATCTTGATAAAAACGGCTGCGCCCGTTGCAGTAATTGCACACAGCGAAAAGAAAAAACAGATCTCACCGAAGAGGCACAAATGATTCTCTCTTGTGTGAAACGGATGGGCGAGCGATTCGGAGTTACGATGACTGCTAAAGTATTGAGAGGTTCAAAAAATAAAAAAATACGACAGTTTAATTTACATAACCTATCCACCTACGGGATTTTATCACAACATACGGAAAGAGAACTGACGGAATGGATTAATTTTCTCATCGCCGAAAATTTACTATCCGCAAAAGAAGGGAAGTTTCCAACGTTACGTTTAAACAAAAACTCCGTCGACGTATTAAAAGGACACCGCACGGTTTGGATGTATACAGCACCGATGCCTACGAACGAATCCGCTGATTATCATGAAGGATTGTTTATGACCTTACGTGCTTTAAGAAAGCGAATGGCCGATGAACGAAATGTACCTCCTTACGTCTTGTTTACAGATGCAACATTAAAAGATCTCTGTCGTTACTTTCCCGAAACAAAAGAAGAAATGCTCGATATTAAAGGGATTGGCCAACGCAAATATGATCAGTATGGTGAAACATTTTTACACACGATCCAACAGTGGCGCCAAGAACATCCCGAAGTGAAAGCAAAAATTAACATTTCCTCATCATCTCTTCCGACACGAAAAAAACGTGACGATGATCGACCGAGTTATTTAATCAGTTACCAACTGTTTCAATCCGGTAAGCCCATTCGTGAAATAGCTGCGATTCGCGAATTATCGGAACAGACAATTGAAAATCATTTGTTCCAATCCTTTAAAAAAGGCTATCCAATTGCTTGGGACATCTTCTTTAATGAAGAAGAGGAAAAAACAGTTTTAGCAACGCGCAAACAATTCGCTGAACCGAAATTAAAACCGTTACACGATGCGTTGCCTAAGGAGTATAATTACAGAAAAATTAAAGCTGTCTGTGTAAAAAATGGTTTCATGTAACTCTCTGTTGAGAGTAGCAAAATGGCACGAACAGAAAAAAGCCATGCAAACATCGTGCATGGCTTTTTGCATCTTTTTTTATTGCTTACCTTTTACATTTAAAGCCCAGGTTCCTTGACGGAAAATAGCTTCTGTCGACCCGTCCTCTATAATGCCGTCAATATCTAAGTTCTCAGAACCAATCATAAAGTCAACGTGGGTTAGACTATCGTTCACTCCGTGTTGATCAAGTTCTTCTACACTCATTTCTGCACCACCTTCTAAATTCGTCGGATATGCTTTTCCGAGGGCAAGATGACACGAAGCATTTTCATCGAATAACGTATTGTAAAAAATTAAATTTGACTGAGATACAGGAGATTCATGTGGAACGAGCGCCACTTCACCTAATCGACGTGCTCCTTCATCTGTGTCTAATAAATGTTTAAGTGTATCTTTACCTTGCTCCGCTTTAAAGTCGATGACCTTGCCATCTTTAAACGTTAAACTAAAATGATCGATTAAACTTCCTCCATAATTCAACGGTTTTGTACTTGATACTGTTCCATTAACACCATATTTATGTGGCAAAGTGAAAACTTCCTCTGTTGGCATATTCGGATTAAATGTAATCCCTTGTTCGGAGATCGCCGAGCCTCCTTTCCACAAATGGCCCTCTGGTAAGTCGATTTCTAAATGAGTACCAGGTGCTTTAAAAATCAACTTTTTATACCGTTTTTCATTCAAAATATGTTGGGCCGTTTCCAATGTCGCATTATGTTCTTCCCATGCCGCGATCGGATCATCTTGATCAACACGAACAATGTTAACAATTGCCTCCCACAAGCTTGCGATCGCTTTTTCTCGAGTCTGATTAGGAAAAACTTTTTGTGCCCAGTCACCTGTTGGAATGGAAATAATCGACCACGTAATTTTATCATTCATCGTATATGTACGAAAGTTAGCCAACGCTTGAGCGGCCGCTTTATTCGCCTTAGCTACTCGTTTGGAATCAATGTCCTTTAATAAATCAGGATTCGTCGAATAGATGGACAATATAGCTGCCCCATCTTCTGCATAAAAATCATGCAATTTTACTTTCCACTCTGGATAATTTGTTAACACTTCATCGGGAGCATGTTCGTACTTTAACAAGGTCAAATCATCATCTGTCCATTGAACGTGTACATCTTTAGCTCCCATTTCATACGCTTTTTTAACGACATACTTCGTAAAATGTGCCCCTTCGATTGGAGCGTTGATCATAAGCGCTTGCCCTTTTTGTAAATTAACCCCTGTACGCAAAGCTAATTCAGCGTACTTTTCCATTGTTTGTTGATCGACCATCTTGAAACCTCCACCTTTTTTTGATTTTTATTCATCTTTTGTTATTATTTCACAAAAACTTTCGATCCACAATGCTTCCTTCATGCGTCTCACCGATCATGAACGTAAATGTTGTTTGTTCCTAGCATCATTTACATAAAAAATGACCTATGGTAACATATGATAGGAGGTTACTTTTTGTAATTACTGTTATCGACAACTGTGTTATGCCATAAAAGAGATGTGAAAAACGTCAACAACCGACTTTACGGGATGAGTCCACATCATGGAAACATAATTTGTCGTTAAGTAAAACGAATTTGTTATAAATGAGGTGATCATTTTGGGACAATTATGTCCACGATTTGAAAAAGCGATGCAACTGTTGAGCACACGCTGGGTCGGCCTCATTTTGTCAGAACTACTGGAAGGAAAAAAACGTTTTTCCGAAATGGAGTCTGATTTGCCAATTAGTGGCCGACTGCTTTCCGATCGCTTAAAAATGCTTGAAAAAGAAAAGATTGTCGAACGAAAAGTATATTCTGAATTTCCTGTCCGTATCGAATATTCATTGTCTGAAAAAGGTAAAGCTTTAGAACCAGTTATTCAAGAAATTGGCAAGTGGGCAGAAGAATGGGTCACACTTGAGTGTGAAGGAAATGAAACCGAAAAAAATGATTGAACAACATCATCGAATGAAAGAAGAAACAGTTGTAGACACTCACTCGTTTCTTCTCGGTGATCCATCGAGCGGTGTTCCGTTTTTATTGTAGAACATCGCCATTATTCCTTCGACATGATGAACGGTACCGAATCGTTGCAGCCATATACAAAACATAAAAAGAGAAGCCAACATATTGGCCTCCTCTACTCACGGTTTGTCGTTCCACTACTCTGTCTATTCATTATCGATTCCACGGATAATCTGTACCGAACATCTCTGCAAACTTATGCGATTGCTTCCTCCCTTCTCTACGTTGCTCGGCTCTTTCAGGCGCTCCGTCATGCAACCACTTTTCAAAGTCTTGTTCAGGATAAACATCTGGTACTGGAATCGGTCGACCATTTTCATCAACCGCTACAAATGTTAAAAATGCAGTGGCACATACTTGTCGAGTTCCTTCTAACAAATCTTCTGTTACCGCTTTCACAAAGACTTCCATCGATGTATGATGCGTCCATGTTACAAAAGCTTCAACACAAATCGAATCTCCTCTTCGCACCGGGTGAAGAAAATCAACCGAATCCATCGATGCAGTAACGACTGGCTTTCTAGCGTGTCGAACAGCGGCGATTGCTGCGACATCATCAATATGAGACATTAAGGCACCACCAAATAGTGTACCGTGGTTGTTCGTATCCGGTGGTAAGACGTGTGATGTTTTAACTGCTAATGAATGAGAACAAGGTTTTTTATTCATGAATGCTACCTCCTGTAGTCATTTTTGTTAAGAGAGTTACTGTCCCCAATCTTTTTAAAATATAGTTACAAAATAGGGGACAATAGTCGGGAAATCGATTCTTTAAAACGGATCCCTAAGGAACGTCGATCATATAAACCTTTTGGCATTTGTGTTGACACCTTAACATCATGATTAAATGCTTCGACGAGGCGCTCGGAAAGATTCACATCATACAAAAAGGCATTTACTTCAAAATTTAAACGAAAGCTGCGGACATCGATATTCGCTGTGCCAACAGAGGAAATCTTTCCATCGACAACGATCGTTTTCGCATGTAAAAAGCCTTTTTGATAAATAAAAACTTCTGCGCCGACTTCGAGTAAATCACCGATATGCGATAACGTCGCCCAATATACAAACGGGTGATCTGGTTTATTCGGAATCATTATTTTAATAGTGACCCCAGATAAAGCCGCAATCCACAGAGCATCTCGCAAGCTTTCATCGGGGATGAAGTAAGGAGTTTGAATGTAAATATACTCTTTGGCAGATAAAATCATCTTAATATAACCATTTTTTATTTGCTCCCACTCCGAGTCGGGACCACTTGAAACGATTTGTACACCTACGTCACCGACAGGTTGTGCACTATAAAACCGCTCTTCATATAAGATATCATGACGAGAAGCTTGATTCCAATCAAGAATAAATCTCGTCTGCATATGATTCACAGCAAGTCCTTCCATTCGCAAATGGGTGTCTCGCCAATAACCAAACTTCCTACTCTTTCCTAAATACTCATCACCGATATTAAATCCACCGATATAGCCAATTTTCCCGTCGACAATGGCTAGTTTACGATGATTTCGGTAATTAATCTTAAAGTTAAGATTTGGAATTTTCGGTGGAAAAAATGCTTCGACATGTACACCTGCATGTCGCAAATTTCGTATATACTTCCTACTTAACGAACGTGAACCCATATCATCATATAAAACACGAACTTCAATGCCTTCACGCGATTTTTTCTTTAATACATCACCAATTCGTTTTCCTAACCGATCATGACGAATGATGTAATATAATAAGTGGATATGGTCTTCTGCATTTTCTAAATCTTGAATTAAATCAGCGAATTTATCTTTTCCGTCTGTATAAATTTTCACATCATTATCTTGCGTTAAAATAGCATCATTATTTCGTAAATGTAAATAATATAAGTCTTGATACTTCGCTAACTCACGATGTTTAAATCTCAATTGTCCCTTTTCAATCGCACGCAGCTGTGACTGAACAGCTTTTTTAACACCGAGTCTACTTTTCGTATCCCACGTAAAAATACGTCGATTATTTAACGGTTTACCAAAAATTAAATAAAGTAAAAAACCTAATACTGGGATAAACAACAAAACCATTAACCATGCCCAAGCTGAGCTTGCATTTTTCCGCTCTAAAAAAATGATTGAAAATCCTAATGCAATATTAAAAATGAGAACGAACCCAAAAATATAGGGCATGATTTCCATAGGCTAAATCTCCTTCTCTCTAAGTTTCAGCGACCTACTCATCGTAAATGACATCTCTTATGTCATAGAGCTAGGCTACACGTTCCATCTAATTTATCATAACGTAAAATCTCCTCCTATGCATAAGTTACGCAAAAGGGCGATACAACCTATTCCATGCTCATGGCTCACCTTATTGTTTGCCATTTGTAAACTTTATCATGCGACATGGTGATAAAAGAGAAATCAGCACCAACTGATTTTGTTGAGAGTGTGCTCCGCTTGTGATGATTGTACATGGCACTTTTAAGAACGAAGGACATCGTCGAAGCAAACTTACGAATGAGATGATTTGACATTTCCTTTGATCGTATCTAAAGCTTGCTCAAGATCTTTCCAAAGATCTTCCCACGCCTCTAATCCAACAGATAGACGAATTAATGAATGACGAATACCCATTTCTATCCGAGTTTCTTCGGGAATAACAGCATGCGTCATCGTCGCTGGATGTTCAATCAATGTTTCAGCATCTCCTAAACTGACGGCAATTTTTATAAATTGCAAATGATTTAACAATTGTTGAGCTTCTTGCTTGCCTCCTTTAATCTCAAAGGCAATAACTCCGCCACCTCGTGCCATCTGTTTTTGACAAATGTTGTAATCTTCATTTTGCACATCATTTGGATAATAAACGGTTGCGATGTTTGGATGGCCTTTGAGCTTTTCAACGAGTTTTTCGGCATTGTCACAATGACGATCGACTCGAAGAGGTAATGTTTTTAACCCTCTGAGTAAAAGCCAGGCATCAAACGGAGAAATAGTACCACCGATATCCTTTCGTGTCGTCATCGCTACTTCGTCAAGAAAGTCCTTATTACCAGCTACAAGTCCGGCAATGACATCACCGTGTCCACTTATATATTTTGTCGCACTATGAATAACAACATCACACCCGAGTTCTAAAGGACGTTGCAAATAAGGAGAACAAAATGTATTATCCACAACAACAGGAATCGCAAACTCTTTTGCTACTTCAGCAACCATTTGTAAATCAATGAGTTTCATCGTTGGATTTATAGGGGTTTCGACATAAATACAAGTTGTTTCTGGTCGAATCAATGAACGGATCTCTTCCTTCGTTCGCATCGCAGAAAAGTCGTGCGTAATCTCGTATTTCTCCTTCATCATCGTCAACAATCCATACGTGCAACCATACAGTCCTTCTGAACATAACACATGATCATTTGCTTTTGTCAACGCGAATAAAACGGATGAAATGGCTGCCATACCGGAAGCAAAAGCAAGTCCTCGCTCTCCACCTTCTAATACGGCAATCCGTTCTTCTAACACTGACACCGTAGGGTTCCCGAGGCGTGAATACATATAGCCATCCTCTTCACCACTAAAACGGCGTTCCCCTTGTTCAGCCGTTTCAAATGTATACGTCGATGTTTGGAAAATAGGTGTTGAGAGACTTCCGAGCATTTCTTGGGGATCATAACCTTCATGAATAGTAGCCGTCTCTATATTTGGCTTCTTCGTCATCCGAATTCCTCCCTATTTATCTTGTAATGATGTACTCTTATCATACGTGATGGATATTTATTTTGAAAGCAACTTCTAAACATCGTGTGCTTCGTTACAGACGTAGACAACTTTGAATCTTAACACATTTGGTGTGGGCTACAGCCTGCTTCGTGCATACATGTCAATGATATCGTTACGAATTTTCCACAATTCCTTGACAATTAAAACACTCTATGTATATAATAATCATTAACTTTTAAAAATTGAATCTCTTATCGAGAGTGGCGGAGGGATTAGGCCCGATGAAGCCCAGCAACCGAAAAGCGATGCATATAGCTTTTAAAGGTGCTACATCCTACAGATTCATCACGATCTGGAAGATAAGGGGAGGAACGCTTGAATGTACACCCTCTTCTTATCTTCGGAAGAGGGTTTTCTAATTTTCTTCTTTCGTTAGATGAGACGTAGCCATACATTAAAGGAGGAGCTCATATTGTCAAATTTTAAATTTCCAAAACAAGAAACAGTATTAATTCATGGGGGGCAAGAACCGGACCCGACAACAGGATCACGTGCCGTACCGATTTATCAAACAACATCATATGTATTTAAAGATACAGAACATGCGCAAAATCTTTTTGGTCTCAAAGAACCAGGTAATATTTACTCACGGATTATGAATCCGACCGTCGATACGTTTGAAAAGCGAATCGCTCTATTAGAAGATGGGTCTGCAGCAGTAGCGACGTCATCAGGAATGGCGGCAATTACGTTTTCAATCTTGAATGTAGCGGATGCTGGTGATGAAATTATTGCCGATAGTAATTTATATGGCGGTACATACAATTTATTCATTCATACCCTCCCTCGATACGGCATTCAAGTAAAACTTGTAGACGGAACGAACCCGGAAAATTTTGAAAAGGCGATTACACCGAAAACGAAAGCGATCTTCGCTGAAAGCATTACAAATCCAAGTTTGCACGTCTTTGACGTCGAAGCCGTAGCCGACATTGCTCACAAACATCACGTCCCACTAATTATCGATAACACATTTAGTCCGTACATGTTTCAACCGCTCAAATGGGGGGCAGATATCGTCGTTCATTCAGCGACGAAATGGATTGGTGGTCACGGAACAACGATCGGTGGAGTTGTCGTTGATGGCGGCCGTTTCGATTGGAATGACGAACGGTTCCCCGGATTCACTGAACCAGATGAAAGTTATCACGGTCTAAAGTATGCTGATTTAGGGCCGCTTGCCTTTGCAACAAAATTGCGCGTCCAACTTCTCCGAGATATTGGTGCAGCATTAAGTCCACATAGTGCATTTTTACTATTACAAGGACTGGAAACATTACATTTACGCATCGAACGCCATAATGAAAATGCGCAAAAAGTCGCAGCATTTTTACAAAAACACCCTTCTGTTGACTGGGTAAACTATCCAGGCTTAGAAGATCACCCTTCGCATGAACTCGGTAAAAAGTACTTTACGAATGGATTTGGGTCTGTCATTACTTTTGGAATTAAAGGAGGTCGTGAAGCTGGGCAAAAAGTAATCGATCAAGTAAAACTTTGGTCCCACCTTGCCAATGTCGGTGATGCGAAATCGCTCATCATTCATCCAGCCTCTACGACCCATCAACAATTAAGTGATGAAGATCTTAAAAAGAGTGGTGTCGCCAAAGAATTAATTCGCTTATCCGTAGGAATTGAAACGGTCGAAGATGCCTTAGCTGATTTAGATCAAGCCATCGCAAAAGCAACAAACGATCAACCCATCATTCAACAAACTGATCAAGATGCCGTTCAATGGTTACTCCATTCTCCATTTAGTCGTGAAGATGGAAATATTCGCAAAAAAGTGATTGCTGTCATTGGATTGAAAGAAGAAAACGATCCATTGTCTGAGCAAATAAAAGGACTACAAGCTCTCGGCTATCAAGTTGCACCGATTAGCGATACAAAGGAACAACTGGTAGGCGAACAAACGTACACAACAGTCGCTGATCTCCCAGAAGTTGATGCCATCCTCGTCCATGACGAGAAACTTTCGAAGCCATTTATCGACCAAGTAGCGAATGCAAACGGGAATATCGTATGGATTGAAAAATCACAGACTGATCATGAAACCCTTGAGCACGCAAAAGCTACTGGTCTAACAGTCGTTACAGATCGTTCCCTTTATAAAGAGGCTAAACAAGCGAGAAGAAATGCCAGATTCACAGAACACGTACATGTGTAATAGATGGCTCACAATTTTTAATAGCACCATCGTTACAAACTTTTGAAAGCAGCGGACGTTTCATTCGTCCGTTGCTTTTTATTTACAAAGTAAACAAACACATCTGTACCATCATATTTATTTAAAAAGCCACTTCTCTCTTTTTTAAAAATAACCGCAAAGGGGAAACATATAAAGAGAATCGTATATAATGGACATGCACCAACCATATATATAAATATAAACTTTCCAACATAGGTGTGGTATACATGAACAAAAAAACAGTCATCATCTGTATAAGTCTGCTTCTATCGATTGTCATGTTTGTTATCGTTCAACACCAACAAACGCCTGATCCATTAACCATTGAGCAAGAAGTAGAGCAGGACATAGAAGATGAGAAGCATACTGAAGAGCGAGACGACGAGGTGGGAGAAAAAGAGGAAGTAGATGATTCACCATTGATGTCGATGCTCACAGAAGCTGTTCAGTCAACGATTCATTTTTTCACACAAAAAGAAACGAAGATTGTGGCTATCGGTGATTCGTTAACACAAGGCGTCGGTGATTCAACTGAACGAGGAGGGTTTGTTGGCATTTTAGATCGAACGATTAATAGAGAAGAGAAACTCGCCCATTTCGAAAATTATGGGAAAAAGGGCGACCGCACCGATCAATTAATTGAAAGACTTGATTCTACCGACATCCAAGCCTCCATTCGTGAAGCAGACATTGTTTTAATTACAATCGGAGCCAATGACATTATGCAAGTCGTTAAGGAAAATATTACGAATTTGACGTATGAACCATTTAGCGAAGCGCGTAAACTGTATGAAACGAGATTACATTCTCTTTTTAATACTCTTAAAAACATAAATAAAGATGCTAATATTTATTTAGTCGGTTTTTATAATCCTTTTGCAAAATATTTTCCACAAATTAAAGAACTCGAAGCGATTGTAACGGATTGGAATGAAACGAGCGAACAAGTAACGCAGGAGTTTCATCGCGTAACGTATATCCCAACAGATGACTTATTTAAGGAAACGGATGAGGAATTATTCGCTGAAGATAACTTTCATCCGAATACCGTTGGCTATCATCGGATTGCTCAACGCGTGTTAGACTACTTAATCGCTGAAGAAAGGTGAACTGCATGTGGTACAAAAAGGAAAAGTTAAATTGGCGACGCATGTTTTATACATTGCTCACCTTGAATATTATTATTGTTGGAACGTTAGCAACGTTGTTACTTTGGCCTGTGCAAGATGTCAACATCCGAGAGCACGAAGTCATGCAAACAAACGTTAGCTCTGAATTTACAATTCGAACGACGAAGGAAAATTTAAACGATCTTGTTAATGCATACTTAGATAAACTTTTAGAAGATACGAAACATCACTATAGCATTTCTTTAGAAGATGATGTCCATTTAATTGGCGAATTACCTGTTTTTTCGAGTACAGTTCCTTTATCTGTTCACTTCGAACCGATTGTACAAACGAATGGCGACGTTATTTTAAAACAAAAGTCCATCTCTGTAGGATTGTTAGAGTTACCGAATAAAAAAATTTTGGAATATATGGACCAGTACTTACCGATGCCTAATTGGGTCATCGTCAATCCTAAAGATGAGGAAATTTATGTAGCTGTTACGAATATGGACATTAAAAGTAATTTTGAAGTGAGTGTTGAACATATTGATTTACCAGCCAATTATCTCGCTTTTAAACTACGCATCCCCTATGAAACATTAGGTATTGATCCACCGACTGCCCTTAGGGACTCTCTTATAAAAAATAAGCTTGCCATGTGGTCGAATCCATGACAAGCTTATTGTTGTTTTAGCGATACAAATCGATCATTTTCTCTACTTTCTCTTTCACTTGTTCTACTAAATAATCAGGTGATAAAACTTTTGCCTGATTTCCCCACGTTAAAATCCAATTGACTAATCCATCTGACAGTTTAGCTTTCGTCGTCAATATAAAGGACGTATCGTCTACTTTCTGTATATTAGCCTCATGTCTAAAGCGATCAAGGACAACGTTTATTAAATCATTGTTGAAACGGATTTTAATACGAATATCTTTACCTGCAAACATATGAAAGCTATGGTCGACATACTCTTGTAAATGAAATGGTTTAGGAACAAAAGTTTCCTCACTCACTTCGATGTTGCGAATGCGATCGAGGCGATAATGACGCATTTCATTTGTCTTTTGAAAGTGTCCGATTAAATAATAAAAATCATTTTGCCAAATGAGCGCATAAGGTTCTACATGATAATACGCCCCATCACGATTAAAAACAAATTCTTTATCGACATTAAATTTACCGTACTGATACGTCAATACTTTTTTCTCAAAAATCGCTTGATGCACACGATCAATATTTAATTTGACCCGCTCATAATCCATATTAGCGGATTGACTAAACAAAATCGGACCTGGAAATGTTTTAGCAATCCGTTTGCTCGTCAACTGTTTTATTTTGCTAATTAAATTCTTCTTCTCATTCGTCGTAATAAAACGAGCTGATAAAATGGCGTCGATCATTAAACGTAGTTGATACGTTTCAAAAAGTCGTGATTGATGACTATACAATATTTTCCCGTATTTCGTTTTATTGTGAATGATTTCAAATCCAGTCTCATCTAACGTTTGTAAATCACGCTTAATTGTACGATGATCAAACGTTCGTTCGGGGAAAAAGGGTTGCAGCTTTTTAATTAAGTCTTTGATCCCTAATCCCTCTTGATCATCGGTTTCGTTAAATAAGATTTCTTTTATTTTTAATAATCGATAATTATTTTCACGTACCAAACTTCCGACCTCCATATGGACAATTCTTTTAAAAACATGAGCGAATGACGAACTGCTTCAATTTATCCACTATTATAAATATAAAGGATGGCTTATGTAAAGAAGGCACTACGTTCGACCCCTGTTTGTTAACACTCTTTTTTTGCTTGTTCCCCCGTATCTGTAAAAAGAAAATAAACGGATTGTTTCTCCATGCGCTTTTCCCTTACAATGGTAGTTTATATAAAGGTTGACTACGAAACTGTTTTCTGAAAATATATTTATAATAATCTGAATAATATTCCATCACTAACTCTACCGAAAGGTCTATAAATAATCAAGCTCTTTTTGTTCGAACAATCCATACGCGTTGGACAACGAGTTGCAACGCTGATGGATGTTCGCGTGTTCCTTTGGCTTCTTGAAAAGTATTTTTATAACTATGCAATCATCTGCTGACTATTTCTTGCTGCTGCAACAGAGGAATCTTCTTTTCAATCATTTTGTTTCGAAAGGTATGAAATGACTGACGGTAAAGATCATGTCGCTTCATACAAAAATATAACGAGAAAGATTTTTCACAAAGAAAAAGGAAAAACACGTTGTAACGTGCTTTTCCTTCATCAGATTTGATCCGGAGATCCAGATCTATAAATCTATTCAACAATAGTGACATTAACTGTACGTACACCCCAATGAACGGCTTCTTTTTTCGTAGGTACGTAAACATCAATTTTATTACCTTTTATAGCACTACCTACATCTGCTGCTGTCGCATATCCATAACCTTCCACGTGCACTTTTGTGCCTAACGGAATGACTTTCGGATCAACAGCGATCACTTTAGAGTTTGGATTTTTATTTAAATCAACACCTGTAGCCGTCACTCCTGTACATCCATCACAGGATGCTGTATAGGCAGTGGCTGAAACTGAAATCGTCTTTCCTTCTGGCGATGGAGTCGGCTCTTTATTTTCAGTTGCTGTTTTAGAAGCTGTTGATTGTTCATTTGCTTTAGATGTATTTTGTGTCCTCGTTGGTTGTTCGCTCTTTGTTGATTGTTCTTGCACCGCAGGTTTTTCCAGTTTTTCCTGTTTTTTAGGTGAGCTAGCCCCATTCAGTTCGAGCTCCTGTCCAACGACAATGACATCTGATTGTAAGTTGTTCCATTGTTTTAAATCGTGTATAGATACATTGACCTCTTTTGCAATTTTAAACAGTGTGTCGCCTTTTTCTACGATATATGGTTTATTGTTATCATTTATGTTTAGTTTTTGGTTTGGATGAATCGTTGCATCGTTTAAATTGTTTACTTCCATTAGATGATCTACCGTTGTATTATGTTGTTTTGCAATTTTCCAGAGGTTTTCTCCTTGTTGTACTTCGTATGATTGTGCTGAGACACTTGTTCCAGCAACGCCAGCAATCATAAAACCTGTAGCAATTGTAGCTACTATTTTCTTCATCATAATTCCCTCCTTGGATTTCTGACAATGCCTATACTATCACAGTACAAACGTCATTACAGTTACAGGAGGCTTAAAAGTGTATTACAACAATTACTTGAAAGCCCTTCCTATATTACAATTGTTATTTTTTCATTACAAAAGGACTATAACGTTACATTTGTAGGTATTTATACCCATTCCCAACATATTTAGGCACATTTTTTACGGTCAGAGGGATGTTCAGACGAAATAAATAAAAAAGGGTGGCTCTATGTGGCCTCCCTTTTTTTTGGATGACTCATTTATTCGAATGTTTTAAGACGAGTATGACTAACTCGACGAATAAGCGAACTATTATTTCGTTGTTTTCGGATCAAAGGCATCTTTTAAACCTTCGCCAACGAAGTTAATCGATAGAATCGTTAACGTGATACAAACTGCTGGTGGAACCCAAATCCATAACTTATTTTGGAGGACATCGGTTTGTCTCGCTTCCATTAACATATTTCCCCAACTAGGGATTTCCGGAGGGACACCAACACCGATAAAACTTAATCCTGCTTCGGCAACGATATAGGTAGCGAGTAAGAGGGTTGCTTGCACGATGACCGTCGTCATAACGTTCGGAAATAAATGTTTGCCGATTACCTTGATTGGTTTGCAACCGATGGAAGTCGCTGCTAATACGTACTCATTTTCTTTTTCTGCTAAAATTTTACTGCGAACAATCCGTGCGACTCCACCCCAACCAATCAAGCTGAACACAATGATTAAACTCCACATCCCGGTTACCTTATCATAACCAATCATAATCGCATTTAACACGATGACGAAGACCATGAACGGAATCGTCAATATAAAATCTGTTAAACGCATGAGTAGGTTATCGATCCAGCCACCAAAATATCCAGAAACAGAGCCGATGATGGAGCCAATCAATGTTACAAAAAACATCGAAGTCAATCCAATCGTCAAAGAAACTCTCCCCCCATAAAGGGTTCTTATCAAAACATCTCTCCCATTTCGATCTGTTCCTAGCCAATATTCACTTGAAGGGGGTTGATTCGTTTCCGACATATGAATTCGTTCGATATCCGTTGAAGTGATGTAAGGGACCGAAAAAGAAACAGCCGTGATAAAAATAAGAAAAATGAGACTAATCATCGCTAATTTTCTTTTCATAAACTTTTTACGGGCAATCGTCCACGTGGAATCGAATTTACTTGAGTCAACCTGCAGAGCGGATGCGTCCCTAGTTTGTTCCATTATGAATAGTCCCCCTTTAATAACGAATTCTCGGATCAACGACCCCATAAAGTAAATCGGCAACAAGGTTTCCTAGTAACGTTAATAATGAAAATAATACCGTTAACGTCATCACGACTGGATAATCTCTCGTCGTTACCGAATCTACAAATAACATGCCAATTCCAGGATAGGTGAAAATCGTTTCCGTTATAATCGCTCCGCCGATGAGTGACGCTAAATCAAATCCAAAAAATGTGACAAGTGGGATGATTGAATTTCTTAAAATATGTTTATTATAAATGGTCGACTCTTTCGTACCCCTTGCTCGAGCACTACGCACATAATCTTTTTGACTATTTTGCACGATATCATTTCTTAAAAACTGTGTATACGATGCCGTAGATAGCAATCCTAATGTTAAAGCAGGTAAGATGACGTGATAGATTCGACTATTCCAAAACGCAAGCGTCCCTTTTTCCAATCCGGATGCCACAGAACCATTCGATGGGAACCAACCGAGTTTAAAGGCAAAAAAGTAAATCGCGACGATGGCAATAATATATTGCGGAATGGCAAGCCCCGTATAGTTAAACGTAGCAATAAGGTGATCGCCAACTGTATATGGATTTCTCCCCGAATACATTCCTAACGTAAAGGCGAGCATGTACGTTAAGATGAGTGCGGATATGCCTAAAAAGATCGTGTTCGGTAGACGGTCTTTAATGACATCGATGACCGGCTTTTTATACGTTGTTGATTTTCCTAAATCTCCTTGGACAACATTTTTCACCCATCGTGTATATTGCACATGGAGCGGGTCATAATACCCCAGCTTTTCTCTCATTTCTTCGATATACTCGACATTTGTATTATTCGGGTCAATTTCTCCTGAAAAAGGGTCCCCTGGCATGAGCTTTGCCAGGGAAAATACGACTACGGAGATAAGGATTAATATCGGAATCATCGATACAATTCTACGTAATGTATATGCAAACATGTTCATATCTCCTTATCTTGCAGTTTCTTAAGAGTGACTTTTTAGTCAGCCTGAATATACCACTCGTGTGGTTCACGTAAGCCATTTGCATCAATTACGACACCTTGCACTTCTTCGTTCATACCGTATAAGTCCAAGTTTTCCCAAAGTGGTAAGGCTGGTAATTCTTCATTGAATAATTTTTGCCAGTCAATATACACATTTTTTCGATATTCTTCATCAAATGAAGCTTCACTCAAGCCATCTTCGAGTAATTCATCGGATTCTTCATTGACCCACCGTCCATAATTCCACTCAGCCGTACTATGCCACAAACCTGATGGGTCTGGGTCTGATCCCACGATCCACGAGCCAAAAAACACTTCAATATTTTTATCATCATTATCTTTCATTTCGTTGTACGTGTTAAATTCAATCAGCTGTCCGGATGCTAATTCTGTTTTCAAGCCGACATCTTCCCAATTTTGCATAATCGCCTGTGTACGCCCTTCAAAAGCAGCTGGTCCGGCATAATGGCTAAACTTAACGACAAACTCATCTCCATTCGGATCTTCGCGAAAGCCATCCCCATCGACATCTTTATAGCCCGCTTCATCGAGCAGTTCTTTTGCTTTTTCCGGATCATAATCATACTGCGTAAGCTCTGATTCATCAGCTGCAATCCAATGTACCGACGGAATCGGTGTATTGACAATGGTAGCTTTTCCAGCTAAATACGAGTTGACGAGTGATTCACGGTCAAGAGCATAAAACATCGCTTGCCGCAACTCTTTATTTTCGTATTTATCAAAATTGGCGACAGCTGTCCCTTCATCCTTGTCATAATGACCGAAGCGAAACGCGACGTAAGAGTATCCTAAGCCAGCATGCTCTTCAATCTGAATATGATCAAACTTCTCCAACTCTTCCACGTCATCAGGACGAATCTCCATTAAATTGACTTCCCCATTTTGCAATGCCCCGATCGTCAATGATGGATCGATTACCTTTATCATCACTTCCGCTAGTTTCGGCTTACCCTTCCAATAATCATCAAAGCGTTCTAAACTGACATATTCTCCTTCCATAATTTCCTTCACTTTAAATGGTCCGAGTCCTACGGGATGTTCGCGTACTTCAGGTGCAGATGATAAATCCTTCACCGGAATATCTTCCAGCTCCTTCTTCGGCATCGGCTTCGTCCATAGGTTTTCCAAGTTATTCACTTTCGCTTCTTTAAAGGTAACGACGGCCGTATACGGGTCTTTTACTTCAAACCCGGAAATCGAATCGGCTTCTCCTTTCCGATATTCATCGACTCCTTCAATATCTTGCACGTAATTAAAACGAGGTCCATCATAGTCTTTATGAGCGATGACTTCAAGCGCAAATTGCCAATCTTCCATCGTCAATTCTTCTCCATTATGCCATTTTACACCTTCTTCAAGCGTAAAGGTATACACTTGATTATCTTCTGTCTCCCAACTTGCTAAGTTCGGCTCATACTCCATATTTTCATTTACCCGGACGAAACCTTCATGTATAAAATCGTTAATGTCACTATCGATCGCACTGCCGGCAAACCCAGGAATAAACAAGCCTTCAGGTGCTTGGTCAACGGCAAAATTGAGCACGCCGTTTTCATCGATCTTCGCTTCGCTTTCATCTGTTCCACTATCATCGGTTGAATCTTCTTTTTGCTCCCCTTCATCTTTCGAAGTCGCATCTCCACAGGCAATGACAAATAATGAAAAAACAAACATCATAGCAAGAAGAAAAAAATGTTTTCGTTTCAAAATTGTCTCCCCCTTATCATTAGCTTTTATTCATCATTCATCTTCATACAACAAACAAGCTACTTGATGATTCGGCCTCACCTCCCTTAATGAAGGGATGATTTCACTGCATTGAGGCATCGCTACGGGGCATCTCGAATGAAATACACAACCAGACGGCGGATGTTGTGGACTCGGGACATCGCCTTTTAAAATAATCCGTTCCTTTTTATGCAGTGGATTCGGTTCAGGAATCGCCGATGTTAATGCTTCTGTATAAGGATGTAACGGTTCCCGGTAAATGGAATCTTTTTCACCCACTTCAACAATATTTCCTAAATACATCACACCGATGCGATCGCTCATATGTTTCACTACACTTAAGTCATGGGCAATAAACAAATACGTTAGATCAAACTCTTCTTGTAAATCTTTCATTAAATTTAACACTTGTGATTGAATCGAAACATCTAGTGCACTGACCGGCTCATCTGCAATGATCAACTTCGGTTGCAATGCTAACGCTCGGGCAATGCCAATTCGTTGTCGCTGCCCACCGGAAAATTCATGGGGATATTTATAATAGTCTTCTTCTCGTAGTCCGACCCGTTTAATTAAATCGATCACTTGATCCTTCAATTCTTTATACGACTTTTTTGTATAATTGACTAACGGCTCACTGACGATATGGCCGACCATCATTTTCGTATTTAACGATGCATAGGGGTCTTGAAAAACCATTTGGAAATTTTTTCGGACTTTGCGAAGTTTTTCCCCCTTCATATGTGTAATGTCTTCACCATCAAAAATAATGCGCCCATCCGTAACATCGGTTAATCGTAAAATGGTTCTTCCAGCGGTAGATTTTCCACATCCGGATTCACCGACGAGGCCAAATGTTTCACCTTTTTTAAGCGTTAGCGATATATCATCGACTGCTTTTACTTCGCCAACTTTACGACGAAAAAAACCAGCAGTAATCGGATAATACTTCTTCAAATGCGTTACTTCTAATAAAATGTCTTCATCCGTTTGCTGGTGTCGTTGATCCTTTTCCTCTACTTGGTGAGTCATGAACTAAGTTCCTCCTCCTTCCGTTCGGTATCAACGGGATAACATTGTTCATAAAGGAGACATCTTGCCAAATGATGGTCATCGAGCTGAGCGAGCTCTGGGGACACTTGTTTACAATCGCCAAAAGCTTGCTGACACCGATCAGCAAATCGACAGCCAACTGCGGGCATTTGCGTCAGCGAAGGGACGACACCGCTGATCGTATCTAACTTATCATCCTTCTGCTCCATTCGCGGAATACTATTTAAAAGGGATTGGGTATATGGATGTTTAGGATTCGTAAACAACTCAATGACATGAGCGCTTTCAATCACTTGTCCGGCATACATAACGACCACTCGATCCGCCATTTCTGCAACAACTCCTAAATCGTGGGTAATGAGCAAAATCGCCATGTTTTCTTTTTCTTGAATCTCTTTCATTAACTCTAAAATTTGGGCCTGGACGGTTACATCGAGAGCTGTTGTCGGTTCGTCAGCGATTAAAAGCTTCGGGTGAAGTGCAATCGCGATGGCAATCATGACGCGCTGACGCATTCCGCCAGATAATTGATGTGGATATTCATCGATGATTTGCTCCGGTCGCGGTATGCCGACTTGTTTTAATAAATCAATCGCTCGACGTCGTGCTGTTTTTTTATCTATTTTTAAATGATTAAATAACACTTCCTGCAACTGTGAACCGATTGTAAAAACAGGATTGAGTGCTGTCATCGGTTCTTGGAAAATCATCGCCACATCCTTCCCACGAATGGCATTCATTTCCCGTTCTGTTTTCAAAAGTAAATCTTCACCATTCAGTAAAATTTCCCCTTCGGAAATTTTAGATGTTAACTTTGGAAGTAGGCGCATAATCGAAAGTGACATGACACTTTTGCCACAGCCGGATTCTCCAACGACACAAACAACCTCTTTCGGTTTTATGTTTAAACCTACATCGACAACCGCATGATATAAGTCGCCATCTATATAAAATCCTGTATGTAAATGTTTAATACGAAGTAAGTCGTCGTCTTTAATCGGTTTCAACTTTCCTCACTCCTTTTAATTACAAAGGGATGTTGACAGTTTTCTGAAATTTGTGTATTTAGTATATAATACTTTTTATATTTTAACAAGTTATTTTAATGGGATTTTTCCGATAATTATTAGGTGAGTGTTCCTTCATTGTTTCCTTAACAAATCGCGTAACAATCAACAAATATTTTTTAAACTTCTCATTCAAAAGAAAAAACGCGTAAAGAAAGAGTCCCTAAACCATTAGATCGTTTAGCGACTCCTTTAAAAAATGAATTCATAAAAGAACAATCAGATCGTTCGCAGCGTAAATGTTGCTACAGCCTGAATAACCGAGTCAGCTGCTTTTTCTCTTCATATGCAATAAGCCGCCGACCAAAACAACAACTCCCGACATGAAGCCTGCAGTCATAAACATAAGGGAAAATCCATCTTCCATTACTGCTGAAACAGTATCGAGTACGTTGGCTCGAAGGCTTGGATTTTCAATCGCATAAATCAATTCCATCAACTCGCCGATGCGATCTTCACGAATTTGGATCCCTTCTAAAAATTTCTCACCGTACGTTTCCTTTAATACAGGTTCAAGCTGTCTATATCCTCGTGCCATAAACCCAGCATATAACGTCGGAAACAACGTTAAGCCAATTTGCCGAATTAATGATAGCGTACCGAGTGCTGAACCATGTTCTTCCTGTTGGGAACTTTCACCAACGAGTACATTTAACGGTGCACCGAGCAACACTCCTAAACCGATTCCAGCTAAAATACTCGCCACTAAAAATGTCATAAAACCTGTGACGAGAATCGGGAACATAAAGAAACCGATGACTCCCATCAACCCAGCAACGATTAGCGTCTTTTCTGGACCATATTTGTCCGTCCAATGCCCACCTAATCCCGCACCGATTCCAGATGATACTGCTAGTGGTGTTAACCAAAAACCAGCATTTTCCACAGGAACTTGTAATACTTGCTCTACATAAGCGGGAATAAAAATGATACCAGCTAAAAATCCACCTGATAACAATCCTAAAAATAAAGTAATTTGAAACAATTTTTTCGTTAAAAGGGAATAAGAAACAATCGGGTCGCCATCTTTTTGTTCAACATTTCGCTCATGAACAATAAATACGACAAACAACAATATGCCGAACATTAAAAATGGCCACACGGAACTGTTCGTCAGACTCGCAATAAGTAACTGACCATCTATGTTCGTAATTCCGTACATGAACGATAAAATGGCCGCCGATAACAACACCGTCCCTAAAATATCGATTGGAGCTTGCGTTTCAGGCTTTGATTCAGGAATTTTGAAAAAACCAAACAAAATTAAAAAGACCGCAATCGGAATATTGATTAAAAACATCCATTGCCATACACCTGTAATATGTAAAATAATTGCTCCTAAATTCGGACCGATGACAGCTGCTAAACCGTGCATTCCACCTAAAATTCCTAAAGCTTTTCCTTGCTTTTCCTTTGGGAATGTCGCTAAAACGTGTGCGCTTCCAATAATAAATATGCCGCCTCCACCGAACGATTGAATCAAGCGAGAAATCAATAGAAACGTGAAGTTTGGACTTAAAGCAACGAGTAACGATCCGATTCCAAAAAGAGTGATTTCAACAATAAATAAACGTTTTCGCCCGAAGCGATCAGCCAATTTTCCGATAATCGGAGCACTAATCGCAATCCCGAGCGTATAAAGCGTAATCGACCACGCTCCCCAAGAAGGCGGGACTTGAAAAGATTGATTAATCGTTGTAAGTGCAGTACTAATAATCCCATTATCAAGCCCAGCCATAAATACACCAATAGTAAACAAAAGAAATGCCCACTTCTGACTCGCCTGCTTACGATTCAATGGCTCCGACATCCATTTCAACTCCAATTCCAATCCGAAATAACATTCTCATCAACTTCTCTCAAGTAGTATCTCCACTGTACATGGCTTACCCTCATCATGTGCCGACAACGAACGGACCTCGATATTTTTTGATGAAGCATGTTTTACTAGCAAAACGATTGCACAATCTACATCCGTTTTTAATCACCGAGAATTCCCTTCATAAAATGACTAATCGCATTGATAATCTTTTTGAAAAAGTTTTCAACCTTTTGCCAAAAACCTTCGTCTGCCATTAAATCCTCTAACTTATTTTTTACCTTGGAAGAGATTTCATCTAACTGATCTTTCACTTGATCAAAATCAATGTCTAACTCACGCATCTTTTCAAATAAATTAATGAGTAATTGACGGTCTTCGTCACTTAATGTAATTTCCAGCTTGTCTAATTGTTCTTTAACAATTCGTTCGACATCCTCTTTCGTTGCTGGATCTTGTTCCGCGATCGCTTTTTTTATTTCCGCCAACAACTCCGTAACTTTTTCATCGTTCATTCCTTCTTTTTTCGCAAGATCCGTTGCGACATCGAGTTCATCATTCGCAAGTTCCATCCGTTCTTTATCGAGCTCAGCACCGTCTACGTCATACGCTTTATAAATCCCTGTTAAAGCGGAGTGGCCAGTCACTTTAACCGGTGAAGCTACAACTACCGTAGCGTTTTCTGCTCCAGCAGTTAAAAGAGCATTCGCATACATTTCACTCGTCACCTCGGTAATATTTTCCGGTGTGACAATGTTAATCGTTAATCCTTTTCCCTCTTCTTCTCGTGTAATCTTTGCAGAAGAGAACATTCTCGAGTTCGGGTTTCCGTTAATATAATGGGCGATATCTTGACCATCGACTGTATATTCATCAACATAACTTGGATCATCAACGCCTAACAGTTTCCGTGTTTCATCTTTTTGAGCATCTGTCAGTGTATCACCTAAGACGACGATCGGTACTCCTAGTTTTTCATTAATAGCATCCGAATCATTCGCAAATCGGTCGACTGCAAAAGTAGGAGTCGTCATGCCGACGAACAGTGCCATAACTATTCCGCATAAAATCGTTCCGTATAGAAACCGTTTCATAGTCGATAACTCCTTTTCTTTTTATAATCTAAGCGATGCCTGTTTAATAATGAAAAAAGATTACTAACAACATATATATTATACCCTTTTTTTAGTTGTCTTGTGAACATATAAGTAGGATTTCATGAAAAAAATGTATTCAGCAATTAGAAATACGACTCTTTTTAGCATCGGTTCACCAGAACGGCATGCATAAAGAAATCATCTGAAACGATGATACCATCACTCTCTTTATTAAAAAAACAGACCGTATTAGTACGAGAACGTACAAACGCCCACCGATGGTCAGTTGACTGGTAGGCGTCATTTATGAATTAAAATGAATTTATCGTGAAGTTTATCATGAGGATAGTTTCGTTAAACGAAGGAAGACAGACACCCTCCATCTTCTTGGATGTCTGTCTTGATGATTTACTCTTCAATATATACTTCTTGTAAATCAAAAACGTCTGTTGGTAATGTCTTTAATCCTTTCACTTTGTCACTCACACCATATAAGAACTCCTGATGGTGAATATAGAGCATTGGGGCAATATCTGCTAGCATTTCTTGTGCTTCTTTATACAACCCTAATCGTTGATCTGGATCCGATTCTTGACGTGCATCTTCTAGAATTTTGTCTAAGTCATCGTCTTTCGTGAATGTACGGTTTCCGGGGTCTCCAACATTTTCGGAGTGGAAAAGTGGATAAAGGGCATAATCCGCATCACCCGTTACTGTAGACCAGCCGAGGACGAACATGTCATGCTTTCCTTCAGCTGTTTGCTCAAGATAGGAACCCCACTCAAGCGTTTCTATTTCTACTTCAATGCCAAACTCCTCCAGTTGTGCTTGAATGTTTGTAGCCATATCGACACGTTCACGTTGATCATTTGTCCATAGTGTTGTTTTAAAGCCGTCTTCATAGCCTGCTTCTTTTAACAACTCTTTCGCTTTGTCTGGATCATATTCTAAACCATCGACACTTTCGTCATAACCTAATACGTCTGGTGCTAACGGTCCGGTCGCTGGAATTCCTACTCCATCATAAATACCGTCGATAATTTGATCCTTATCGATCGCCATGTTAATCGCTTGACGCACTTTTGGGTCGTCAAACGGTTCTTTTTCCATATTAAAACCGACATAGGATAAACTTACACTGGGCTGCTTATGGACAAACAGTCCCTCCGTGTTCTCAACTTGATCGACATCAGACGGACTTAATGGGTCGGAAATGTGTGCATCCTCAGTCTCAAGTTCGGCAACACGCGTCAAATCTTCTTCAACGACTTTAAAGGTAACCGAATCGAGTAAAGCATTGTCTCCCCAATAATCTTCGTTTTTCACAAGGCGAACTTGTTCACCTGGCGTCCATTCATCGAATTTGAAATAGCTCGTACCAACAGGATTCTTATTAACGACAGAACCTGGTTCCTTTCCATCTTCCATCGCCGCATAATCTTCCTCAATAACATCTAAAGAGACCATGGAGCCACCTCTATGGGCTAAATGTGCTGGTAATGGCGCAAATGGAAATTCAGTCTTAAATCTTACTGTATAATCATCAACGACTTCAACTTCTTCAATCATCGTGTATAAAAATGCAACCGGAGAAGCGACATCTTCATCAAGGACTCGTTCAATATTTGCTTTTACGACTTCAGCATTGAAGTCTGATCCATCATGGAATTTTACCCCTTCACGAAGTTTGAACTCCCATATGTCGTCTTCAACAGCGTCCCAGCTTTCGGCAAGTCCTGGTTGAAGCTCCATATCTTCGTCTTGGTAAACGAGTGTTTCATAGATATTTTCCTGAACTTTACTGGATGGAGCATCATTTTCACCCGCAGGATCTAATGTAACGATATCAGCGTGTTCTGCAATGACAAGGTCGCCACCCTTATCACCAGGTTTTTCAGTCTTACCATCATCTGCAACATCTTCATCTGGGTCGCCTGCGCAAGCGACGAGAGTGAAGCTAAGCATGACGAGTAAAGCAATTAGTGAAAAGAATGACTTTTTTGATAGTTTCACGATCCATACCCCCCATATTTTTGTTATTTCACTCTATTTATCGAGTAAAATAAAGATTGAACCCCTAATTTAATATACCTAAAAAAAGTAAAAATTACAAGATACTACCCTTTGTTGATATTGTAAAATGATACAAAGATGATATAATTAGTTATAGTATATTGGGTGTATTTTATGATCATCCGGCAATACGATTGGCAGAAAAAAAACTGTATTTGGGTATAAAGACTTAACTCGAATGCCTAATCTACTATTCTTTTATTACTGTTAATACCACGGTTACGTAGAAAACTTTGGTGGATTTCCGTATTTAAATCCAATCTAAACGACTGGATCAAAAAGAGAATAATGATTCTGTTGAGAAAGGATGTAATCAGATCATGAGGGAACCAGCAACTGAAATGATATCAATAGAAAAGAAGCCTGCGAATCCTTTAATTCAAACTTGGAAAATCTTTTTTAAAAAGTTACGAAAAAACAGGGCCGCTATGGTGGGCGGTTTTTTTATCGTGTTTTTTATCATTACAGCGATCGTCGGACCGTACTTTACACCGTATGCACCGGAGACGACCGATGTCGTTAATAAATTAGCGCCACCTTCAGCCGATCACTGGTTTGGCACTGACCATCACGGTAGAGATATTTTTTCACGCATCATTCATGGAATGTCAATTACGCTTTATGTCGGATTTGCTTCCGTTATATTAGGTGCGACAGTTGGTGTCGTGTTAGGAATTATTTCTGGTTATTATGGTGGGCGGATCGATACAATTATTATGAGAACGATGGACGTATTATTAGCTTTTCCAGGAATTTTATTAGCATTAGCCATTGTTAGTGTTCTCGGTGGAAGCTTGCAAAACGTCATTATTGCCGTTGCCATTTCATCAGTACCTGTTTTTGCTCGGATTGTGAGAGGATCTACGTTAGCTGTTAAACAATTAGAATATATTGATGCTGTCCGAGCATTAGGTGCGAGTGATTTTCGGATCATTTTCAAACATATTTTACCGAACGTTTCTTCACCGATTATTGTCCAAGCAACGTTAAGTATTGCGACAGCAATCTTATCTGCAAGTGGTCTTTCCTTCCTTGGACTTGGTGCTCAACCACCGACTCCTGAATGGGGAGCAATGCTCAGCGATGGGCGTAACTACTTATATAATGCCCCACACGTTGCCCTTTATCCTGGAATTATGATCGTTCTTATCGTCTTGGCGTTTAATATACTTGGGGACGGATTAAGAGATGCACTTGATCCAAAAATGAAAAACTAACGAAGGGGTGCAATGCATGCTTACTTATATTATTAGACGTTTACTACAAACCATACCCGTCATTATTGGGGTTTCTTTAATTGTTTTTAGTTTGATGCACCTAATTCCAGGCGATCCAGCTCAAATCATGGCTGGTGAAAGTGCACCTAAGGAGCAAGTCGAAAACATACGGGAACGGTTAGGTTTAAACGATTCATACCCCGTACAGTATTGGAATTATATTCGTGATGCCGCTAAGGGGGACCTCGGAAGCTCGATTCGAAGCGGACGGGACGTTACAGAAGAAATTGGTGGACGCTTTTGGGTGACTGTCGAATTAGCGATTTACAGTACAGCGTTAAGTGTCTTTCTCGGTTTAATTGCTGGAATCGTCTCGGCCACTAAAAAGTATTCGTGGCAAGACGTCACGCTGATGGTTCTTGCACTCTTTGGACTATCGATGCCGAACTTCTGGCTCGGATTAATGTTGATTAAATGGTTTGCGATCGGTTTTGATTTACCATCTTGGATTCCATTTATTGAAAATACAAGTTGGTTTAAACCATCAGGCTGGGGAAGCTTTCAACAAGTCGTTTTACCAGTCATAACACTTGGAACTGGGGGAGCTGCTATTATTGCCCGAATGACGAGATCGAGTATGCTTGAAGTCATTGACCAAGACTACATTCGAACAGCTCGTGCAAAAGGGGCAAAAGAAAGAGTCGTTATTTATCGACACGCCTTAAAAAACGCCTTAATTCCAGTAGTAACCGTTGTCGGACTCCAATTTGGAGCACTGTTAGGTGGAGCTGTTTTGACAGAGACCGTTTTTGCCATCAATGGGCTCGGAAAATTAATTATCGATGCCATTCAGGCTCGTGACTTCCCAGTTGTCCAAGGCTCTGTTCTCGTCGTATCACTGCTCTTCGTTCTCGTCAATATGATTGTGGATATCACGTATCGTTACTTGAATAAGCGAATTGACTTAAATTAGTCATATGGGTCGTTTCTTAACATGATAGTTGAAAAGACCGCTTACTTGAAAGGTGTGAAACTATGGTCACCAAATCAGATTCAACAGAGAACATTTTAGAAATTAATGATTTAAGAACTTCCTTTTTTACAGAGGATTTAGAAGTAAAAGCCGTTGACGGCGTATCATTTACAATACCAAAAGGTAAAACTGTCGGACTCGTTGGTGAATCAGGATCCGGAAAAAGTATTACTTCTTTATCGATTCTCCAACTCGTCGATGCTCCTGGAAAAATCGTCGGTGGTGAAATTAATTTTAAAGGTGAAAATCTACTTGATAAATCAGAAGCAGAAATGCGAAAAATTCGTGGTAAAGAGATCTCGATGGTTTTCCAAGAACCAATGACATCGTTAAACCCAACATATACGGTCGGCCAGCAAATTGGTGAATCATTTATGATCCATGATAAGGTAAGCAAAAAGGAAGCGTATAAACGCTCATTAGAGATGTTAAAACTCGTCGGCATCCCTTCCCCAGAAAAGCGTATCGATCAATATCCGCACGAACTATCTGGTGGAATGAGACAGCGTGTGATGATTGCTATTGCTCTCGCTGGTAATCCTGAATTGCTAATCGCTGATGAACCGACGACAGCACTTGACGTAACGATTCAAGCGCAAATCTTAGAGCTGATTAAAGATTTACAAGAGCGATTGAATATGTCTGTTTTACTCATTACCCATGACTTAGGTGTCGTAGCGGAAACATGTGACTACGTCGCCGTCATGTACAGTGGAAAAATCGTCGAATATGCGGACGTACGATCTATTTTTAACAATCCACAACATCCATATACGGTAGGCTTAATTCATTCTCTTCCGCCGCATGATCGGGATATCGAAGGAGATTTACCTGTAATTAAAGGTGCCGTACCAAGCCCTAGTGAAATGCCAGAAGGGTGTCGATTTGCACCCCGCTGTCCATTTGCTAGCGAGATTTGCAACACGTTACCACAGTTGAAGACGGATGAACGAGGTAACCAAGTGAGATGCTGGATTTATACAGACGAATGGGATGGGGATCCGGAGGTGAATGTACGTGAAAAAGAAAGAACTTCTTAAAGTAAAAGACCTCAAACAATACTTTCCGATTAAAGGAGGGCTCCTCGGCCGAACAGTAAATGTTGTGAAGGCCGTTGACGGGATTTCTTTTATTGTTTATGAAGGTGAAACTCTTAGCATCGTCGGTGAATCAGGCTGTGGAAAGTCAACAACAGGAAGAGCCATCTTACGTCTTGATGAACCGACGAGTGGCGAAATCGAATTTGATGGTGAAAACCTCTTGGCATTGAATAAGCGACAAATGCGCAAAAAAAGAAAAGATTTACAAGTCATTTTCCAAGATCCGTATGGGTCGCTAAACCCGAGACAAACGATTCGGCAAATTCTTACTGAAGCGATGGAGATTCAAAATTCGGTGCCAAAAAAAGAACGGCCCCAACGAATTTTAGAATTAATGAAAACAGTCGGCTTAAATGCTCAGCAAATCGATCGCTTCCCACATGAGTTTAGTGGTGGGCAACGTCAACGAGTTGGGATTGCTCGTGCTTTATCGGTAAACCCAAAATTAATAATCGCAGATGAAGCTGTCTCAGCTCTGGATGTGTCGATTCAAGCCCAAGTGATTAACTTACTGAAAAAATTACAGCGTGATTTTAAACTGACATATTTATTCATTTCCCATGACTTAGGTGTTGTCCGTCACATATCTGATCGAATTATCGTTATGTATTTAGGAAAAATCGTCGAGATTGCTAATAAAAAAGATTTATTTACGAGCCCTAAACATCCGTATACAAAATCGCTTCTTTCCGCTATTCCGAGTATCGACCCAGATAAGAAAAAAGAACGGATTATTTTAAAAGGAGACGTACCTTCTCCCATCGATCCTCCAACAGGTTGCCGGTTCCATACGCGCTGTCCATTTGCAACGGAAAAATGTGCAGCTGAAGAACCGGTATTACAACAGGAGGAAAGCATGAAAGAAGGACATCAAGCCGCTTGCCATTATATAGAAGAAATTGAAGCGGGACTCCATCAACCGACACGTTAATGACAACAAAACGCTCTCAGACTCCATACTGAGGCGTTTTTTATATACATATTCTTTGCCGATTGGGATATTTCCTGTAACCAATCGTCATACATGCATTTTGATTGCTTCAACAGTCGCGATATGTTACATAATAACTGATCGACACTAGAAGCCGTATGTGACATGATTCCACCTCTAGAAAGAAGGGATGTAGCATGAAGGGACTCGTCATGATTGAAGTATGTGAAGGAAATGAATTAAATACACTTGACATCGAAGATATTTTGGAAAGTGAATATCCAGAAGTCGCTGTCTTAATCAATGAGTGTCTATCTTTTTGTGGATTGTGCCGTGTCAGACCGTTTGCACTCGTGAACAATAAACGAGTTTTTGGAAAAACACGTGAAGATTGCTTGAACAACATTTACAAAGCTATTAAAAAAGAACTAGCTACACTCCAGTCATAACTAGTTCTTTCTTTTTTACTCTATTTACAAACATTTTGCCGATCTTATGTAGACGTCTTCTTTTTCCCCTTCGTTCCCTATTTCTTATGAGCAATGACATCCATTTCTACGAGAACATCTTTCGGTAAACGACTGACTTCAACGGTCGCTCGCGCTGGATAAGGTTGTTGTAAATATGATCCATAAATGTCATTGACGAGTGTAAAGTCATCCATCGATGATAAAAAGATCGTAAATTTGACGACTTGTGAAAAGTCAGTACCTGCTTTTTTTAAAATGGCTTGTAAATTGGCTAACACTTGTTTCGTCTGTGCTTCAACTCCTTCAACGACTTCACCTGTTTCAGGTTGAATCCCAATCTGTCCTGATACGAAAACAAAATCACCCGCTTCAATCGCTTGTGAATATGGACCAATCGCCGCTGGGGCTTGATCTGTATGAATTTCTTTTAACATTTCATTTTCCTCCTCATCATAGTCATTCTCTCTTTAGCATTCGATAGTTAATTATTTCTATCATAACACGTCTTGGATTCATATGCTCTTCTTCTCTTCCAATCTTCGCCCGCCCATGTCTTTATGCGTAACCACAATACTAACATGAGCATTATCCACATGATGATCCGATAAGAAGAGCGTTTTTTACTATATTTAGCATTTAAAAAGAGATTTTATACTAAATATAGAGTTATCCTCACAATTATCCACAATCTGTGGATAATTTATTCACAGAACTCACAACTTACTGCTGTTGAAAAAGTTCTTTCTTTCGCCATTTTCCAAAACGGAAATATAAAAAAGCAATTAAACTACTCACAACAAAGCTCGTTCCCATCCCAATCGCGATTCCAGATTCGCCGAAGAAGTGAGCGAAAAGCTTCGTCAATGGAAAACGCAATACCCAAAATGAGATTAAATTCAACGCCAGAACTTGATACATTGCACCAGATGCACGAACAATACCATTCAAAATAAAGTTAATTCCTAAAAACGGATAGCATAAAGCGATGATTTGCAAATACGTCGCTCCAAAGGATACAGCCTCTCGTTCTTGAATAAAAAGGCGTACACCATAATGAGCAAACAAGACGACAAAAATTCCGATTGCAAGCATCACCGAGAAATTGTACAAGACGCCATAGATGGCAATTTTACGAACGCGCTTCCAATTTTGTACTCCAATATTTTGTCCAGCCATACTACTCACCGCTGTACCGAGGGCATGAGCAGGCAACATAATGACACTGTCCAATCGTTGTGCGGCTCCAAATCCGCCGACGACACTGGCACCGAATGTCGTCACGACACTCATAATCGCAGCTGAACCAGCCGAAATGACTGCCATTTGTAGCCCTGATGGAATACCTAAGTGTAAAATTAAACCGACTTCTCGTAACGAAGGAAGATGAGGAATCGTAAACGGGGCGAGCTTCCGACGCAACACGGTAATGACTCCATAAATGAATGCAACTCCTTGGGAAACAATCGTTGCATAAGCTGCTCCTTCAATCCCCCAATTAAAACCGGCGATAAATAACGGATCAAGAACGGTATTCAACGCCACAGCAAGCATAACAAAACGTAGTGGTGTTTTACTATCCCCTAAAGCACGTAATACCGTACTGATAAAATTGTAGCCAAATAAAAATAACATTCCTAAAAAGTTAATTTGTAAATACGCATTCGCCCCGGCCATCATCGACTTAGGAATTCCTAATAACTGTAACAGTTGCTCTGAAAATATAAAACCAAGCCCACTCAGTCCAAATGACATAACGGTTAAAATAACAACAAAAGCGTTTAAATACCTTCGTAAACCGTCTTCATCTTTACGACCCTTTTGTTGAGATAAGATTGTTAAAGCTGCATTATTCATACCGATGACAAAAGATAAAACGATAAAAATGATCGTTCCAGACACCGCAACAGACCCTAAAGCATTTGCTCCAAGTAAATTACCAATCCACAAACTATCGACAAATTGATAAGACGTTTGTAATAGATTCGTTAGCATAATTGGAGCTGAAAAAACAATCAATTGTTTCCATATATTCCCCTCTGTAAAATCATGCTGTTTCATCGAGCAATCACAACCTTTTCATGACTCTCATTTTATCATAGCATGTTTAACGAACACTGACGAAATAAAATTGCGAATCATTTATTCCAATAGTTTGAATTGTGTGATATTATAAATAAAACATTCAAACCTATAGAGGAGCTGGTTGCCTATGATGGATGTCTCTTTAACAGTTGGGGCAATGATGGAACATGCGGAGAAATTTTTTCCAAAAAAAGAAGTCATCTCACAAACACATGACAAAATTCATCGACTTAACTATTTACAAGTCGGAAAGCGAACGAGACGGTTAATGAGTGCTCTCCATGAGCTCGGCATACGCAAAGGGGACCGCGTCGGGACACTTGCTTGGAACCATCATCGTCATTTAGAAATATACTTCGCCGCACCAGGAATGGGAGCTGTTTTACACACGATTAATATTCGTCTATCACCGGAACATATCATTTATATTATTAATCATGCCGAAGACAAAGTTCTCTTCATCGACGAAGACCTTTTACCACTCATCGAAAACATTCAAGATTCATTGCCAACTGTTGAGGCCTTTATTGTTATGACCGATCGCGATGAACTTCCAGAGTCTACTTTACAACCGCTTTTTTCATATGAACAATTACTGACAACAGGGGACGCTGCGTATCCCTTTCGAGACGATCTCGATGAAAAAGATCCAGCAGGCATGTGCTATACGTCAGCAACAACTGGAAAGCCGAAAGGGGTTATCTATTCCCACCGTGGGATCGCATTGCATAGCTTCATCTTAGGATTAGCTGATACAGGAGCATTGTCGGAGTCAGATATAGCCATGCCCGTCGTTCCTCAATTTCACGTTAATGCTTGGGGGATTCCTTTTGCGTCTACGTGGTTTGGAGCAACCCAAGTGATGCCTGGTCCACGATTTACACCGAAACGGCTCGCTCAGTTTATTGAAACATATGGTGTAACGATAGCTGTCGGAGTACCGACGATTTGGCTCGGATTGTTACGCGAATTGGAACAAAAAGAGTACAATACGTCCAGTTTACGTGGAATCCTCTGTGGTGGTGCAGCCGCACCGTTAGGAATGATTAAAACGTTTGAAGAAACCTATAACATTCCTTTTTATCACGCGTACGGCGCTACAGAAACGACACCACTCGTTACCTTTTCACGGATGAAAAGCTATCAAAGAAATTTAACAGATGATGAAAAACTACTTGAACGTTCACGACAAGGTATTCTTGTACCTGGATTAGAAATGAAAGTCATCGGAAATGATGGAGAAGTTCAATGGAATGATGAAGAAATGGGTGAATTATTATTACGTGGACCGTGGATTGCCAATGAATATTATAAAGATTCGCGGAGTGAAGACGCTTTTAAGGATGGTTGGTTTCATACAGGGGACGTTGTCTCTGTTGATGAAGAAGGAACGATTAAAATTATCGACCGAACACAAGACTTAATTAAAAGTGGTGGTGAATGGATTTCATCGGTCGATATTGAAAACGCACTCATGGCGCATGAAGCTGTTTTTGAAGCGAGTGTCGTCGCAATTCCTGACCCACAATGGCAAGAACGTCCCATCGCTTGTGTCGTGTTGCATGAAAACTTTGTCGGACACGTAGATAAAGAGGATTTATTAAACTTTTTACGTCCACAATTTGCTAAGTTTTGGATTCCAGATGATATCTTATTTTTGGATAGCATACCGAAAACATCAGTCGGTAAATTTTTAAAGCGCGAACTACGGAAGCAAGTGTTAAAACATTATAGTTTACAAGATTAAGCGACTACGAACAACTATGAGCTCTGTCCAATATGTAAAAATCCAAAACATCGATTGATCCATGTTTTGGATTTTTGCTGCTCATTTTTCACTCCAATTGCCCTTTTAGACCGTTCCTTTTGATTATGCTAGCAATCATAACTTTCCGTCTTCGGTGCTCCTTCACAACCCTTTATTAAACAAATCATTCATTATTTTTTCGGCCGTTTCTTCTCTTTCAATAGCGCCTACTCCTTGCCTGGCCCATAACGATTGGGCGTCTGTTATTCCTCGTTCCTTACTAGCTCTGCCCGTTACTACGATGCACGTACGGACATCTTTTAAAATATATTTTACATAGAACGAAGGATTAACTCATTAAAGAGGTTAATAATGCTTTTTGGGCGTGTAATCTGTTCTCTGCCTGTTGGAAGACGACGGACTGTTCACCATCGATCACTTCTGCGGTAACTTCCACTCCTCTTTGAGCAGGTAAACAGTGCATGAAAATCGCCTGTGGTCGAGCTTGAGAAAGAAGTTTTTGATTCACTTGAAAGTCGGTAAATGCTTTCTCTCGTTCCTCTTGCTCTGCTTCTTGCCCCATACTCGTCCACACATCGGTATAGACGACATCTGCTTCTTGTACCGCTTCTTCTGGGCTTGTCGTCTGTGTTATGCGACCACCATAACTATCAGCAATTTGTAACGCCTTGTTGACAATGTCAGGATGAGGAGAAAATTGCTCTGGTGTTGCTACACAAATATCCATTCCCATCATCGCCGCGCCAATCATTAAGGAATGTGACATATTGTTTCCATCACCAATATAAGCCATTTTTACACCCATGAGTGAACCTTTCTGTTCTCGAATCGTTTGTAAATCGGCAAGTACTTGACATGGGTGAAATAAATCCGTTAATCCATTGATGACTGGAATCGAAGCGTGTTCAGCAAGTTCCTCGACATCGCATTGTGAAAATGTTCGAATCATAATGCTATCTAAATAGGTGGATAGTACTTTTGCCGTATCCGCAATCGTTTCTCCACGACCGAGTTGAATATCATCAGTGCTGAGGAAAATGGCATGTCCTCCGAGCTGATACATACCTGTTTCAAAGGAAATCCGTGTTCTTGTTGATGGCTTTTCAAAAATCATCCCGAGCACTTTACCCTTTAATGGTTGGACGATGTGACCAAGTTTCTGTTTTCGCTTCAAGTGTGCGGCAAGTTCTAACAAATCATTCAGTTCATTTGATGTATAATCAGCAAGTGTTAAAAAATCCCTACCCGCTAAAGAATCATTGACACTCATTTTTTCAAGACTTACTTCCATTGTTGACATACACGCTCCTTTTCTTTTGCAAAATCTTTTTTCCGTTTTATTAAACCATTTCCGATGAACGAACAGATGTTTGAATAAAATTACTTAAAACTGTACTTCATTCATGCCTTAACGACACTCTCTAAATACATCATGAAAGACTAACAACGATTGGCTTTTTACCGGATATAACACCATTTCGTCTCACTAACGATAGCTTAAAAACTTCGAAGGGGACGCCTTCGATCGACGAAACAGGCGACAAAATATGCGTTGCGTTGAAAAATAATCTTTAGGCTTCGTTTACGTGTATCGTTTTAATGATCAACATATAAAGCATTTTCCTGTATGATTAAAAAGAGCATCTCTCCGTTCTTGTCCCGTTTTATTATACGCAAACGATAACTTTTTACTGATGCTCCATCCCATTCGAGTACCTACATCGATTCGCAATTTCGAAAATGCTGAAAAACATCGTCCATATGCTCCATAAATGAAGTTCAGCAGTTAACGAGTACTTCACACGACCGAAGCGTATGCCTCTTGTGATGGATTGAGGCCATCGATAAACATTCAACGACAGCATTACATTACAATCACTTAATGCCATCTAAACAAAGCAAACCATCTCATTGCTCGATGAAATCTATTCATTTGTAAAAAAGGCTAACAATGTTTCAAAAAGGAGATAAACGATAGACAGTCATAAACAAAGTAACTGTTTGTATGCATCGTTCGCCAACTCCTTCATTATTTTTATAATCCTCTTTGCATTATTATGCAATACAATGAATATTAATTCAACCCTTTTACATATATATTTTAATTTTTTTAAGAATTGATGGAGTTTGCTGGATCAATGGCTGTTTTAATTACGTTTTACTCGTTCGCGTGCCATTACAAACCTACGAATTTTTGACTCTTCGTTACTTTAAAAGATATGCCAACCTCTATTATAAAGGCAGACGTTACGAAATTTGCGTTCCGTTTTCTACCTTCTCATCCACGTTGAGTAAAACAACATCTCCTTTACCAACTATGCCTCCTAATATGAGAACTTCTGATTTGAAGTGAGCAATTTGCATCGGTGGAAAGTTAACGACAGCTACTACTTGACGTCCGATTAAATTCTCTCGTTTATACCGTTTCGTAATTTGTGCAGAAGACTGCTTCGTCCCTAACTCTCCAAAATCAATCGTTAATTGAAGCGCTGGCTTTCTCGCTTCCGGAAAAGGCTGAACGTCAATAACCGTTCCAATTCGCATGTCCAGTTTTTTAAAGTCATTTAACGTTGCCATCTACGTAGCCTCCTCTTTTTTTATTACATTGAATTATAACAGAGTCATCATTATAGGAAAAGCGGTTTCTTTGCCTCTTTTTAGTTGAAAATAATGTAAAAACATCCAGTAGATGGAGTAGAATCATTCCATCTACTGGAAAGGAAAGATGAACTTCGTTACATTAAATATTTAACAGTTGTCGAACGTCTTCTTCACTTAAGCTCGAAAGCATCGTTTCGCCAGGTTGAATAACTTGGTCGATTAATTCACGTTTTTTCTGTTGCAGTTCATAAATCTTTTCTTCAATCGTTCCTTCGGCAATTAAGCGAATCACTTGAACGACATTTTTTTGCCCAAAGCGATGGGCACGCCCAGCGGCTTGATCTTCTACTGCTGGATTCCACCACAAGTCATAAAGAATAACGGTGTCTGCTCCCGTGAGATTCAGTCCAGTGCCACCCGCTTTCAAAGAAATTAAGAAAACATCTTTCTCACCATGGTTAAAGCGTTCACTCATGTCTAATCGATCTTGAGAATTTATTTGTCCATGCAAGTAAAAGTATGGAATCTCTTGTTGTTGTAATTTTTCAATGATTAACTTATGCATACTTGTAAACTGTGAAAAGATAAGCATACGACTACCATTTGCTCGGGCACGGTGAATGATTTCCATAAGTTGTTCGAGTTTACCAGATGCCCCGGAGTAATTTTCAATAAATAATGACGGATGACAACAAATTTGTCGCAGGCGGGTCAGACCCGCTAATATTTTCATACGATTTTGGTGAAAGCCACTCTCCTTAATTGACTGAGCAGTTTCTTGTTGCAATTGTCGTAAATATCCGAGGTATAACTCTTTTTGTTCATTCGTCAGTTCGGATCCATGAACTGATTCAATCTTTTCGGGCAGTTCTGTCAACACATCCTTCTTCAGACGACGTAAAATAAACGGCCGTGTCATCATGCGAATCTTATCACGATCTAACTTCCTAAACGCTTTCAAATTCGGCATTAACCCCGGTAAGATGACTTGAAAGATCGACCACAATTCATCGATTGAATTTTCAATTGGCGTTCCACTTAATGCAAAACGACGGGATGCTTGAATACTACGGACAACCTGCGATGTTTTCGTAGTATAGTTTTTAATATATTGGGCTTCATCTAAAATTAATGTTTGAAACGAAATGTCTCGGTAATATTCAATGTCTTGTCTTAAGGTCGCATAAGAGGTAATCCATACATCGATATTTGTCTGCATGGCGTGACGAATCTTTTTGTGACGCTCACTTGCTAAACCCGTTAAAGTAGCTACTGTCAATGAAGGTGCAAACTTAGAAAACTCATTTTTCCAATTATAAACGACCGACGACGGGACAACAATTAAATGTGCACGATCCCTTCGCTCAGAAGTAATGTATGCGATGCTTTGCAATGTTTTCCCTAAACCCATATCATCCGCTAAAATCCCACCTAAGTGGTATTCACTTAGCGATTTAAACCATTGATAGCCAGTAACTTGATAGTTGCGTAAATCCGCATGAAGGCTTTCGGGAAGTGCATACGTCTGCTCTTCGGGTGACTGTAAATGATGTAATAACTTTTGAAACGATGCGTCATAGTTCTTTTTTGTTTCGATGAGGTCATCGACTTGCAACCCCCTGTAGGCAGGCATGTAGACAGTTCCGTTGTCAAAATCATCCTTATTTATTTCTAAATCGATCATCAATTGGTGAATCGACGATATTTCTTCTCCTTCTAATGGGAGTAACGCCCCACTCTTTAGACGATAGTATCGTCTTTTCTCGATGACGGCATGTAAAATATGTTGCACCTCTTCATCATCGATCCCCTCAATATCAAAGCCAACTTCAAGAAGATTTGTCGTCGAATTCATTCGGACATTCGTCTGTGACACAAATTTATCATCGACGATCATGCTTTGCAAATCCTCTGTTAGGAAAAGCTCCACACACTCATCAAGCAATGGTAAGACCGTATAAAAAAAGTTAAATAATTCGTCATCATTTTCGAACTGAATATATAATTCTTTCCCGTTGTAGTGAAAATTTGCATGTTCAATGAGACGCATAATTTCTTGTTCCTTTGCAACATCACGAATGATGATGACGTCACTTGACTTGCGCTCAGAAAATGGATCGATAACTTCGTGGCCGTAATGATATTGTAATGTACCAACAATCGTCCCCTCGTTCCATTGTAAATAAAACTTCGCTCGCAGTGGAACTTGAATAATTTCCTCTTGAATATGTTCAGAAATAGAAACATCCCCGACTTTTTCTAAGGATGGAAGCACTTCGGAAATGAATACATCAGCTTGGCTTTTTCTAATTGGAAATATATTGCCGATCAGTCCAAACTGCATCACTTGTTCAACAATCGGGATATGCTCTTTTTTTGGAAAATAAAAAGTCCCATCACTATACAACACCCGATAGGGGGATAAATACATCATTTGTGAAAGATTGTGATGAGTGAGGAGAAGATCATCGTACTCGTTTTTTGATAACGAATATTGAAGTGGCATCACATCCATTTCAATCGATATTTGTTGCTCATTTTCTCCAAGGCCAGCACCGGACATGAACTTTCGTTCGGCGAGCTTTTGCAATAAACGACGAGCGATAAGTGGTGGAATGAGCAAATACCTTTTTTCATCCAAATTACTTCTGAATGAAGGATGACGATTTCGTTTATAGATTTGTTCGTTACGTAAAACATCATAGAGAATTTCTAATATTTCCATGTCTTGCGAAAGAATATAGTGACGCTCCGGTATATAGCTAAATTTTTTCGTGAAAAAATGCTCTTGATTTAAAAAGATATTTTCTAAAAATTGAAACAGATCTTTTACGACATAGCTACGCTTCACACCGGCTTTTAAATCAAGCCATAAATATTCATCCGAAGTGACGTGACAATGATACTCCACATAAAGGGGGATTTTTTTTGGTAATATCGATGATGAATGATGTGGTTGAATCGATGTCATCGCACGAATAAACTCGTCCGCCTGTTCATAGTTCGGACGTGTGAGCGACTTACCGCCAGCGGTTTGTTCTCTATTTTTTATAGCAATTAATACGGCAGCAATATGTTTACACGGACCCTTTGTATCGTATGCTGGACAATCACAATACGCATCAATCGATCCTTGCGATAGATAGCTCGTATTAATTTCTACAAAATAGTGTTCAGACCCATGTACTAGTGCTGTCCAAACATGATAATTGATGTCGTATACAAGATCGATGATTCGATTTTGTTTATAATATTTTAATCCACGTTGATAGACGATTGGCGGAAAAATTTGTTGAATATTAACATCGCGCAAATTCCTCAAGATTTTTTGTACCTGCCTTTTTTATAACCTTTTCTATTATTGTAAACGAGATATCGAAGATTGAAAACAGTTGTTCCTTATGTTACGTTGACAACCTTAAAAAATATCCGTATTGTCGTTTATCTGTCAATTCCGTTTCATAAACCATTTAGTGAATCACCCTTTTGGATAAATAAATGATTGTAACAATCACCCGTAGAAATCGCTTACGAAAGCTTGTGTATAAACGAGCTTCTCAACAGAGACCCAATGGCCAAAGCCTCGCTCAACATGTGTCCGAACAGCGTTTCTCCATTCGTTTAGCCCGGATGAGTAAGTAGACATATAAAGTCATCGACAACAACACAGAACCAGCTGATGTTAAATAAATCGACGTATATCCAAACGTATTCGCCAACTGGCCGAAAGCGATTGCTCCTACGCCAATTCCTAAATCGAAAAAGGAGAAGAAAGTAGCATTGGCCATGCCTTTGCGATTCGCTGGAGCTCTTTCAACAGACCACGCTTGAAGAGCCGGCTGAACAGTCCCGAACCCAAGACCGTATGCGGCCGCTGCAACGAGTAACATGGACGTGCTTGGGAGCCAAGCTAACAAAACCATCGCTATAAAAATAAATAACGTCCCTGGAAGGAATACGTATTCATGCCCTTTTCGATCATAAATTCGACCAGCAAACGTTCGCGAAATCATTAAAGAAATCGCATACACTAGAAAATAAGTTTCAATTCCTGTTACCCCTTTTTCAATCGTATGAATCGGTAAAAATGTAGCAATTCCACCAAACGTCACCGTTAAAAAGAACAACAATAAGGAAGGATGCAAGGCTGTTTTTTCAAAAAAATCAAACTTCATCGGCACTGTTTTATTAGGAGATTGTTCGACTCGTTTATATCGGATGACTGATGATAACAGTAATGCTATAAGTCCAAGACTAGCACTGATTAAAAATAATTGTGAAAAAGAAATGACTCCAACTAACGTCAACCCTAACGAAGGGCCAAAAGCTAGCGCAAGATTGCCGGACAATCCAAAATATCCCATCCCTTCTGCACGTCGATGAGGTGGGATTAAATCTGTCGCAATTGTTCCCGTCGCAGTTGTCGAAAAGCCCCAACCAATCCCTTGGACGATTCGCATAACGAACAAAAAAGTGATACTCGCGATAAACGCATACGCACCAACAGAAATAACGAACACTGTTAGTCCGAACATATAGACGAGGCGGCGGCCTTTCGTTTCCAATGAATGCCCTGCATAGGGACGAAAGAGTAATGCTGAAAAAGTAAATATACCGACAATAACACCGATGAGTTGATCACTTCCACCGAGTTCCTTTACAAATAAGGGTAAGGTCGGTAATGTCATTTGAAACCCTAAAAAAATAAAAAAATTAGCAAAAACAATTAATGTAAAATCACGTGTCCAAATTTTATCCTGTCTAGGCTTCGTTTGCGCCTGCACCTGCGATTGTGGTTGCATAGACGTCCCCCTTTTTCTATCATTTGATAGATAACTCATGTCATCTCGCTATCTATTCGTTTGAATATTGAATCGATTTACTATTCATTATAAATGGACGTTCTTCATAATACAATGGATGATGATGTTGTCTACCTTTTCGCTTTAAATAAAAGGGCCTCTAGTGAGTCAACAATCCTCACATGCGAATCACCACAAAAATGAAGAGCCCGAGAATATTCTCGGGTCTCTCATCTTACTTATTTACCAATAACTCCGCAAGCAATTCGCTCACCTGCATCCCCTGCTGGTTGTGATTCGTAATCATCGGCTTCTGAATGGATGATGATCGCAGTTCCACCATTGTCAAGCAATGAATGTTCTTTTCCTTCCTCTAGCGTTACCCGTTCATTGATAAATTCGACTTTGACCATTCCACTCCGAGCAACTTCTATATTCGGTAGATCACCCGCATGCGGACCTTCGAGTTCGTTAAAACCGTGTGCTGAACCGGTTGGATTAAAATGACCACCAGCCGATTCAAAATCCGGTAACTCACATACTCCTTTCTCATGAATATGAAAGCCGTGTGAGCCTGGGGGCAAATCCGTAGCGTCTAACGTCATTTTCACACCATGAACGAGTTGTTCCATGAAAACGGTCCCCACCTTTTTACCGTCTGTATTAATTAAGGTAACCGTTACACCTTCAGCTTCTCCACCCTTTATGCTCGATGCTGCAACCCCTCGTTCTTCGGTCGATTTTTGTTCACCTTCTTCACTATGATCATTCATACACGCACTTAGCGAAACGACGCATAGAAGTAAAAGCAGTAGCAACAGCAAATGTCTTTTGTTCAATACGATCCCTCCAAATCTTCCTTGCTATTATTTACAATTTGGAAAGGGATTAAACGTATTTTACTTCTATGGAAGTCCAAGTCAAATCATTGCCAAGATCGATTGGACATGCTTCTTGACAAGACGTGCTTTTTCATCATCAGACAAAACGTGAAACGCAGTCTCATGAGGAAACATAATGTAACTTAAAAGGATACCGCCAATCGCACGTGCCAAATGTTCCGTATTCACTTGCCGACCAATACATTCAAAATGGGCAGCCAATCCTGTTTGTAAGCTTGTAAAAATAATAACTGGAAAGTTAACATCATCTGTTAAATTTCCTCGCAAACTTTCAGAAATGAGCATTTTAATTAAATCTTTATGTTTAGATAAAACATCCAATCTATTTTCAATAATATAGATGAGGAATGTTTCGGTATCTTCCTCTTTAGCATACTTCATCACATCCGATGCAAATTTCTTTTCCAAGGCATTTTTAATGACCGTTATAAACAAATTTTTTTTCGTTGAAAACTTTCGATACAACGTAACCTCAGCTACATCTGCTTCTTTAGCGATGTCCATCGTTGTCGCTTGTAACCCTTTTTCAATAAAGGCACTAAGGGCAGCCTTCATAATTTGCTCTGTTTTATCACGCACAATTTTCACCTCTTCAGCTCGTATGCTTTATTTTGACAAATCGGTCGAAAAGAATCAAGATCGCTGGCATAACAACTATTGTTGAAAATAATGCGAACGTAATATTGATCAACGTCATCAGCCCAAAATTATTTAAAATGACAAAATCCGAGGCAAGTAAGGCGCAAAATCCACCAATCGTTGTTAAAGCGGAGACAACAATCGCTTGACCGATTTTTTGGTTGGCGACGCGAATCGCAACGTTGGCACCACGGCCTTTCTCTCGCTCTTCAAAATATCGTTCCATAATCAATACGGTAAATTCAGTTCCAATACCGATGATGAGAGCCCCTAGGGTTGCAGTCAACGGCGTATAATCCATCTCCAAAAAGTACATGGCGAGCCCTGACCAGCCGACAATTAAAATGATCGGAAGTAAAGGAATAAACGCTTTAACTGGATGACGGTAGATGACTAACAATCCTAAAAATACGAGCCCCATTCCGAGCAGTGTCATTTGATATCTCCCACTTGACAGTCCTTCAATCATTTCGACATCAAGAACCGCTTTCCCAGTAATCGATGTCGTCATGCGATCTAAAGATTCACGTTGTAAAAATTGGTCTAAATCGGTGATAAAATCTTGTAATCGTTCCGTTTCTAGATGCTTCATGCCAACGGTAATAACACCTTTTTTTCCCTCTTCATTCATAAACATTTTTAATTGTTCCTCGGGGATATCCGCCATAAAATCGTCAACGTCTTCTTCATTTGGTAACTTATGGTCATTCATCAACCTAAGCATACTTGACAATGATTTTGTTTCTACAACAACGTCGGGAAATTCCTCTTCAATCGCACCAGTCACATCGTCCAACCAAGTAATCGTTTTGTACGAAGTCATATCCTCCCCCTCGTATACGATGGAAATTTGATCCGTCGTCCCAACGATATCCCGCAATTTATGAATATCCTTTAACGCCTGTGTATCTTGGGGCATAAATGTTTCGACATCCGTCTCCACTCCTGCATCGACATCGAGCCAAATGCCAATCGCTGCTGCTGTAAACGCCACGACAATAATCACCCATCGAAGGGAAATAATGGTATCAGTCAAACGGGATAACAGTCGACTTGGCTTTTTACGTTTCTTTTTTTCGTTACCTTGCTTGTTCACATGATCTATTGTAAAAAAGGAATCCCTACTAAACAACAGCGGAATTAACAAAAATATTCCTAAAATAAAACTGACAATAATCCCGATCGTTAACATTTTACCAAAGTCTTGAATCATCGGCACAGGTGAAGTATATAGGGCTACAAAACCGAGGGCTGTAGCAATTAATGCCGTCCCGACAGCAGGAACCATTTTCGAAATCGTTTTGAATAGACCCTTCTTCGCCCTCTGTTGCTTATTTTTTTCGTCATGCATCGTAATCCTCCTCCATCGTCATTTCCTCTGTATAGCGGTTTTGAAATTGAATCGCATAGTCAATACCGAGGCCGATTAAAATGGGAAAGACCGCCATGGATACCATCGTAATTGGAATTTGTAGCCATCCCATCAGCCCGACCGTTCCCACGACGGCCACGAGAATCGTCACAAGAGGCATAAGACGCCACTTCACCTTAAAAGTAAACGTTAAAACAACTAGCATCATCGCAATGGCTAGCCCCATCATTTTTTTCATGCTCCCTTTCATGGACGTGCGAATGCTATCATCGAGTACGGGTTTACCGGAGGCCATCATGTCCAAACCTTCTATTGGATGTGCATCGATATAAGACTGAACCTCATCAACGACATCGCTTTTATCGACATCATCCGTTTGTCCGGAGAATGTAATCATCATCAACATATATTGATCATCGATGATGAATTCCTCAAACATCGGTCGCAACTTATCATCGTCATCAAAGACCATTTGCTCAAGGGTTGCTTGTTTTTCCGGTATGCCGGGAGTCATGATATCCGCATAGTCATCAAGCGTCTCTAGTTGTTCACTCATTGTTATTAAATTTTCTCCCATCTCACCTAATCCATCTCCAAGCGCCAACAGATCATCAGACTTTTGCTGCTGTTTCTTTTGCATCGTTTCCAATTGTTCTTCTTGCTGAACGAGCCCTTCCTTCATGCCCCTCAAACCCGTTGCCGTTCGATTAGCGATTTCTGGAAGCGCAGCCCCATTTGTCGACGCCTTATCCATTTGTTTTGCCAACTGATTTAAATAGGTATGCATCTGCTTCATCTGTTCCAATGACTGACCTTCCATAGGCATTTGCTCTATCAAGCTCTCCAAACGATCGGCTATCTCGAACGTTTGTTCACTAAACTGTTCATAGCCTCCTACGAGTTGACCCGTACCTTCTGCTAATTTTTCTTGTCCTTTGACCATCTCCTCCAAGCCATCGTGCAAATCGCCCACCCGTTGGTCTACATCTGGTAGTTCACTCTTCCCTGAATCATTTTCTAGCATTTCAGTGCTTACCTCTTTAAGTTGTGTACCCATTTCCTCCAAACCAGTGATTATTTTTTGCAAGCCGTCAGCATAGACTTCTGCTTGTTTCTCTGCTATATGTGTCACCAACGTGACAGGACTCACGACACTATAAATTGAATTCTTTGACGCCAGCTCTTTTTCCAGACCTTGCATATGCTGTAAATGGTCCGGAGTTAATAATGGTTCGGCTGCAGTTTCGTACACGACGACGATGGATTCTCCACCGAAATATTCTTCCAGTTGTTTATTTTCCTTGTAAACTTCTGTATCCGCATCGACTAGCGTGTCATCACCTGTCGCCATATAAATATTTCGCACGCCAATCCCTAAAAAGGTCATGACGACAATGATGAAAATGATCGATTTTATTGGGTGTTTTGTTAGTAAATATGCTAACCGTTTAAACCCCTTCATTTTTAACACTCCTTTGTTTAATTATTGAATGTTAGTACACACTTCAATGAATCCTTTATATTCGCAAGAGGCTACGTTTATAAGCCCTCTCTTCGCCATCATATTATTTACAAAATTCGTTAAAAACTTCTCCATCTTCTTCGTTAACTTGCTTTTTTACTACTCACTCAAAAATACGTACCGTGAACTTCTCAATCCTTTTACCTTTCTTTTTGAACACGAACTTGTGCTATTTATTACGGATGTAAGTTAGTACTGACATATATATTATATATCATACGTGATGATCATTTCATTTGTAAAGCACTTCTTTTTAAATATTCGATGAAACCTTCTCGTCGCTGCGTCCGTACTACATAAGAAGAGAGTAAACTTCAACGTCGACATGGACATCATGTTCGAAGATAAAAAAACGCTACACCACGAGAAAGTTGGAAATGAATTTGGACGTAATCATTTCAGATTCGCATAAAAAAGTGGAGCACCCCTGAAGAGGTGCTCCATACTTTTTATTGATGCTTTATTTATCCTACTTTACAATTAACACCGGGCAATGAACGCGTTTAGCGACTTTATGACTAACACTTCCTAGAACCATTTCTTGTAGGGCATTCAAGCCTCTACTACCGACGACAACGAGATCTGCTTCATTACGGTTGGCGTAATCCACGAGCATATGTCGGGGATCACCATTCAACACAGTCGTCTTATAAGAAATTCCAGATTGGGCAACGATTTTTTCTACGTTTTTAATCCGTCGCTTACGTTGATCGCCTACATATTCAGCATCCCAATGGCTCAAAGCTTCTGACTTCGCTTTATTCGGATCGAAGACATAAACAATTTCTATGCTCGCCTCAGGATGACATTTGGCAATTTGAATCGCATCTTTTGCTGCTCGTTGCGAATGATCCGAACCGTCAGCAGCTATTAATATATGCTTATACATCTCGTTCCCTCCATAATATAACTAAATATCGGGGTTCACTTAGCAAAAATGTAATCGATTTCATGCAGAAGTTATATCGTTTATACATCTTATTTTACTAGAGGCGTAGGAAAACATGCAATGTAATTTTAAAATGTACAACAAATTGTTATAAAAGGAGACATTGTAATGTTAATCAAATTAGAGACCAAATAAAAACCAACCGACTTACCAGTGATTAATGTTGGCAAGCCGGATGTGTCTAGATATTATCTTTATTATATTATTTTACGAGAAGTACCGGACAATCGACCGTTTAACGACTTTATGACTAACGCCTCCTAAAACCATCTCTTGGAATTTGTTTAGTCCTCTACTACCAATGACAACTAAATCAAAGGCTTTTTCGTTGGCATAGTCAACGATTGTCGGACCAGGATCTCCACGCAGAATGGTTATTTTATACGTTACATCATGAGCCTTTACAAATGAACCCTAATTTAAGTAGTTTTTTATGTAACAAACATCTATACATTACTAATTCCGTATCGGAAACTTTTATCGTAGTAACATTTTCTCGTTCCCGCTTTAATTTTCACCGATAACATGTTTAATTGATCATCGTTACGGTTATCCTTAATTACTACTAACGGTTTGTTGCAAACATACGGAGGAAGAATCAATGGTGGGGATGCGATTTTTTACAGCAAGCACATTCTTGTTACTTTGTTTATTTATTTTTGCATCGGTAAGTTATGCTGAGCATAGTCGCACATATGAAGTTCATGCTTCTCAACTACATGTAAGAGATGCTCCTGATTACGATGCAACTATTATTGGAAACTTACAAACAGGAGATAAAGTTGTTATTTTTCAGGAGGAATATGGATGGGCGAAAACATATTATCATGGCAAAGAAGCTTGGATTGCGTTTCAGTACGTACAACCGGTGTCCCAGGAAGAACATGCACCATCAACGCACCAAGATCAGATTGTCATTACTGGATCAAACGTTCATATCCGCTCAGGTCCAAGCATGGATGATCACATTATCGATTCGGCATCAAAAGGAGATATGTTTGAAGTAATAGATGCAAAGGAAGGTTGGAAAAAAGTCGTTTTGCGTACCGACGAACATGGTTGGATTGCTGAACAGTTTACGAGTAAACCTTCACCATCTGAACAAACTAGTCAACTCATTATCCGACCGAAAGAAGGTACGACGGTTCAGACTTCTCCACAATCTTTGGAAAAATATACAATCGTGATTGATCCGGGTCACGGTGGAAAAGACCCCGGTGCTATCGGCTTGGATGACGTAGCTGAAAAAGACGTCATCTTGTCAACTTCAGAAGTCGTCGCTGAACATTTGCGTGAAGCGGGGGCAACTGTCATTCTAACGCGTACAGGAGATGAATTCCTATCACTTGAAGAACGGATTCGGGTGAGTAACAGTCATCATACCGATGCATTTATTAGCATTCATTACAATGCTTTTCCTATTCTGACGGTCCGAGGCATGAGTACGTATTACTATGACGGTGGGAACGACGAACAGTTAGCCCAACATATCCACTCTTCATTAATTGAAGCGATCAATTTGCCTGATCGCGGGATCCAACAAGCTGACTATAAAGTATTGCGAGAAAATCGTGATTTAGCCATTCTTATCGAATTAGGTTTTATCACAAATCCCGATGATTTTTCAGCCATTCACACACCGGATTACAAGGACCAAGTCGGAGAAGCGATTGTGAATGGACTTATAAACTATTTTCATCAGCCATAATTCTTGTATGATTCACATGTGAATCATACAAGACATCATGTGGGTGGTGAGTCCGTATCAATCCATGGAAGGGAATTCATTGAAATCGTAGTTGACATTTTAACGTGCTCTCCTTAATATACCTATAGGGGTATAAGGAGGTCATTACATGGATTATATTCCATATATTATCATGGCAGCACTCCTCTATGAATTGCTCAGACGTGTCATACCGATGAAAGGTGTGAAACAAATTACAACTGACCAATTGCAAGAGGATTTGAGGATTAAAGATAACCATAAACAGTATATTGACGTTCGCACACCAGGTGAATATCATCACGCGCATATTCCCGGATTTCAAAATATCCCTCTCCACCAACTCAAACAACAACTCAACAACTTGTATCAAGATCAAGAAGTGATTCTCATTTGTCGGAGTGGTTCCCGCAGTATGCGTGCAGCTCGAATCTTAAAAAAGAATGGGTATAAACACGTCACAAACGTTAAAGGCGGAATGAACACGTGGCGGGGCCCATTGAATTAAAGCGTAGAAACATAGATTATTAAAAAAGGAAGTTGATCTGAATCATCGGTCGACTGCCTTTTTTATTGCCGTTTTTACTCTCAGCTTGTCAATATGGATAGGGATAGCAATCCATCTTGTCACTCTTTTGAAAATGAACAACTGAAGGATTCCGCAATGTTCTGCCTCCTCATGATCGGCATACACTTATAGTACAACTATTTTTAAAAAAGAAGGAAACATATTATGCAGACCGTTATTATGATTGAATTTATCGTTTATTTTATCATCATTGTTACGATTGGTCTATTGACAAGTCGGACAAACATGAGTCATTCAGTTTTCTTATTAGGTGGAAAAAAGTTACCCGGCTGGGCGTTAGCCTTTTCAGAGCGTGCCACAGGAGAGTCGGCATGGCTTCTCCTCGGGTTTACTGGATTCGTGTTTGCAACAGGATTAGCAGGCATTTGGGTTGCCATCGGTATCGCATCGGGAATTATTTTTGCATGGTAGGGAAAATTTTAAAGCTTTGCAAAGGGCGTGCCGCCTAATAAAACGAAATTCAACACACCTCGTAAATTTTGTCACGAAAAAGGAAGCTCTCGGTTCTCCCTGAGCTCCCCACACTTTTATAAATCATCAAACCCATTTAAATCGCTCGTTTTCGTATATTGTCTTGATTTTTGTTCAAAAAAGTCTGTTTTCGTTCCGTCGAAATTATCGACATAGGCTCGAATCCATTTCATCGGATTGTTGACGTGATTCGGATATATTTCATCGAGCCCCATCATCCGTAGCATCTTATTGGCACGGTATTTCACATATCCTTCCATTTCAACTAAATCAATACCCTCAATGTCTTTTAGGACGTAGTTGGACCATTCCGTCTCTAGGGCAACCGATTGCTTAAATTGATCGTACACCCACTGGATAAACGTCTCATTATTATGTTCTGGATTTTCTGCGAGTGTCGCTCGGAACAACTCACTAATAAAGCGCCCGTGCTCCAGTTCATCTCGGTTGATATAGCTGATCATCGTCGACGTGCCGACCATTTTATTATTGCGCGCTAAATTATAAAAGAAGGCAAAACCAGAATAAAAGAATAGCCCTTCCAACAGTGCCGTATACACCATCGTTTTTAAAATGTTTTCAATCGTCGCCTCATCGGCGAAATGATTATAATGCTCCATAATACTCTTATTTCTCTTCAACAGGACCGGATCCGTTCTCCCGAAATTAAACGACTCCTTCTGTTCAGCAAGCGAGGCGACCGATGAAAGCACATACGAGTAGCTCTCATTATGAACGGCTTCTTGCTGGGCGATGACCGCCATAATCGATTGCACCGATGGATCGGTTGCATACAGTGACAGCAACAAGGCAATTCGTGTTTGCGGACCATCCAATGTCGATAACAACCCAATAATTTTTAAATAAGCATCCTGTTCTGCTTCACTTAACGTTGGAAATTGCTTCACATCACTCGACATATTCACTTCATCTGCTTGCCAGTAATTCCCGACTAACCGTTTATACATCTTGTACCAATGTGGATATGCGATATCATTCCAGTTCAAAATTCCACTCGATTCACCACCGAATAATCCCGTTGATTTATTTGGATTGCGTGGCTCTAATGTTTTCGCCTTCTGAAGCAAAACGTCTGGCATTTTGTAAAACTCCTTTCAACCATTGTTCTACAATGTCTTCTTGTGATCCCCGTGGAGACTGTTCAATTTTTAAACCATCCCACGGACTCTCATAAAACTTCACTAATCGATCGACTGCCCTACAAAACAAATCATCGCCACCAAACTGGGTGTCCCCTGATCCAAAGACTGCGACATTGTCCGGTTTATACCCGACCTCGAGGACAAAATCTTTCATTTCGTCTGGGGTGCTCCCGACGTCCCATGTAAACGTACCGAGAAAAATATAATCGTAACGAGATACATCGATTGAAGGATCGATTCCAATCCTATGCATGTCGACTTGCATGCCGTCTTGCATCAAGTGATCTTCAATGATTTTAGCGGTTTCCTCTGTATTGCCACTATATGATACATAAGCAATCAATGCCTTCATGCGTGACACCACTCGCATTCCTCAATATCATTCGCTGTCGATCGGACGTAATACGTCGTTTTCAGGCCTTCTTTCCACGCTTGCATGTGCAAATGTAATAAAACTGACGCCCGAATCGTATGAGGAACGTAAAAGTTAAACGATATTCCTTGGTCTACATGTCTTTGTCGGGCAGCATTTTGGCGAACGGACCAACGTTGATCAACAATGTAAGCAGACCGGCGATAAATATCATACGTCTTGGCTGTTAAATCCGGTGCTGTCGTTGGTATTTTAAAGTCTTTTTTCTCTTCGTAGTAAAACGGTTTAAAAACAGGGTCAATACTCGCCGTTGATCCGGCAATCATCGACGTTGATGAGTTCGGGGCAACAGCCATTAAATAGCCGTTACGCATCCCATGCTTTTGAACTTGTTCTTTTAAACGGGTCCATGTCCCATCTGTATATCCGCGCATGTCAAAATACTCCCCCGTACTCCAGCGACTCCCCGCAAATGAAGGGTAACTCCCTTTTTCTTTACTCAATTCCATACTCGCTGTAATCGTTAAATAAGCAATTTGTTCATAAAGCTGATCTGCATAGTCCACCGCTTCATCCGTTTCCCACTTGATTCCTTTACGTGCTAACAAGTGATGCCAACCAAATGTTCCTAGCCCGATCGCACGATACTTTTGATTCGTTAATTTCGTCTGTTTTATCGGTAATGTATTAATATCGATCACGTTATCAAGCATCCGCACTTGAATGTTAATTAAACGTTCAAGGACCCCAGCAGGGACAGCCCTTCCTAAGTTAATCGAACTTAAATTACAGACGACAAAATCACCTGTTTTATATTTTTTAACGATTGTTTCCTCGTCTTCAACGTATTCTTCTAAAAACAGCGTCGGTGACTGATTTTGCGTAATTTCTGTGCATAAGTTAGAGCAATAAATCATTCCATTGTGCGGATTGTTATTGCGCCGATTGACTTCATCCCGATAAAACATAAACGGTGTACCTGATTCCAGCTGGGAAATCATAATCCGCTTCATAATGTCGATCGCGGGCACTTTTCGTTTTGAAAGGGCTTCATTTTGAATACACGCTACATATTTTTTACGCCACTCGCCATCGCCTTTCGTCTCATCATAAAAATCTTCTAATGAAAAGCCCATCACTTGACGCACTTCATGGGGATCAAACAAATACCAATCGCCCCGATTTTCCACTTGTTCCATAAAGTAGTCTGGTAAGCAAACCCCCGTAAAAATGTCATGCGCTCTCATGCGCTCGTCTCCATTGTTCAGTTTCAAATCGAGAAATTGTTCGATATCTTGATGCCAAACGTCTAAATAAATCGCGATCGCTCCTTTTCTCGTCCCGAGTTGATCGACGCTGACGGCTGTATTGTTCAGCTGTTTAATCCAAGGAACAACCCCGCTCGACATCCCTTTATAGCCTTTAATCGAACTACCTCGTGCGCGGACTTTCCCCATGTAGACGCCCAGTCCACCGCCATTTTTTGATAGTTTGGCGACATCTGTATTACTATCGTAAATCGACTGCAAACTGTCATCGACCGTATCAATAAAACAACTCGATAATTGCCCATGTGTTTTACCCGCATTCGTTAAAGTTGGTGTGGCGACAGTCATATATAAATTACTCAACGCCCAGTAAGCTTCCGTCACAAGCTCCCGTCGCTTTGATCGATCTTCATCTTGCATAAGATGCATCGCAATCACCATCCATCGCTCCTGAGGTAGCTCATACGTATTTTGTGCATGATCGACGGCTAAATATCGTGTCGCCAACGTATGTAACCCTAAATAATCAAAGAGCAAATCCTTGTCCGGATCAATGTGCTGAGCGAAATAGTAAATGTCTTCTTCTGAATATTTTTCTAATAAAACGGGAGTATATATACCTTTATCAATTAAGAGTTGAATAAGCTCGTAAAAATCACCGTACTTTTCCCGTTCATCGTAATTACGATGCTGTGCTGCTTTCCAGTAGAGCTTTTGTAAATAGAGACGACTGGCAACAAACGTCCAGTCTGGTTGTGATTCATCGATGTTTTCTAAAACATTTTGAATGAAAATATCGGTCGCTTTTTCCTGACTCATGTGAGGAGTGATTGCTCGTAATGACTTTTCCACGACGTGTTCCGTTTGTAAGGCGAAACCATTTGTTGCTTCTTCCAACCATTGTTTCATCTTCTCTTCGTTAAATACAAAGTCTTTTTTCGTTATCGTTGCCATAACCCTTATCCCCCTTTTAATAATAACTAGCCTTCAATGAGCTAACGTATTCATTGATATTGATGTCAGCAGTCACTATGTATAAATGGAACGTTCCAATAATGGCCTCCTCTTCCTAGACATAATTTAAAAAGATCATTGCTAGAGACAATTTATTTTTCTAAAATACTTCGTGATGATGAGCGAAACAGAATTTTTCCAAATAAAAAGCCATTCACCCTTCCGGATGAACAGCACAAAACGACAGAAAACATACATACGTATTTTCATCGTTTCATCGATTTTTCACCCCGAAAACATGAAACTATAAGTGAGGCAGGTCTCCTGACTTGTGCTTCATCCTACTAAAGACCTTCCCGTATCGTTACCTACAAGCGATGCGATACAGTGGCATTCTCGTTCGTCCACACTTACAGTTGCGGGGGCAGTTCCGGATGTTCGCCGGATTCCCTTTTCAGACGATCTTTACATCGTCACCGTCACTCAAAACACTATATATAGTATTTTTTATTAAAAGCATCACAATATGTTGTATCCAAATCGTATCATAGAAATCTTATGAATGCAATCACTGAAATGGTTTATTGTATAAACCGTCCATTTCAACAACGTTCACGTGAACGAAAAATCATTTCATTACAAAATAGAATAGCTTTATAAACACAAAATATAGCGAATCACAAATAGGGAATAGAAGCAAATAAAAGACTGTATAATGATTTAAGTTCCGCTCACGAACGTCATCAGCATTTCCATCTGCATCATCTCGTTCTAACGTCATACGTTACGCTAAATTTGAAACTGCTCTAACCGCTTGAAAAACTCTAATAAAAAGTCGTAAAACAATCTCTCCGTTGGTAACAACTCTCTTTCAACAGGAGTAATGACACCGACTGTTCTCGTTACATTCGGTTGTGTAATAGGGATTTTAACCGTACCTCGAGGAATGTTATCCACTAATGTACTTTCAGGAATTAACGAAACCCCTAATCCCGCTGAAACTAAACCTTTAATCGTATCGACATCTTCACCTTCAAAAGCTACTGTCGGCTCAAAACCTACTTGTTGACACATCGTCAGTATCATGTTTCGCAATACAAATCCTGTTGGAAACAGTATAAAGGACTCATTTTGTAAATCTCTTAATCGAATCGAATGAGATTGACTAAGTGGGTGGTCCGCTGGCAACAGAGCTACAATATTTTCGGTAAATAAAATCGATCCTTGGAGCTTTTTCACTTCCATAGGAACAGGACCTACTAGAGCCATATTCATATCTCCTTTAATAACGGCTTCTTCTAATTCGTTCGAAGAGCCATGATGCAATTGAAACTTTACGTCGGGATATTCATCACGGAACTGCGAAATCGCCGTCGGTAAGATATACGAAGCGAGGCTACTCGTAAAACCGATATGAATTGTTCCCCGATCTGGATCCGTATATTCTTCGAGTACTCTTGTCGCATGATCAATAACGCGCATCGCTTTTTCCATATGCTTTAAAAAAACCCTTCCGATTGGAGTAAGTCTGACGTTTCGCCCTTCTCGAATAAACAGATCCACTCCGAGTTCTTCTTCTAAATTAAAGATTTGTCTACTAACAGCTGATTGTGCAACGTGCAATGCTTGAGCTGCTTCTGTCATATGTTCACGCCTAGCCACTTCGATAAAATATTTAATCTGACGTAACTCCATTTCGTCTCCCTCCTCTTTTAATTATCTCATATCAGCATTGATTAAATCTAATTTTAATATTGCTTAGATGAATCAAACAATGTAAAATAAAGTTAGTGATAAAAGAAATACTATATGTGAATCGTTAAAGAGAAGTCGAAGGAGGTGGAATTGCAGATGAGTATCGTAAAACAGGCAATTTCCCAACAGGAAAAAGAAGTTCAACAATATTTGGATCAAGTCCTTACCAACGTTAAACAAAGAGATCCTCATGAAATAGAATTTCACCAAGTCGTTCAAGTCATATTCAACTCAATTAAACCCGTCCTTGTGAAAAATCCCACATACATCCAACAAAACATTCTTGAACGAATTGTTGAGCCTGAACGAACCATTGTTTTCCGCGTACCATGGGTAGATGACGAAGGAAAGATTCAAGTAAACCGTGGCTACCGTGTTCAATTCAATAGTGCGATTGGTCCATATAAAGGTGGGTTACGGTTTCACCCGTCTGTCAATATGAGTATTGTTAAATTTTTAGGTTTCCAACAAACGTTTAAGAACGCTCTTACTGGCCAACCGATTGGCGGAGGAAAAGGTGGCTCTGACTTCGATCCAAAAAACAAATCTGATGGAGAAATTATGCGTTTTTGCCAAAGCTTTATGACAGAACTTTACAGACATATTGGACCTACTCTAGATGTGCCGGCTGGTGATATCGGTGTCGGTGCACGAGAAATTGGTTATTTGTTCGGTCAATATAAAAAGATTCGTGGTAACTTTGAAGCCGGAGTCATCACAGGTAAAGGTCTTACGTATGGTGGTAGTCTAGGGCGTAAAGAGGCAACAGGATACGGCGCCATATACTTCCTAGAAGAAATGCTTAAAGACCATAGCTTTAGTCTAGAGGATAGTTCAATCGTTGTTTCTGGTTCTGGTAATGTCTCTATTTATGCCATGGAGAAAGCAATTGAACTCGGTGCAACAGTTATTGCATGTAGTGACTCAAACGGTTTTATTTATGATAAAAATGGCATTGACTTAGACGCTGTCAAACAACTGAAAGAGGTTGAAAAAAGACGAATTAAGGATTACACATCGATTCATCCTGAAGCACAGTACGTTGAAGGTTGTTCGGAAATATGGAAAATTCCGTGTGACATTGTTATTCCTTGTGCAACACAAAATGAAATTGATGAGAAAAGTGCACATGCACTCGTTCAAAATGGCGTCAAAGCTGTCATTGAAGGTGCAAATATGCCTTCAACTGCTGAAGCTATTGAAGTGTTCTTAGAAAACGATATATTATTTGCTCCAGGAAAAGCTGTTAACGCTGGTGGAGTAGCTGTATCTTCCTTAGAAATGGGACAAAACAGCTCCCACACGTCGTGGACATTTGAAGAAGTAGATCAAAAGCTAAAAAGCATTATGGTTAATATTTATAACAGCTGTATGACCGCTGCCGAAGAATGTAATCAACCTGGAAACTTAATTGCCGGTGCAAATATTGCCGGGTTTACTAAAGTAGCAGATGCGATGATCGATCAAGGGATCATATAAGCTTTATATATACGTAGAACTTTAATGAACTCCATACAAAAGGAGTTATTTATTTCTAGTATCTAACCATTAAGAGCGATTTTAGACGACGAATGATGTGGTGTCTTACAATAAGAAGAGGCACCATGTTTTTCGTCGTTTCTATTCGGAAAAGAAATTACTGTACGGCCCATGAGCATACATTTTAGATAAATATCATCGATTATAATTTTAAAACGTTCATCGATACATTCCTTAGATGAAAGCGCTTTTTATTCATTGGTGATTAAATAATTCCTTAGATGATTAAAAAGGAGGTAAACCAGTTGCAACAACTTGCTAATCTAATTACATCATCATCACATACGATTGTGTTCACAGGGGCTGGAATGTCTACCGAGAGTGGTTTGCCAGATTTTCGATCTGCAGAAGGTGGATTATGGTCTAAATTTAACCCAGATGAGTTAGCGAACATTCAAGCTTTGGAAACAAATACAGATGAGTTTATTCAATTTTACCGACATCGACTTCAAGATATTGACACCTATAAACCACACGAAGGGCACTATATTTTAGGGGAATGGGAAAAGAACGGCTGGATTCAAGGAATTATTACACAAAATGTAGACGGGTTTCATCATGAGGCCGGTAACAAAAATGTAATGGAACTCCATGGTTCTTTTCGTTCTCTATATTGTCACTCCTGTTCCAAACGAAAAGACCACGATGCCTTTCTAAGCGGTGACGTCTATTGTTCCTGTGGAGGTGCCATTCGGCCTGACATCGTTTTATTCGGTGAGGGATTACCACAAGACGTATTTACAAAAGCAGAGAGAGAAACGACGGAAACGGATCTGTTTATCGTCCTCGGTTCTTCTCTAACTGTCACTCCCGCCAACATGTTCCCTATGCTAGCTAAACAAAATGGGGCCCGCCTAGTCATCGTCAATCGTGATAATACTCCACTTGACACGTTTGCTGACGATGTTATTCAAGATGTGAGCATCAAAGATTTTTTAATTGAAGTTCATGGCCACTTAAACCGTTAAAAGCGATGAAAAGAATGTTTAAGTGATAAAACGTACAAGAACCCGACACGTTCTTGTACGTTCATGTTTTATATTTATTACAATCTTACGGATTTCCATCGTGATGACTTATAAATCGGCCGATGCAGACGTCGTTTAGCTTAAAATCGATCGATCACTTTCAAGCTGCAGGCCACGAACACGCTGGAATTCGTCTAACAAATCTTCAATCGTTAACCGTTCTTTCTCCTCACCACTCACATCGAATATGATTTTTCCGGCATCCATCATAATTAATCGCGTCCCTAAATCTAACGCCTGTTGCATATTATGCGTGACCATCAATGTCGTTAACCCGAATTCTCCAACGACTTTTTCAGTTAGCTTCGTAATTAACTCCGCCCGCGATGGATCTAAGGCAGCGGTATGTTCATCTAATAGTAAAATATTTGGCTCGGTAAAGGTCGCCATCAATAAGGATAATGCTTGACGTTCTCCACCTGATAAAAAGCCAACCTTTGCTGTCAACCGGTTTTCTAAGCCAAGATTCAACGTTCTTAAATGGTCCTTAAAAAACATTCGACGTGCTTTTGTCACGCCTGGTCTTAGACGACGCTTCTTATTACGAGAATAAGCGATCGCTAAGTTTTCTTCAATTGTCATCGATGGTGCTGTGCCTGCCATCGGATCTTGAAAGACACGACCAATGAATGCTGCCCGTTTATATTCCGGTAAATGGACAACTTGCTTGTCATTGATGAATACATCTCCGACATCTGGAAATAAAGAACCAGAAATCACATTCATCAACGTCGATTTTCCTGCTCCGTTACTACCGATTACAGTGACAAACTCCCCTCTCTCAAGCTGTAAATGAATATTTTGCAAAGCTTTCTTTTCATCTGGGGTTCCTTCATTAAATGTAATCGACAAATTACGTAATGTTAACATCATTGTCCACCCTCACTTTTTTGTTGAGCAAGCTCCGCACGTTTTTGTAGACGTCGTTTCTTTTCCTTACGTGTTTGAACAATTTTCGGAGACACTAAGGCTGCGATGACGAGTAAAGCCGTGATCAACTTCATGTCACCCGTATCTAAAAAATCAACCCGTAGCGCTAACGTTACAACAATTCGGTAAATAATCGCTCCACCGATGACAGCAAATGTCGTCTTGCGAATCGTCTTCGTACCGAAAAGTGCCTCCCCAATAATGACCGAAGCAAGTCCAATAATAATTAAGCCAATTCCCATCCCGACATCCGCAAAGCCACCGTGTTGCGCGATTAATCCACCTGATAAAGCAACAAATCCGTTCGAAATACCGACACCGATAATAATTAACGTATCCGTATTTGCTGAAAAGCTCTTAATCATCCGTTGGTTATCTCCCGTTGCTCGAAGCGCGAGACCAACCTCTGTTTTCAAATAATAATCTGTTACCCATTTAATGACTAGAGTAAATGCAAGCATCACCAATAAGATCGACCACGTGCCCGGAGCCTTTTCAAGCCCGAACGATGTCCACAATCCATTTAAAAATGAATCAATCCCTGTCTTGTCCCAAAAGGAACGCAATTGCGTAAATACAGTCGATTCGTTTAATAAAGATAACGTAGGTTGCCCCATGATCCGTAAATTAATAGAGTATAAAGCAATCATCATCAATATTCCGGATAAAAGGGGATTAATTTTCCCTTTCGTATGCAATATTCCTGTTATACAACCTGCGAGAAACCCTGCAAGGGCTCCAAATATTGTCGCAACGAACGGAGGTACTCCATTCATTATCGAAACAGTGGTAACCGCTGCACCTGTTACAAAACTTCCATCCACTGTCAAATCGGGGAAATCTAAAACTCGAAACGTTATATATACACCTAACGCCATAATGGCGTAAATAACACCTAATTCTACCGCACCGAACATAGCTATGAGCACAAAATCATCTCCCTTTTCTGTAGCTCGTTATTTACATATACGTTAGTCCTTCAATGCTAAATCGGTAAGATGGACTAACCCATTTTAGGCTCATTCATGATGTCAATCGGAGACAGTCTTATAAAAGATTCAAAGTAGTTATGATTGCAAACTCGGAAAAAAGAGTGATTTGTCTCATATCCATTCCAATGTAATCCATCGTTTACGATTCAGAGTCGATCAATTCCGCTTCCTCATCCCAGTCGTCATTCCACTCTACACCTTGCTCCTCAGCGGCTTCTTTATTTATATATAGTTGGATTTTCGGTGGATATTCGACAGGAATATCTTTCGGCGTTTTCTCTCCTGTTAAAAGATCTACGGCCATTTCACCCGTTCGATAGCCAATTGTATAATAATCAATTCCAAACGTAGCAAAACCACCCTTTGTAAGTGAATCAGGCTCTCCAACAATGAGCGGAGTGTCTTGGTCATTAGCGACACCTACAACGCTGTCTAAAGCAGACACGACTGTATTATCTGTAACAATATAAATGACATCTACCTCATCAACAATTGACGTTGTCGCTTGTTGAACTTCGGCCGAATTTGAAACGGTTCGCTCAACAAAACTTAAACTCGTTCCGTCAGCAGCGGTTTGTACCGTTTCAATTTGGGCAACAGAGTTTTGTTCACCAGCATTATAAATTAATCCAACTTTTGAATCTGGAAAATACGTATCGATAAAGTTTACCGTTTCATCAATGGCCTCTGGGTGAAGATCGACTACCCCCGTAATATTGTCACCCGGTTCTTCCATTGACGTAACTAAATTTGCATCGACTGGATCCGTAACCGATGTAAAAACAATCGGAATATCATTTGTTGCTTGTAAAGCTCCTAGTGCACTCGGCGTAGAGTTAGCAAAAATTAAATCTACACCATCTGAAACGAAATTTTGGCTAATCGTATTGACATTGCTTTTATCATTTTGAGCATTTTGAAAATCATATTCGACATCTAGTCCTGCTTCTTCTAACGCTGCTTTAAAACCTTCATACGCCTGATCAAGTGAAGGGTGTTCTACAATTTGTGTCGCTCCAATTTTATATGTTTCCTTTCCTTGATCAGCCGATGAATCATCATCGTCGGCATTACAAGCTGTTAAGAGAAGCAACAAACTTAAACTTGCTAAACTCATCCATTGAACCCATCTTTTCATATACGTATTTCCTCCCGAAACTAGTTTATTTTTTCAAAAAAATTTAAGGAAAATTATATCATGAATTAAGATTATGTCAAGTGAACGACAATTATTTACAGCAATAATCATTTGAAAATAGGGGAAAGGATAGTGAAATAAACAGCGATAAATGCCTTCATATAGCACTGACGAAACAAATTTCCGTCATAGAGCAGTCAACAATATTGGCATTTAATAACATATTTTAAATGAGTTCTACTAGTAACTGTCCAGGGTGCTCAATCAATCGTTTCAAACGATTCGTAAACTGAATCGCTGTCGCTCCATCAGCAACCCGATGATCAAAAGACATGGAGAGAGGCATCATTTGTCGGATGACAATCTCATCCTTCTCATTGACAACAGGGGTCTTTTTCGCTTGGTGAAATGCGATGAGTGCTGTTTCTGGGTAATGGATAATCGGGGTCGCTCCTGTACTACCAAGAGGACCAACATTGCTCACTGTACAAGTGCTATATCGTGTTTCTCCATACGTTAACGTTCCTTCGTTAGCCTTTTTAATCAGTCGCTTCATATTACGATGAAGCTCGATAATGGACTTTTGATCGACGTTATGAATGACTGGTACTAAAAGTCCAGATTCGGTGTCTGTAGCCATGCCAATATGATAATCTTTTTTTAAAATGATTCGTTCATTTTGTTCATCAAGTTCGGCATTAAAAATTGGAAAATCTTTTAATGCAACGACGAGCGCTTTGATGAAAAAAGCTACTACGGTAATCGCAGTCCCATCCCGTTTCAACTGTTGGCGGATGTTCATAACATTTGTCACATCAATGTCATCAAAATGCGTAACGTGTGGGATTGTAAACAGAGACTTTACCATGTTTTTAGCAATTTGTTTGCGGATTCCTCGAAAAGGTATATACTCTAGTTCTTCCTCATCATGCACCGCAACATTGAGAGATGGAGATCCTACTTCCTGCTCATATGGCTCATCCGTTGTCAATTGCTTATTCTTTACGTGCTGATAGACATCTTCTTCCGTTACACGCCCGTCGGGACCTGTTGGCGTTATTTTTTCGATATTTACGTTATGATCTCGGGCAATTTTTCGAGTATATGGAGTAGCTAATACCCGTTGAATGGTGTTAACAGAACGATACGGTACGTTCCTTTGTGGTGAGCGGGTTTCTGGTGGATCTTCAACGACTCCTTCTCGCTTCTGTTTGTTTTCTTGTTCGATATGGAGGAGCGTCGTTCCAACATGAACGGTCTCGCCGACTTCCACGATAATTTCTTTAATCGTACCCGTAGTGGGTGAAGGTAATTGAGCGACCATTTTATCCGTTTGCACTTCTACGAGAGGCTGATCGATCGACACACGTTCGCCTTCCTCGACGAGATAGTCGACAACTTCACCCTCTGTAATTCCTTCTCCTACATCGTGAAACTTTACTTGTAACAACACGCCACCCCCTAAATGATTAGACAACCTTTTTAAAAAGAAATTGCTTTTTCAATACTGTCTAATACGCGTTTTTCCGTCGGTACATAGTGATGCTCTAACGCAAAAAAAGGAACCGGCACATCAAAGCCTGTCACTCGCTCAATCGGAGCACGTAAATAAAGAAATGAAGTATCGTTAATGATAGAAATAAGATCTGTGCCTAGACCACCCGTCCCCTGTGCTTCATGGACAATGACAGCACGACCTGTTTTCTGAACCGACTGAGCAATGAGATCCCGATCCAGTGGATACAGAGTTCGCAAATCAATAATTTCACAACGAATTCCTTTTTGTTCCGCTTGTGCAGCTGCTTTTTCTACAATCGGAATCATTGCCCCCCACGCGATTAAAGAAATATCGGTTCCTTCCTGAATGATGTTTCCTTTTCCAATTTCAATTGTATACGTACCAACGGGAACATTACCTCGAGTCGAACGATAACTTCTCATCGGTTCCAAAAATAAGATCGGATCTTCACTTTCAATGGCTGCTATTAACAGGCCTTTTGCATCAAACGGATGGCTCGGACAAACGACCTTTAAACCTGGCATATGTGTAAATAGAGCTTCAGCACTATCCGAATGGATTTCTGGAGCATGAATGCCTGCCCCATAAGGTGCCCGAATAACCATTGGGACTGAATAATGCCCCATCGTTTTCATCCGAAGTCGAGAGACATGCGTCATGATTTGGTCGTAGGCAGGATAAATAAAACCTAGAAATTGGATTTCGGCTACAGGTTTATAGCCATTCACAGCTAAACCGACAGATGTACCAATAATACCTGATTCAGATAATGGTGTATCGATGACTCGGTCCTCACCAAATTGTTCGTAAAGTCCTTCTGTTGCTCGAAAGACCCCGCCATTTTTTCCGATGTCTTCTCCTAGAAGAAGAACCGCCTCATCTTCTGTAAGCATCGTTCGTAACCCATCATTGATCGCCTGAATCATTGTCATCGTTTTTGTTTTCTGCTTCACCTCGTCCACTTGATCCATTCTCATACTACTCATGTAATGACCCCCTTAGCGATTCAACATATGCCTCTTTCTGTTCGATTAATTGTCTTGGGAGATCCGCATATAAATAATCAAATAAATCGTCCACTTTCGCTGCTGGATATTTTTCCATCTGTTTGACAGCTGCTTCCACTTCGTCATGACATTCAGTATGGATGTTTTGTATCGTTTGTTCATCCCAACAATCTCGTTTTTTCATCAAATGTTCCAAGCGAAGGAGTGGATCGATAAAACGTTTTCCTTGATTTTCCGTTCGATATTTCGTTGGATCATCTGCTGTCGTATGAGCACCTTTTCGCCACGTCACTGCCTCGATCAATGTTGGACCTTTACCTTTTCGGGCTAAATGAACAGCTTTCTTCGTTTCAAAATAAACGATTAAACAGTCATTTCCATCAACCCGTACACTACGCATCCCGTAAGCGATTCCTTTTTGCGCGATCGTTTCCGAATTCATTTGCCGTTCGATTGGTACAGAAATGGCATAACCGTTATTTTGATTGAAAAAAATGGTCGGTGTTTGGAAAACACTAGCAAAATTTAATCCCTCATGAAAATCTCCTTCTGATGTAGCACCATCACCAAAATAGGCAATCGCGACACGGTCTGTACCTTTTTTCTTTTCAGCCCAGGAAGCACCGACGGCGTGAGGAATTTGTGTAGCGATCGGCACGGCCGCCGGGAAAATATGTTTTCCAGCGGGGGGGACGCAACCTTCAACACGACCATTCCAATAGAGTAATGTTCGAACCATATTAGCTCCGAATGTTAGCGTCGCTCCGTGATCACGATATGTGGGAAACATCCAATCCCCATCTTCTAATGCCAAAGCGCTCCCGACTTGTGAAGCTTCTTGGCCTTCGAAAGGCGGATACGTCCCAATCCGACCTTGCCTTTGTAAATGAATGGCTTTTCGATCAAATGTACGAATGCGAAACATATGGCGATACATGCGAAGTAACAATTGCTCATCCAGTTGACTGTCGTAGGAGGAATCAAGTACATTCCCCTTACCGTCCATTATCTGTTTGATCGGAAACTTTTTGTCCATAACATACCTCCTCAGGTGACATACTCCATAACAGACGTCATACATCTATGCAAACAGCACATCAGTTATAGGAGAAAAAATGATCCATATGAACCGTCACGAACGCATATTCCATTTAGGCCTTACGGTTCTACTGTAAAAACTGTTCCGTCTTGCACGTTGTTTCAAAATATCTTTACAAATTATATTCGCTGCTTCGACCGTCGTCACATCTTCGTTTTCAGCATGTTTATAAACGTTCAACAACATATTGTAAATTTCTTTCGTTTTCAGCATCACTCGTTCTTGATTGGCACCATATAATTCATCAGCGACTTGAATTAAACCGCCAGAATTAATGATATAATCAGGAGCGAACAATATTCCTTTTTCTTTCAATCGTTTGGCGTGTTCTTCATTCAATAGCTGATTGTTAGCAGAGCCTGCAACTGCTTTTACATTCAATTGACGAATCGTTGCATCATTGATTACCCCACCTAGTGCACACGGAACGAAAATATCAGCTCCTTGTGCATAAATATCTTCAGGCTCAACAACCGTTATAGACCCTTTCGTTGTTTTTCCAACGTGTTGAATGGCCGCCAGTCGCTCTTCATGAATATCGGTAACGTATACGTGTGCACCAGCTTCTACTAATCGTGTAGTGACTTTATATCCAACTTTTCCAAGTCCTTGGACAGCATACGTTACGCTAGCTAAATCATCGGTTCCGAATAGCACTTGATTTGTCGCTTGTAATCCGTACAAAATGCCCTTTGCTGTCGGAATGGAAGAATCTCCTCCTCCACCATATGCTTCGGGAACACCGACGATATAATTCGTCTCTCGCAAGGAATAGACGAAGTCATCCATCGTCGTTCCCATATCTGTACCCGTATAAAAACGGCCGCCAAGCGAATCGACAAACTGGCCAAAAGAGCGAAATAATTCAGGTGTTTTATCTGTAAGTGGATCCCCGATAATGACTGCTTTTCCACCGCCAAAATCGACATCTGCGGCAGCGCATTTATACGTCATCCCTTCAGAAAGTCGTAAAACATCTTCTAATGCCTCATCCACACTGTCATACGGATACATTCGACAACCGCCTAAAGCTGGACCAAGAGTTGTATTATGGATAGCAATAATCGACTCGAGGCCTGTAGATGGATCATTACAAAACATCACTTGCTCATGTTCGTTCATCTGTTCAAACAACGTCAAACGCTTTTTTTGCAAAACCCCTTCTCCGACGCTCATTCATAATCCCCCTTTAGCGACACTTATTTAAGCGCTTACATTTTTATAAAAGGTGTACGTAGATTGTGTTGGCGGACTGGAAACAAACCGTTTCCAGTCCGTAAAATTAAATCCCCACGGTTTGTAACGAATTTCCAATGCGACTGATTTGTTCATTTGCATCGCTCATCATTTGTGCGAATAAATCTTGAACGGTTGGAAGGTCGTCAATGAGACCCGCCACTTGTCCACCATTGAGAAAACCATTTTGTAAATCTCCTTTGACTGCACCTTTAACATGATTTTTTTCTGACGTTAGCGATTTGTATTGTTCAACCGTAATCCCTTCTTTTTCAAGGGATGCCAGTTTATGTCCATACGGGGTTGATAAAATTCTCCGTGTTTGCCCAACAGTCCTGCCAACGATGAGCGTCTCGCTATCTTTCGTTTCCAACAACGTCTTTTTATACTGTGGGTGAAAAGGTGCTTCTTTCGTTGCGATTAAACGAGTACCTAATTGAACACCAGAAGCTCCAAGCATGAGCGCTGCTGCTAAACCTTTTCCATCACCAATTCCGCCTGCCGCGAGAACAGGAACCGTTACTGCTCGTGTAATTTGCGGAATGAGTGTAAATGTCGTCAGTTCAAAATTCGAATGAATACCCGCAGCTTCAAAACCTTCCGCAACAATAAGATCTGCTCCAGCTTTTTCTGCCTTCTGTGCATGCCTGACAGAAGCGACGACAGCCATCACCCGAATATGATGTTCATGAAGAAAAGGAATCCAAGGAGCGGGGTTGCCCGCAGATAAAGAAACAACCGGGACTTCATGTTTGGTGATGAGTTCAATGATTTCTTCAACATACGGAGTGACACGAAGAGCAATATTTACTGCAAATGGTTGATCGGTCCGTTCTTTTGTTTGTTGAATGAGTTTCTCTACTTCATCAGGCGTCATCGTTCCACAACCAATTGTACCAAGACCTCCAGCTTCTGAAACAGCTGCCGCTAAAGGCGCATTGCTAATATTGCCCATTCCTCCTTGCACAATTGGATACCGAATACGTAACAAATGACATACATCGTTCATACGTCTACCCCCTACTAATGTATAAGAATTTATTCGTATTTATTCATCGACCCCGTTACCCAATAACGGCTCTCGCTAAACAAATAGCTAATTAAACCTATCGCGTTTATGTAACGTCATCTTATCAAATCGTCATATATATATCAAGGATGAGTTTGATTTTTCAGAATGTATTGATAGCGTTGGACGCATGACGTTTTTACGTGGGGCGTTTAATAAGTAGTGCATATTTTTAAGTTTTATAGTAGACTATGGGGCAGACTCATTGTTTAATGAATCATACAAAAATAAACAAAGAGAAGGGAAAAACATGAAAAAACAATTTAATACGCGATCGATGATTTTCACCATTTATGGAGACTATATCCGTCACTATGGAAATGTTATTTGGATTGGCAGTTTAATTAAATTGCTAGAAGAGTTCGGGCACAATGAACAGGCCGTACGTGCAGCCGTATCCCGTATGCATAAACAAGGCTGGGTACAATCCGAAAAACGTGGTAATAAAAGTTATTATTCATTAACAGAGCAAGGAAGAGCACGCATGGAAGAAGCTTCTAAACGTATTTATAAATTAGAGGCACCGACGTGGGATGGGAAATGGCGAATGCTTATTTATACAATCCCGGAAGAAAAACGACATTTACGAGATGACTTACGAAAAGAACTCGTGTGGAGTGGTTTTGGCCTTCTTTCGAACAGTTGTTGGATTACACCGAATCCGTTAGAAGAAGAAATTCATCGTCTCATCAACAAATATGGAATTGAAAAATACGTCACTTTTTTTCAAGCAACATATGAAGGAATGGAGAGCCCACAAGCACTCGTTAAAAAATGCTGGGATCTCGATGAAATGAATGAAAAATATGCGCAATTTATCCAAGAATATAGCCAAAAATATGTCATCGATAAAAATAAACTTGAAAAAGGTGAAATGGATGATGGGAGTTGTTTTGTCGAATGTGCGTGGCTCGTCCATCAATACCGAAAGTTTTTATTTATCGATCCAAACCTTCCGAAAGAACTGTTGCCTAAAAAATGGCTCGGCGACTCCGCTGCTTCGTTATTTAAAGACTATTATAAAATTCTCGCTCCACCCGCTACACGTTTTTTTGAATCTGTCTTTAAACTGGGAGAGCCGATCCCACATAAGGAGTAAATGATTTCGGAGGAACTTATAACGATTTCCCATAGAAAAATTGACTTATCGGTGCTTCATAAGCATCGATAAGTCAATCCTACTCAAAGGATAATTTTATACTAAATATAGATATAGGTTTCAACTACAAAATAACCTTCTTTATATCGCTGGGAAAATTTATTGCTACGCCTATCTTAACACTTCCTGAAACGCTTCTTCCTCTTCATCTTCAAATCCTTTAAAGATGATGGATAAACAAATATAAAAGAGTCGCATTCCCAAGACTCAGTAGTGGCAAGAGAAATATCAGGTCATAATTGGAGTAGATGTAGGCGTTGGTGTAGCATCCCTAGCAGTAGGCGGTACCGTAGCTGCAGGAGTGGTAGGCACAGTTGGGGCCGCAGCTGATATTGCGGATGATGCAACCAATGAAGCCGTTGCTCCTACGAAAATTCAATGGAAAGAGCGTTTCTGATCATATGAAAAGTGGTATACAAACAGTTGCAGGTTGGTTCAAAAAATAATAAGACAAAAATGGCAAGCCCCGCCCAGCCCGCTTTAGTTTTAAGTCCACTAATCGCTCCTGTTTTTATATTTACCTTATCCGCAATTGGTGGAATGTTACCTCTTTTGTGAGTGTATTTGTGATGATAACGTTTCGTCTGTTTCTACCATTGAATCAATCGATTGATTCACCATATGAATATGTTGTAAACTTTTCGCCTTTTGTCACGCAATTATTTGTTCTACTCTTTTACTAAATTATCATAATCGGTCCATATGTTGAACCCCATGCGACAAAGGATCCACTACAAATAAAAACGCCCTTTCTTTTTTACAAGAAAGAGCGGCGAACGTATGATGATTATCAATTCATCGTTACCAATGAAGTATAAAAACGTCTGTATAACACAAATAGACCTGAATCTTAGAAAATATGACTCTTTATAACGCGTTGTGCTCCTCTCTCTCAATCTTCTCAAAAATCTCTTTCTGTTGGTATTCTTGGCCGTTTCGAGCATACGTGTCAATCGTTTCTTCAATCATTTGCAGATCTCGATCGGTTAACGTACGAACGACTTTTCCAGGAGAACCAAGAACGAGTGAACGCGGTGGAATCACTTTGCCTGATGGCACGAGCGTATTTGCGCCAATAATGGAATACTCTCCGATCTCCGCACCATCTAACACCGTCGCCCCCATCCCGACGAGAACACCTTTTTTCAACGTACACCCGTGAACAATCGCATTATGCCCGATGGATACTTCATCCTCAAGGGTGAGAGGAAATCCTTCGTATAAATGACACATCGTATTTTCTTGAATGTTGCAACGCTGACCAATGCGAATCGGTCCCTCATCTCCCCGTAAGACAACATTGAACCAAATGCTCGAATACGCACCGATTTCCACATTACCAATCACACGAGCCCCATCTGCTATAAAAGCCGTTTCATGAATCGTCGGTGAATGATCTTTATAGCGATAAATCATACATCTCCCTCCTTGATTATCTCCCAATATAACACATTTAAAACGTTAGATGTAAATTTGTACTGAGTCATTCCCATTAATGTTCATATTCGCTCCATCATACACGCCTACCCGCGCGGATGCCATTGATTGATGATTGGAAAACATCTGAAACAAA
>DASUXY010000027.1:0-16440 GCA_036377675.1 Bacillota bacterium
AGCATAATGCCTCTTTTCTTTAGTCATACCGATTATGAACTAAGGTCTCGAATGTTATATCCAAGAAAACCGATGAGCGTTAAGAGGATAGCTACACCTGTCACGATTGAAATCTTGACCAGATTCACATCTTCTACAGGAAATTGAGGAATATGTCCAAACGGCGTAAGTTGACTCATTCATCAGGAAAATCAAATAAATTACCTAAGTAACCGACGAAAAATGTATCGATTACATATACCTAAACGACATGGATCAAACGCGGTGCTCAACCGATAAACCCACCTTCGTCCGACCTCTATATTTACTCCATCCAACGCTATAACCCTGTGGTTCTGTTTTTTATTCATTCATATTAAGTATAACTAAAACCTTTAATTCTTTGGAAGATTACCTTCTTTATGATTCCATAATCTATGTCTTTCACGAAGATCTTCCGTCTTAAAAGGAATGACTTGCTTATTCAAACTCAACCTCATCCTCGTTAATTGCAGAGTCAATTACATCTTGTGGAACTTCAATCTTGTCAATCTCATTAATCTTCGAGTAGTTGGATGCCATATTTTGGACTAAATGTACTTCTTCGCCTTCCTCTTCCATAACCATATCCATATCCATGTTGAAGGCTGTCATTTCAAAACTTTCTTTATCAATTATTATCTCATACGACATATCGTTTATTTCTGTATTTTCCATAATTTCATCTAAGTCTTCATCCGATTCTTCAAGATCCTCTGGTAGAAAACCGTCAAGTAAGTCATTAACTAGATTCATAAACTCTTTTCCATCAGCCGTTAATTTTAACGTGTATTCGTCATCTGACTCTTCAAATTCAAGTTCATCTGTAAATTGTTCAATCATTTTTAACTGTTCAGCAGGGTCTACCTCTTGCCCATCCATAACATCTGTCGCATCAATCATTGAATCGTCCATTTTGATCCACATATCACCTTCTTCGACACTGAAGTATATGCCTTCGTCAGTAATATACATTTCCTGACCCATTTCTTCCGTTTCACCATCTGCTAGAGCTGTTGTTGTTCCTTTTTGGTAAACTGCGAGTGGATCCATCGTCATTTCCATTGTTAGGTCACTTTCGGTCTCCATTGAAAAATCTTCACTCGGGATCTCTACATTTTGTTTTATTAGTAGAGATACTTCGGCACTTTCCATATCAGCGGAAACTTCAAGAGCTTTTTTATAGATTTCCTCAGCCGGCAATTCTTTCTCATCTGACTCTTCATTTGTTTCATCATTTTGTGCTTCACTGTCGGTTTCTTCATGAGCACCGTCTGCTGGTTCAGATTTATCTGAGCAAGCCGTCACCCCAAATGTCAAAATTGTTGCAAGTAAAACCATCAGTAGTTTCTTCATATAATTTCCACCTTTCTCAGCTTCTAAAAAACTATTATACTATGATTACGGATAAGTTACAAAAATGTTTCATTTATGAATAATTTTTATAAATGAAAGATTACACCTCTACAGCAACTTCATTTAGATCAGAGAAATTGAACGACATGGGGATGCTCACTGTTGATATTTTTCTAAAAAGTCAAACATGAGTTGATACACTTTTATTTCACTTCCTTTTTCGAAAACCCGTGCCCCTCATCTCCTGACAGTAAATATTCGACATCTAAATGCTTGAAACATGGGACGAAAACTTTTTCGCTCAGCAGCTTGTGGTCCACCGTGAGGCCAAAAAATGGTATGACGGTTATCATGTTCACCCTTTGCCTTAAAAAGCAAGGCCTCTATTTCCATACCGTCAAATGATTTATTTTTTATGATGGGAAAATTTAAATAATTATCTGTGTACAAGGTCGCAAATATACATTTTATCTTTTAGGCCTTTCCTCCCATGGTTCGAGTGTACCAATCACTGTATGTTTTCGATCGTGTTGAATCGCTTTCATAACGCCTGCAGAAATTTCCTCATCCTTCAGCCACCTCGACATATCCCCTTCACGCTTAAACCCGAGGTGAACGTCACGATACAAGCAACGGTCAGGAAGATCAAGGTTCGATTGTTGAATCTCTTCAAGATGTTGACTGCTTCCCTTGACGTGAAAAAGACGCCACTTCTTTCGTTGGGATGTACATATTTCATTTAATATCGTAGGAATCACATTCGGGGCATCGCTATGAACCCAAGCGACAACTAAATCAATCGAACCATATGTTTCAATCGTAGTCCGAATCATCTGTTTTAAATCTTCCGTATGCTTATAATCCAATTGCTTTGTATGAACATTCCCTAGACTCGACTTTAATTGTCGCAGTCGTTGTTCATTTCTACCAATGATGACCGTATGTTTTACCTGTTGAATGATCCATTTGGACATGTCCGCAAGCATCCCCGTTCCGCCGATAATGATTGCCTGTCTCAGCAAACGACCTCAACCTTTCTTTTTTATATAGTTTTAACTTATATATATGAGCTTTCCATCGGTAAGTACACATGAAATGTTGTCCCTCTATGGACCTCACTATCGACCATAATCGTACCGTCATGTCGTTCGATTATTTTCTTCGTAATCGCTAAACCAAGACCTGTACTGTGCTCAGTCCGAGTACGTGCTTTATCTACTTTATAAAAACGCTCAAAGATTTGCGAAAGCTGTGACTCCGGAATGCCAATCCCATTGTCTGCAATCGAAATTTGTGCATAATTTTGTGACGTCGCTGTATAAATCGTTATGCAACCTCGCTTCTCCGTATATCGAATCGCATTCGTAATCAGATTCATCCACACTTGATGTAATAATTTAGGATCGCCAACGACTTTAAGTGGCCTCACATTCATCTCAATGGCGAGGTCCTTTTTTCGCCACTGCCATTCTGTCATGGCGATGACTTCCTTCAGTTGATCCACAACATTAAAGGAGACGAAATCCTTTTGATCAACTTCATCTTCTAGCGTTGACAACGTTAACAATTGTTTACTTAGCATCGATAGCCGTTTACTTTCTTTTTCAATAATTGATAAATAATGTTGGCGCATGCTGGCGGGCAAATCTTCTTCCTGGAGAGCTTGAGAAAAGCCTTGAATTGATGTTAAGGGTGATTGGATTTCGTGAGATACATTTGACACAAACTCCTGTCTTTTTTCTTCTGTCTGTTCTAGGCGATCACTCATTTTTGTAAAGTCCTTTGCAAGCCGGCCAATTTCATCGCGGCGGTTTACATTTAATTTAATATGATAATTTCCACCAGCAATCTTTTGGGTAGCAATCGTTAACTTTTGAATCGGTTTAACGATGAAAGTCGTTCCAATTAAGATGAACAAAAAACTGAACAATAAAGCTAAGGAAATTAACAAGGCAAAGAAAAAACGCATTTCGCCAAATTGGACGTTGGCATTAGGCCGCACAAACAATGCTTTCGTTTCCCCATTTATCTGAACAGGGACACCGATTGTATTTTTTAACTCATTATTAAAAAAACCCGTTATAAAAGGACTCCACGGATAGTTCGCAACCCCATGGTATTTTTGACCATCTAACACTTGTTGAATGTCGTCTGGCGATAGTTCATACGATTTAAAAACTTCACCATAATGCTGTTCATTTCCGGCTCGGTCGATGACATGAAATTGATAACCTAAAGCTGTTAATGCAGATAAATAATCATCGAGTTGCTCGTATTTTTTCCCTTCAATAATATGGACTGTATTTTGTGCAATTTCTGTCACTTTTTTGTCATTTTCCGGCTTTAAAAAGTGGTGATAATATATATTTGCTGCAACAAAAGCGATGACAGCACTTGCAATCATAATTCCCATCGTCGTCATAATAATTCGTACATACAGCGTCCGCATGATGAAACTTTCCTCCAAATGATCCATGTATAACAGAATAAATCGTTTGTGTTTATGTTATCAATAAAAGGCTTTTTACACACGCACTTCTTCTAGCTTATAACCGAGTCCCCGAACAGTTTGAATACGAAAGCCATGTGTTTCAACGGGAAACCGTTCACGTAAACGTTTAACATGTACGTCGATCGTTCGATCATTTCCGGTAAAATCGCTTCCCCATACGAGCTTAATAAGCTGTTCACGCGTAAATGTTCGTCCTGGATAACTAGCTAATTGAGCGAGTAGTTCAAACTCTTTTAAAGGAAGAATGACGGTCTTTCCATTTGTTTGTACTTCATAGCTTTTTCGATTAATCACCGTCTGTCCAATGCGAATGACTTCCTCATTCATCATCTGAAACCTTCTTAACAGTGCTTTTATTCGAAACAACACTTCCTTTGGTTCAAATGGTTTCACGACATAATCATCTGTACCTGATAAATAAGCCTTTTCCTTGTCTGTAATTTCACCTTTAGCAGTGAGCATTAAGACTGGTAAATCATAATAAAAACGAATGTGTTCACACAATTCATAACCATCGATATGAGGCATCATAATATCAACAATTGCTAAATGAATGTGAACATTTTCCATGCATTCCATTGCTTCTTTTCCATCAGTAGCTTCCACAACTTGATAACCTTCACGTTGTAAATAAAAACGTAGTAACTCCCGTATGTGTGGGTCATCGTCAACAACTAATATCGTAATCATCTGGGTCATCTCCCGTTCATCCGTAAAATGTAAATGTATCGTAACATAAACGATGTTAAGAAGGGAATATATTGCCCATGACGAAAAATTTTTTCCATAAAAGAATTCCCCTTCGAACAATCGTTCACTGTCCGAGAAATAAGATACTGGACCGGCGTAAACTTAAAAGAGCGTTCATTTCCTTGCATAAAAAAAACTGCCTCACGTAGGCAGTTTTAAATAAACTATTTCTTCGTCCCATATAATTTTTCAACGACTTTGGCGACGTGATCGGCATACCGCTCACATTGTTCTTCTGAATGTGCTTCAACCATTACTCGAATTAAAGGCTCTGTACCTGATGGTCGTACGAGAATGCGTCCTTCATTACCTAATTGTTGCTCAACAGATTCGATTGCTTCTGTAATTTGTGGATGGTTTAAAACATCCGCTTTATTTGCCACTTCTACATTTTTAAGAACTTGGGGATAAATCGGCATTTCCCCAGCTAACTCGGATAACGGTTTATTCGTTTCTTTCATAACATTTATAAGTTGAAGTGCTGATAACAAGCCGTCTCCAGTTGTATTGTAATCGAGGAATATAATATGACCGGATTGTTCTCCACCTAAATTATAACCTCCTTCACGCATTTTTTCCATAACGTAACGGTCTCCTACATTTGTCTTCTCACTTTGTAAACCATGTCGCTCGAGTGCTTTGTAAAAACCGATATTACTCATTATCGTAGAAACGACCGTACTATGATTTAGAAAACCTTTATCGTTCATATACTTTGCACAAATGAACATAATTTGGTCCCCATCGACGATCTTACCTTTCTCATCTACAGCAATGAGTCGATCTCCATCGCCATCAAACGCCAGACCGATATCAGCCTCTTCTTCCAACACAAGTTCTTGTAGCTTTTCCGGATGAGTTGAGCCTACTCCATCATTGATGTTTAAACCATTTGGTGATGACCCGATTGAGGTAATATCGGCTTCTAAATCGGCAAATAAGTGCGTAGCTAAGCTCGATGTCGAACCATGTGCACAATCCAGCGCGATACGGTAACCTTCGAAGTCATTATCAATAGACTCTTTTAAATAGGAGAGGTATTTTTGTCCACCTTCAAAGTAGTTATTCACTACACCAACATTAGCTCCGATCGGGCGTGGTAAATGATCTTCTCCATCCAATAATTGCTCAATTTCCCGCTCTTGTTCATCCGATAGTTTGAATCCTTTAGGTCCAAAAAATTTAATCCCATTATCTTCTACCGGATTGTGCGAAGCTGAGACCATTATTCCCGCCTGTGAACTCGTCGCTTTCGTTAAATATGCAACTCCTGGCGTTGAAATAACTCCTAAGCGCATCACTTCAGCTCCAATTGATAAAAGACCCGCTACGAGAGATGATTCAAGCATGTAACCTGAGATACGGGTATCGCGTCCAATCAAAACTTTCGGTTGATCTATATCTCTTGTTAATACATACCCTGCAAATCGTCCTAGTTTAAATGCTAATTCCGGTGTTAATTCTTTATTTGCTATTCCTCGTACACCGTCTGTACCAAAATACTTACTCATATGGTACCTCTCCTTTCCGTCCTTTTAACGAGAACACATCTTCAATCATTTGTACTCTAAACGCTCCATATATTAGCCTAAATTTCAATTACAATATCATCTATTTCCCCTTCGACGGACACTCCTTCTGGATGGTCAATCGAAATCGGTACACGATGCTCACCCTCATCTAATCCATCAACGTCTATCGATAGGATAATGTCTGTTGCTTTTAATTGACGAATGTCTTTCTCCTTACCAACCACAGTTACACTCATGACCGGTTGACGTGGACGGATAAAAGAAATATCCTGTCCCTCTTCACCGTTTTCGATGCGAATCGGAATATCTTCAATTGTTTTTTTTTGCGAACGCTCTCTTTCGTTCGACTTCTTTGATTGTGAATGATCTTCAGCCGCTGTTTTCTTGTCGGAAGCTTTTTCAGTTTTTTTCCTTTGTTCTAGACTGTTTTCACTTTCAATTTTACTTTCTTTTTCACTTTCATTCGTTTTCTTCGGTTCCTCGACTTCGATTTTAACGTCTATGTGATCAACTTCAGGTGCTGCAACTCCTTCGGGTAATTCAAGCTCAACCTTCTGCTCTGTCGACTTCGTAATTTCTGATAAATCTACTTCTTCTGTACGAATCTCTTGAATTCCTTCTAAAATGTCACTTGTTGCAAAAACCTCTACTTCCTCAAGATTGGCATCGATGGACGACAATGAGTATCCTTGCGGGAGCTTTCCTGTCGTCGGTACTTTTATTGGAACTTTCTTACTAGGGTTTTGGACATCTACCGAGACGACTACATTTTCTGGTTCTACTTTAACGCGCAACTCATTTCCTTGACTATCATAAACATTTACAGGAACTTCGCGTTTATTGATCGGTTCGTTCACTCCTGCTACATCGACAAATACTTTTACTACCGCTACTTGATCAATGACACTTTGTGAACTCGTAATGACTACTGTACCTGGTTCTACTTTCGGGTCGCCTAACTCAAATCCTTCTGGAAGTTGGTCTGTATTAATTAGGTCAACACTCACTGGAAACTCTTTTGTCGCTCGCTCTTCAATTGTTATATCAACTGATTTCGGTTCAATATATATAGACAGTTCATTCGGCACATTCTCATGTTCAATGTCTACTGTATGTTCACCTTCACCAAGCTTTTCTAAATCAACATATAGATTAAAGTTTCGCTGCCGGGCAGTTGGTGTTAACACACTAGCTGCCCCTTCCAATGTTACCGTAACAAATTCAGGAACACCACTAACGACATATTTTTCGCTATCAATGCGAATTTCAACCGGAACTTCTTCGACGGTTTCCACTTCATCATTTTCATTGGGAAAAAATATAGATGCTTCATTTTGTGAATTACCCGATTCGATGTTCACAAAAATGTATAGGAGAACAGCAAAAGCTAAGGAAAGTACACGTACGAACCATTTACTATTGAACCAATTTTTACCCATTCTTTTTTCCCCTCCACTTTCTAGATTTTTTCTCAGGGGACTTCATAAGAGAAGCTAAGTTTGTATATAAATAGTCACGTAATTCCTCCGACGTTAATTTTCTACGCAGTTCGCCATTTTTTGTTGCCGATATTTGACCCGTTTCTTCAGACACTACAATTGTTACCGCGTCCGTTACTTCACTAATACCCATCGCTGCTCGATGTCTCGTTCCTAAGTCTTTTGCAATAAACGGATTTTCTGATAAAGGTAAGTAACAAGCTGCGGCAACGATACGGTCACGTTTAATAATCACTGCCCCGTCGTGCAGTGGTGTATTTGGTGTAAATATATTGGTGAGTAATTGATGAGTCAGCTTCCCATTTATAGGTATACCCGTCTCCGCATATTCACCAATTCCTGTTTCCCGCTCTATTGTAATTAAGGCACCCATCCGGCGTTTTGCCATATAATTACAAGACTCCACTAAATCATCGATCATCTGTTCCAAAATTTCTTCTTCAGATTTCGTACTCCTTGTAAATAAATTACCCCGACCTAATTGCTCTAGAGCCCTTCGTAACTCAGGTTGGAATAATATGATAATTACTAAAAAACCCCAATAAATAGCTTGTCTTGTAATCCACTCCACTGTTTGCAAATCAAAGAGGATACTAATCATTCTGACCGCTAATACAACGATGATACCTTTTAAAAGTTGGATCGCCTTTGTACCTCTGATCAGCATAATTAATTTATATAAGACATACCAGACGAGAGCTATATCTACACCTATTCTTAGCAGGTTTAAAAAATTAATTCCCCCATCAAGCATGGTGACACGTCCTTTATTACCGTTTTAAACTTTTTCATATTAATAATACATTTATTATAGCATATTCCATTATAACATGATGCCACAAGCTAAGGTTAACACCCTCTTTATAAAGCATATGGTAGAGACGTAGAACAATGTAAGAAAAACTTAATCTTTGATCAGGTTTTTCTAGTCAAAGGAAAAAATACTCTTGAAGAGCAGTTTAATGTTGAACCAAATCCATTCGAAAATTCGATCCACCGTTTCTAATTTACCATTCACTTCCCCGACAGATGCCATGAGCTCTTCCCCATCTATTTCATCATCAACAAGTTTACCGTTGATTAATGTTACATTTCCGTCCACTGTTCCCTCAATCTTCAAGTTCCCGTTTTTAACGACTAAGTCGCCCTCTACCGTAACGTCTTCAGGAACGATCACTGTGTCACCTTCAATGATGAGGTTTTCCTGTTTTGATACCGTTAACTTACTATCTTGATTCCACATTGAAAAAATTCCACCAAACATAAAGACAAAAAAGATAGTAGCTGCTGTCCATACAGGGTGCATTTTAAACCAACGTATATATTTAACATGTCTTTTCTCCGTCGGGAGCTTTTGCATGACTTTCTTTGTAAAGTCTGATGGAGCTGAAGTTTGCTCCACACTTTTAATTAACGAGACCGTTCGTTTTAGTTCACGAAAATGGTTCTGACAATCTAGACATACTTCTAAGTGTTTTCGGAGTTTCGTTTCTTCTTCGTTCGTAATGTCTTCATCCAAAAAATCATGCATTAAATGTCTTGCTTGTGTTTTACACTCCAAGTAAACCACTCCTTTACACGTGACGAAGCTTTTTTCTTAAGGCTTCCCGGCCTCGATGAATTCGGGTTTTAACCGTTCCTAAGGGAATATCTAAGATTTCACTAATTTCGCGAAGAGAGAATTCCTCTAAATACCGAAGCATAATAATGGAACGATATTTCGGCGCTAGTGCTGCAATCTGTTCCTGAATATAGCTTTGCAGTTCTATACTTTGTACTTCCTCTTCTGGTAACCGCTCATCTGCAGCCAATTGAGAGTACATATTTAAGCCATCTGTTCCCTTAATTTCAGCATCAAGAAAGTAATCCGGTTTGCGCTTTCGAATGCGATCAATCGTTAAATTTGTTGCAATCCGATATAACCATGTTGAAAACTTCCGATTTTCATCGTATGAATGAATGTTGACATATGCCCTAATAAATGCCTCTTGCGCCATATCTTCCGCCTCATGTGCATTACCTAACATTCGGAAACAATGTTGATAAATCTTATGTTGAAAAAACGAGACCACATCTTCAAATGCAGATTGATCTCCTCTTTTAACTTGTTTTATTTTCTTTCTAATCATCATTGTGTTCATTATAATACCTCGCCAACTATGCGATACTTATATTACGAATACTCGTTTGAAAAAGTTTCACTTCTATACAATTTTGTTAGTTTTCAGTAAAATCTATGTTTTTTCACAAACCCGAACATTTTTCATTGCAAAATAATAGATAATTACATAATATAGTATAGTGGATGGGAGGGCAATTGAAGTGGGTAATACGTTACTAACAGAAATAGAAAAATGTCGTCAAGAAATGATTCGATTAAGTACTGTATATGGATTAACATCACAAACCGTGATTCAGTCTAGCGAACGGCTTGATGTACTCCTCAATAAATATCAAAGGCAACTATCCATACATTCATTCAACTGAAACAACTCACAGCACCGCTTATACATTCATTGAATAATAGTAGGTGATAAAAAAGACATCGACTTTCATATTAAAAAGTAATGTCTTTTTTATTTTTTAAGGATTTGAAACAACAATCTTCTTTCAACTTCATTCCATCTTCTCACCAAGTCGCCAAAGTTCTAGTGGAATCGCGAGTAACTGTTATCATTTTAGTTTTTCTCCAAATAATGAACCGATTAACCCAACGGCTAAATCAGCCGTTTTATTTTTCTCATCTAAAATTGGATTAACCTCTACTACTTCAGCAGATACTAAAACATTTGCTTCGGCAATCATTTCCATTGCTAAATGACTCTCTCGATAAGTCAATCCTCCGATGACCGGGGTTCCTACGCCTGGAGCTTCTGTTGGATCCAGAGCATCTAAGTCAAGACTGAGATGAATGCCATCTGTTCTCTCTTGAAGGTAGTGTAAACTATCTTCGATAACTTTCGACATTCCAAGGCGATCAATTTCATGCATCGTATACACTCGGATACCTTTTTGACGAATGAACTCTTTTTCACCTTTGTCTAAAGAACGTGCCCCAATGACGACAACATTTTCACATTTCACTTTAGGACGATATCCAAAAACGTTTGTCAGCTCGTCGCTTCCATATCCTAAGCTCGCTGCCAGGGGCATACCGTGAATGTTTCCAGATGGCGATGTTTCACTCGTGTTTAAATCACCATGAGCGTCATACCAAATGACACCTAAATTATTATAATGTTTAGCAACTCCCGCCAAGCTTCCAATAGCAATACTATGATCGCCACCAAGTACTAATGGGAACCGGCCGTTGTTCACTTCTTTACTTACCATTTGAGCCAAGTGCTCATTTACTTGTACCACTTCAGGTAGATTTTTCGCTTCATTGACATCTTCTTCTGCCGGGCGATGAATGGGAAGATCTCCTAAATCGTTGATTCGATAATGTAGGCGTTCTAACCTTTGGATTACCCCGGCATAGCGAATAGCACTTGGACCCATATCCACTCCACGCCGACTCTGTCCTAAATCCATTGGCACTCCTATAATCGTGATGTTCTGTTTCATCTGATCAGCCCCTACCGATGTAATAGTTATTATCTTATCTTACCGAATAAGCAGGTAATGACTCAACTGAACATATTTTTGTATATATATACAATACGTATAAAAAGAGCTAAGTACGCTACGCACATACTTAGCTCTTCTTCATCATCTTTATTGTATTTCCATCGATCCCTCTTCGCTCACTTGGAGGTCAAGAGGTATAATTCCTGCATCAACCCATGCTTGTTTCAACTGCTCTGCAGCTCGTTTACTCGGCATAAAGGCAATTCCGCAATCTCCACCACCCGCTCCTGATTGCTTCCCAGCCCCTCCATATTGAACAGCCAAATCACATAGTTTACGTAATAACGGCGTTTCTAGTTCAACGTTAGCCTGTTTGCCAACGGTAGCTAGGGCATGCCTGTTTTGTTGAACACCTTTCAATAGTAGAGGGATATTTTCTTCTTCCATACCTTTGAAAAAGTTCCCAACTCCTTCTTTACTTGAGGAAAGAAAGGTTGCAAACTGATCAGGATTATTTTGTTTGAGCTTTAATACTTCGTTAACAAGTTTAGAGGTTGAGGCTGGTTTACCTGTCCATCCGATACAAATATGAACATTTTTCGGTAGTTTAAGCGGACGTGCCATAAAATAAATCCATTCTTTCGTAAGTATTTCTAATAAAGAATTTGCTTTCTCATATTGCTCTAATAGCCAGTCTGCTTGAAATGATGCGTACTGCAGAACACCACCGTGGGCAGACGCCGCCACATCAGCTCCCGAACCATTACCTTGAACGTTAACATGAGCAAGAGATGCTAACTTGAACAATAGCAGAGCAGTTGGTTCATTCGGCATATACTTTTTCAAAATCGCATAAATGGCAGACGTAACGACTGCTGCACTAGATCCGAGTCCGTATTTTTTTCCTGACTCATCGTCCAGTTCACTTTTTACAGTTAGCGAAAATGGACGTAGTGAAATGTTCGATTCTTTTAAATATGTAAGCGCAATCGTCATCGCTTCTTCAATAAAACGAAGCCGATGATCGTTTTTATGCACCTTCACTCGACCGTTTTTAAACGACCATGGTATATCAATCAAGTTAAAGTTTTCTAACGTCAATACATTTCGGTCGCACTCTGTAATTGTCGTATAGACGAAGCGGTTCACAGCCATGACAGCAAGCTGATGATACGGTTCAAGTACGGCAAATTCACCAGCAATCATTAATTTTCCAGGTGTTTTAATCGTCAAAGATTTATGTGACAAAATTGCTCAACCCCTATAAATAGGATATTCCTTCTCCTACCCTACTTAAAATAACTTCAGAGACACCAGGTATTTCCCGTAATTTTTTTTCTACTTGAGCCTCATGCTCCGGTAAATAAAGAACTTTAACATTAGGACCTGCATCAATTGTAAAATACACAGGAATACCTTCTGCTCGCATCTGTTGAATCGTTTGCATAACGGTTACTGTCGAATCCTGCCAATACATAAATGGTGGATTCGCACCGAATGTCGTTGCATGCATTTTTAAACAATTCGCTTCGGCAATTTGACCAACTTGTTCAAAATCACGTGCCATAATCCCCGCTTTTATATTTTCTAAATCGCTCGGAATACTATCTACCCAACTAGGGAAAAAAGGTGACGTATCTACTGTTCGCTTCATACCTTCGCGACTGGATACTTTCTTCATCGTAGCCGATAGAACGACAGCAGCAACGCGAACATCCCAATGGTTTTGCGGAGCGATTGGCACGGCATATGAGTCCGAACCATCGGCCTTTGATCCTTTTTTCCATTCAGCGAAGCCCCCGTAAATTGACCGACAAGCAGAACCTGATCCTTGACGTGTTAAACGCGAAAGCTCTGTCTCCGTCAATGTTAATCCAAGGGCTTTTGAAGATGCAGCACTTAAGGCAGCAAATCCCGATGCTGAAGAGGCAAAACCAGCAGCCGTAGGAACTTCATTTACCGAATGAACTTCAGCAAATAAACCTTCTCGATTGGCAATGTTCCTTACAATATCGAGGAATTGTGTAACTCGCGTAAACGGTTCACCACTTACTTGTCGTTCATCTAGAAAAAAGACATCTTCTGTTAAATTTTCTTGGAAATGGACAGTTGTTTTCGTATAAAAACCATCCAATGTGAGGGAAAGGCTATTATTCGTCGGCAAAATCAACGATTCATCGCGCTTCCCCCAATATTTAATCAGAGCAATATTTGTATGTGCTTTAGCTGTTGCCTTCATTACTTCTCTCCTTTAGTTTGCGACGATTCTACTTTGATCAAGTATCGAAATGGCTACAAACACGCAAAAAAACTACTCTTTTTTCCCTAAAACGAACGACCACACAGCTTGGGCACCAAATTTCTTTAACTTTTCTGCAAGCTGCTTGGAGTGCATTTCATTTTGAGCAAGTGCAACGATACAACCACCATTGCCACCACCTGTCAATTTAGCACCTAAGGCACCTTCTTGACGAGCAAAATGGATGAGTCGATTTAAAGCTGCATCACTTACTCCTAGTGCTTCAAGCTCTTTTTGCGCTTCGTTCAATAGTTGACCTAAAATTTGTTTGCCAGCCTTTTCTAAAGCATCTTTTGCTTGATGAGTTAATTCTCCAATACGATCTAGCTTTGATTGAATAATTTTCGGTGCTGATTTAAACAAATTGGCAACGGATTCAACGGCAGATCTCGTATCTCCTACTCTACCCGAGTCCGCTACAATAAAGTGAAAATTATCTTTTGGTTCGATAAAAACCGTTGGATTTTCTTGTTCATACCAAACCGGAGACTCTGAAGTAATCGTTAACGTATCAATTCCACTTGGTGCACCGTGCGCATACGTTTCAGCGATATTGGCAAAATGCAATAAGTCTTCTTCTGAATAATCGACTCCTGCATAAGCGAACAAAGACTTCACGACAGCAATCGCCACCGAAGCACTAGACCCTAAACCCTTTCCGGGCGGAATCGATGATTGAATTTGAATCAACAAATCCTGTTTAGGCAATTCAAGATACTCTAACGTTGCTTCGATACTATTCGCAATCCCTTTCAGTGAAGTTGGTGCAGACTCTAATGGACCATGATAAAAAGAACTGTCCAATTTTATTGAACCTGGAACGTACTCAACAACTGATTCAACACCGATGAGTGGAAAAGGAATCGCAATTGCAGGCTGTCCGTGTACAACCGCATGCTCTCCTATTAAAATCAGTTTACTATGAGCTACTCCGACAGCTGTTTTTTCTGTTGTTGTAATATTTTCTGCGTTCATTTTGTATACTCATCCACCAATTCTTTTGCTTTTCCAACACGGATTTCGTTTGATTTAATTAATTGCTCAGCAACCATATCAATCATCTCCCCAGTAGCCCCTGCAGCTATAGCAACAGAGCGCGAATGCAAGGCCATATGACCTCTTTGGATACCTTCTGTTGCTAATGCTTTCATTGCTCCGAGGTTTTGCGCTAAACCAACTGCAACAATGACTTGGGCTAGTTCTTGAGCTGATTCAACTCGTAACAATTTGTGTGATAGTTTGGATATCGGATGAACACGAGTAGCACCACCGACAGTTCCTACAGACATCGGTAATTCGAGTTCCCCAACTAAATTCCCTTGCTGATCCACAGACCACGTGCTCATTGAGCCATATGTTCCAAACCGAGAAGCGTATGCATGGGCACCTGCTTCAACTGCACGCCAGTCGTTTCCTGTCGCAATAACGACCGGATCGATTCCATTCATAATCCCTTTATTGTGCGTAACTGCACGATACGGGTCAGAAGCTGCAAACTCATAAGCATGGATAACGCCATCGCGAACTTCTTCTCCCGTAAAACCTTCACTCTCTAAAAGGTTAGGAGGAATGACACACTTCGCGCACGCGAGCGATCGATCTGCATAATTTGACAAAATTCGCAAATATACTTTTCCATCTGTCAGTTTTTCAACGGTAGGTGCCAAAGCTTCTACCATCGTATTAATCACATTTGCACCCATTGCATCACATGTATTTACATAAAGGTGAACAACGAGCATTTTCCCGTATTTAGAATCTGTATCTTCATTAAGTATTCTGACTTCTATATCTTTTGCACCGCCACCTCTTGCTAACATACTCGGAAAGGCAGCATTTGCTTCTTCGATTAATTGTTCTTTCTCTCGTAACAGAGTCGCTTTAGCCTTCTTGAAATTAGGGCTACCTACAACTTGGATTTGACCGATCATTAACCGGTCCGTAGCTTCTGTCGTAAATCCGCCGGCTTTTCGAACAATTTTTGCAATATAACTCGCTGACGCAATAATAGAAGGTTCTTCAACTGCCATCGGAATGATATATTCCTTCTCATTAATTAAAAAGTTTAATGCCAGTCCGAGTGGAAGTGGAAAGGTCCCAATTACATTCTCTACCATTTTATCAGCTGTCTCAATCGATAACGGTTCTTTTCTATATAAACTGTTTACATCTTCCTCTGAAAGTGTACATATCTCTGTTAACAGTTCTCTTCGCTGTTCGACGGTCATATTATAAAAACCGGGGATTCTAGAAGATTTCATTACGATATCATCCTTTTGCATAGCATAGTCATTCGAACCAAAATAGTTAACTTTTGTCCAACTTTGCTCAACAATATTGAATAATTAAGAGAAAGAAAAACGTACTATATTAAATTATAATATAAAACCTTGATTTTTTCTGGAATGAAGTCCTATTTGACTCCTCATACACAGTATAACAAATAAATGCACCATCTATTATGTTAAAATATGGGGTAAAATGCAAATAAACAAGGTTGTCAAATCATTACGACCTTGTTTCATCCACTTCCCTATATCCTATACTGTACACTCTTCACATTTTCACCTTAGTTTTTAGGAGTGAGCCATGGAGGACTCGAACCTCCGACCCTCTGATTAAAAGTCAGATGCTCTACCGCCTGAGCTAATGGCTCATTTATTATTAGTTCCATTTGATAACAAGAACCTTCACATTGAAGACCCCTGCATCTGCTAGCAATTTCGAAGATGGTCGGTGCTTCGGGGTTACTCGTAGCTTATTCGGTAGATGCGTTGCTCGTTGCTCTACCGCCTGAGCTAATGGCTCATTTATTATTAGTTCCATTTGATAACAAGAACCTTCACATTGAAGACCCCTGCATCTGCTAGCAATTTCGAAGATGGTCGGTGCTTCGGGGTTACT
>DASUXY010000028.1:0-41647 GCA_036377675.1 Bacillota bacterium
AGGTTCCACGCTATTTCAGGCCAATCTACCAAAGCATATAATAGGGTAAAGCGTTTACTGCCTAGCACCTAATCGTTACGCAAAGGCGCTAGAATCATTAACTGAAAAAATACCTGGATGAAGTTCTACAGCAAGTCCATCATGTAGCTGATGATTGTCTTGGATAAAGAATAATCCTCCAACGATAAGTGCACTACTAATTACAATACTAGAAAGAAACTTTTTCAATGATTTCCCCCCCTTTACTAAATGCTCATTAATTGATTATATGTTAAATTTACGAGTTTATAATATTTAACAGCTTGCTTATATTTGTTTTGCTTTTCAAAGTGTTCAGCTAACATTTTTGAAATATCAACTAAATTAGTATGTTCTTTATGTTTCTTAAGAAAGGGTATAAACTCATGGATGACCAAGTTTTCAAACTTATGATGTTCATGATGGACAGCATATTTATATGTAGTTAATAAATAATAATTGGTTTTAACGGTTTCCGTAGCTGTATAGCGAATCGCTGTATTCGTTGTTATCGTCTGATTATCTTCGAACAGTGCAAACCCTATATCAATCATTTCTTTTGTTTTTTCGATATCGCCAATTGCATAATACAGCTTAATCAAGGATGTAATCGAAGTTAGCCGGATAATGACATCAACGTTTTCATCGTCGATAATTTCACAATAGTACTGAATCGAACTTCTTGAATCTCCTTTTGTCGAATAAAGATACCCTAAGTTCATATTCGTCAATTGAATCAATTGCTTATTACGTTCGAGCTTCGCGAGATGTTTCGCTAAATTATAGTTCTTAATCGCTTTATCATACATTTGTAAGCGGCGAAATGAAATGCCGAGAACGACATGACATTGCGCACAGCGGAGAAAATGATATTCTTTTTGAAAAATATCAATCGCTTGTTCTGCGAAATCAATCGCCTCTAACGTATTGTGGATTTTACTATGAGTGACCGCCATAATATAGTACAAATCAGCCTCTTCACGTTCTGGTAAATCAAGTTGTTTCAGCTTGTCTTCCGCTGATTCATACCATTTCATCGCTTGGTTAAAATCTCCGTTCGTAGAATTATAATTCCCTTTAAACTTATACCAATAATATTGATGGAGATTATCAAACGTATTAGAAATTTCTGTTAAATAGTTGATCTGTTGTAAAGCCTCAGAAAACTTTCCTAAGACGAGATAATACCTTACTTTATGAATTTCAAACATCATGAAGTTATTTGAACTAACCGTATCCATCCATTGTTTTAATTGGTTATAGCCACTGACAATTTCATCACGATCATTCACTTCAAACAGCATATTATACCATTGTTCACATTTCTCTTTGATCGTTACATCTTTTTCATTATCAATTTCTATGCCAAGTCGGGTGCATAATAAGTTAATGACTTCTGGACTCGCATCGGTGCGTTGATTTTCGATTTTGGATAAGTACGACATGGAAACAATTCCACTCGCTAATTCTTCTTGCGTCATCCCTTGTTTAACGCGCTGTAATTTGATGTACGAGCCAACTTCCATTTTCACCCCACCTCGCTATTGGGAATCTAAATAGTAAGTGTATTTTGATTAATCGGTCTATTTATATCATACCATATTTATTGGATATTCAAAATGGGAAAGTTATTAAGGTAAAATAGCGTTTAAATCAATAATAACTTTCCTACTTTCCTAAAAAGGATTATATTGTATAAAAAAACATGAAAAATCCCCTTTTTGCCAACCGAATGATAAAAAGGGGATTTCTTACACGATTTAAAACATTTCTGATGTTGATTTTCCTTGCATATGCTGAATTAAATAATCGGGACCGCCTGCTTTTGAGTCTGTACCAGACATATTAAAACCACCAAATGGTTGGTACCCGACGATGGCAGCTGTACACCCACGATTAAAATATAAGTTTCCGACGTGGAAATCTTCACGCGCCTGTTCGATATGTTGGCGATTGTTCGTAATGACAGCTCCTGTCAGTCCGTACTCCGTATTGTTGGCAATATCAAGCGCCTCATCGAAATCTTTAGCCGACGTCAATGCGAGTACCGGACCAAAGATCTCTTCTTGCATTATGCGTGATTTCGGATCTAATCCTTCAAAAATAGTCGGATTGACAAACCAGCCTTTACTGTCATCACCATTTCCACCGACGAGTAATTTTCCTTCTTGTTTTCCAATCTCAATATAGCTCATAATTTTATCGTAGGCTGCTTGATCGATGACCGGTCCCATGTAATTAGCTTCATTCGTCGGATTACCGACTGTCAACTCTTTTGTTAACGTCACAATCCGGTCACGAACATCATCGTATACATCTTCATGAATAACCGCTCGGGAACAAGCGGAACATTTTTGTCCTGAAAAACCGAATGCTGATTGAACGATTGACTGACTAGCGAGTTCTAAATCAGCTTCATTGTCGACGATGATTGTATCTTTTCCACCCATTTCAAGAATCGTCCGTTTGAGCCACAGTTGACCCTCTTGGATGACTGCTGCACGTTCAAAAATTCGCGTTCCTACTTCACGAGAGCCTGTAAAGCTAATGAACCGTGTTCGTGGATGATCGACTAAATAGTCACCTACTTCACTTCCCGGGCCTGGAATGTAATTAATCACACCAGGTGGCAAACCCGCTTCTTCAAGCACTTCCATAAATTTATAAGCAATGACAGGAGTAGCACTCGCTGGTTTTAATAAGACAGTATTTCCTGTAACCATAGCAGCGACTGTTGTACCTGCCATAATTGCAAACAAAAAGTTCCACGGAGAGATGACGACACCTACTCCTAGCGGTATGTAATGAAATTGATTTCGTTCGATCGGACGACTATTCACTTCCATACCGTCTTTTAACTGCAACATTTGCCGACCATAGTATTCGAGGAAATCAATGGCTTCAGCTGTATCTGCATCCGCCTCTTTCCATGGTTTTCCGCCTTCTTTAACAAGATGTGCTGTAAATTCATGTTTCCGTCTTCGTACAATCGCCGCTGCACGAAATAATAGATCCGCACGGAAGCGAGGATCTGATTTTTTCCACGTGGCAAACGTTTCATCAGCCACTTTCATCGCTCGCTCGGCCAACTGTTTATTCGCTTTGGAAACATAACCAATCACTTCTTCTTTATTCGCTGGATTCACAGAAACAATTTTTTCTTCCGTAGTAATGCGTTCTCCACCGATGATCAACGGATATTCCTTTCCAAGATCGGCTTCAACTTTCTCAATCGCTTCAAGCATTTTTTCCTTATTTTCTGCTACCGAATAATCTGTAAAAGGCTCATGCTTATACGCTGTTACCATAAAATTACCCTCCTATTTTAATGGTCTAAACAATGTTTATCGTTTTCTAATGAAAGCGATAACAAGGCGTTTCACTTCATATCGTAACGTATCTACGAACAGTCTTCAATCATTCTACTGCTTACTTGTAACTAATTAGTGAAAAATATGGACGGTCGGTTCTTTCTCTCCAGCTTCACGGAAGATAAAGCTTTCCATTTTCTCCGTAGATGTAATTTTAATTTCTAAATCATAATAGTCCTTAAACATTTCCGTTACGAGGCCGTAAATATATTGAGTAAACCCAAGCACTTCACCTTTTCCGTAAAACTCAATCGGTACTTCCAACGTTAATTTTTTCAACTCTTGATCAACGTAAAATCCTTCCCCTACGACGCCTACATAGTTTGGAAAATATTGAGCGATTTCATCGCCAAAGCTTTCGACAAGTTGGTTATCATCAAAGTATTTTTTCTCACCTTGTCCGGATGGAAATAGCATATACTCTTCACCAATTGGTTTCCATTTACCAATTTTTTTACTTCCAGCTTCAACGAACGTTTTCTCGACAAAGTTCCCTGGAACAGGTGAACTTTGCTCTTCTTCTCGATAAAGAGCAATCATAATGGGAACATCTGTTAACTCCTCATTCCTCCGCATTCGTTTAACAACTTCTTCCGCTATTTGATGACCTTGTTCGAGCATTTCTTCTTTAGAAATTTTTTTGTAATGGTAAGGTCCACCGATTTCCGTTTGATAACGATAAACAGATTTCAAAGCAATACCAAGCGAAACCCCTACTAACTCAACACTATTGTCATCTTTCTTTTCTAAAAAGTTTTGTTCTAAAATGTGTGATAAATATTCAGGACTTTTTTCATAATCGCTCTTTTTTGGTTGATCATTAATCGGTGGATTAAGTCCTTGTTGCAACTCTGCTCTAATTTCTTCTTCATTCACGGTCATTTCTGCTTTTTTCAGTTGTTCAACTTCATCTTTTACTTCTCTTTCTAATTGTTTTTTCGTAAGTTTACGCGATAGCCATGCCTTGACAACTTCTTCCGATAAATATTGACCTTCTTCAAAAAAATACTTTTCAGGGTCGAAATATTGTACGGAATGCCTCCGTAGCCCTTCTTCCATCTCATCGATGTCCATTCGATTCGCTATTTTATCGACAATCACCCCTCGAGATGGGCTTGGACGATAAGGCAAAATCATTTTGTAATTGTCTTTTGATAGTTGATAATTTGGTATAATCGACGGTTCTTCCGCCTTGTTTTCATCTTTTTTTACGATTTCATCTTCCTTTACAGATGGCGCACAGCTCGCTAAAACAAGGAGTGTGCTCAATAATAAAACACTTATTTTTCTCATCATCTTTCTGCTCCTTGATTATCGACGTCATCGAGTGCCTTCTTCAATTGTTTTTCATTCCAAATCGTTATACCGAGTTGTTGGGCTCGATCATATTTGGAACCTGTAGCTTCTCCAGCGATGACGAGATCCGTTTTCTTACTTACGCTTCCTGTAACGGTTCCACCAAGTAACTCGATTTGCTCTTTCGCTTCTTTCCGTGTAAAATCTTCAAGTTTTCCTGTTAAAACGACTGTTTTATTAGAAAAAACCGTTTCAATAGGTTGTTCTTCGGGGCGCGGCCCTTTATATTCCATATTCACACCGAGCTGCTTTAAGTCGTGAATAAGCTCCTGCACGTGTTCTTCCGAAAAATATTGAACAACCGAGTCGGCCATTTTCTTGCCAATTTCATCGATTTGTACGAGTTCTTCATATGTTGCTCGTTGTAAATTATCCATCGTTCCAAATGCTTGTGCTAATATTTTAGCAGCTTTTTCACCGATAAAACGAATTCCGAGTCCAAATAAAAGCTTTTCCATTGAATTTTCTTTAGAAGCTTCAATTGCCTGTAACAAGTTGCTGACAGATTTGTCACCCATTCGTTCCAATTGAAGCAATTGTTCGCGTTCAAGCCGATACACGTCAGCAATCGTTTCAATAAGCCCTTCCCGAAAGAGTTGAGCGATCACTTTCTCTCCCAGTCCTTCAATGTTCATAGCTAAGCGGGACACGAAGTGAATGAGACCTTCTTGTATTTGCGCTGGGCAATTCGGGTTCATACAACGTAGAGCTACTTCATCATTTAAACGAACAAGTTCACTCTCACAAGCTGGACACTCCTTCGGCATATAAAACTCCTGTTCATGACCCGTTCGCTGTTCAAAAACGACGCGTACAACTTCTGGAATAATGTCCCCAGCTTTTTTAATAACGACTTGGTCGCCAATCCGAATGTCTTTTTCTTTAATTAAGTCTTCATTGTGAAGTGAGGCACGCTGCACCGTTGTCCCTGCAACTTGCACCGGTTCTAAGATGGCCGTCGGAGTAATGACACCTGTTCGACCGACACTTAGCTCGATATCTTTTAAAGTTGTCATGACTTCTTCAGCTGGAAATTTATAAGCAATTGCCCACCGCGGGTTACGAGCTGTAAACCCTAAACGATCTTGCTGGTGTAAATCATCAACTTTCACAACAATTCCATCGATTTCATAGCTTAAATCGGGTCGGTTATCGGTCCAATCGTTAACAAAGTCAATGACATCATCAATCGTATGACATATTTTCCATTTTGGATTAATTTTAAAACCTAATGATTGGAGAAATTGTAATCGCTCACTATGTGAAGTAACCTCTTCAACTTCCCACTCGCCGACCCCATAGATAAATACGTCTAAATTTCTTGAAGCAGCAATTCGTGGATCCAGTTGCCGCAGTGAACCGGCGGCAGCATTTCGTGGATTGGCAAATAGAGCTTCCCCGTTCTTCTTTCTTTCTTCATTTAAGGCGAGAAACGATTGTTGAGGCATAAATGCTTCACCACGAACTTCAAGCGTTTCCGTTTCTGTAATTGTTAATGGAATGCTACGAATCGTGCGCATGTTACTCGTAATATCTTCGCCTGTTGTTCCGTCACCTCGAGTCGCTGCACGAACGAATTGACCATTTTCATACGTTAACGACACAGCAAGTCCGTCAATTTTCAATTCACATACATAGTGAACCGGTTCATCGATCATATTTTTAATTCGCTGGTCAAAATCACGTAAATCCGCTTCATTGAAAGCATTTCCTAAACTAAGCATCGGTACGCGATGCTGAACTTTTTCAAAAGCATCTAACGGTTTACCACCGACTCGTTGGGTAGGAGAATTTGGAGTGATCAATTCGGGAAATGTTTTTTCTAGCTTACGAAGTTGCTGTAGTTTAGCATCGTATTCTGCATCAGGAACTGTCGGATTATCCAACACATAATATTCATATTCATACTGAGTGAGTAATTCCCTTAAAGATGCTATCTCTTTTTGGGCTTGTTGTTTATCCATCGAGCCACCTCCTATTGTTTCGTAATCGGTGCAAATTTCGCTAACAATCGCTTTACACCTGTCGGGGCTGGAAAGGCAATATCTAATTCCATCGCATCTCCTGAACCTTTCACATGAACAACCGTTCCAATGCCCCATTTTTTATGATTTGCTTTATCTCCTGGTTTCCACGATTCACTCTCAGCACCAGTCGTCGTTGCTTCGTGTAAACGACGAGATTTACGTCTTTTTTCTGGCGGGCGACTTCCCTTAGAATAGCCAAAAGGTTTGCCAAACATCGATTTGTTCGCTTGTTCAATCCCTTCGATAAGATGATCCGGTATTTCGTTAATAAATCGACTGATCGGATTCATATTCGTGCGTCCATACAACGTCCGCATCTGAGCATGTGTCAAATACAACCGTTGTTCCGCACGGGTAATCCCAACATAGGCGAGTCGCCTTTCTTCCTCCATCTCCTCATCATCGAGCATCGAGCGACTATGCGGGAATACATTTTCCTCCATTCCAATTAAAAATACAACCGGAAACTCTAACCCTTTCGCTGAATGAAGCGTCATTAATGTAATGTTATCTTCTTCTGCCTGTTCTTCATCATCCAACTGGTCAATGTCAGCGATCAGAGCAAGGTCGGTTAAAAATGAAACGAGTGTTTTGTCATCACTATGTTCTTCAAAATCTTGTGTAACGGTCATAAACTCTTTTAAGTTTTCCAAACGACTTTGGGACTCAATGGTTCGCTTGTTTCTTAACATTTCTTCATAACCAGATCGCTCTAAGACAGCCTCAACCATATCCGTTGCCGTTAAAAACTCCTGTTGTTGGGACAATGATTGAATCAAATCGCCAAACTTAGCTATTGCATTCGCTGCTCGTTTCGGAACTCCTGTAAAATCGACTTCTTTCACAGCATCAAAAAAAGATAAATCATGTTCTGTCGCATAGGCCCGTAATCTTTCGACAGACGTTTTTCCAATCCCTCTCTTCGGTTCGTTAACGACACGTTCAAAGCTAATATCATCATCTGGATTCGTAATGAGACGTAAATAAGCAAGCATATCTTTAATTTCTTTTCGTTCATAGAACTTTGTCCCACCAATCATTTGATACGCCACACCTGATTTATTTAAAGCATCCTCAATCGCTCGAGATTGTGCATTCGTTCGATAAAGTATAGCGATATCATTTGCCGAAAAACCTTCTTCAATGAGTTCTTGGATTTTTTTCGTTACGAACAGTGCTTCTTCTCTTTCAGTGGCACCTTGAAAGTAATTAATTTTTTGTCCGTCTGGATTGTTGGTCCATAGTTTTTTCGGTTTACGTCCTTTATTATGTTCAATGACATAGTTCGCCGCATCGAGAATCGATTTTGTTGAGCGATAGTTTTGATCTAAAACAATCGTTCGTGCTGCTGGATAATCTTTTTCAAACGACAATATGTTCGTAATATCAGCGCCTCGCCAGCGATAAATCGACTGGTCCGAATCTCCTACGACGCACAAATTTTGAAAGCGTTGCGCGAGTTGCTTTACTAAATAGTACTGCGCATGGTTCGTATCTTGATACTCATCGACATGAATGTATTGAAATCTTCGTTGATAATAGTGGAGCACTTCGGGAACTCGTTGAAAAAGATGAATGGTTTCCATAATCAAATCATCGAAATCGAGCGACTGATTTTTCCGAAGCATCTTCTGATACGCCTCATAAACATGAGCGACTTGCCGTTTGAAAAAATCCCCAGCTTGTTTATGAAACTTCTCCGGAGTGATTAATTCATTTTTCGCTCCACTAATTTGTCCGAGCATGGCGCGAGGATCGAACTGCTTTGGGTCGATGTTTAAGTCTTTCAACACTTGCTTGACAACCGATAGCTGATCGCTGCTATCTAAAATTGTGAAGTTCTGATTGTAACCGATGCGATCAATATCTCTGCGGAGAATTCGGACACACATCGAGTGGAATGTTGACACCCACATTTGATCACTATCCGCACCGACGAGATGTAAAACACGGTCTTTCATTTCCCGTGCAGCTTTATTCGTAAAGGTAATCGCTAAAATATTTCTTGGTGATACCCCTTTTTCACGTATTAAATAAGCAATTCGATGGGTCAATACACGCGTTTTTCCACTACCGGCACCGGCCATAATGAGCAGTGGGCCTTCTGTATGTTTAACCGCTTCTGCTTGTTGTTTATTTAATCCACTCAGTAAATGTTCAGTTGTCTGACTCATTTACTTTTCACCACCTTTATCATCTTTTACAGCTTGTACCGTCTGTAAAGCTTGTTGTAAATTCGTATAAATACTGTTTCCGACAACAATGACATCGGCATATTGTTTCATTTCACGAGCTTGACGAGGGTGTTCAATCCCACCCCCGTAAAATAGCAACGTTTGATCAAGCTCGTCCTTTGCTCGTTTAACGATATTTAGATCTCCATATTTCCCACTATACTCCACATAAAAAATGGGCAAATGAAAAATATGTTCCGCCATATAAGCATACGCCGTAACATCTTCTTCTGTCGGTAGAGAGCAATTCGTTCGGGAAAATGCTTTCGCTTTCTCGTTTACAATACAATATCCTTCTATAAAAATTTCATCCCAATTCATCAGATGTTTATAGCGCTTAATTGCTTGATGATGAATGTCCATCATCCATTTTTTATCTTGGCTGTTTAACACCATTGGAATAAAATAATAATCAAATCCTGGCACAATAGCATCTATCTCGGATATTTCTAAGATGCATGGAATTGGAAAACGTCTAATTCTCGACAATAAGTCCAATACGCCAGCGAATGTGACGTTATCCGTCCCGCCAACGATAATAGCATCTGTTCCGGATTCACATACACGTTGCAAATGAACATCTGAAATTTCCTTTGCCGGATCCAGTTTAAAGAGATGCTTCCATTCATTCATTTTCGTATACACATATTTATCCTCCAATAGTATAGTCCGTTTATTTATTATAGCAAAAAGTAGGATGTAAATTTAAGAGAATGTATTTTTTTGATGATACGTGAGAGTGGATTCGTAGATTTGGAAAGATAAAAAAAATCATCCTATACAGTTGAGGACAAGCGCATCGACGTTACCTTACGAAACAACAATAAACAAAAATGTCGCAAAGTAGATAAAAACTTTGCGACGTATGTATTATGAATCAACTTCTTCGTTTTTCATCTTATCCAAAACCATCTCATAACCACCACTACCGTAATCGATGCAGCGACGAACACGTGAAATTGTTGCTGTTGATGCATTTGTTTCTTTTTCGATTGTGCTATATGTTTGCCCTTCAGTAAGCATTTTAGCGACTTGAAGCCGCTGCGAAATCGCTTGAATTTCATTCATCGTTGCAATATCATCGAAAAAGCGATAACATTCTTCAATGCTCTCTAAGGAAAGAATAGCTTTAAACAATTGGTCGAGCTGTTTTCCCCGCAACTTATCGATTTGCAAAAGGAACACCCCCTGATTTTTATTCGATCATGACAGATTGCTCAAGACCAGGATTCGTCGGGACGACATTTACCCACGTTTTCCCTGGGACAAACCCGATCGGTTCCCCATCTTTAACAGGAATCAATCTTCCTTTCTGTCTTTCCCATTGCACATCGTTTACTTGTCCTTTTTGAATCAAATAAGCATTTCCACCCGATTCAAGGTCAATCGCCCGGCGACCTTCATCATCAATGACTTCATGATGCGTTTCAATAACGAAGACATTATCTATTTCAATCGGATCGTTCGTATCCAGTTCAACCGTTTTTTCGCCATTATTCGAACGGATGTATGTTTCGGTCTGCTCATCATAATCATACATAACGGTATCAGCCCCACCGCTTGAATAGTTAATTTCAATATGTTCGGCAGAATGACCTGAAAGCGACTGTAATTCGTCTTCATTTAAAAACGGCAGCGGATCAATCATTTTTTCCATCTCATATCCTTCTGATTCCGCTACTTTAGGAACAGCTTTAAATTGTAAATATGAATTGTGGGGAGATTTTCGAAATGATTCTCGTTTGAACAATTTCCCGTCATCATCGAACTTTGCTCCATTTAAATGATCGATCCCCCGCTCTTTAATCATATCATTAATAAAGTCTGCTGCACCTTGATACACATAAAGTGCATCATATCCGTCAGCTAAATCGAAATAGTACTCTCGGGCACTGCGAACCGGACCGACAACTTTCGGTTCTTTGCTTTGGTACAAAGCTAAGAAACGTGTAATATCGCCCTCTGCTAACATCTCAAAAACGATATCCGCTTCAGACAACCCTGACTGTGGACGCGCTTTTGGATGGTTGTTTACCATTACGCTAACGACACGCCGGTCTACATCTTCTTTCGTTTTTTCTCCTGTGAGTGGATACATATTGGTTTTCGTTTCACTCTTTGAACAAGCGCTAAGCAATACAATCGTTACGACGGCTAATACGACAGTTATTTTTTTCATTTTCCAACACCTTTTTATATTTTTAGAAAATCTACTAAGTTATAGTATAAACTATCGCATCGTTGCTGGGAAGAGAACCTCTCTTTTCATAATATCAATAATCCCTTGTTGTGTAATGCGAATGTATGGTAAATGTGTCGAAGATAGAAATAAGATCGTATACACAGGATCTTTATATAAATAGCCAAATTCCTTTAATATTTTTTTCAGTTCTTTTTCCTTTTGAATCAAATCTGTCATTTCACCATCATACATAATACCACCTAATGGGAGGGGGATTTCAATAAGTACTTTTCCGTTATGTACTAAAACGATGCCACCCCCAAGCTCTTTCAATCGTTTCCAAGCGAGTTGAATATCTCTTTTATTTTTGCCGATAAACACAAGATCGCCTGTCGTCGAATACGAGCTCGCAAGTCCGCCTAATTTTTTCGTAAATCCACGTAACATCGCATTCACCCGCCATTTCCCATATCGATCGATGAGAAGAAGGAAGGCATCATGCTTATCATCGGGAAGCGTCTCATTCATACTATCAATTTCAATCGCATACGGTTTAATGATAACATCATTCATCATATCTAAACCGATGGGCTGAGAAAATTGCAAATCACTTTCTTCTAACTCCCAATTAAATGTCACTGGGCGAATACCGTATGCTGCCCAATCAATCATCGATGTAGGCGTTTGCACATCCCCTTTTTTCACGAGCCACTCACCTTTGGCAAGGACACTTTCAGGATGGGGATTCTCTTTTTCTTCTAAAATATTAAGATTAGCAATCCGCCCCGGCGCAATGCTCCCGAGCTTTTCTTCAAGGCCAAGATGTTTAGCCGCATTATACGAAGCCATCCGATAAGCTTCTTCGATAGGAACGCCATGGCGAATCGCCACGTCTACACAGACATTCATCATACCGTCTTCATAAAAAGCCGGCGTTGAACCATCTGTCGTCATCGTGAGATTATCGAAAGTTGTTAATCCTTCTGCTAACATCTCCTCAATTAAGTGTGGTAAATCAGGCCGAATCGATGAGTAACGTAAACCGACTTGATAGCCTAACTGTAACCGTTTCATAATATCTTTACCAGAAATAGATTCGTGATCGGCGTCTGCTCCTAACAGCTTCATTTTCGTTAATGTGAATTCTGAAGCTCCTGGAAAATGTCCTTCTACTGGTTTTCTCGCTCGCTTCGTTTCTTGAATCCAATAGAGAAGGCGATCATCCCCTGCAAGTAAATGGGGCCACGCCGTCAATTCTCCTCCTTGGACGACAAACGGATTGGATACCCAGTCTAAAACATCGTTCGTATTAAATGAATCTTCCTCATCTTGTAGAGCAGACTGTGAATCGTATCGGGCCCACCAATACATCGAAACCGGGAAAAAACTGAACGACTGCAATAAAGAAAACGCTTTCTTTTTATTTAATAATAAAAGCCACATTAAATTATCATTAACTAATGTTGTTGTCCCAAATCGGGCAGCATGTAAAGCCAATTGTTCCGGATTGTACAATTGGAACGGATGCGTATGTGGCTCAATGTAACCAGGAACAATATATTTTCCTCGACAATCGATGAACGCAGTATCTTTCGATTGGTGTGGTAGTTCTTTGCCGACATAAACGATCCGGTCGTTATAAATCCAAATGTGAGCTTGTAACCATTGTCTTGTATACATATTCAAATATGTTGCATCTGTCAAGACGAGTGTAGGCGACTCGAATCCATCAATAATGGCAACATGTTTTCTCATTTCGCGATTTCGCCAATAACCTTTCTCCAACATAAAGCAACTCTCCAATATATTTGTTTATTTAATCGTACCATATTTCTTCCTTTAATGCAGTGAAGGGTTTTCAAAATCATTCGACAACTCTGCAACAGTAGAAACACGTACCTTTCAGCAAGACCCGTTTACGGAAATAATGAAATCAACTCAAAAAAATAGGACACCTTATTTCAGGTGTCCGATCTGATTAATCATTTCTTCCTATATCTTTACGATAGAAAAATCCTTCACTACGTTCACTGGAGAGGGAACGATAAGCAACCTCTGCTGCTTGCTGTAATGACTTACCTTTCGCCCCTACTAAAAGGACTCGACCACCGTCAGAAACGAGTTGGTTATCTACTTGCTTCACACCTGCGTAAACAATAAATGAACCATCTTCTTTTTTAAAATTAGGGATTCGACTGTTTTTAACGTAATCAGATGATGGGTATCCTTTCGCCGCCACAACAACTCCGACACAAGCATCAGATGACCATTTCAACTCTGGATCCTTCCCCTCTAAGACATCAAGCATCACTTGCAACAAATCATTTTCAAGAAGTGGTAAGACTACTTGGGTTTCGGGATCACCGAATCTCGTATTAAATTCAATCACTTTCGGTCCATCTGCTGTCATCATGAGCCCTGCATAAAGAATTCCTGTAAACGGCCGACCTTCTTCCATCATACCGTCTGCTGTTTTTTGTAATATATTTTTTGTAGCGTAAGCTAACGTTTCTTCCGTTACGTCAGGTACGGGAGAGAAAGACCCCATTCCACCTGTATTCGGCCCCTCATCATGATCATAAGCACGCTTATGATCTCGTGCAGGGACCATTGGATATACGTCATCTTCGTGAACAAAGGCCATTAAGGAGAACTCTTTACCAGAAAGAAACTCTTCTATTACAATCTTCGTTCCAGCTTCCTTGAACTTTTTGGAAATAAGCATATCGTCAACCGCTTGCAACGCTTCTTCTTTCGTTTTAGCGACGATGACTCCTTTTCCAGCCGCCAATCCATCTGCCTTGACGACAATCGGCGCCCCTTTTTCTTCAATAAATGCTTTGGCCTCGTTTGCATCCGTAAATGTTTCATAATCTGCCGTTGGAATGTCGTGCCGTTTCATAAAGGCTTTTGCAAAGCTTTTACTTCCTTCAAGCATCGCTGCATCTTTTGTCGGCGCAAAAATAGCTAGGTTTTCTTCTTGAAAACGATCAGCAATCCCTAATGTTAGCGGGTTTTCTGGTCCAACAATCGTAAAATCAATGTCGTTCGTTTTTGCAAACGTCACTAATTGATTAAGATCCATTTCATCAATATCGACGCAAGTTGCTACGTCAGCCATTCCATCATTACCTGGTGCGGCATACAGTTTATCAATTTGATCACTTGTTGACAGTTTCATGAGCATACTATGTTCACGGCCACCTCGGCCAACAACTAATACATTCATCAGAAAGATCCCCCTCATCTAAAAAATAAATTAATACATATTTTTTTAATGTTTAAAATGTCTCATCTGTGTAAATACCATGGCAATTCCGTAGCGGTCACACATGTCTATGGAATCTTGATCCCGTTTCGAACCACCCGGTTGAATAATTGCAGTAACACCTGCTTTTCCAGCGGCTTCTACTGTATCGGGCATTGGGAAAAATGCATCTGAAGCCATCACAGACCCTTCTGTTTTCTCTTTCGCTTGTTCAATAGCAATTTTAGCCGCACCGACGCGGTTCATTTGTCCAGCACCAATACCAATGGTTTGTTCTTCTTTTGCTAGGACGATGGCATTTGATTTAACATGTTTAACAGCTTTCCAAGCGAACAATAAATCAACCATTTCTTCGTCTGTTGGCTTTCTTTTTGTCGGATACGTTAACTGCTCCTCGTCGATTTCTCCTGTATCACTTTCTTGAACGAGTAAACCACCTTTAACCGTTGTTAGTTTGTGATACGCGTCTGTTTCATCCACTGACGGTAATTCGAGGAGACGAATATTTTTCTTTTCCGTTAACACTTTCAATGCTTCCTCAGTGAATCGTGGTGCAATGACGATTTCAAGGAAGATTTCACTTAACTTTTCCGCCGTTTGCAAATCAACTTCTCGATTACAAGCTATAATTCCCCCAAAGATAGAAATCGGGTCGGCATCGTATGCTTTTTGAAAAGCTTGAGAAAGCGTTGATGCTACACCAATCCCACAAGGATTCATATGTTTAACAGCAACGACAGCTGGTTTGTTGTATTCAGATACAATTTCAATGGCTGCATTGGCATCTTGAATATTGTTGTAGGAAAGCTCTTTACCGTGTAACTGTTTAGCAGTCGCAAGTCCTGCAGACGTTTCGACAGGGTTTTTATAAAATGCTGCTTTTTGATGAGGGTTTTCCCCGTAGCGTAATGATTGTACTTTTTCATACGTTACTGTGTAATTTTCCGGGAATTGTCCATTCGTTTCTCCTGTAAAATAAGTAGCGATCATTGCATCATAATGAGCCGTATGACGGAAAACTTTTGCAGCTAATTGCTTGTTAAATTCACCTGATTGTTCGCCATTTTGTAAGGTTGCTAAAACGTCATCATAGTCGTCTGGGTCGACAACGACAGTCACATCTGCAAAGTTTTTCGCAGAAGCGCGCAACATCGCCGGTCCACCGATGTCAATGTTTTCAATGATATCATTTTCGGAAATACCTTGTTTCATTAACGTCTCTTTAAATGGATATAAGTTAACGACGACTACATCAATGGGATGAATATTATTTTCTTGGAGTTGTTCTTGATGCGTTTCATCATCTCGTTTGGCAAGTAAACCTCCATGAATGAGCGGATGCAACGTTTTGACCCGGCCATCTAAAATCTCGGGAAATCCTGTTACTTCATCCACGGCTTTAACCGCAAGACCTGCATCCTGTAATACACGCAATGTACCACCTGTTGAAATGATTTCATAATCGAGTGCGATGAGTCCTTTGACAAAGTCGACAATCTGTTCTTTGTTGGACACACTAATAAGTGCTCGTTTTTTCATAAAAATATCTCCTCACATTTTAATGTCAAGTAAGTTATATTCCCATTTCTTTTCCAATCTATTCCTATTTGACAAGCTGTTGAATCACTTGAGGATACAGCTTGTGTTCGACTTGTTGAATCCGACTTTTCAATGTTTCGATGGTGTCATCTTGTGAGACACGGACCGCCTCTTGGGCGATAATCGGCCCCGTATCGATCCCTTCATCAACATAATGGATAGTTACCCCAGTCACTTTCACACCGGCTCGATAAGCTTGTCCGATTGCATCTTTTCCTGGAAATGCAGGCAATAAAGACGGATGAATATTAACAATTTTTCCTTCATACGCATGTAACAACGTAGATCCGATAATTCGCATATAGCCAGCAAGAAAAATCCACTCTACTCCATGTTCGTGAAGGATTTGTACAAGTTTTCGTTCATAATCAGCCTTCGAATCAAAGGCTTTTGCCTCAAATACAAACGTCGGAATATCGTGCCGAGTCGCTTTTTCAATGACCTTCGCTTCTGGTTGGTCACAGACGAGTAAGACAACTTCACAACCGAGATCTTCTTTTTTCATAATCGCATCAAAATTGCTTCCCGTCCCTGATGCAAACACACAAGCCTTCACCGTACTCATGATGACAGATGCACTCCTTCAGTACTCGTTACGGAACCAATAATTGCGGCATCCTTTTCGTACGTCTGTACAATTGAGAGTACGTTGTCTGCTTCTCTTTCATCGACAACGAGAGCCATGCCAATCCCCATATTGAAAACAGAGAACATCTCTCGATCGGGAATATTCCCTTTTTCTTGTAAAAAGTGAAAGATTTCTGGGACATGCCAACTTGAGCGTTCCAATTGAACTCCTAAGCCGTCTGGAAGCATTCTTGGAAAGTTTTCGTAAAAGCCACCGCCCGTAATATGGGAAATGCCTTTAATCGTAGCTTCTTTCGTCACAGCGGCAATTGCCTTCGCATAAATCTTCGTTGGTGCAAGTAAAGCTTCTCCAAGCGGACGTGATAAGCCTTCATACGTTTGTTCAAGATCTAAGTTCTCGATCATTTTACGAACTAACGAGTAGCCATTGGAGTGAATACCACTTGAAGGTAATCCAATGATCACATCGCCACACAAAATATCATCGCCTGTAATGAGCTCTGACTTTTCAGCAATCCCGACGGCAAAACCGGCAAGATCGTATTCATTTTCCTTATACATACCAGGCATTTCAGCTGTTTCACCACCGATTAGTGCAGCCCCTGAGGCTACACAACCTTCAGAAACGCCTTGAATGATATCTTCAATCACTTCAGGATTGTTTTTCCCACAGGCGATATAATCAAGGAAAAATAACGGTTGTGCCCCTTGGGCGACGATGTCATTTACACACATAGCGACTAAGTCAATTCCAATCGTATCGTGTTTATCCATTTGAAAAGCAATCTTTAATTTCGTTCCTACTCCATCCGTTCCTGAAACGAGAACCGGCTCTTCATATGGAAGTGATGTGAGATCAAATAAACCTGCAAAGGCTCCAATCCCCCCGAGGACTTCAGGTCGATTCGTTTTAGCAATATGCTTCTTCATCCGTTCAACCGCTTCATATCCTTTTTCAACATCGACTCCAGCTTTTTTGTACATATTTGACATATTCATTTCCCCTTTAACATTGCGTAACTGTACTTGCTTGTGGTGGCTTCACTGGATATTTTCCAGTAAAACAAGCCGTGCAAATTCCTTGGTTGATCGATTCATCGCGAACAATTGCTTTTTTCAAGCCTGCTTCGGAAAGAAACGCGAGGCTATCTGCTCCCATTTCACGCACCATTTCTTCATGGGTAAAGTTTGCGGCAAACAATTGATCTTTTGTTGACATGTCAATCCCATAGTTACACGGATATTTAATCGGCGGGGAAGCAATCCGAACATGTACTTCAGTTGCCCCTGCCTCTTTTAACAAATGGACAATCCGTTTACTCGTTGTCCCTCGAACAATGGAGTCATCAATCATGATGACACGTTTACCTTCCACAATTCCGCGAACAGGAGAAAGTTTCATTTTTACTCCTTGCTCTCGTAATTCTTGAGTCGGTTTAATAAATGTTCGCCCGACATAACGGTTTTTGATGAGCCCCATTTCATACGGTAAACCCGTTGCTTCGGCATACCCAATGGCTGCTGAAATGCTCGAATCCGGAACGCCCGTAACAACATCTGCATCAACAGGGGCTTCTTTCGCTAATTCAATCCCCATTCGTTTCCGTGATGCGTGAACGTTCACATGATTTAAATCACTATCTGGTCTTGAGAAGTAAACATATTCCATCGCACACAACTTGCGCTTTTTTTGTGGGAGAAAGCGAGTCGATTCAATTCCTTGTTCACTAATCGTTAGCAGTTCTCCAGGAACGACTTCACGCTCATACGTTGCCCCGACGATGTCAAATGCACACGTTTCTGAGGAGACGACATAACCGTTACCAAGTCTGCCGATTGAAAGCGGTCGAATTCCATGCGGATCTAGCGCGACATACATTTTGTCTTCAGTCAAAATGAGAAAGGCATATGCGCCGGACATTTGTTTAAGTGCAGCTGCAATCGCTTCTTCATCTGTTTTTTTTCCGTTTTTCTTAATTAAATGGGCGAGCAATTCCGTGTCTGATTCTGTTTGCAAAATGCTTCCATTATCCTCTAGCTTACCGCGAAGTTCGTGTGCATTCATAATATTTCCGACATGACACAATGCCATACTTTCTGTTTGCGAACGGAAAAGATGGGGCTGAATGTTTTCATACCCTTTATTTTCCCCAACGACATAATGGATTTGACCAATGGCCGCACGACCATCCAGCTTTTGAAGTTCGGTTCGACTAAATACATCATTCACAAGTCCGACTTCTTTATGAAGTTTTAACTCTTCTCCATTATTTGCAACAATACCCGCTCCTTCTTGGCCACGATGCTGGAGGGCGTGTAATCCATAATACGTAATTTCAGCTGCTTGATCATGACCCCAAATACCAAACATTATCGATGCCTCACTTATGATTTTGATTTCAACAAGCTTGGAATGGATTGTTTCCATAACTTGCCGAGTTGTTCCACATGTTCTTGAATAATTGCCTTCTGATTGTGTGTAATCGTATATTGTTGATCATCTGTTACATGACCGATCGCTTTTGCTGATTCAACGATACTTTCAAACGTTTCTTGATGTTCAGGTTGGACCGATACGACAAATCGTGATTGTGATTCACTAAACAACATCACTGTCGGATCACCGGTAACGTTAACGTTAAGACCAAGCCCTCGATCAGTGAATACACTTTCTGCCAAGGCGACGGCTAGTCCACCTTCTGATACGTCATGTGCTGATTGAATAATTCCTTGCTGAATAGCCGATAATAATTGTTTTTGTCGTGTCACTTCAACGCCTAGATCAATTGAAGGTGCCTTTCCTGAATACTTTCCATTGACGATTCGTTGTAGTTCACTACCGCCAAATTCAGCTTTCGTCTCACCAATGACATAAATGACATCGCCTGACTGCTGAAATTCACTCGGTGTAATATCGTCCATGGATGCTAACAAACCGACCATCCCAATAATTGGCGTCGGAAAGATTGCTTGCTCTTTCGACTGGTTATAGAGCGAGACGTTTCCACTTACGACAGGTGTATCGAGCGCTTCACTTGCGGCACTAATACCGGTGATACTTCGTTCCATTTGCCAAAACACTTCAGGATCTTCTGGATTTCCATAGTTTAATCCGTCCGTCAGTGCAAGTGGTTTTGCACCTGATGAGACGAGATTTCGAGCAGCTTCAGCAACGGCTATTTTCCCACCTGTTTCCGGATCCAAATAAATATAACGAGAGTTACAATCCGTCGTCATCGCGATGGCTATGTCTGTATCTTCAATTTGCACGACAGCTGCGTCTGAGCCTGGTCCAACGACTGTATGAGACTGTGCGTTGACATCGAACTGATTGTAGACCCACTCTTTACTAGCGACTGTCGGTTGTTGCAATATTTTCTTAAGCATGTCTGAATAGTTGTCAACGTCTGGTACAACATTCTCTTCTGCTTGAAACGCTTTAAAGTAGGTTGCTTCTTGAGCTGGCATTTTATAAACCGGCGCATCTTCAGCTAACGCATCAACCGGAACATCAGCAACAACTTGCCCACCGTGTGTCAGACGGAATTTCTTTTCTTCGATGACAGTACCGATTGTTGCCGCTTCGATATCGTGTTTTTTAAACGTATCAATGATTTCCTGTTCGCGTCCTTTTTTAACGACGAGAAGCATTCGTTCCTGGGACTCTGATAGCATAATTTCATACGCGCTCATTCCCTCTTCACGCTGAGGAACGAGGTCAAGGTTCATCTCAATTCCCGTACCTGCTTTACTTGCCATTTCACTGGCAGAAGATGTCAATCCAGCGGCACCCATATCTTGCATACCGACGAGTGCGTCTGATTCAATCACTTCTAAACAGGCTTCAATAAGTCTTTTTTCAATGTGTGGATCACCAATCGCTACGGCTGAAGAGTGATCCTTTTCGTCTTCTAGCTCATCCGACGAAAAAGTAGCTCCGTGAATTCCATCTCGACCTGTATCTCTTCCTGCATAGATCACGGAGTTTCCGACCCCTTCGGCTACTCCTTTTTGCAAATCATCATGATTAATGAGACCGATGCACATCGCATTGACAAGTGGGTTTTCCTCATAGCACTCATCAAATTGTATTTCACCACCGACGGTTGGCACTTCTAAATGATTTCCATAATGAGCGATTCCGCGGACGACTTCTGTCAATAAGTGACGAACGCGATCGGTCGTTAATGGACCGAAACGTAAAGAGTTCATGAGAGCAATCGGTTTAGCCCCCATTGAAAAGACATCTCTAACAATTCCACCGACACCCGTTGCTGCCCCCTCAAATGGTTCTACGGCCGATGGACTATTATGACTTTCCATTTTAAAGACGACCGCTTTGTTCTCGCCAATATCGACAACACCAGCTCCTTCACCAGGGCCTTGAATCACTTGTGGCGCTTTTGTCGGAAATTTCTTCAGCAATGGCTTAGACGTTTTATAACTGCAATGTTCCGACCACATCACCGAAAATATTCCCGTCTCTGTGTAATTCGGATGACGGTCGAGAATCTTCTTTATCATTTCATATTCTTTGTCACTCAATCCCATATTCTTATATAACTGTTCACGCTCAATTTGTTCTGGACTTACAGTAGTCATAAAAAAGTTCCCTCCAAACATATTTTAAAAGCAAGCCCTTTAATTCAAGCCCATTCGTTCAAAAATAGCATCGACATTTTTTAAATGATACGTATAATCGAAACAATCAGCGATTTGCTCTCGAGATAACAAGTTCGTAATCGTTGCATCCGCTTCAACGAGCTTTCGGAAGTGGATTCCTTTCTCCCATGCTTCCATCGCTTTCGGCTGAACGACATCATATGCTTTTTCTCGAACCATTCCTGCATCAATTAATGCAAGTAATACACGTTGTGAAAAAATGACTCCATACGTTTTGTCAATATTCTTTTTCATGTTGTCTGGAAAAACGGTCAAATTTTTAACAACTCGCATAAACCGGTTCAACATGTAGTTCAAAGCAATCGTTGCATCCGGTAAAATAATCCGTTCGGCAGATGAGTGAGAAATGTCACGTTCATGCCAAAGCGATACATTTTCATAGGCGGTAATCATATGCCCCCTCACGACACGTGCCATGCCTGTCATGTTTTCTGATGCGACAGGATTACGTTTATGTGGCATGGCTGAAGAACCTGTTTGACCTTTTGCAAAAAACTCCTCAACTTCACGCGTTTCTGTTTTTTGCAAACCGCGGATTTCAGTGGCAAATTTTTCGATTGATGTCGCAATAAGAGCGAGTGTAGATATGTACGCCGCATGACGATCCCGTTGTAACGTTTGTGTCGATACAGGAGCTCGTGTTAAGCCGAGATGTTTGCAAACATATTGTTCGACGTACGGATCAATGTTGGCATATGTACCAACTGCCCCGGACAGTTTTCCGTATTCGATATTTTTTGCGGCTAATTCAAACCGTTCGAGATTTCGTTTCATTTCCTCATACCATAAAGCGAGCTTCAACCCGAATGTTGTCGGTTCAGCGTGAACACCGTGGGTTCTCCCCATCATAACGGTATGTTTATGCTCAATCGCCTTTTCTTTTAAAATGTCAATGAAATTGTGAAGATCTTTTCGGATAATTTCATTTGCCTGTTTTAATCGATAGGAAAGTGCTGTATCAACAACATCTGTTGACGTTAATCCGTAGTGCACCCATTTCCGTTCATTTCCGAGAGATTCTGAAACAGTACGCGTAAAAGCGACGACATCATGTCGCGTCTCTTGCTCAATTTCATAAATTCGTTGCACATCAAATGATGCGTTTTTACGAATCTTTTGAACATCTTCTTTTGGAATGACTCCGAGCTCGCTCCACGCTTCACAAGCTAAAATTTCAACTTCTAACCACGCATTATATTTATTTTCTTCCGTCCAAATGGCACCCATCTCTTCACGTGTATATCGCTCAATCATTGGTTTGCCTCCTTAAACCGATTCAACTGTTTTTGTACATCTTCTGCAGTTGAGCCTACAAACGTAATATGTCCCATTTTCCGTTTCTCCTTCGCTTCATGTTTCCCATACAAATGGACAAAGCCATTTTTAAGCGTAGGCATTTGTTGGACAACGCCGGCTAAATCTTCGCCAAGAATGTTGATCATCACACTTTGTTGAATGAGTCGGACGTCCATAAGGGGTAAACCACAAATCGCACGAATGTGTTGAGAAAATTGCGAAATGTTACATGCCTCAATCGTATAATGGCCCGAATTGTGTGGGCGTGGAGCCATTTCATTAATAAATATTTCTTCACCTTTCACAAACATTTCAATTGCAAATGTGCCGACAACATTCATTTTTTTCGCTAACGTTTTCGCTGCCTGAAGTGCTTTTTCTTTAACGTTTGTCGTGATCTCTGCAGGAACAGTCGTTTGATATAAAATATGGTCTTTATGATCATTTTCACCAATTGGAAAAATCGTCAATTCACCAGAAGAAGCTCGTGTAAATACGACGGAAATCTCCTTGTCAAAAGAAATCCACTCTTCAATAATGCAATGTTTATGTTGCTCTGCAAAATCGATCGCGTCTTGGAAATCTGCTCTCGATTCAAGTTTGATTTGACCTTTTCCGTCATATCCACCACGACACGTCTTGATCACGGCAGGTAGCGCAACGTCATCAAGCACGTTTTCACATTCTTTTCCACTGTTTACAATAAAAAAAGTCGGGACTGGTAACGCCGCCTCGTTCATTAAAGTTTTTTCTTTTTCGCGATTTTGCGTCACTTCTAGCGCGTAAGCCCCTTGAGGAAGTTTTCCTTTGCTTTCGATATATGTCGCCGCAGTGAGGTCAACATTTTCAAATTCATACGTCACGACATCGCTTATACTTGTTAACTGTTTAATTGCTTCCATGTCATCATAAGCGGCAGTAATTTGTTGATCAGCAACTTGAGCCGTCGGGCAATTCGGGGTCGGGTCTAACACGGCGACTTGATAACCCATATACTTTGCAGCAAGGGCCATCATTCGACCAAGTTGGCCTCCTCCGATAATGCCGATTGTCCGGGGTGGAAGAATGACTCGATTATTTTTTAGCAAGGTCTTCCCTCATTTCTGCTACTTTCGCCTGCATGTTTTCACGATATTCCGCTAATTTCTTTGCGACATGAGCATCATTTGTGCCGATGATTTGAGCTGCCAAAATACCAGCATTCGTCGCCCCTGATTTGCCAATCGAAACGGTTGCTGTCGGAACGCCACCAGGCATTTGAACAATGGAAAGAAGTGAATCAAGTCCATGTAAAGCCCTGCTTTGTACAGGTACCCCAATGACCGGTAATGTCGTTTGTGAAGCGACCATCCCTGGTAAATGTGCAGCTCCTCCAGCCCCTGCAATAATTGTTTTCATACCTCGTTTACGTGCATTTTTGGCATAGGTGAACATCTCATCAGGTGTACGATGTGCTGAAATGACGTCCTTTTCATACGCGATGCCTAGTTCGTCTAACACGTTGCATGCATGTTGCATCGTTTCCCAATCAGAAATACTTCCCATAATGACACCAACTGACGCCATACAATCCCTTCTTTCTTAAAACTTCGTTTATAGTGTGCAGTGTGAACTTGCAATATGTTTAATTTTGTTATAGCCATCTTTTTTAAAGACAGTCGTCATTAATTACGGATATTACGATATTATTCCCAAAAAGTGAAAAAATCTATTCCTATCCCTCAATATATGAGAGAAGATGAATAGACGAAAGGAACCATCACTAACGAAGAGATGATCCGCCTTGTGAAAAGCAAAAGAGCAAAAAAGTAATTCCTATCAATTCAGTACGTCATGAACAAAAATGATACTTTTTGGCTCTTTATCATCGTACGGACCATTGTGCTATCCAATGGCTCACGACTCACCTTCCCTCATAGTCCGGCATTTTCGGTGCCAGGTAGAAACTCATGAGCCATATTCTCAAAATTATATGAGGATCCGTATTCTTTTGTCGTTTTAAGCATAACAAAGTGAAATGAAACATGTCAATATAATTAGCGAACGTTTTTGCATGGAGAGCAAGGAATGTTCGGATTATATGAAAATTTCACCATTTTTTTCTCTTTTTCACACATTTCGGCAGTTTTTTAGTTCGTTTATGGATAAAAATTCCACATGCTCATCATCTGTGCTAAAAGATACAGAATCAACTCCATATCATCTTTGCATATCATGCAATTTTTTCACTCGTCTCCATGTTCTATAATAATGACGACTTCTCGCTATCGTTTATTTATGATTGAATCTGAACAGTCCTCGTTCATGAAGGGGTTCTTTTCCTCTCAACCGATTGCGTAATGCTTGACGCCAACTTTTAGCTAATAAGTGACATGAAGCAAGCTCATCGGCTAAACGCAAATGGTCTCTAAATATATACATCACTTCGTTACAAGCCGCAATCGTCCATTGCGGATAGGGTCGTTCGATTAATTCAATGTCGGCCTTTGATAACACATGCCCTTCTTGAAGAACCCGAAAATACCAGCCCGTTCGCCCGCTAGTTAGAATGTTGAGCGCAAAATCCTTTATTCCGAAACGCCTCGCTAGTTTCCAACTTGGCTGATAAGGTTGGGACACTTGAATGACGGCATCACCGAGCCGATACGTATCACCAATACAGACGGAGAACTCGTCCATCTCTAAAACAGCTAAATGTTCGCCCATATCGCCTAAAGCAATGGAATCGACTTTTACATCATGTTTCCAGTACGTATAATGTTTAATAGGATAAGCAAACAAAGCTCGTTCAAGTTGCTGATTACTCGTTTGATTCGTCACTTCATCTTCACGTAACCCCGTTTTTCCAAGCCAAACATCATCCGTTTCTTCTTTAAAAAGAACCTTTCCCCCTGTTTCAGCCATTTGATCTGTTGTCTGATCACTTTCCATTTGCTTCCCTTTTCTAATAAAGATTTTATGGACATATGGCTCATGCATCGTCTACCCTCCACGTAAAATGTCTTTCGGCTTTATTTTTCTCCTTTAAACCAAACCCAATATGTAAATAACTCCTAGAAATATAAATGGTTACAAACGAATCATTTTTCAACTCATGGATAATCACTTTTACCTGTTTATCTATCCTATTTAATCATATCATATGCAACATGCTAGTATATGGAGTCATCTATATTTATGGAGGGCCATTATCTATGCTGATTCATCCTAAACAGACAAACTTAAGAGGTATGAATGATGAAACAGGCAAATGAATCAGACATTCGAGTCGCATGATCTTTTTTTGTTACAATGGATGAAGTGATTATGGTTCGTTCTATGATTCAAAGCAGTTCAGCACTTTGTAGACGTACATTGAAGGAGCGGTCGAGTTGTCCAAAGGAAAGTCATTACTTTCATTAAAAACATTATTATTTAGCTTCCATGCGATGAATACGATTATGATTAGCTTTCTTCCCCTCTATCTTAAATATAAAGGATTAAGTGGAACAGAAATTGGTTGGGTATTAGCGATTGGGCCACTAGCCTCCATTTTTTCACAACCTTTTTGGGGATATATGAGCGATAAATATAAAACGATCAAGCGCATGTTGCTCATCCTTATATTTGGCTTATTCATAAGTAGTATCATTTTCTTCCAAATGAATGGATTGTTAGCCATTTTAATCATGGGAGGCGTTTTGTTCTTTTTTAGCACTCCCATCGGGGCATTAAGTGATAGCTTAGCACAGCGACGTGCGAATGACTTAAACGTCTCGTTCGGAACAATCAGAACGTGGGGATCGGTCGGATTCGCTACTTCCGCCCTCGTCGTTGGAGAGCTCTTTTCCGTGATTGGTATCCAATACATGATTTGGCCATATGTATCTTTAGGGATCATTGTTTTACTCGTTATCTTCCGTCTCCAAGATGTCAAAGTGGATACAGAACCGATTCAGCTAAAAGATGTTAAAAAACTACTTAGCAATAAACCGTTTATGTTATTTTTACTTTTGATGATGTTTTTAACGATTGGACATCGAGCCAATGATAGTTTTATCGGTTTATACATTACAGAACTCGGGGGCAGTGAAGATTTAGTCGGTTTAGCTTGGTTTATCGGTCTCGTCAGTGAGGCAGCGGTTTTCGCTCTAGCGGGAACTTGGTTTCGCACATTCCACCCTTTAGTCTTTATAATTATCGCTAGTATATTGTATAGCTTTCGATGGTTTATGTACGCGGGTATAGACGATCCGAACTATATGATCGCCTTGCAAATTTTACACGGATTAACGTTTGGTGTATTTTATACAGCTGCTTTTGACTATGTGACCCGTTTAATTCCGAAACTGTTACAATCAACAGGACATCTCATCTTCTACTCTGTCTTCTTCGGCATTTCCGGTATTATTGGCTCGTTAATGGGAGGTTCATTAATCGACAACTTGAATGGAACAGCTTTGTATGTCGCCATCGGGGGCTTGTCAATAATAGGAACTATTTTATTTTCAATTTATCATATGAAATCCAGGCGTTCCTACTGAAATGGATGAGCGACCTCACATGTAGTCATCCGCCATAATTTTTGCTACACTCAAGACAATCATTTTATAAAAGGCAAGCAATTTCAACGTTACGGAGGGAAATGCATATGTCATGGGAAATTTATTTTTCAGAAGAAAACTTAATAAATAGTGCGATTGGTTTAGGTATTTTTTTGTTGTTTCTTCTATTCCGAAAAATTTTCGCAATATATGGCTTTAAAATCTTATTAAAATTAAGCAAAAAATCACCGACACAACTCCTTTCGCAAATCTTTTTAGCATTTGAAAAACCGTTTCAATGGCTTTTTATTATCCTAGGGATTTACGTTTCTGCAGATTATTTCCCCTTTATCAACCAAGCAAATCCCTTTTTCTTAAAATTGATTCGATCATCGATCATCGCATTACTCGCTTGGGGATTATATAATTTAACGTCGTCCTCTTCTATTTTATACAAAAGGTTTAATGAAAAACTAGACGATATATTAATTCCATTTCTATCAAAAGGCGTCCGGTTTATTATCATCGCCATTAGTATTAGTGTCATTGCTGAAGAATTTGATTATGATGTGAACGGTTTCGTTGCTGGACTAGGCCTAGGTGGACTTGCCTTTGCCCTAGCGGCTAAAGATATGCTCGCTAATTTATTTGGTGGCGTCATTATCGTAACGGAGAAGCCTTTTAATATCGGTGATTGGATTTTAACACCAAGCGTTGAAGGTACGGTTGAAGATATTACATTTCGCAGTACGAAGGTACGTACCTTTGCACAAGCACTCGTCACCGTTCCGAATGCGACGTTAGCAAATGAATCGATTACGAATTGGAGTAAAATGGGGAAAAGAGAAGTGACATTTAATTTAAGAATTACATACGATACGCCAGTTGATAAAGTTAAAGATGTAGTCAACCAGATCGAGCATTTACTTCAAACACATTCTGAAATCCATCAGGAAACAATTTTTGTTACTTTTGACCAATATAAAGAAAATGGATTAGAGATTTTCCTTTACTTCTTCACAAAAACGATCGATTGGGGCGAATATTTAAGCGTAAAGGAAGAAATCAACTTTAAAATAATGGATATTCTTGAAAGCGAAGGAGTTTCCATTGCGATACCAAGTAGAAGATTGTATACAGAAACCGAAACAGATAATGTTTTATCATTACGTCAAAAATCTTATACTCCACCGCCTTTTGACCAATAAACCATTACATGAAGTCATGATTTTTTTAAAACCTTTAATCATATTCTCCATCCACATGTTGAATGAATTCCATTTCCTTTTATTTGAAGAAAAGATGGTATAACGATTATTTTATTAAGGATAATGGGAAAGCTAGTTATAGACAAAATTTGTAATATTGGAGATGGAAATATGCCGGACATTTTTTCCTATTTAACCTTCGCGATGGTCGGAGTTTTACTTTTAATTGTTTTATTATTCATTGTTGGTTGGCGCTGGATGATGAAGCAAATTATCCGCCAAGTGGGAAAAATTATATTAACGGATAATTATCAAGAAAATATTATCGAGATGATCCCTAGCATTCGGCATGTAGGCATGCAAAATGCTATTGAAAATAGCTTGCGTACGGAAACCGGTGAAGTTCTTCAGCGACCCCTAGGTTCATCAAAAAAATGGCCACATTTGGATCCGATTACATTTATTCCTGCCCAAACGAAGCCCTTTCCTGTTGATAGTGAAGAAGAAGTAGATATGAGAGTAATTATTGGCCCCCAAGCAAAAAAACCAATGGAAATTAATACCCCGCTAATGATTGCTGGAATGGCATATGGAGTCGCCCTTAGTGAACAAGTGAAACTAGCTTTGACAGAGGCAGCTAACAATATCGGAACAGCTATTAACTCTGGAGAAGGGGGAATTTTACCTGAAGAATTGGACGTAGCCGGTAAATATATTTTGCAATTTTCAGCAACGGAATGGGGAAAAGAAGAAGAAATGATTAAACGTTCAGACATGATTGAAATTAAACTCGGCCAAGGTGCATTAGTCGGCATGGGATCAACAACTAAGCCCGATGATTTAACAGGACGTGCTCGCGATATCATGGGGCTTAAAGATCATGAGGATGCTGTTATTTATGAACACTTTTTTGAAAATCAAACATTAAAAGATATTAAACATTTAGTAGAGGAGCTTCGAGACTTATCAAAGGGAGTCCCCATTGGCATAAAAATTGGAGCAGGTGGAAAAATTGAAGAAGATATTGATCACTTAATAGATATTGGTGTTGACTTTATTGCTCTTGATGGAGGTCAAGGAGCTACATTCGGTGCTCCACCGATTTTATCCGAGGACTTTGGAATACCGACATTGCATGCAGTTGTCCGGGCTGTAAATCATCTAGAAAAGAGGAAAGTGAAAGGAAAAATTAGTTTAATTGTTTCAGGTGGGCTTTTAATACCCGGGCATTTTTTAAAAGTTCTTGCACTTGGTGCTGATGCCGTTTATTTAGGTACTGCCGCATTATTTACTGTTTCACATCAACAAGCCATAGATGCCCTTCCCTTTGAACCGCCTACACAAGTCATTTGGAATGAAGGAAAACTTAAGGATCAATTTAAAGTCGAACAAGGAGTAAAAGCTACGGAAAATTTTCTAACTTCATGTACGGAGGAAATGAAAGTAGCATTAAGAGCTATGGGAAAACGTTCCCTAAAAGAGTTGTCAAAAAAGGATTTAGTCTCATATGATGAAACGACCGCCAAATTTATTGGAATTCCGTATTCATTTGCATCTGTAAAAAGTGAGAACGTTTAAGCCATAGTCACAGAAGAGGAAAATTAGATTCATTAAATGATGACAAGTGACAGCACAAAAAAATAATAATCTAGAAGTTTTTTCATACGTACGATGGAGCTATCGTACTTTCCTCATTTACAACCCTATTTTCAACGATGCATGTAGTGCATAGTTAAGATAAAACCGAGCGATTCGCCCGGTTTTATCTCTTCTGAACACTAAAGGCCAACGAACCTTCAACAATTACTTCCCTTGATGAGCGAGTTGTTCTTCTCTTACCTCTTTCGTTGCTTGAACCATCGCTTGTAATGCTTGGACCGTTTCAGCTTCTTTTCTCGTTTTTAAACCGCAATCTGGATTTACCCAAAATTGTTCTACCGGAATCGTTTGTAGGGCACGAGCGATATTTTGCTTCATTTCTTCAACGCTTGGGATTCGTGGACTATGAATATCGTATACGCCTAGACCTATTTCCTTCCGATACGTATTTTCTTCAAACGTCGAAATGAGTTCTCCATGACTTCTTGATGTTTCAATCGAGATGACGTCTGCGTCTAATGCATCAATCGCATCAAAAATATCTTTAAAGTTCGAATAGCACATATGCGTATGAATTTGCGTATCTGCATCAACCGTAGCTGTTGCTAACCGAAATACATAGGCCGCTTCCTCTAAGTATTCCTCCCACTCTTTACGGTTAAGAGGTAATCCTTCCCGTAAAGCAGGCTCATCGACTTGAATAATCTTTATTCCATTTTTTTCAAGTGCTTCAATTTCTTTACGAAGTGCAAGAGCAATCTGCTTCATGACCGTAAACCGTGAAACATCATCATGAACGAATGACCAGTTTAAAATCGTCGTCGGTCCGGTAAGCATCCCTTTCACTGGGCGATCTGTTAACGATTGGGCATACACACTTTCTTTTACTGTCATTTCTTTGTCCCAAGAGACGTCACCAAAAATGAGTGGTGGCTTCACACAGCGGGATCCATATGATTGTACCCAACCATATTGAGTAACGGTAAACCCATTTAATTTCTCTCCAAAATATTCAACCATATCATTTCTTTCAAATTCACCGTGAACGAGTACATCAATATCCAAATCTTCTTGAATAGCAATCCACTTTTCAATTTGCTCCTTCACAAATTGTTCATATTGTGCTGACGTAATTTCACCTTTACGCCATTTTGATCTCGTTCTTCTTACTTCAGGCGTCTGTGGCAAGCTTCCAATCGTCGTCGTCGGCAAGATAGGAAGTTGTAAATGTTCTTTTTGCTGAACAATTCGTTTTTCAAATGGTAAGGAACGCTTTGCATCTGATGGCTTTAAGTTTGCGATCGTATCTTTTATTTGCTCGTCGGAACGATATGTGCGGTGAAGCTGATCTAAAGCTTGCTTACTTTCCTCAATTTCTTTCGCAATACTTTCTTTTCCAGATCGTAATCCCTTCGTCAGTGTGACGACTTCTTTTAGTTTCTCATCAGCAAACGATAAGCCACCAACAATAATTGAATCTAAATCTTCTTCTAATGTTTTCGTTACCGGAACATGTAGTAGCGATGAAGACGGTTGAATGATGAGTTGATCGTCACTGACAAACTGCCTAATCATCTGTAGTTGTGCAAATTTTTCTTGCAAATGAGCACGCCATACGTTACGTCCATCAATGATTCCTGCTGCTAAAACTTTATCTTTCGGAAACCCATACGCTTTTAATTGCTCCAATGAGTCACCATGTACGAAATCAATCCCAATTCCATGAACGGGTAAATTGACGATTTCTTCATAATTAAAAATACGCTCAAAATACGTTTGTAAAATTATTTTTAAACGAGGCACTTCGTTGTTAAATGTGCCATACACTTTTTGTGCTTGCTCAACAACCTCAGGAGATACGTTCGTTGAAAAAATAGGTTCATCGATTTGTACCCACGTTGCTCCAGCTTCTTTTAGTTGCTTTAAAACTTCTACATAAAGAGGTACGAATGTTTGCACAATCTTACTAAAATCCTTATCGTCATACCCCTTGGACAACTTCACGTATGAAATAGGTCCTAAAATAACAGGTTTACCATCTATACCTAACTTTTCCTTTGCTTCTTTATAAAAGCCAAGTGGACGGTTTTCTACTAATGCAGGCTCAACTCCATCTAGTTCTGGAACGATATAATGATAGTTTGTGTTAAACCATTTCGTCATTTCCGAAGCGACTGCATCTTCTCCACCGCGTGCAATGGCAAAATAGGTGTCTAAATGAACCGGCCCTCCATCATATGAAAAACGCTCAGGAACGATGCCAAACATAGCCGATGTATCAAGCACGTGGTCATATAAGGAAAAATCACCTACTGGAATGAGATCAATCCCTAAGTCTTGTTGTTTTTTTAAATTTTGTAGCCGTAATTCATCCGTCGTATCTACGAATTGTTGTTCCGTAATATTCCCATCCCAAAACTTTTCTAATGCGCGTTTCCATTCTCTTTTTTCTCCGATTCTCGGATAGCCTAAATTTGAACTCATAATTTTTGTCATGTCATCTTCTCCTTTATTTTGTATATCTATTCCTATTAATCTATCGTTAGATCATTACCATTACCTTTGTAAACTTGAAAACACCTCCTTTTCGCGATGAACTGCTAATTTTTCATGAATATATTCCACAAGCGTAACGATTAAGTCATAACGCATAAATGGTGTAATTAAATACGTACCAGGAAAATATTGTAACGCTACATCAATGAGCTCTTTTGAAATTGAAATACTTTCCTTTGTTGATTGTTCGCGACTTCCCTTTGCCAAGCGCATTCTTTCACGGACTTCATCCGTCAATTTAATTCCCGGTACTTCATTGTGAAGAAACTCGGCATTCTTTGTTGACGTTAGTGGCATAATTCCAACGTAGATGGGGACGTCGATATGTTTTGTTGCCTCCCCTACTTCAACCATTTGATCTGGGCTGTAAACGGGTTGCGTTAAAATGTAATCGGCACCGCTCTCAATTTTCTTCTCTAACCGCTTAACTGCTTTTTCTAAATGGGCCACATTCGGATTAAAAGCAGCAGCGACACTAAAAGATGTTTTTTCTTTTAATGATTTCCCTGAGAACGAAATCCCTCCATTACTCTGTTTAATGAGCTCGATCAATTTAAATGAAATAACATCAAATACAGATGTTGCTCCTGGGAAGTCGCCGATCGTCGTCGGATCACCCGTTATCGCTAAAATCTCGTGAATCCCTGATGTGTGCAGTCCCATTAAATGAGATTGAAGGCCGATTAAATTTCGGTCCCGACATGTTAAATGAACGAGTGGTCGTATCCCTATTTCGTCCTTAATCATCCTTGCCATGGCCGCATTACAAATTCTCGGCGTAGCGAGGGAGTTATCCGCTAACGTGATCGCATCAATGCCTGCCTCTTTCAGTGCCTGCGCACCTTTTTTAAATTCACTCGTATCGAGGTGCTTCGGGGCATCAAGCTCGACAATAATGGAATGACGCTCTTTGGCAATCTCATGTAATGGTTTTTCCTCAGGTGCACGTGTACGTAAAATTTCAATCGATTGCTTGCGAACAACTTCTTTTTTTTCTAAAGGTTGTAAACTTTTCACACCATTTGCCAAGGCTCGTACATGTTCTGGTGTTGTACCACAACATCCGCCGATCAGTCTGACACCTTCATTTCGTAATTCACGTCCACAGCTTGCAAAATAACTCGGTTCATTCTCATAAAACAATTTGCCATCTCGATATGCGGGTACACTCGCATTCGGGTAAGCAGCTAAAAAAGCATGTTTAGGCAAAGGAACTGATGTCAAGGCTTCAATCGTATGATGAGGACCTAATCGGCAATTCACCCCAACAATATCGGCTCCCAATTGTTCCAGTTCAGAAAGAGCATCAGATAAGACGATGCCATTTTCTAAAATTCCTGGTTCATGCATCGAAACATTCGTTACGATGGGAAGGTCAGTTTCCTCCCGAGCGATTTGTAATACGGTTGTCAATTCATCTAAGTCATAATACGTTTCCAAAATAAGACCATCTACCCCTTCAAGGAGCAAACAATACAATTGTTCTCTAAAACTACGAATGATTTCATTTTTTGTTCCAATCGATGTGCGTGCCCCGTGAATCCCACCGATTGCCCCGAGGATAAAAGTATCGTCGCGACGCACTTGCTTAGCAATTCGGACCGCTTTCGTATTCAGTTTCTTTACTTGATTTTCTAATCCGTATCGTGACAATTTAATGTGATTAGCACCATATGTATTCGTTTGAATGACACGGGCTCCCGCATCGATGTACGCTTGATGAACACGTAAAACTTGTTCGGGATGTGTCACATTGAGCTCCTCAAAAGAACGATCTACTCCAAGAGAATAGAGCATCGTCCCCATCGCTCCATCGCCGATTAAAATATGATCTTTAAGTTCGTTTAATAGTCCCAACATTTGCCACCTCCTTTTGTGAAATCGTATGAAACGCCTGATCTAAATCACGAATTAAATCATCCGCATGTTCAATGCCAACGGATATTCGCAATAATTGATTGGACAGTCCATATGACTTTCGAATCCGTTCTGGAATGTCAGCATGTGTTTGTGTTACTGGATACGTAATAAAGCTTTCCACCCCTCCTAAACTTTCAGCGAAGGTAAATAATTTCAATGATTGCAAAAATGGTTCAACGAGTACTTCATCGTCAATTTCAAAACTGACCATACCACTTCTTCCCGGATAAAGAATATTCGTGACAAGAGGCTGTGACTGTAAATATTCAATGACCTTTTTAGCATTATGTTCATGCTTTTCCATTCGTAAAGCTAACGTCTTCATCCCCCTCATTAAGCTCCAACAATCATAGGGTGAGAGAACGGCACCGATTGAATTATGGTTAAATTGAAGTTCCTCATTGATCGTCTTTCCTTTTGAAATGACGAGCCCAGCTAAGACATCATTATGTCCTGCTAAATATTTCGTCGCACTATGAATGACGATATGTGCACCTTCTTTTAAAGGCTGCTGGATATACGGTGTATACAAAGTATTATCAACAATCAATAGCAATTCGTGCTCTTTTGCTATGTTAGCTACAGAAGGTATATGGATCGTTTGCATTAATGGATTCGTCGGTGTTTCAAGAAAGATGGCTTTCGTATTTTTTTGAATATCATTTTCCAATCGTGTAAAACATTTCCCATCCCAATAACTAAATTGAAGTCCATATTTCTGCTTAAAGCTATTAAATAAGCGATACGACCCTCCGTAAATATCCCGTGAAACGATGATATGATCTTCTTGTTTAAACAGAGAGAATACCAATTGAATCGCGCTCATTCCGGAACTACAAGCAAATGCTTGTTCACCCTGCTCCAAATCCGCTACCGCATCCTCTAACACATCTCGCGTTGGATTGCCCGTTCGAATATAGTCATATCCATGGAGTAGGCCAACTTCATTGTGACGGTATGCTGTTGAAAAATAAATAGGTGTACTCACTGATCTAAAATGTTCATCTCGACGATTTCCTATTTGCGTGATAAACGTTTCTCGCTTCTGATCTTTAATCACCAGCACTTCCCCTTCCCTTGACTTTTGTCAGCAAAGATTTTCTATTTTTACTAAGCCGAGCGTTACCGATACTATAAAACGCAAAAGGCATCTAACAATCCGCTCATTTTTAAGCGGTTCGTCAGATGCCTTTAGTTGTCTAATCGGCATATACTATTTTTGTTTGATGGATTGCTTATTCCTCTTCGTCTTAAAAAATCGTCTCTTTTCTGTCGTATCGATTTGCGTAATTTCCCCATCATGGACGGTAATTACAATTGACCCATATTCCAACTCTCGTAAACTTGCCGAAAGATGATTTATTTTTTCCTCGTCTAGTTTCACGATTTTCGACCCCCTCATTGACGTAATAAAAAATCATTTGTGTAACTAACTGAGTCATCATGCTTTTGGTAGTCCAACGAGCAATGACACAGGTACGATGACAAGCCATCACTACATTCAGGAACAAATGGTCCCAATGATTCATGTGCAATTAAAAAAGCCTCTTCCTGATATAAGAAGAGGTACCATACATTTCGTTCGCTTCACTCTCCTTATCTCTCAGGCATTACGCTTGCTGGAATTGGCACAGTACTTATACAAGCTCAGTCTGTTGCCGAGGCTTCCTAGGGCCAGTCCCTCCACCTCTCTTGATAAGAAAATAATATTTAATTAATTGATAAATACTAATCTACATGTAAAATGTCTATCTGTCAACTATATTATGAGAAAAATTAAAATTACTTCGTTTTTCAGATAAAAATGTGTTGTACGTCATCCATCTAAAAAGGCTGATGCAATGATGGGCACCAGCCTTTCAAATCTAACTTAAAAATATAAAGTACAAGACGAAGATGACGAATAATAAGTACATCACCGGATGAATTTCTTTCGCACGTCCTTTTAATATCATCGTAATTGGATAAAAGATGAAACCGATCGCAATTCCGGTTGCAATACTATACGATAAAGGCATGATAATAATCGTTAAAAAGGCGGGAACGGCGATTTCGAACTGATCCCAATCGATATTTCTTAAGGATGAAGACATCATCACACCAACGATAATTAACGCCGGAGCAGTGACTTCAGCCGTAACAACACTTAATAACGGCGAAAAGAACAATGCTAATAGAAAAAATCCTGCTGTGACGACGGAGGCAAACCCCGTTCGTCCACCTGCAGCAACACCTGCTGTTGACTCCACATAAGATGTCGTTGTCGATGTTCCAACCGTAGCACCGACGACAGTTGCTGCCGAGTCAGCAAGCAGTGCTTTACCAGCTCGTGGCAATTTATTATCCTTCATTAACCCAGCTTGGGTGGCTACAGCAACAAGGGTTCCAGCTGTATCAAAAAAGTCAACGAATAAAAATGTTAAAATGACGACGAGCATTTCTAATGTGAATATTTCACCAAAATGACTAAAAGCTTGTCCGAATGTCGGTGCTAAACTCGGAACTTCTCCTATGATCCCACCTATACCCGATGGTGGTTCAATCAAACCGACCATTATTCCTGCAACAGCAGTTATAATCATCCCGTAAAAAATTCCACCCTTAACATTTAACGTAAGTAAAATTACGGAAACAATGAGTCCAAAGATGGCTAATAAAACAGTCGGGGATGTCAAATCGCCAATCGATACTAACGTTGCCTCATTACCGACAATAATTCCAGCATTTTGAAAACCGATAAAAGCGATAAACAAACCGATTCCAGCACCTACCGCCATCTTTAAATGAGCAGGAATCGCATTGATCACTTTCTCGCGCAAACCTGTCAATGTTAAAACGACGAAAATGAGTCCCGATGCTAACACGCCAGCTAAAGCAGTTTCCCACGGAATACCATACCCAAGCACGACAGTGTAAGCGAAAAACGCATTCAACCCCATGCCTGGTGCAAGAGCAATCGGATATTTAGCAATCAGCCCCATAAATAATGTCCCGACGGCTGCTGCAATCGCTGTTGCGGTAAACACTGCCCCTTCATCCATCCGGGTAACCCCTTCTGGCAATTGTTCTACACCTACAAGCGACAATGTTGCCGGATTAACAAATAACACATAGGCCATCGCTAAAAATGTCGTTAAGCCAGCCATAAACTCTCGTCGATAATTTGTACCTAATTCTTCAAAACGAAAATATTTCTTCATCAAAACCTCTTCTCCTCCATCTTTAAACGAACAAAAGCACTCTCAGCATTACCTAAGAGTGCTACGACTTCATGCAGAACGAGTAATCAAAGGAGCACGCAATGATTAACTGTTTAATCATCCATACCGAGCGAGATCCATCCCATTGCCCTCCTTCTAACTGTGTAACGCTGAATTGAATTCATTGTTCTGTTCAGAATAGACGTTGAGATGAATACAGTACTTTCTATTGGTTAATTGCTGAGGAATCTTTTGGAATCCATACGAAAGCATGCTCTTTAGAAATTACGATCATCTGCGTAGTCAGACCATTTACGGTAGCCTGGTAGAAACTCTGAGCCCTATTCCCTCAAATTATACGCAACATATAGTATTATTCATTTTATGGAACACGGTCTATCGTAAACTTTATATGAACAAACGTCAACTAAATCACTCAGCTGATTGTTTCCATTTTTTCCCGAATCGAAATGACCTTGAATTGAATGGAAACTTCCTTGTCACTTCTCATGGGAATATTTGAATACTTCGTATAGGTTTAGATCATTGTTTAATTTTAAAATTTTATGCAATGTGTTGTAAATGGAGTGTTATTATGGCAAAGATATTTAAAAATTCAAAATCATTAAAGATGGATATGGAGGAAAAAGGTCGGTGGATTGACTCTTTTTTATTTAGATATAAACAGCAGGATTTTGTAGTACTAGTAAAATTATATGAAGATGACGAAGTAAAACCTGACTATGCACTGTTAAAGATCGAGTTTTTTAAGGCAAGCAGATTTTGATGATAATTTACTAGTTTCTGCAAATTCAGTAAAGCTTTTTGTTGGTGCAAAAACGTTCAGAAAATGGAGTATAGCGAAAACCTAGGCATATACTTTAACAATTTAATCAATATTTTTCAACCTTCATCCCTACTAAAGTTATTGAAACTAAATCAAACATCCAAACAAAAGCAATGGTATGTTCACTGCGATGCAGAGAACCCAGATAAACTCTATTGCTATGCTATAAGAAAAAACCCTATAAAAGCAGATGGTACATTAGGACAACGAAGTCTATTTGAAGTCTATTTAATGATAACAAAACTCGACTTCTACGACCTGAACTATACCGACTATTAGGTAATGATACTAATTTAAGTTTCTGCTTCTCTGTTAATCCCGACAATGAATCATTCTTTATAATTGGACAAAGAATAAAAACAGATCATCTTTAATAAAACGTCCTAAAAATCTTGGTAAAACAAGATTTTTAGGACACCTGTAACTACTCCCACTCTATCGTAGACGGCGGCTTACTCGTAATGTCATAGACGACGCGGTTGACATGGTCCACCTCTTGTACAATACGTGTGGAAATTTTATCCAACACATCCCATGGAATACGAGCCCAGTCTGACGTCATCCCATCGACGGAATGAACCGCACGAATGCCGATTGTATGATCATAGGTCCGCTTATTTCCTTTAACACCAACACTTTTAATATTTGGGAGAACTGTGAAATATTGCCATATTTTACGTTCTAGACCAGCTTTAGCAATTTCATCACGCAATATCCAGTCTGATTCACGAACGATTTCCAACTTCTCTTCCGTCACTTCACCCAGCACGCGAATGGCAAGCCCTGGCCCTGGAAATGGCTGACGCCAAACAATATGATCAGGGAGCCCTAATTCCGTACCGACCTTTCTCACTTCATCTTTAAACAATGTATTTAACGGTTCAAGCAATTCAAACTCCATATCTTCTGGTAAACCGCCGACATTATGATGTGACTTAATCGTCTGACTCGTCTCCGATCCACTTTCAATAACATCTGAATAAAGTGTTCCTTGAGCAAGAAAATCCATATCTTCTAATTTGTCGGCTTCATCATCAAACACATAAATGAATTCATTACCGATAATTTTACGTTTTTGTTCTGGATCGCTAACCCCTCTAAGCTTAGACAAAAAGCGGTCTTTCGCATCAATTTTAATGATGTTCATCTGAAAGTCATCGGCGAACAGATTCATTACATCATCCGCTTCATGCTTCCTCAATAAACCGTGATCGACAAAAATGCATGTGAGTTGATCGCCAATTGCCTGATGGACGAGCACTGCAGCGACGGATGAGTCCACTCCACCACTTAACGCACATAAAACTTTCCGATCTCCAACCGTTTGGCGAATGTTTTCGATTTCCATCTCAATAAAATGTTTCGCTGTCCAATTGCCTTCACATTGACAAACGTCAAACAAAAATTGTTTTAATAGTTCAGTTCCGTATTCCGTTTCTTTCTTTTCAGGGTGAAACATCACTCCAAATTGTCGCTTCTGTTCATCACTAAATGATACGGCATGAGAATCATCTATTTTCGCATCAACGGATAAAGAGGCCGGTACTTTAATGGATGGCAAGCTATGCTCTATCCAAACCGACTGTTGATCCGGTGTCCCTTGAAACAACATCGATTCGCCCTCCCGAACGATCGATTGACGGCCATTCGGTAACGCGTTATGAGGGTCGATATCTGCTCCAACGTGTGAAGCCATTAATTGCGTGCCGTACGCAATCCCTAAAATTGGAATTCCTAATTCAAAAATCTCAGGATTACAACGCAAATCTTTTTCATCATTACTTCGATCAGCGCCGCCCGATAAAATAATTCCTTTTGGACGCATCGCTTTAACTTTTTCTACGGAAATATGATGAGCGTGTAATTCACTATATACACCGAGTTCACGTATGTGTCGAGTTAGTAATTGATTGTAAGGATTACCAACATTCAACACTAAAATCATTTCTTTGTTATTCATTCGTTATGCTCCTATCCATTTCTAGGTTCCTTATCATGTTACGAACAATACCGTTTAATCAGGTTGGTTTATTCATGTGAATCATAAGAAATGTAACGTACTTTCGTTAAAACAGATTATTTTCATACTTATCTATTTTACTAAGCAAATGATGAAGGGTCAATTCAAAATGGTTTTCATTAATTTTTTCCACAATCCAATCGCCTCGGTAGAAATCGTCCCTTCCTCCGCATGATTGTTATAAATCAACTGTTCATAATATAATGTTAAGCGTTTCATCGACGTCGTTGCATACAGCTGATCGATTTTTGTCGCATACTCACGCAATGTTATTCCAGATGGTTTTTCATACCCTTTATGCTTGAGTAATTTCAGTAAATAATGATACGCATTTTGGAAAGATTCAGCGTCTAATTGACGTTTCATTCTTCTTACAGACAAAGACATTCCGATGGAAAACCTATTTTTAAATAAGACAACGAGTATAAGCGCTAAACTAGTAACAGCTAAAACCATATGCCACTTTTCCACTTTGAAGGTAGACGCAGGTTCTACTTCCGCAGTTGCCGTTGTTTCATCTTCGACAATTTCTTCCGATTGATCATTTGTCGCACGATGCTCTGCTTGCTCGTTCTCCACATCTACAGAAGGTATTTCTAGCGAGTCCTCATCCCCTTGTACATCTGTCGACTTGTGAAAGTCGGCGTCATTCGAAAAGCCCTTTGTCGGTTCGAACGGTATCCAGCCAATTTCTGGAAAATACACTTCCACCCAAGAATGGGCATTTTTATTCGTCACTTCGTACACATTGTATATGTCATCAGCACGACTTACTTGTTCAGCTTTTTTTTCTCCTGATGTAAACCCTTTTACCCAACGAGCAGGAATATCGAGCGTCCGTAACATTACGACCATCGACGTCGAATAATTATCACAATAGCCTGCTTTCGTATCGAATAAAAATTGATCGACATAATCTTCGTTATCTTGCGGAATCGGAACATCACTTAATTGATATACGAAACCGTGTTCATCGGTGTGAAAATAATTTTCAATCGCTTTTGCTTGATCAAAACGGTTGTCGATATGGCCTGCAAGCTCATCTGCCAACTGAGCAACTCGTTCAGGAAGTTGTGTAGGGAGTTGCGTATACCGGTTAACGATTGCCTCAGGGTCCTTGCTACTAACGTTCCGCAACGCATGGACATCATA